>NZ_JBITSK010000004.1:0-338844 GCF_044540565.1 Streptomyces sp. NPDC085931
CCTCCGTGCGGTGTGTTCCTAGACAGCTCCACCACATCGGAGGTCTTCGCCATGATCAAGCCCGGCAACCGTTAACAACGCTCGTGATCAATACACCTAGGGCCTGAGGGCAACAAGCCGGATCAGACCTTCACGCCCTTGGCGCGCAGGAACTTCACCGGGTCGACCGCCGAGCCGTAGTTCGGGGTCGTGCGGATCTCGAAGTGCAGGTGGGGACCGCTGGAGTTGCCGGTGTTGCCGGAGCGGGCGATCTCCTGGCCGGTCTTGACGACCTGGCCGATCCGCACCTTGACCTGCGACAGGTGCGCGTACTGCGAGTAGGTGCCGTTGCCGTGCTTGATCACGACGGCGTTGCCGTACGCGGGGCCGTCACCGGCGCCGTTGCCGCCGGCCTTGACCACGGTGCCGCCGTGGGCGGCGACGACCCGGGTGCCGCTCGGGACGGCGTAGTCCTGGCCGCTGTGGGTGGACTGCCACATGCCGCCGTTCTGGGCGAAGCTCGCGGAGAGCTTGTACTTCTTCACCGGGTCGACCCAGGACGGCTTGGCCTTCTTGGCCGCCTTCTTCACCGCGGCGGCCTTCTTCGCGGCCGCCTTCTTCGCGGCGGCGGCCTTGGCGGCCTTCTCGGCCTTCACCGCCTCGGCCTTGGCGGCCTTGGCCTGGGCGGCGGCCTGCGCCTGGACGGCGCTGGCGGCACCGGACGCGGCCGTGGTGTCGGCGGCGGACGCGACCCCGGCTCCCAGTGCGACCGAGACACCGAGGCCGGCGGCCAGCACGGTCGCACGGGTGCGGAGCTGGGACGTACGGGAAGAGCGGGACGTGACGCGCTGGGACATCGAAACCTCGTGGGGAAGGGGACGGAGAAAACCACCCGGCGCGCAGTCGCTCGCCGTGTGGCCATCCCTTGGTAACCCGAGGCCCGACAAACTCCCAAAAACGTGATCTACGACAGAAGTTAGTAATTTGGTTCAGTGTTCTACGTCTCTTGACACAGTCCCCATTCGGGATGAATCAGGCGATGAGCCCGCACTTCCGCCCGTCTCGCGGGGTCGGCACCCCTTTCCCTCCGACCCGTTATCCACTATTCCAGCTAGTAACGGACATATCGCCTGTGCGGCATGTCACCGGGGGTCCTCTTCGGCCATTCCGGAAATGTGGCGCACACCTCTAGGCACCTACCGTCCGGTAACCCTACGGTTCCCCTCGCGCCACCCTCGCCCACGAACATGCACACGACATGTTGGCAGCGTCATTGACGTGAGAGGACCCCCACGACATGCAGACCCGACGCCCCTGGCTGCGCCGCGCATCCGTCACCGCCGTCTCGGCGGCCGCCCTCGTGGCGATGGCCGCCCCGGCCGACGCCGCGGCCCCGGCCCGCGCCTCCACGGCCGTCACCGCCGCCGCCACGGCCGCCGCGGCCGACGTCGACTACGCCACCTGGCAGAAGGACTGCCAGGCGGTGATGGACCAGGCGCTGCCCTACCTGAAGCAGCGGATCGCGGCCCCGAAGCCCGGCGAAAAGCAGGCCGTCGTCCTCGACATCGACAACACGGCGCTGGAGACCGACTTCGGCTTCAGCTACCCGCAGCCGGCCAACAAGCCGGTCCTGGAGGCCGCCAGATACGCCCAGGAGCGCGGCGTCGCCGTGTTCTTCGTGACGGCCCGGCCCGGGATCATCTACTCGTTCACCGAGTACAACCTCAAGCAGACCGGCTACCGGGTCTCCGGGCTCTACGTCCGCGGCTTCATCGACCTCTTCAAGAACGTCGCCGACTACAAGACGGCCCAGCGCGCCGACATCGAGAAGAAGGGCTACACGATCATCGCGAACATCGGCAACAGCGCCACCGACCTCTCGGGCGGCCACGCCGAGCGCACGTTCAAGCTGCCGGACTACGACGGGCAGCTCTCGTAGGGCTCCCGGGTACGCGGAAGGGGCCGGTGCCTTGCGGCACCGGCCCCTTATGCCGGTCTGACCGGCTGTGACGCCTACGCGTCCTTGCTCAGGTTCGGACCGGTACCACCGGCCGCCTGCTCGATCGGCGGGACGTCCGGCAGCGCCGACTTCTCCTCACCGCGGAAGGTGAAGGTCTTGGCCTCGCCCTCGCCCTCCGTGTCCACGACCACGATGTGGCCCGGGCGGAGTTCGCCGAAGAGGATCTTCTCCGACAGCGAGTCCTCGATCTCGCGCTGGATGGTGCGGCGCAGCGGACGCGCACCCAGCACGGGGTCGTAGCCCTTCTTGGACAGCAGCTCCTTGGCGGACTGGGAGAGCTCGATGCCCATGTCCCGGTCCTTCAGGCGCTCGTCCACCTTGCCGATCATCAGGTCGACGATCTGGAGGATGTCCTCCTGGCTGAGCTGCGGGAAGACGACCACGTCGTCGACGCGGTTGAGGAACTCGGGCCGGAAGTGCTGCTTGAGCTCGTCCTGGACCTTGTTCTTCATGCGCTCGTAGTTGGTCTTCGTGTCACCCGAGGCCGCGAAGCCCAGGTTGAAGCCCTTGGAGATGTCCCGGGTGCCGAGGTTGGTCGTCATGATGATGACCGTGTTCTTGAAGTCCACGACCCGGCCCTGGGAGTCGGTCAGGCGACCGTCCTCCAGGATCTGCAGCAGCGAATTGAAGATGTCCGGGTGGGCCTTCTCGACCTCGTCGAAGAGGACCACCGAGAACGGCTTGCGGCGCACCTTCTCCGTCAGCTGGCCGCCCTCCTCGTAGCCCACGTAGCCGGGGGGCGAACCGAAGAGACGCGAGACCGTGTGCTTCTCGCTGAACTCCGACATGTCGAGGGAGATCAGCGCGTCCTCGTCGCCGAAGAGGAACTCGGCGAGCGCCTTGGACAGCTCGGTCTTACCGACACCGGACGGGCCGGCGAAGATGAACGAGCCACCGGGACGCTTGGGGTCCTTCAGACCGGCACGCGTACGGCGGATCGCCTTCGACAGCGCCTTGACGGCGTCGTTCTGGCCGATGACGCGCTTGTGGAGCTCCTCCTCCATGCGCAGCAGACGCGAGGACTCCTCCTCGGTCAGCTTGAAGACCGGGATGCCGGTGGCGGTCGCGAGGACCTCGGCGATCAGCTCGCCGTCGACCTCGGCGACGACGTCCATGTCGCCGGCCTTCCACTCCTTCTCCCGCTTGGCCTTGGCGGCGAGGAGCTGCTTCTCCTTGTCGCGCAGGGAGGCGGCCTTCTCGAAGTCCTGCGAGTCGATCGCGGACTCCTTGTCCCGGCGGACACCGGCGATCTTCTCGTCGAACTCGCGCAGGTCCGGCGGCGCGGTCATCCGGCGGATGCGCATCCTCGATCCGGCCTCGTCGATCAGGTCGATCGCCTTGTCCGGCAGGAAGCGGTCCGAGATGTACCGGTCGGCCAGCGTGGCGGCCTGGACCAGCGCCTCGTCGGTGATGGAGACGCGGTGGTGGGCCTCGTACCGGTCACGCAGACCCTTGAGGATCTCGATCGTGTGCGGCAGGGACGGCTCCGCGACCTGGATGGGCTGGAAGCGGCGCTCCAGGGCCGCGTCCTTCTCCAGGTGCTTGCGGTACTCGTCCAGCGTGGTCGCACCGATGGTCTGCAGCTCACCGCGGGCCAGCATCGGCTTCAGGATCGAAGCGGCATCGATGGCGCCCTCGGCGGCACCCGCACCGACCAGCGTGTGCAGCTCGTCGATGAACAGGATGATGTCGCCGCGGGTGCGGATCTCCTTGAGCACCTTCTTCAGGCGCTCCTCGAAGTCACCGCGGTAGCGGGAGCCGGCGACCAGGGCGCCGAGGTCCAGGGTGTAGAGGTGCTTGTCCTTGAGGGTCTCGGGCACCTCGCCCTTGACGATGGCCTGGGCGAGGCCCTCGACGACGGCGGTCTTGCCGACGCCGGGCTCACCGATCAGCACCGGGTTGTTCTTCGTACGGCGGGACAGCACCTGCATGACCCGCTCGATCTCCTTCTCGCGCCCGATGACCGGGTCGAGCTTGGACTCACGAGCGGCCTGGGTGAGGTTCCGGCCGAACTGGTCGAGGACCAGGGACGTGGAGGGCGTGCCCTCGGCAGGACCGCCGGCGGTGGCGGTCTCCTTGCCCTGGTAACCGGAGAGCAGCTGGATCACCTGCTGCCGCACGCGGTTCAGATCAGCGCCCAGCTTGACCAGGACCTGGGCGGCGACGCCCTCGCCCTCGCGGATCAGGCCGAGCAGGATGTGCTCCGTGCCGATGTAGTTGTGGCCCAGCTGAAGGGCCTCGCGGAGCGACAGCTCCAGGACCTTCTTGGCACGGGGGGTGAAGGGGATGTGCCCGGACGGGGCCTGCTGGCCCTGGCCGATGATCTCCTCCACCTGCTGGCGGACCGCCTCGAGCGAAATCCCGAGGCTCTCAAGGGCCTTGGCGGCGACACCTTCGCCCTCGTGGATCAGGCCCAGGAGGATGTGTTCAGTGCCGATGTAGTTGTGGTTGAGCATCCGGGCTTCTTCCTGAGCCAGGACGACAACCCGCCGCGCGCGGTCGGTGAACCTCTCGAACATCGTTAATCGCTCCTCAGAGCGGTCAGGCAGTGGGGGGAACTTCCCCTCCCTGTCCTTCCGCAGCTTAGTCCCGCAAGCGGGGACCGCTCATTCCAACTGCCGACACCGTCCTTGGCCTCCTGACCCCGAACGCCGACATCTGCTCCAACCCGATGGTGCGAGACGATGTTCCCGCAGGCCAGGCAGATACCCCACTCGCCAGTACGCCGATGGCGAACGTGAGACGTCCTTTCCTGCGTGTCGCCCCCTCCCACTAGGGATGTCTTACCCGTGGGGACCGACAGTCCATGCCGAGCGCCCCCGTTCCCTCCGCTACGGGCGAACAACCTTGCGCCTCCCCGCACCCCCCGCACGCCCCCGTTTCACCACGCTGCGCGCTCACATCAGCACACAAAGTGAACACAGCGTAACCCGCGCGCCGTTCCGGTGGTTGCTCTTGGCATGTCCGGCGCTCCCCCCTCCGTGACCGCCCGCACACCCGCCGTGGTCCCGCCGCCCCGCCGCAGCTCCGCCCGGCGGTGGTACGAGGACGGCCTCGGCTGGCCGACCGCGCCCGGCGAACCGCTGCGACTGGTCCTGGGGGTGCGCTTCGACGTCCTGGACGTGCCGGCGGAGGCCGCGCCGGCGGCCCTGCGGCGCCTCGGGCCGCGCGCGCCGGTGGCCGCCCGGGGCGAGCGCGTCCAGCTGCTGGTGGCCGCGGGCAGCGCGGAGGAGTTGCCGGGGCTGCTGGAGTGGCTGGACTGGGGAGCACTGCCACTGGACCTGAGGGCACTCGGCGCGGGCGCGTTCCTGCGGGCGCCACTGCCACCGGGCACACCACCGCCGGAGGCCGGGCGAGCGTGCGGGCCGCCGGCACCGGGCACGCCGGACGCGCACGCACCCGCGGCCGCGGACGCGGCGCCGTTCAGCGGGGTCGCTGCGGGGCTGCCCACAAGGGCCGGTGTTCCCGTCGCGGGGCTGCCGGCAGGGGCGGGTGGGCCGTCGGCCTGGGGGCCGGACGGGCCGGCGCCGCGTGGGTCCGGCCCGGATGCCGGCCGGCCGCTTCCCCGGGGCCGGCTCGGTTCCCAGGGGGCCGCCGTGTGGCTGCGGCCCCCCGAGCCGGGGTGCGAGGTCGAGGCCTCGCTGCCGACGCTGTCGGCCTTGGGGGGCGGTGGAGACGCCCCCGATCTCGTGCGGCTGGTGGACACGGTGGCCACGCAGTGCCACCGGGCCCGGCTGCGGCGCGCGGGCGCCCAGCCGCCGGCCTCGCGTGCGCGGGGCCGGTGATGCCGCCGCTCAGCCGTTGGCCTTCTCGTAAGCCTCGCGGATGGTCGCGGGAACACGGCCGCGGTCGTTGACCTCGTAGCCGTTCTCCTTCGCCCACGCGCGGATCGCCGCGGTGTCCTGGCTGCCGCCCGAAGCCGCGCGCGTCTTTCCACGCCCGCCCGAAGCACGGCCTCCGGTACGACGACCGCCCTTCACGTAAGGCTCGAGAAGGCCACGGAGCTTGTCCGCATTGGCGGTGGTGAGATCGATCTCGTACGTCTTGCCGTCCAGCGCGAACGTCACGGTCTCGTCCGCCTCGCCACCGTCGAGGTCGTCGACAAGAAGGACCTGAACCTTCTGTGCCACCGGATTTCCTTTCATCGATATCTTCAGGGCCGGGGTGTGCCGGCGTCCGCCGTATCGCCGTCCCCTGTTATATGCAGTACTGCAGTACCTCGGAAAGCAAACCGCTTTTGCCGGAAAAACACAAACCCCCGGCAGAGACCGGTAGCCCCGCCTCCGTCCGGAAACGTGCGCGTTTCGGACATAGGCCACCGGGGCAGGGGGCGCGCCACCGAATATGCCTTGGCGAACCGGGCGGGCCCGGTTGTGGCCGGACTGTTGTCCGCCCGGCGATCACAGATGCAGAAGCATCCGGCTGTTGCCCAAGGTGTTCGGTTTCACTCGTTCGAGACCGAGGAACTCCGCGACACCCTCGTCATAGGAACGCAGCAGCTCCGCGTAGACATCCGTGTCGACCGGGGTCTCGCCGATCTCCACGAAGCCGTGCTTGCCGAAGAAGTCGACTTCGAAGGTCAGACAGAAAACGCGGCGAACGCCGAGCCAGCGGGCGGTCTGCAGCAACTTCTCCAGCACCCGGTGTCCGACGCCCGCGCCCTTGAGGCCGGGCTTCACCGCGAGAGTGCGCACTTCGGCGAGGTCTTCCCACATCACGTGCAGGGCGCCGCAGCCGACGACCTCGGCGTTGTCGTCGCGTTCGGCGACCCAGAACTCCTGGATGTCCTCGTAAAGGGTCACCGTTGCTTTGTCGAGGAGGATGCCGTCGCGGACGTAGGCGTCAAGGAGGCGACGCACGGCCGGGACATCGCTGGTGCGGGCCCGCCGGACGGTGATGGCTTTTGCGGGGGCGTCGGGGCTCTTCGCGGACATGAACGGACGCTATCGCCCGCCGGTCCCCTGAGCGGAGGCGGGGTTCTGCGGGGGGCCTTCCCGGGGTTCCGCCCGTTCCCGCTGTTCCGGCTGTTCCGCCTGTTCCGACTCGGCCGGCGGTTCCGGGGCTTCCCCGGATTCCGACGGTTCGGTCGGTTCCTGGGTTTCCGGACCCTGGACGATGCGTACGGCATCGGTGAGAGCCCGGCGCTGTTCCTCGCTCATCATGCCGAAGAAGGCGACGAGAGCGGCGGCGGGGTTGTCACTCTGCGACCAGGCGTCGTTCATCAGGGCGGCGGCGTAGGCGGCCCGGGTCGAGACCGCCTCATATCGATAGGCGCGGCCTTCCGCCTCGCGGCGCACCCAGCCCTTCTGGTGGAGATTGTCCAAAACGGTCATCACCGTGGTGTAGGCGATGGACCGCTCCTTCTGAAGATCTTCCAGGACTTCTCGAACGGTCACGGGGCGGTTCCACTTCCACACCCGCGACATGACCGCGTCTTCGAGTTCTCCCAATGGGCGAGGCACAGCTCAGAACAATAGTGGGAGATCTCGGTATTGGCGTGGCGGACGTGCGCTTCACCGGCGAACGGGCACAAAAGGGGCGTACGACTCGAATGTGCGGGCGCCGCAGCCGGGCCCCGCGGAGTCGTACGCCGAGGGAGGGGTGGGGTCAGACGTCGGCCTTCGGGCCGGTCGCGGAGGCCTGACGGGCGCCCTCCACGCGCGTGAGGGCGGCGTCGACGGCCGCGTCCTCCTTGGCCTTGTTGGCGCCGCCCTGGGTCTTCACGATCACCCGGATCACGCCGATGAAGAAGACGGCCATGACGACCGGGGGCAGGAGCGCGGAGACGTAGTCCATGGATCCAGGGTAGCCACGTCAGCCCGCGGCGAGCTGCTGGGGGTTCGCCGGGGGTGGCGGGGCGGGCTTGCGGCGCGGGAAGACCTCGCCCGGAGTGGGGATCGGGCGGGAGGGCTTCGGATCGCCCGGAGCGGGGGCCGGAGCAGGGGCGGGCTTCGGGGCCGGCGGCTTGCGGTCGGGTTTCTTCTCCGGCTGCTTGTCGGCTCCGCCGGGGAGGGCCAGGAGGCGGGTGCGGGCGGCGGGGACGGCGGAGCGCGCGCCGGGGCGTGCGGGGGCGCTCGCGGTGACGAGGGTGACCGCGCAGCGGTCCAGCAGGGCCGCGGCGGTGGGGTTGCCGCGCAGGGCGCGCAGGGCGGCGAGGTCGTCGGGGCGGGGGCGGTAGCCGGCGGCCAGGGCCTCGTCGAGGAGCGTGAGGTAACCGACGGCGGTGCCGGGCAGGGCGGCGCGGTACCGGCCCAGGTCGGCCACGAGGAAGGCGCGCAGCCTGGCCCCCTCCCGCATCGCCTCGTCGAGCGACTCTGCGAGGCGGAGACAGTCCTGGACGTCGTCGGACGAGGCGGAGGTGGGGTGGAGGGCGAGGGCGAGAGCGCGGCGGAGCACACGCAGCTCCTCCACGCCGAACGCCATGCCGCCGCGGGATCCGTAGGGCGTGGGCATGCGGCGACGATACGCGCTAATCAGACAATTTCGACATAAGGGGCGGGTGTGGCGCGGGGGACCACCCGGGTGGGCGGGGGTGCGAGCGCTTCTCGGCTGCCGCGCCGCCTCGGCCCGGGAAGAGGGCGGGGACAGCCGAGCGCGCCGCTCACATGCGTGACACGTTCCGCTCGTAGACCAGCCGCAGGCCGATCAGGGTCAGCCACGGCTCGTGCTCGTCGATGACCGAGGACTCGCCGAGGACCATGGGGGCCAGGCCGCCCGTCGCGATGACGGTGACGTCGTCGGGGTCCTCCGCCAGCTCGCGGGCCACGCGGTTGACGACGCCGTCGACCTGGCCGGCGAAGCCGTAGACGATGCCCGACTGCATCGCCTCGACCGTGTTCTTGCCGATCACGCTGCGGGGCCGGGCCACCTCGATCTTGCGGAGCTGGGCGCCGCGGACGCCGAGGGCCTCGACGGAGATCTCGATGCCGGGGGCGATGACGCCGCCGACGTACTCGCCGCGCGCGCTGACCGCGTCGAACGTCGTCGCCGTGCCGAAGTCGACGACGATCGCGGGGCCGCCGTAGAGCTCGACGGCCGCGACCGCGTTGATGATGCGGTCCGCGCCGACCTCCTTGGGGTTGTCCATGAGGATCGGCACGCCGGTCTTGACGCCCGGTTCGACGAGGACGGCGGGCACGTCGCCGTAGTAG
The DNA here is from genome assembly GCF_044540565.1 of Streptomyces sp. NPDC085931. Classification (NCBI taxonomy): domain Bacteria; kingdom Bacillati; phylum Actinomycetota; class Actinomycetes; order Kitasatosporales; family Streptomycetaceae; genus Streptomyces; species Streptomyces sp. NPDC085931. Next base: position 9,151 of record NZ_JBITSK010000004.1, read on the forward strand.
CGGCGGGTCACCTCGCGCAGCTCGTGCAGGACCGAGGGGACGGTCGCGCAGATGGCGATGCCGTCGATGCCGTCGCCCAGTTCCTCGCCGAGCAGCGGGTGCATGCCCATCAGGCCCTGGAGCAGGACCGCCAGTTCGTCGGCGGTGCGGCGCGCGTCCGTGGAGATGCGCCAGTGTTCGACGATCTCCTCGCCGTCGAACAGGCCCAGGACCGTGTGGGTGTTTCCTACGTCGATCGTCAGCAGCATGGCCCGTACCCGCTCCCCTACTCCGCCGGCCGCAGGTCCAGGCCGATGTCCAGGATCGGCGAGGAGTGGGTGAGGGCCCCGACGGCCAGGTAGTCGACGCCGGTGTCGGCGTAGGCCTTGGCGTTGTCGAGGGTGAGGCGGCCGGAGGCCTCCAGGGCGGCGCGGCCCTGGACGATCGCCACGGCCTCCGCGCACTCGGCGGGCGTGAAGTTGTCCAGCAGGATCAGGTCGGCGCCGGCGTCCAGGACCTCGCGCAGCTGGTGCAGCGTGTCGACCTCGACCTCGATGGGGACCTCGGGGAAGCGGTCACGGACTGCCTGGAAGGCCTGGGCGACGCCGCCCGCGGCGACCACGTGGTTGTCCTTGACGAGGGCCGCGTCCGACAGGGACATGCGGTGGTTGACGCCGCCGCCGCAGCGGACCGCGTACTTCTCCAGGCTGCGCAGGCCGGGGGTGGTCTTGCGGGTGTCGCGGACCCTGGCCTTGGTGCCCTCCAGGACGTCCGCCCACGCGCGCGTGGCCGTCGCGACGCCCGACAGGCGGCACAGGATGTTCAGCGCGCTGCGCTCGGCGGTGAGCAGGTCGCGGGTGCGGGTGGTGACGGAGAGGAGCTTCTGGCCGGCCTCGACGCGGTCGCCGTCCTCGGCGTGGCGCTCGATCTCCAGCTCCTCCTCGCAGACGACCGAGACGACGGCCTCGGCGACGCGCAGGCCGGCCACGACGCCCGCCTCGCGGGCGGTGAAGTCGGCGGTGGCGACCGCGTCCTCGGGGATGGTCGCGACCGTGGTCACGTCCACGCCGTGGGCCAGGTCCTCCTGGAGGGCCACGTTGGCGATGTCCTCGACCTCGACGGGGTCGAGGCCGGCGTCGGCCAGCAGCTGGGCGAGCGCGGGGTCCAGGCCGCACTCCAGGTACGCCTCGTCGTCCGCGCCGCAGGCGCAGCCGTCGCCGCAGCCCGAGGAGGAGGCGAGGGGAAGGTCGGGGGTGGTCACGTCGGTCACTGCTCCTGGAGGGCGGGGGGCGGGAGGGTCGCGGGGAAGTGTGTCGTGTCCGTGGTGTGCACGGCCAGGCTCCGGTCGGGGTTCAGCCTGACGACGATGTGGCGGCGCCAGGCCGTGTCGTCGCGCTCGGGGTGGTCCTCGCGCCAGTGGCAGCCCCGGGTCTCCTCGCGCAGCCGGGCGGCGGCGACCAGGACGCGGGCCACGCACAGCAGGTTGGTGGCCTCCCAGGTGCCGACGCCGGGCTCGGCCGTCCTGCCGTTCTCGGCGAGGGCCTCCCGGGCGTCCGTGTGCAGGCGCTGGAGCTGGTCGGCGGCCTTGGTGAGCGACTCCGCCGAGCGCAGGACGCCCGCCCCGCCGGTCATGATCCGCTGGATGGTGAAGCGGGCCTCGGCGCTCTGCAGGGGGTGCTCGGGGATCTCGGGGTGCGGCAGCGGCCGCGGCACGCGCGCGCGCAGGCCCGTCGCCGCGATGTCGGCCGCGATGCGCTCGGCGTAGACGAGGCCCTCCAGCAGGGAGTTGGAGGCCAGGCGGTTGGCGCCGTGCACGCCGGTGCAGGCGACCTCGCCGCAGGCGTACAGGCCCGGGACGGTCGTCCGGCCGTGGGAGTCGGTGCGCACGCCGCCGGAGGCGTAGTGGGCGGCCGGGGCGACCGGGATCGGCTCGGTGACCGGGTCGATGCCGTGGGCGCGGCAGGCGGCCAGGATCGTCGGGAAGCGGTGCTCCCACATCTCGGCGCCGAAGTGGCGGGCGTCGAGGTACATGTGCTCGGCGTCCTGCTCCTGCATGCGGCGCGTGATGCCCTTGGCGACGATGTCCCGGGGGGCGAGTTCGGCGAGTTCGTGCTGTCCGAGCATGAAGCGCACGCCGTCGGCGTCCACGAGGTGGGCGCCCTCGCCGCGGACCGCCTCGGAGACCAGGGGCTGCTGGCCCTCGGCGTCCGGGCCGAGGAACAGCACGGTCGGGTGGAACTGGACGAACTCCAGGTCGCTGACCTCGGCACCCGCGCGCAGGGCCAGCGCCACGCCGTCGCCGGTCGACACCGACGGGTTGGTCGTGGCGGAGAAGACCTGGCCCATGCCGCCGGTGGCCAGGACCACCGCGGGGGCGTGGACCGCCCCGACGCCGTCGTGCTGCCCCTCCCCCATCACGTGCAGGGTGACACCGGCCGTGCGGCCCTCGGCGTCCGTGAGGAGGTCCAGCACGAGCGCGTTCTCGACGGTGCGCACGCCGCGCGCGCGGACCGCCTCGACCAGGGCGCGGGAGATCTCGGCGCCGGTGGCGTCACCGCCCGCGTGGGCGATGCGGCGGCGGTGGTGGCCGCCCTCCCGGGTCAGTTCGAGACCGCCCTCGGAGGACTCGTCGAACCGGGCGCCGGTCTCGATCAGCCGGCGCACGGCGCCGGGCCCCTCGGTGACGAGCAGGCGCACCGCGTCCTCGTCGCACAGGCCCGCGCCGGCGACCAGGGTGTCGTCGAGGTGCTGCCCGGGGGTGTCGCCCTCGCCGAGGGCCGCGGCGATGCCGCCCTGGGCCCAGCGGGTGGAGCCGTCGTCGAGCCGGGCCTTGGTGACGACGACGGTGCTCAGCCCGGCGGCCTCGCAGCGCAGGGCCGCGGTCAGGCCGGCGACTCCGGAGCCGACGACGACCACGTCCGCCGCGATGGACCAGCCGGGGGCGGGCGCGTGCAGTCGTATGCCTGTGGAGGTCACGAGGCGGCTCCGAAGGTTCCGAAGGAGAGGGGGATGTTGTCGATCAGCCGGGTCGTGCCGACCCGGGCGGCGACGGCCAGGACCGCCTCGCCGGTGTAGTCGTCGCCGATCTCGGTGAAGTCGGACGGGTCGACCAGGGCGAGGTAGTCCAGCCTGAGCGGCGGGTCGAGGCGGGCGGCCTCGTCGAGGACCTGGCGGGCGGCCGCGCGGACGGCGGCCGGGCCGCCCGGGACGGCCGTCGCCACGGCGTGCGCGTCGGCCGCCGCGCGGGACTCGCCGAGGGCGCTGAGGGCCTCGGCACGCGCGCGGGTGGCGGGCACCTCGCGGGCGCGGGCGCGCAGCGCCTCCTGCGCGGCGTGCCGGTCCCGGCCCGCGAACAGGGCCCGGGACAGGGCCAGGGCCGTGCGCCGCTCACGGTCGGAGAGGTAGCGGTTGCGGCTGGACAGGGCCAGGCCGTCCTCCTCGCGGACGGTCGGCACGCCGACGATCTCCACGCCGAAGTTCAGGTCCCGCACCATGCGGCGGATCAGCGCCAGCTGCTGGGCGTCCTTCTGGCCGTACAGGGCGACGTCGGGGCGGGTGAGGTGCAGCAGCTTGGCGACGACCGTGAGCATGCCGTCGAAGTGCCCGGGGCGGGAGGCGCCCTCCAGGCGCTCGCCCATGGGGCCCGCCGTGACGCGGACCTGGGGCTCGCCGCCCGGGTACACCTCGTCCACGGAGGGCGCGAACACGACGTCGGCGCCGGACCGCCCGGCGAGCTCGACGTCGGCGTCCAGGGTGCGCGGGTAGCGGTCGAGGTCCTCGCCCGCGCCGAACTGCAGCGGGTTGACGAAGACGGTGACGACGACCTCGCCCTCGGGGCCGGCGATGTCGCGGGCGGTGCGCACCAGCGTGGCGTGGCCCTCGTGCAGGGCGCCCATGGTCATCACGACCGCGCGGCGGCCCGTACGCGCGCGTGCGTGCAGTTCACCGGCGGTGCGCAGCAGGGTGGTGGTCATCGGGCGTCCCTCCCGGTGCCCTCGGTCCCGTCGGTGCCGCCGGTCCCGCCGGTCCCGTCGGCGAGCACCCCGAGGAGGTCCTCGGCCAGCTCCGGCTTCAGCAGGCCGTGCGCCAGGGCCCGGTCGGCGGTGGCGCGGGCCATGGCCAGGTATCCGGCGACGGTCTGCGGGGCGTGCCGGCGCAGCTCGGTGACGTGCGCGGCGACCGTGCCCGCGTCCCCGCGCGCGACCGGGCCGGTCAGCGCCGCGTCGCCGGAGCGCAGGGCGTTGTCCAGGGCCGCGCCGAGCAGCGGGCCGAGCATCCGGTCGGGGGCGGCGACCCCGGCGGTGCTCAGCAGCTCCATCGACTGGGCGACGAGCGTGACCAGGTGGTTGGCGCCCAGGGCGAGGGCCGCGTGGTAGAGCGGCCGGTTCTCCTCGGCGATCCACTCCGGCTCGCCGCCCATCTCGATGACCAGGGCCTCGGCGGCCAGGCGCAGCTCCTCGGGCGCGGTCACGCCGAAGGAGCAGCCGGCCAGGCGCTGGACGTCCACGGGCGTGCCGGTGAAGGTCATCGCCGGGTGCAGGGCCAGCGGCAGCGCGCCCGCGCGCAGGGCGGGGTCGAGCACGCCCACGCCGTACCGGCCGGAGGTGTGCACGAGCAGTTGCCCCGGCCGTACGGAACCGGTGTCGGCGAGGCCCGCGACGAGCTTGGGCAGGGCGTCGTCCGGGACGGTCAGCAGCACCAGGTCGGCCCGCTCCAGGACGCCCTCGGGGGGCATCACCGGCACGTCGGGCAGCAGCTGCGCGGCCCGGCGCCGGGAGGCGTCGGAGACCGCGGACACGGCGACCGGGCGGTGCCCGGCGAGCTGGAGGGACGCGGCCAGCGCGGGTCCCACGCGGCCTGCGCCGACGACGCCGACGGTGAGCCGCGCGGGGCGGTCCCTGGGATCTGGCTGTGGGGTTGTGTTCACTCGACGGCGGCCTTCCCGTTCCAGTCCGCTCCGGGTACCGGACGATTTCTCGTCATGTTAACGCGATCGGTTCCGGGGGCGTTCGGTCGTCCACAGGCTGTGCGTTGCGGTGGACGGGGGCGGCGACGGAGGCGACCACGGCCCGGGCGTACGGAAATGGGGATGCCGGGCCGTACGCGCGCGGGGGAGGATCCGGTGCATGACTGACACGGCGGAACAGGACGAGCGGGTTTCCGACGAGGACCGGAAGGCGCAGCTCCGCAGGCGGCGGCTGGCCGCCCACCGCGGCGCGCGCCGGGCGATGGCGCGCTTCGGCTTCCACCGGACGCTGCGCGAGCGCCTGGCCGGGCTGGACGGGGCGGGCGACGTGTACGACCTGGTCGAGCCGTCCGACGTGTACGGCGACGGCGTCGTCGAGGCCCTGGAGGCCAAGGTCGCCGGGCTGCTGGGCACCGAGGCCGCCGCGTTCTTCCCGACCGGCACGATGGCCCAGCAGGTGGCGCTGCGCTGCTGGGCGGGCCGCACCGGGAACCCGACCGTCGCCCTGCACGCCCTCGCCCATCCGGAGGTGCACGAGCGCAACGCGTTCAGCGAGGTCGGCGGCCTGCGCCCGGTGCGGGTGACGAGCGAGCCGCGGCTGCCGACGGCCGCGGAGGTCCGGGACTTCGAGGAGCCGTTCGGCGCGCTGATGCTGGAGCTGCCCCTGCGGGACGCCGGTTTCGTGCTGCCCTCCTGGGAGGAGCTGACCGAGGTCGTGGCGGCCGCGCGGGAGCGGGACGCGGTGGTGCACTTCGACGGGGCCCGGCTGTGGGAGTCCACCGTCCACCTCGGCCGGCCCCTGGCGGAGATCGCGGGCCTGGCCGACAGCGTCTACGTGTCGTTCTACAAGTCCCTGGAGGCGTTCGGCGGCGCGGCCCTCGCCGGTCCGGCGGAGCTCGTCGCGGAGGCGAAGGCCTGGCGGCACCGGTACGGCGGCCTGGTCTTCCAGCAGTTCCCCACCGCGCTGTCGGCGCTGATCGGGCTGGAGCGGGAGCTGCCCCGGCTGCCCGAGTACGTGGCGCACGCGCGCGTGGTGGCCGCCGCCCTGCACGAGGGGTTCGCGGCGGCCGGGACGCCGTGGGCGCGCGTGCACCCGCGGGTGCCGCACACCCACGACTTCCAGGTCTGGCTGCCGTACGACGCCGGCGTCCTGGCCGAGACGGCGGTGCGCACCGCCGAGGAGACGGGGGTCGTCCTGTTCGGCAACTCCTGGGACCGGCGCGGCCCGGACCTGGCGTACACCGAGATCCATGTGCGCTCGGCGGGGCTGGAGTGGAGCGCCGAGGACGTGAAGGCCGCGGTCGCGGAGTTCGTGGCCCGGCTCCCGGAGCCGGTCAGGTAGGGCGCCGCCGCCACCGCTCCAGGGCCGCCCGGAGCCGGGGGCGGACCGGGCGGCCCGCGAGGACGGCGCGGAACCGCCGTTCGTCGCGCCACCGCCGCACGAGCCGCTCCTCGTGGGTGCCCGGCGCGGGCGGGGCGGCCTGGCCCAGGGACCGGGCGCGGTGGGCGTCGAGGAGGTACTGCTGCGTGATGCTCATGTGGCTCTCCTTCGCGTCACGGGAGCCGGGACCGCGAAGGCTCCGCCGAAAGCCCCGGTCCTCCCACCGTGCGCCCGCCTCCCGCGGGTCGTCGCGTCGATTGACGACCCCCGTCAATCGACGGGGCGTTGTCGGTGGCGGGGTGCACCATGAGGTCATGAGCGTGCGCATCGACATCGCGGGGCTGCGGCCGGAGAGGGTCGCCGTCGTCCCCTCCCCCCTGGCCGAGCTCGGCATGGCGCTGCACGCGCTGTCCGAACCGGCGCACCATCCGGGGCTGCAGGGCTGGGTGACCGGCGTGACCGCCCGGCTCGACCCGCATCTGGCCGACCGGATGTGCGAGGCGGACTTCCTGTGGCGGACGACGTTCTCCGACCTGTTCCTGCCGTGCGCGGGCCTGCCGGACCGCACCGCGCTCCCGGGCGGCACGCTCGCCGAGGAGCTCGACCTGCTCGACAAGCTGTCCGACGAGCAGTTCGTGGACGCCGCGCTGGAGTTCACCTGCGCCACCGGCTACGGCGACTGCGCGCCCACGGCGCTGACCGACCCGGAGGTGCGCCGCCGCGCCCTGGACCTGGCCGCCGCGCGCGGGCCGCGGCAGCTGCGGTTCAGCGAGCGGCTGCTGGCCGATCCGCCCCGGATCCGGGGCTGGCTGCGGCAGTTCCTCCAGGACTGCGACGAGGCGTTCTTCGCGGAGGCCTGGTCCCGGCTGCGCCACCAGCTCGCGGCGGACACCCGGCACAAGACGGATCTGCTGCGCCGCAAGGGCCTGGCCGAGGCCCTGGCCGCGGTGTCCCCGGCGGTGACGCTCGACGAGCCGGCCGCCGTGATCTCCGTCGACAAGCTGGGCGACGGCCGTACGGCCACGGGCGAGGGCGGGCTGCTGCTCGTCCCGACGAGCCTGGGCTGGCCGCACCTGATGGTGCTGCACCGCCACGGCTGGCAGCCCGTGCTGCACTACCCGGTCGGCTCCCCCGAGCTCGCCGCCCCGCCCACGCTGGAGCAGCTGGCCCTGCGCATGACCGCGCTGTCCCACCCGGTCCGCATGCGCCTGTGCCGGTATCTGGCCCGCAGCGCCTACAGCACCGGCGAGCTGGCCCAGGTGCACGGCATGACGGCCCCGGAGATATCCCGGCACCTGGCCGTGCTGAAGAAGGCGGGCCTGGTCACCACCCGCCGCCGGGGGCGCTACGTCCTGCACCAGCTGGACGTGACGGTGGTGGCGCGGCTGGGCAGCGACTTCCTGGAGGGCATCCTCCGGTAGCGGCCCGGGCCCCCGGGTCAGCCGTGTCCGCCGGCCCGCACCAGCCCGGTCTCGTAGGCCAGCACCACGACCTGCACCCGGTCCCTGAGTCCCAGCTTGGTCAGGATGCGGCCCACATGGGTCTTCACGGTCGCCTCGGACAGCACGAGCCGGGCCGCGATCTCGCCGTTGGACAGGCCCTGCGCGACCAGCACCATGACCTCGCGCTCGCGGTCGGTGAGCCGCTCCAGCTCCTTGTGCTGGGGCTGCTGGGTGCCCGGCAGCATCGGCGCGAAGCGGTCCAGCAGCCGCCGGGTGGTGGAGGGCGCGACGACGGCGTCCCCGCTGTGCACGGCCCGGATGGCGGCGAGCAGCTCACCGGGCGGCACGTCCTTGAGCATGAAGCCGGAGGCGCCGGCCTTCAGCCCGGAGAAGGCGTACTCGTCGAGGTCGAAGGTGGTCAGGATGAGCACCTTCGGCGGGTCGGTGTCGGCGCAGATCCGCCGGGTCGCCTCCACCCCGTCGAGCTTGGGCATGCGGACGTCCATCAGCACGACGTCCACCTCGGTGGTCCGCAGCGCCTGGATGGCCTCGACGCCGTCGCCCGCCTCGGCCACGACCTCCATGTCCGGCTGGGCGGCGAGCACCATCCGGAACCCGGTGCGCAGCAGCACCTGGTCGTCGACGAGCATCACGCGGATCGTCATCGGGGCCTCTTCCGTATCTGTGGAGGTGGGGGAACAGCGGGGCGGTGGGGGAACAGCGGGGCGGAGGGAACAGCGGGGCGGTGGCGGGGGTGTGACAGGTGTCAGCGGGGCGCGCGCCGATGTCAGTGCGCGGGTTTGAGCGGCAGCAGGGCGCTGATGCGGAATCCTCCGCCCGGACGCGGTCCGGCGTCCAGCGTGCCGCCGACCATACCGACCCGTTCCCGCATGCCGATCAGGCCGTGCCCCTGTCCGTCGAACCCGCCCTCCTCGTACAGCTCGTGCGGGGCGCCCTTGCCGTCGTCCTCGACGAGCAGGCCGAGGCCGTCGTCGAAGTAGACCAGGCGCACGCTGGCGCCCGCGTTGGGTCCGCCGTGCTTGCGGGTGTTGGTCAGCGCCTCCTGCACGATGCGGTAGGCGGTGAGCTCGACGCCGCTGGGCAGCGGGCGCGGGGTGCCCTCGACCTTGAAGTCGACGGGCAGTCCGGATCCGCGGCACTGCTCGACGAGGTCCTCGATCTGCTGCACGTCGGGCTGCGGCACGTACTCGCCGGCCTCCTGGTGCTCCCCGGTGCGCAGCACGCCGAGCAGGCGGCGCATCTCGGCGAGGGCCTGGCGGCCGGTGGAGGAGATGGTCTCCAGGGCCTTCTTCGCCTGGTCGGGCGCGGCGTCCAGGACGTAGGCGGCGCCGTCGGCCTGCACCACCATCACCGAGACGTTGTGGGCGACGACGTCGTGCAGCTCGCGCGCGATGCGGGCGCGTTCGGCGGCGACGGCCACCTTGGACTGCGCCTCGCGCTCCCGTTCCAGGCGGGCGGCCCGCTCCTCCAGCTGCGCGAAGTAGGCGCGGCGGGTGCGGATGGAGTCGCCGAGCACCCAGGCCAGGGCGAAGGGCACGGTCATGAAGACGGTCAGGGCGATGTTGCCCGCGACGCCCGTCTGATCGCTCGGCCAGCGCAGGTGGGCCACGGGCGCGGCGCACAGACCGGCGCCCAGCGCGAAGCGGGAGGCCCAGCGGGCACCCTCCGCGGCGACCGTGTAGACGATCACCAGCATGGCGAAGTCGGCCGGGCCGATCTCCACGTCGGTGATCAGCTGGGCCACGCCGGCCACCGCCGCGAGCAGCAGCATCCGCTCCGGCATCCGGCGGCGCAGCGCGATCACCAGGCACAGCAGCAGCGTGATCGGCACGGCGGCGGCCGGGGAGCCGTAGCCGCCCGCCACTCCGCCCACCAGCGAAATCCCGAGGAGGACCACGGCCCAGAAGCCGTCGACCCACATCGGGTGCCTGCGGAGGAAGTCATAGAGGCGCTGCACGTAACCCAGCGTAGGGAAGCGGATAGGTGCATGGGTCAACCGGAGGGCCGATCCGCGTCCGGCGCGTGTACTCCGCAAGGTGGAGTTGCGGTCGTTGTGTCCGCATAGCCTGACCGGATGACTGCGGGTGCGAGGGACGAGTGGCGCGGGTGGCGGGACGCGGCGCGGGAGGCGCTGTACGGGCCGGGCGGCTTCTACCGGCGGGCGGCGGGGCCGGGCGCGCACTTCCGCACCTCGGTGCACGCGTCGCCGCTGTTCGCGGGGGCTGTGGCACGGCTGCTGTGCCGGGTCGACGAGGCGCTGGGCCGGCCCGCGGTGCTCGACTTCGTCGACATGGCCGCCGGGCGGGGCGAGCTGGCCGCCGGGGTGCTGGCCGCGCTGCCCGCCGAGGTGGCGGGCCGCACGCGCGCGTACGCCGTCGAGATCGCCGCCCGGCCCGCGGGACTCGATCACCGGATCGAGTGGCGGTCCGCGCCCCCGCCGGGGACGACGGGGCTGCTGTTCGCCAACGAGTGGCTGGACAACGTGCCCGTGGAGGTCGCGCAGGTGGACCCCGCGGGGCGGGCCCGGCGGGTCCTGGTGCGCGCGGACGGGACCGAGCGGCTCGGGGAGCCGGTCGGCGGGGCCCGGGCGAGGTGGCTGGAGCGGTGGTGGCCGCTGCCCGGCGAGGAGGGGCTGCGGGCCGAGATCGGGCTGCCCCGCGACGAGGCCTGGGCGGCGGCGGTCGCGACCGTCGGCCGGGGGCTCGCCGTGGCCGTGGACTACGCGCACACGGCGCGGGCCAGGCCCCCGTTCGGGACGCTCACCGGCTTCCGCGAGGGCCGCGAGGTTCCCCCCGTGCCGGACGGCTCGTGCGACATCACGGCGCATGTCGCGCTGGACGCCTGCGCGCTCCCGGGCGGGCGGGTGCTGCCCCAGCGCGAGGCGCTGCACGCCCTCGGGGTGACCGGCGCGCGCCCCCCGCTCACGCTCGCCTCCACCGACCCGGCCGCCTACGTGCGCGCCCTCGCGGGCGCCGGGGAGGCGGCCGAGCTGACGGCGGCCGGCGGTCTGGGCGACTTCGCGTGGCTGGTGCAGCCGGTGGGGATCGAGGACCCGCTCCCGGGGTGAACCGCGGCGCGACCCGGGGCTTGGGCCGCGGTTCGCGCCGCTACTTGTCGATGTCCCCGACCACGAAGAACATCGACCCGAGGATCGCCACCATGTCCGCGACGAGCGTCCCCGGCAGCAGCTCCGTCAGCGCCTGGATGTTGTTGTACGACGCGGAGCGCAGCTTGAGCCGGTACGGCGTCTTCTCGCCCTTGCTGACCAGGTAGTAGCCGTTGATCCCGAGAGGGTTCTCGGTCCAGGCGTACGTGTGCCCCTCGGGTGCCTTGAGGACCTTCGGCAGCCGCTGGTTGACCGGCCCGGGCGGCAGGTCGGCGAGGCGGTCGAGGCAGGCGTCGGCCAGGTCGAGCGCGTTGTGCGTCTGCTCCAGCAGGCACTCGAAGCGGGCGAGGCAGTCGCCCTCCTGCCGGGTGACGACCTTCAGGGTGTCCTGGAGGTCCCCGTAGGCGAGGTACGGCTCGTCGCGGCGCAGGTCGAAGTCGACGCCCGAGGCGCGGCCGATCGGCCCGCTGACGCCGTAGGCGTGCACGGCCTGCGGGGACAGCACGCCGACGCCCCGGGTGCGGCCGCGGAAGATCTCGTTGCCCAGCACCAGGTCGTCGAAGCGGTCCATGCGGGAGCGGACGTCGGCGACGGCGGTGCGCGCGCGTGCGGTCCAGCCGGCCGGCAGGTCCTCCTTGAGGCCGCCGACGCGGTTGAACATGTAGTGCATCCGCCCGCCGGACAGCTCCTCCATGACGTGCTGGAGCTCCTCGCGCTCGCGGAAGGCGTAGAAGATCGGGGTGATGCCGCCGAGCTCCAGCGGGTAGGAGCCGAGGAACATCAGGTGGTTGAGCACCCGGTTCAGCTCGGCGAGCAGCGTGCGCAGCCACACCGCGCGCTCGGGGACCTCCATGCCGAGCATCCGCTCCACGGCGAGGACGACGCCCAGTTCGTTGGAGAACGCCGACAGCCAGTCGTGGCGGTTGGCGAGCACGATGATCTGGCGGTAGTCGCGCGCCTCGAACAGCTTCTCCGCCCCGCGGTGCATGTAGCCGATCACCGGCTCCGCGTGCGTGACGCGCTCGCCGTCCAGGACGAGCTTCAGGCGCAGCACGCCGTGCGTGGACGGGTGCTGGGGCCCGATGTTGAGCACCATGTCGGTGCTCTCCGCGGCACCGCCGATTCCGACCGTGGTCTCCGTCGTAGGAGTCATGCGGACAGTCTCCCCTACGTACCCTGACCTCATGGAGACGGGGATCCCGCGCGAGGCGGGAGCGACGGGGGCGGACAGCGCGGCCGGGGCCGGAGCCGAGGAACGGACCAGGGCCGGCGAGCCCGCCTGGATCGCCCTGCCCCCCGGTCTGCTGAGGATGCGGCGGCTGCTGCTCGTCGTCTGGCTCGGGCTGATCACCCTGGCCGCGGGGCTCCTGCCGGGGCTGCTGGCCGGGCCCGCGTGGGCGCTGTTCGCGCTGGTGCCGCTGGCAGCGGCGGTCTGGGGCTGGGTGATGATCGAGCGCAACTGGCGTTCCTGGCGGTACGCCGAGCGGGCCGACGACCTGCTGATCAGCCGGGGCGTGCTGTGGCGCGAGGAGACCGTCGTGCCGTACGGGCGGATGCAGCTGGTGGAGGTGACCTCCGGGCCCGTGGAGCGGCACTTCGGGCTGGCCAGCGTGCAGTTGCACACGGCGGCCGCGGCGACCGACGCGACCATCCCGGGGCTGGACCCGGCCGAGGCGGAACGGCTGCGCGACCGGCTCACCGAGCTGGGCGAGGCCCGATCGGCGGGACTGTGACGACCCCCCGGGCCGCGGAACCGGCCGAGCCGCCCGAGCCCGCGCAGGCGACCGGTGCCGCCGGTGCGGTCGGTGCAGCCGGTGCGGCCGGTGCGACCGACGCCACCGGTGGGGTGATCGAGCGGCGGCTGCACCCCGTCACCCCGCTCCGGCGGGCCTGGGCCCCGGTCGCCGTCGTCATCGGCTGGGCCGTGCACGACCCCGACGGGGCGCAGCGCCACCTGACCCGCCTGAACACGACGACCCTGCTCATCGGCCTGGCGGTGATCGTCCCGGCCGCCGCCCTCTACGGCTTCTGCTCCTGGTGGTTCACCCACTTCGCGGTCACCGGCACCGAACTGCGCATCCGCACCGGCCTGGTCTTCCGCCGCACCGCCCACATCCGCCTGGAGCGGCTCCAGGCCGTCGACGTCACCCAGCCGCTGCTCGCCCGGGTCGCGGGCGTCGCCAAGCTCCGGCTCGACGTCATAGGCACCGACAAGAAGGACGAACTGGCCTTCCTCGGCGCCGGCGAGGCCCGGGCCCTGCGGGCCGAGCTGCTCGCCCGGGCCGCCGGTTTCGCCCCCGAGACCGCGCACGAGGTCGGCGAGGCCCCCTCCCGGCAGCTGCTGCGGGTGCCGCCGGGCGTGCTCGCGATGTCGCTGGTGCTGACCGGCTCGACCTGGGGATCGCTGGCCGCGGCGCTCGTCGTGCCACCGGTGCTGTGGCTGGCCACCCACAGCCTGTGGACGGTCCTCGCGGTCGCCCTGCCGCTGCTCGGCGCGGCGGGCGCGAGCAGCGTGGGCCGGTTCATCACCGAGTACGACTGGACCCTGGGCGAGTCGCCCGACGGCCTGCGCATCGACCACGGCCTGCTGGACCGGGCCCACGAGACGGTGCCGCCGGGGCGCGTGCAGACCGTGCGGATCGTGGAGCCGCTGCTGTGGCGGCGGCGCGGCTGGGTGCGCGTGGAACTGGACGTCGCCGGCTCGTCCAACTCCGTGCTGCTGCCGGTCGCCCCGCGCGAGATCGCCGAGGACGTCGTCGCGCGCGTGCTGCCCGGGGTGACGGTGCCGCGGCCCACGGCCCTGGAACCGTCGCCGCGCCGCGCGCGCTGGTGCGTGCCCGTGTGGTGGCGGGGCTACGGACTGGCCGTCACGGACGCCGTGTTCGCGGCCCGTTCGGGGCTGCTGCGGCGGAGCCTGGCGCTGGTGCCGCACGCCAAGGTGCAGAGCGTACGGCTGACGCAGGGGCCGTGGGAGCGGGCCCGGGGCCTGGCCGACGTGTCGGTGGACACCGGCGCCGGCAAGACGGTGACGGCGCGGCTGCGCGACACCGCCGAGGCGCGCGCGCTGCTGGCGGCCCAGGCGGAACGGTCGCGCACCGGGCGCCGCGACGCCCGCCCCGACCGCTGGATGGCGTGAACCCCGCGGACATGCGAAGGCCCCCGGCCGTGGCCGGGGGCCGAACGGAGGACTTTCTCCCCGATGACGCGATGATCCGTTGACGCCTCAGCGCACCTGCGCGCCCCTCGCGCCCCTCGCGCACCTTGGCGCACGCGGCGCCCGGACTCGGTCAGGACACCGCGCTGCGCAGCCCCTGCAGGTCGATCTGTTCCGTCTCGTCGTGCGCCGTCAGGTCGATGACCTGGCCGATGCCGCGCGACTCCTCGTCCACGGGCTTGTAGCGGGCCTCGGTCTCGGCCTTGTGCAGGGCGAGCGCCTCCTGGCCGACGACATCGGCGAGGTCCTCGTTCTGCACGGCCTCCAGCGCCGCCCGCGAGGTGCCCTTCTTGGTGCCGAAGAAGTCGAAGCCGCCCTCGGCCAGCGGGCGCCGCACCGGCTGCTGCGGGGCGACGGCCACGGCGGTCGGCACGGTGTAGTGGCCGGGCGCCGCCTGTCCGGACGGGCCGGGCTCGGGCAGCCGCCCGGCACCGGTCCCCGCTCGGGCGGCGGTGGTCGTGCGCTCGTGCCCGCCGGCCGCCCCGGACCGCTCCTGCGGCTCGCCCTCACGGGACGGCTCCCGCTGCTCGGCCTGCTCCTGCCGGGCCTCGCTCGCGGGTTCCGCGGTGTCCTCACCCTCGGGTACGCCGTCGCCGTCGCCGTCACCCCCGCCGTCCGGGTCCGGGGCCCGCTCGCCGTCGAACCGGGCGAGCGCGGCCGCGGCGCGCAGGAACAGCCGGGAGCCCTCCGGCGAGAACACCGCCGGGACCGTGGTCCGCGTCCCGGCGGAGAGACCGGCGGCCGCCTCGTCCGGCCGCGCCGGGTCGCCGTCCGCCGCGTCCGTGGCGTCCACGGCCCCCGCGGGCAGCGCCGCCCGCACCGGGGCCGTCGCCTCGATCTCCAGTACCCGGCGCTCCTCCAGGACGCTCGCCCGCTCGGTCTCGGAGGTGGCGTACCGGCGCAGCAGCGCGGCGTGTTCGTTGCGCAGCCCGGCCAGTTCGGTGCGCTTGGCGCGCAGCCGCTGCTCCAGCTTGGCGCGCAGCTCGCGGGACTCCTCCAGGTCGGCTTCGAGTTCGGCGACGCGCTCCTCGAAGCGCCACTCGTCGCTCGCCCGCGCGCGCGTGAGGTCGGCGACCTGCTTGCCCGCCTGGATGTCCCAGCGGCGCAGGACGACCGCGCCGATGACCGCCGTCGCCGCGGCGGCCGCGGCCAGGCCACGGAGCAGCGTCGGTTCCGTGAACACCCATGGCCCCAGGGCGCAGACGAGGGAGACGCCTGCGATCGCCGACGGGGGCAGCAGCCTGTGCAAGGGCGGGGAATGGCGATGACGTCCACGTGGCATGGCCAGAAACTTACCGCGCGTAGGCGAATC
This sequence comes from Streptomyces sp. NPDC085931, assembly GCF_044540565.1. NCBI lineage: Bacteria > Bacillati > Actinomycetota > Actinomycetes > Kitasatosporales > Streptomycetaceae > Streptomyces > Streptomyces sp. NPDC085931. The sequence goes on from NZ_JBITSK010000004.1 coordinate 24,572, forward strand.
ATGGTGAGCCACCCCGCAAAAACAAAGCCATACCAAGAGAGTCACGACGCATCAGAACTCGGGAAGAACCGGAACCGGCCGTTCATGCAATTCCCAAGATCATTTCCACCGCCGCGGAACAGCGTGTTCACCCCCGTGTCAGCCGCTCGCTCATCCACTCCAGTGCCGCCGGAATCTCCCGCCGCCAGGTGTTGAAGTTGTGCCCGCCGCTTTCCAGGACGATCGAGGAGATCCGCGTCCGCCCGTTGTCCTTCACCCGCGCTATGAACTCCCTCGTGTCCCGGTAGTTGGACTCGCCCCTCTTGCTGGTGGTGACCAGCAGGGACGTGTCGGGAGCGGGCCTGTGCGCGAGGTACCACCACAGGTCGGCGCGCTCGCGCAGGCCCTTGTCGCCCCGGAAGAGATCGCCCGTCGTGGCGTCGACCGGTGCCTTGTAGTAGGCGGACAGACCCGCCCCGGCGGCGTACACACCGGGATGGTGCAGTGCGAGCTTCAACGCGCAGTAGCCGCCCGTGGAGTTGCCGATGACACCGAGACCGCCCGGCTTTTCGGCCACCCGGTAGTGCGCGCGCAACGCCTCGGGGAGATCCCTCGCGAAGAACGACTCGGTGCGCGGACCGCCGGGAACGTCGACGCACTCCGTGTCCCGGGGCGGTGCCACCGTCGGCCGCAGCATCACGAGGATCATCGGCCGCGCCCGGCCGGCCCGGGCCAGTTCCTGCGCGGTGCGCGGATAGTGGAGTTTCTCCACCAGCGCCGACGCCGTACCCGGATAACCGGTCAGCACGACCGCCGCCGGGAACCGGTGGGTGCGGTACCGCGGCTGGAAGTACTCCGGCGGCAGATACACGTACGCGGGCGTGGCGATCCGGGTCGTGCGGCCCAGGAGTTCGACCTCCTGGATCCGGCCGCCGGAGGCCGGGCGCACCCCGCCCGCCCCCGGCACCCGCCGCGAGCCGACCACCTCCAGCGGGCCCCGGCCCGGCGTGTGGTCGACGACCACCCCCTGGTCCTTCTCCTGCCCGAACAGGTCCGCCCAGCTCGCGTAGAACCCGAAGGCCTGGTTGGCGGCCAGGCCCACCGCGGCGAACAGCGCCAGCTGCGTGCCGAGCAGCAGGCCGACACGGCCGCTCACCGCCCGCCGGCCGCAGTGGGCCAGCCTCGGCCACAGCCAGACCGTGCCGGTGAACAGCAGCACGGCGCAGAGCACCGCCAGTGCGAGCACCTCGTCACTCGTGAGACCCATGGTTCGGTTACCTGTCCGCGCTCTCCGCCCGGTCCCGCCCCGCACACCTTCACGCGAGCTTGTCCCGGACTTTCCTCCGCCTTGGAGACGGCTTTGACGTGGGGAGTGAACCTCTCCCCCCGAGACACCGTCCTAGAGGGCGCAATGTCGCCGGATGCCCGAATCGGGCCCGGATCCAAGGTCTCTCGCAGAACTACGGGATGCGATGTCTGTCAGGACAGATGAGGAAATGTCGGGCGGGGTTCCGAACCGCCGCGGCGCCCAGGCGCGTACGGGGCGGGTCGGCCGGCTGCTGCGCGGGCCACGCCCCGAGGCCGTGCCCCTCCTCGTCGGCAGAGCCTGCGCCCTGGTGGGCGCGCTGGACATCGCCGCCGGCGTCTTCCCGCGCTTCCGGCACAGCCGGATGCACGCGCTCGCCGAGGTGCTGCCCGGCGCCCTCGGCCCCTTCGCGGCCGCCCTGTCGCTGAGCGCGGGCGTGCTGTTGCTGCTGCTCGCGCACGGCCTCAAGCGCGGCAAGCGCCGGGCCTGGCGGGCCGCCGTCGCCCTGCTCCCGGCCGGGGCCGTCGCGCAGTTCACCTACCGCCACTCGATCGCCGGCGTCCTCGTCTCCCTGGCCCTGCTGGCGCCCCTGCTGCGCCACCGCGACCAGTTCGACGCCCTGCCCGACCCGCGCAGCCGCTGGCGGGCGCTGGCCAACTTCGTGCTGATGAGCGCCGGTTCGCTGCTGCTGGGCCTGATCGTCGTCAGCGTCCACGGAGACCGCATGCTCGGCGACCCGAGCCTGGCCGACCGCATCACCCACGTCGTCTACGGCCTGTTCGGCTTCGAGGGCCCGGTCGACTACCGGGGCAGCACCTCCTGGACCGTCGCGTTCTCGCTCGGCGCCCTCGGCCTGCTCACCGCCGTCACCACCGTCTACCTGGCCTTCCGCCCCGAGCACCCGGCCGCCCGCCTCACCGGCGAGGACGAGGCGAGGCTGCGCGCCCTGCTGGACCGGCACGGCGGCCGCGACTCCCTCGGCCACTTCGCGCTGCGCCGCGACAAGGCCGTCGTCTTCTCCCCCAGCGGCAAGGCGGCCGTCACCTACCGCGTGGTCTCCGGCGTGATGCTCGCCAGCGGCGACCCCATCGGCGACGTGGAGGCCTGGCCGGGCGCCATCGAGCGGTTCATGGACGAGGCCAGGGCCCACTCCTGGACCCCCGCCGTCATGGGCTGCTCCGAGACCGGGGGCGAGGTGTGGACCCGCGAGACCGGGCTCGACGCCCTCGAACTGGGCGACGAGGCGGTGGTGGACGTCGGGGATTTCTCCCTGGCCGGCCGTGCGATGCGCAACGTGCGCCAGATGGTCAAGCGCATCGAGCGCGCCGGTTACGAGACCCGGGTACGACGCGTGCGTGACCTCGGCGAGGCCGAGCTGGAGCGCATCCGGCGCGCCGCCGACGACTGGCGCGGCACCGACACCGAGCGCGGCTTCTCCATGGCCCTCGGCCGGATCGGCGACCGGGCCGACGGCGACTGCCTCATCGCCACCGCCCACAAGCAGGACGACCACCCCGGCCCCCACGGCGACCTCAAGGCCGTCCTGCACTTCGTGCCCTGGGGCACCGACGGCGCCTCGCTCGACCTGATGCGCCGCGACCGCTCCGCCGACCCCGGCATGAACGAACTGCTCATCGTGGCCGCCCTCCAGGCCGCCCCGAGGTTCGGCATCGCACGCGTGTCCCTCAACTTCGCGATGTTCCGCTCGGCCCTGGCACGCGGCGAGAAGATCGGCGCCGGCCCGGTCCTGCGCGCCTGGCGCGGCCTGCTCGTCTTCCTCTCGCGCTGGTTCCAGATCGAGTCGCTGTACAAGTTCAACGCCAAGTTCCAGCCGCGCTGGGAGCCCCGTTTCGTCGTCTACCGCGCCTCCGCCGACCTGCCCCGCATCGGCTTCGCCGCCATGCAGGCGGAAGGTTTCGTCAACCTCGCCCTGCCCCTGCCCCGCTTCCTGCGCCGCCGCCGTACGACGGCCCGCCGCCCCTGCGCCCACGGCACCGCGACCGAACGCACCGTCCGGGCGGCCTGACCCGGACGCCCGCACGGGGCCGTCGCCCGGGCCGCGGCGCCTGACGGCCCCCGCCGGGGCCTACGCTGAACATATGAGCAACCAGAGCGGACGCGGGCGCGTGGCGGGCCTACCGGAATGGGACCGCTGCGCGGTCATGGGAGTCGTGAACGTCACCCCCGACTCCTTCTCCGACGGGGGCCGCTTCTTCGACACCACGGCCGCCGTCAAGCACGGCCTCGACCTCGTCACCGAGGGCGCGGACCTGGTCGACGTCGGCGGCGAGTCCACCCGCCCCGGCGCCACCCGGGTGGACGAGGCCGAGGAGCTGCGCCGCGTCATCCCCGTCGTCCGCGGCCTGGCCTCCGAAGGTGTCACCGTCTCCGTCGACACCATGCGCGCCTCCGTCGCCGAACGGGCCCTCGCGGCCGGCGCCGTCCTCGTCAACGACGTCAGCGGCGGCCTCGCCGACCCGCGCATGATCCCCGCCGTCGCCGACGCCGGCGCCCCCTTCGTCGTCATGCACTGGCGCGGCTTCCTCCAGGGCGGCAACGTCAGGGGCGTCTACGCCGACGTCGTCACCGAGGTCGTGGACGAGCTGCACGCGCGCGTGGAGGCCGTCCTCGCCGGCGGTATCGCCCCCGACCGCGTCGTCGTCGACCCCGGCCTCGGCTTCTCCAAGGACGCCGAGCACGACCTGGCGCTGCTCGCGGGCCTCGACCGGGTCCTCAGCCTCGGCCACCCCCTCCTGGTCGCCGCCTCCCGCAAGCGGTTCCTCGGCCGGGTCCTGGCCGGACCCGACGCCCCGCCCCCGCCCGCCCGGGAGCGCGACGCGGCCACCGCCGCCGTCTCCGCCCTCGCGGCGCACGCCGGCGCGTGGGCCGTCCGCGTGCACGAGGTACGCGCCACGGCGGACGCCGTACGCGTCGCCCGCGCCCTCGAAGGGGCACGCCCCGGCGCGGAAGGAACCCGGTGAGCGCCCCCCACACCGACGTCGAGCAGGTCGAGGCCGCCAACACCGCCTTCTACGAGGCACTGGAACAGGGCGACTTCGAGGAACTCGCGTCGCTCTGGCTCACCCCCGCCGACCTGGGCGTCGACGAGACCTACCACGACCCGGCCGACACCGGCGTGGTCTCCTGCGTGCACCCCGGCTGGCCCGTGCTCACCGGCCGCGGCGAGGTCCTGCGCTCCTATGCCCTGATCATGGCCAACACCGACTACATCCAGTTCTTCCTCACCGACGTGCACGTCTCCGTCACCGGCGACACCGCCCTGGTGACCTGCACGGAGAACATCCTCAGCGGCGGCCCCGCCCCCGAGGGCGAGGGCGAGGAGCTCGGCCCGCTCGTCGGGCAGCTCGTGGTCGCCACCAATGTGTTCCGGCGCACGCCCTCGGGGTGGAAGATCTGGGCGCACCACGCTTCCCCCGTCCTGGCGGAAACCGACGAGGACGAGCAGGACGACTCCCCCGCCTGAGTGGGTAGTCGCCCGGTAGGGGTTGGAATCACCGGGCCGCGGGTAGGGGCGGCTACCAACCGTGAGCCGCCGGATTCCCCAGGGAGAACGCCGGATGAATCCTGCCGGGCCCCGGCCGCGCCCCACCCCCGCGACCCGGCCCCGCCCGCGCTCACGGGTAGATTCGACCGAGGCCGGTGTGCCGCCCGCACACGGCACGGACCGGCCGAGACCGACGATTGCAGGAGTGATTCGCGTGGATCGTGTCGCGCTGCGCGGCCTGAAGGCCCGTGGGCACCACGGTGTGTTCCCGAGGGAACGCGAGGAGGGCCAGACCTTCATCGTGGACCTCGTCCTCGGCCTGGACACCCGCCCGGCCGCGGCCGACGACGACCTGGCGAAGACCGTGCACTACGGCATCGTGGCGGAGGAGGTCGTGGCCGTCGTGCAGGGCGAGCCCGTCGACCTCGTCGAGACGCTGGCCGAGCGCATCGCCCAGGTGTGTCTGAAGCACGAAGCGGTCGAGGAGGTCGAGGTCTGCGTCCACAAGCCGGACGCCCCGATCACGGTGCCCTTCGACGACGTGACCGTCACCATCACCCGGAGCCGAGCATGACCGCGCCCTACCTCAAGGGTCCCAGCGACCCGACCGTCCAGCCGGTACCCGCCTCCGTCGTCGACAAGGTCGACGCCGCCGACACGACCCTGTCCAACCCGAGGAGGGCCGTGGTCGCCCTCGGCTCCAACCTCGGCAACCGCCTGGAGACCCTGCAGGGAGCCGTGGACGCCCTGGAGGACACGCCCGGCGTCCGCGTCAAGGCCGTCTCCCCCGTCTACGAGACCGAGCCCTGGGGCGTGGACCCCGGCAGCCAGCCCTCCTACTTCAACGCGGTCGTGGTCCTCAAGACCACCCTGCCGCCCTCCTCGCTGCTGGAGCGCGCGCACGCGGTCGAGGAGGCCTTCCACCGGGTCCGCGACGAGCGCTGGGGCCCGCGCACCCTCGACGTCGACATCGTCTCCTACGCCGACGTCGTCTCCGACGACCCGCGGCTCACCCTGCCCCACCCCCGTGCCCACGAGCGCGCCTTCGTCCTGGCCCCCTGGCTCGACCTGGACCCCGAGGCGCAGCTCCCCGGCCGCGGCCCGGTCGCCGGCCTGCTGGACGCCGTCACCCGGGAAGGGGTCGCACACCGCGCGGACCTGGAACTCCGGCTGCCCGAGTAGCCGTTAAGGTCGAGACGGCCGCGAACGGGGCCGGGGGAACCGAAGGGACACCGTGAAAGAGCTGCGCATCAGGTTGCTGGCCGGCGTCTTCGTCGTGGCCGGGGTCCTGTCCTGGGCGGGCGCCCGCCTGTGGAACTCGATCGGCACGCTCCCCAGCGTCCCCCTGGCCGCCCCCGTCGTCCTGGCCCTGATCGCCGTGGTCCTGCTGGCCACGGCGATCTCGCTGCGCTCCCGGCTGAAGGCCCAGCGCGAGCGGCGGCCCGACGCCAAGGGCGTCGACCCCATCATGGCGGCCCGCGCGGTCGTCTTCGGACACGCCAGCGCCCTGGTCGCCGCCCTGGTCTCCGGCATGTACGGCGGTACGGGCGTCTTCCTGCTGGAGTCCCTCGACATCCCCGCCCGCCGCGACCAGGCCATCTACGCCGGCTTCTCGGTCCTCGCGGGCATCGGCGTGATAGCGGCGGCGATCTTCCTGGAGCGCGTCTGCAAGCTCCCGGACGACGACGAGCACGACGGCACGGGGGCGGCGCCCTCGGTGTGAGCCGGGTGCCTCAGCGCGCCATGATCGGGTGCGTCAGCGCGCCATGATGAGGCTCATCGCCTCATTGCGGGTCGCCGGGTCGCGCAGCTGCCCCCGCACGGCCGAAGTGATCGTCTTCGCGCCCACCTTGCGCACCCCGCGCATCGACATGCACATGTGCTCGCACTCGACCACGACGATCACGCCGCGCGGCTCCAGGATCTCCATCAGGGAGTCGGCGATCTGCGTGGTGAGTCGTTCCTGCACCTGCGGGCGCCGGGCGTAGACGTCCACGAGCCGGGCGAGCTTGGACAGGCCCGTGATCTTCCCTTCCACGGACGGGATGTAGCCGACGTGCGCGACGCCGACGAACGGCACCAGATGGTGCTCGCAGGAGCTCAGCACCTCGATGTCCTTCACCAGGACCATCTCGTCGTGCCCCAGGTCGAACGTCGTCGTCAGCACGTCCTCCGGCTTCTGCCACAGCCCCGCGAATATCTCCCGGTACGCCCGCGCCACCCGCGCCGGCGTCTCCCTCAGGCCCTCGCGGTCCGGGTCCTCGCCGACCGCGAGCAGGAGTTCGCGTACGGCGTTCTCGGCTCGCTTCTCGTCGAACTCGCCGATCTGGCCGTCGCCGTCCAGCGTCACGGGGTCGGTCATCTGGTGCCTCGTTCCTGTGTCCATCCGGGGCGGCCTGCGTAAATGGCGGAAAGCCGCGCCCCCCAGGCTAAAACCTGGGGGGCGCGGCATCCATTCCGGGCCCGGTGGGACCGTCGGGAGAGCCGGATCAGCTCTCCGGGCGGTCCTCCGGGGTCCGCTCGGGCGCCGGGGCGGGCTCCGCCGCGGTGCTCTTGGCGGTGCTGATGGCCGGCGTCGCGCCGTTGGCGCCGTTCGTCAGGGCCAGCTCCTTGGGGGAGAGGACCGGCGGACGGGTGGACGGCGTGCGGCGGGAGGAGCCGGTCCAGGCGGGCCGGGGCGGGCGCTTGACGATGGGGGCGAAGATCTCGGCGATCTCCTCCTTGCCCAGCGTCTCCTTCTCCAGCAGCCGCAGCACGAGGTTGTCCAGGACGTCGCGGTTCTCGACCAGGATCTCCCAGGCCTCGTTGTGCGCCGTCTCGATGAGCTTCTTGACCTCTTCGTCGACCAGCGCGGCGACCTCTTCCGAGTAGTCCCGCTGGTGAGACATCTCACGCCCGAGGAACGGCTCGGTGTTGTCCCCGCCGAACTTGATCGCGCCGAGACGCTCGGTCATGCCGTACTGCGTGACCATCGCGCGGGCCAGGCCCGTGGCCTTCTCGATGTCGTTGGCGGCACCCGTGGTCGGGTCGTGGAAGACGAGCTCCTCGGCCGCGCGGCCGCCCAGCATGTAGGCGAGCTGGTCGAGCATCTCGTTGCGCGTGGTCGAGTACTTGTCCTCGTCCGGCAGGACCATCGTGTAGCCGAGGGCACGGCCCCTCGACAGGATCGTGATCTTGTGGACCGGGTCGGAGTTCGGCGAGGCCGCCGCGACCAGGGCGTGTCCGCCCTCGTGGTACGCGGTGATCTTCTTCTCCTTGTCCGACATGATCCGGGTCCGCTTCTGCGGGCCCGCGACCACACGGTCGATCGCCTCGTCCAGCATGTGGTTGTCGATCAGCTTCTGGTCGCTGCGGGCCGTCAGCAGGGCGGCCTCGTTCAGGACGTTGGCCAGATCGGCACCGGTCATGCCGGGCGTACGGCGGGCGACGGCCGACAGGTCGACGTCCGGGGCGACCGGCTTGCCCTTCTGGTGGACCTTGAGGATCTCCAGACGGCCCTGCATGTCCGGACGGTCGACGGCGATCTGCCGGTCGAAACGGCCGGGACGCAGCAGCGCCGGGTCGAGGATGTCGGGCCGGTTCGTCGCGGCGATGAGGATCACGCCGCCCTTGACGTCGAAGCCGTCCATCTCGACGAGCAGCTGGTTCAGGGTCTGCTCGCGCTCGTCGTGACCACCGCCGAGGCCGGCGCCGCGGTGGCGGCCGACCGCGTCGATCTCGTCGACGAAGACGATCGCCGGGGCGTTCGCCTTCGCCTGCTCGAACAGGTCGCGGACCCGGGAGGCACCGACACCGACGAACATCTCGACGAAGTCGGAACCGGAGATCGAGTAGAACGGCACGCCCGCCTCGCCGGCCACGGCACGCGCGAGCAGGGTCTTACCGGTTCCGGGCGGGCCGTAGAGCAGCACGCCCTTGGGGATCTTGGCGCCGACGGCCTGGAACTTGGCCGGCTCCTGGAGGAACTCCTTGATCTCGTGGAGCTCCTCGACGGCCTCGTCCGATCCGGCGACGTCGGCGAACGTCGTCTTGGGGGTGTCCTTGGTGATGAGCTTGGCCTTGGACTTCCCGAAGTTCATGACCCGGGAGCCGCCGCCCTGCATCTGGTTCATCAGGAACAGGAACACGACCACGATCAGCACGAAGGGAAGCAGCGAGAGCAGGATCCCGACGAACGGGTTCTGCTTGGACGGCGAGACCGTGTAGCCGTCCGGGATCTGCTTGTCCTGGTACTTGTTCTGCAGCGTGTTGGCGATGGCCACACCCTGGTCGCCGATGTAGCTCGCCTGGATCTTCGAGCTGCCCTCGACCTTTTCGTCGCCCTTGAGCGTCACCTTGATGATCTGCTCGTCACCGGTGGTGAGCTTGGCCGACTCGACCTTGTTCTGGTTGATCGCCTGGACGACCTGGCCGGTGTCCACCGTCTTGTAGCCGCCGGACGAGCCGACGACCTGCATCAACACGACCACGGCAAGGACGGCCAGCACGATCCACATGACCGGCCCACGGAAGTATCGCTTCACGTCCATCCACACGGAGCGGTGCCGCCCCGTCCCTCCTGCCATAGTGAGTTTGATAAAAGACTGTTCTTCGGACGGTACCCCAGCATTGTCACCTGAAGCTGCGCGGTGCGGCTGGCGATCCGTCCACGCATGCTCCAACGGCGGGAAGCGCGCTGGGGTTCCCGATCACCGTCACGGCGCCCCGGCCGGGGGTTCAGCCGCCGTAGACGTGGGGCGCGAGCGTACCGACGAACGGGAGGTTGCGGTACTTCTCGGCGTAGTCCAGGCCGTAGCCGACGACGAACTCGTTGGGGATGTCGAAGCCGACCCATTCGACGTCGATGGCGACCTTCGCGGCCTCGGGCTTGCGCAGCAGCGTGCACACCTTCAGGGAGGCGGGCTCGCGCGAGCCGAGGTTGGAGAGCAGCCAGGACAGCGTCAGGCCGGAGTCGATGATGTCCTCGACGATGAGGACGTGCTTGCCCTTGATGTCGGTGTCGAGGTCCTTGAGGATCCGCACCACACCGGAGGACTGGGTGCCCGCCCCGTACGAGGATACGGCCATCCAGTCCATGGTGACGGGGGTGGACAGCGCCCGCGCGAGGTCGGCCATGACCATCACCGCGCCCTTGAGGACGCCGACGATCAACAGGTCCTTGCCCGCGTACTCCGCGTCGATCTTCGCTGCCAGCTCGGCCAGCTTGGCGTCGATCTCTTCCTTGGTGATGAGCACCTGCTGGAGGTCGGCACCCATGTCTTTCGCGTCCACCCGCATCACTTTCGGTCGTCCCACCGGCCGCCCGGCCCCTGCTCCGACTGCTCGGAGGGGTCGGATTCAGCCTTGCCGAATCACCAGTCTGCCACCCTGCCGCCGTGCCACGACCTTGCCGGGGAGGTTGATGGCTCCCTGACCGCGCCAGCCGGTGATCAGCCGGTCGACTTCCTCGATGTGGCGGGCGAACAGCGAGCCCGCGGGGGCACCGGCCGCGATGGCGGCGCGGCGCAGGACGCGGCGGCGCACCGCGGGCGGCAGGGCGTAGAGCTTGGCGCACTCCAGCAGTCCGGCGGCGTCACGGACGGTGGCCTCGGCCTGGGCCGCCCAGGTGTCGAGGGCGTCGGCGTCGTCGCGGGAGAGCCGGGCCGTCCGGGCGAGGGCCTCGACGACGCCCTTGCCGAGGGCCTTCTCCAGGGCGGGCAGGCCCTCGTGGCGCAGCCGGGAGCGGGTGTAGGCCGGGTCGGCGTTGTGGGGGTCGTCCCAGACGGGCAGGGACTGGACCATGCAGGCCTTGCGGGCGGTCTGCCGGTCGAGTTCCAGGAAGGGGCGGCGGTAACGGCCGTCGGCCCCCGAGACCGCGGCCATTCCGGACAGGGAGCGGATGCCGGAGCCCCGGGCGAGGCCGAGCAGGACGGTCTCGGCCTGGTCGTCGCGGGTGTGGCCGAGCAGGACGGCGGCGGCGCCGTGGCGTTCGGCCGCGGTGTCGAGCGCGGCGTAGCGGGCGTCGCGGGCGGCGGCCTCGGGTCCGCCGGCGCGGCCGACGGTGACGGCGACGGACTCGACCGGGTCGAGGCCGAGTTCACGCAGGCGCTGGACGACTTCCGCGGCGCGCAGGTCGGAGCCGGGCTGGAGGCCGTGGTCGACGGTCACGCCACCGGCTCGGATGCCGAGCTTGGGGGACTCGAAGGCGAGGGCGGAGGCGAGGGCCATGGAGTCGGCGCCGCCGGAGCACGCCACGAGCACGAGCGGCGGGGACTCCTGGGAGGGGGCGTGCGGGACCGCGGCGGGGGCGCGGTGGTGTTCGGTGAGGAGGTCGTGGAGGACGCGGCGTACCGCCAGGCGTATCGCCGCGACCGCAGGATGGGGACCCATGTCCGGTTCCCTTCATGAAGTTTTCGGGGGGTGAGCCCGCGTGTCGGTCACGCAGAGTGTGTAGATGGTGACAGAACCGGGCCGTTCCCCGAGCATTGCACGCCTACCCCTGGCTCACGGTCCCTCGGACGGGTGATTGGAGGGGCGTTCGCCTGCCGTCGACCGGTTTCCTTTCACGACCTCCCCGCGATGTTCACTACTCGGCCTTGCGGTGCACCCGCGCGACCCACTCCGCCGGTTTGGCGATCTCCGACTTGGTGGGGAGGGTGTTGGGCGAGGTCCACACGCGGTTGAAGCCGTCCATGCCGACCTCGTCCACGACGGCCCGTACGAAGCGCTCGCCGTCGCGGTACTGGCGCAGCTTGGCGTCCAGGCCGAGGAGCTTGCGCAGGGCGAGGTCGAGGCGGGAGGCGCCCTTGGCCCGGCGCTGCTGGAACTTCTCGCGGATCTCGCCGACGGACGGCACGACGGACGGGCCGACGCCGTCCATGACGAAGTCGGCGTGGCCCTCCAGCAGGGACATCACGGCCGTGAGCCGGCCGAGGATCTCGCGCTGGGCGGGGGTCTGGACGATCTCGACGAGGGAGCGGCCGCCGTCGTCCTCCTCGGCCTCGGGACGGCCCCCGGCCAGGCTCTGGGCGGCTTCGCGCACGCGCTCCAGGACGGTCATGGGGTCGACGTCGGTCTCCCCCAGGAACGACTGGACCTCGCCCTCCAGATGGTCGCGCAGCCAGGGCACGGCGGTGAACTGGGTCCGGTGCGTCTCCTCGTGCAGGCACACCCACAGGCGGAAGTCGTGCGGGTCGACGTCGAGTTCGCGCTCGACGTGGACGATGTTGGGGGCGACCAGGAGCAGCCGGCCGCCGCCGTTCTGCCCGGCGGGCAGTTCGCGGGTGGCGGGGGCGAAGGTCTCGTACTGGCCGAGGACGCGGGAGGCCAGGAAGGACAGCAGCATGCCCAGTTCGACGCCGGTGACCTTGCCGCCGACGGCGCTCATGACCGCGCCGCCGGGGGTGCTGCCGCGCCGTTCCTGCATCTTATCGAGCAGGGGCCTGAGGATCTCCCGGAAGCCGGCGACGTTCGCGCGGATCCAGCCCGGGCGGTCGACGACGAGGACGGGGGTGTCGTGGCCCTCCTCGGTGCCCAGCCGGGTGAAGCCGCGCACGTGTTCCTCCGAGGCCTTGGCGTGCCGGCGCAGTTCCGCGACGACGGCCCTCGCCTCGTCGCGGCTGACCTCGGGGCCCGGGCGTACGAGCCGGGTCGCGGTCGCCACCGCGAGATTCCAGTCGACCATGCCGGTTGAAGCACCACCGATGCTCGTCATGCGTCAACCGTACGTGAGCGCTCGCCGCAGGGGCAGGGCGGCGAGGTCCGGGGAACACGGCGGGGCGTTCCCGGGGCCCGGACGCCGCCGGGGCGGATGGGAGCCTCGGCGACGCTGCGACTGCCCGGCGGCACGGGCTACGCCCGTCCGTTCCGCCGGGCGGAGCGCCCGCCCACACCGGGCGGACCGAGGCTTCGGGCGACCCGGGCAGGGTTCTGCCACCCCGCCCGGCCGCCTGCGCCTACCCGCAGCGGGCGAACCGAGGCTTCCGGCGGGCCCGGCGGCACAGGGCGACTTCCCGCCATCCCGCCCGACTGCCTGCGCCTGCCCGCGACTGGCGGACCGGCGGCTTCCGGCGGGACGGGGCGGCGGAACACCGCCCCGCACGGCTGCCCGCAACCGCAAACGGCGGGCGGACCGAGAGTTCCCGGCGGCACGGGCAGGGTTCAGCCACCCCGCCTGGCGGCCTGCGCCTGCCCGCAGCGGGCGGGTCGAGGCTTCCGGCGGCACAGGGCGACTTCCCGTCATCCCGCCCGGCCGCCTGCGCCTGCACGCCGCACGCGGACGAGGGCTCGGGCGGCACGGGCGGTGCCGCCGCCCCGTACGGCTACCTGCAGCCGCACGCCGCCAGTGTCGTGGTGACCTTGTCCAGCGCCTTCTGTGTCGCCGCCGGGGCGATGCGGTCCGTGTCCGTCGCCATGAAGGCGAACGCCAGCAGGCGGCCGTCGTGGTCGACCAGGGTGCCCGCGAGGGTGTGGACACCGGTGAGCGTGCCGGTCTTGGCGCGGACCACGCCGGATGCTCCGTCCGTGTAGCGGGAGCTCAGCGTGCCGGTGAAGCCGGCGACGGGCAGGCCGGTGAGGGCCGGGCGCAGTTCGGGGCGGGACGGGTCGGCCGCCTTGGCCAGCAGGGCGGTGAGGAGGCCGGGCGTCAGGCGGTCGGCGCGGTCGAGGCCGCTGCCGTCCTTGAAGGCGGCGCCCTTGAGCGGCAGTCCGAGGGCGCGCAGCTGCGCGCCGATGGCCCGGCCCGCGCCCGCGAAGTCGGGCCGTTCGCCGGTGGCGAGCGCGGTCTGGCGGGCGAGGGCCTCGGCGATGTCGTTGTCGCTGTTGGTCAGCATGCGTTCGACCAGGGCCGACAGCGGCGGCGAGGAGACCGCCGCGAGGGTCTCGGCACGGGTGGTGGCCTTGGACGGGCCGGGCGCCGTGGTCTTGATGCCGTGGGAGGTCAGCAGGTCACGGAACTGCCGGGCCGCGTCCTCGGCGGGGTCCGTCACACGGGTGACCGGGCCGCTCGTGGAGTCGTCCGTGCGGCCCTCGTCGGCCATCAGGGGGCTGACCAGGGCGAGATTGGGGTTGTCCCCGATCGGGTGCCTCGGGGAGCCGGCGTAGCGGGTGGTGTCGTAGGACAGGGTCACCTCGCGCACGCCCCGCTCGGCGAGGGCGGCGGCCGTCTCGGCGGCCAGGGTGCGCAGGCTCGCCGCCCCGCCGGCCTTCTTGCGCGCCGTGAGGGTTGGGTCGCCGCCGCCGACGAGGACTACTTCCTTCGTGTCGGGTTCCAGCGCGGCCCGCGTGGTGAGGCGGTGGTCGGCGCCCATGGCGGACAGCGCGGCGACGGCCGTGGCGATCTTCGTGGTCGAGGCGGGGGTGAACGGCGCGTCCTGGTGCGCGCCGTACAGGCGCCTGCCGGTGGTGACATCGACGACGGACGCCGCGGGCCGGGGCCCGAGCGAGGGGTCCTTCAGCAGCGGCGCGAGGACCTTCGCCAGGACCTTGCCGTCCGGGGCGGACTTCACGGTGCTGACGCCGCCGAGGCCGGTCAGCACGGGCCCGGCGCTGGGGGCGGGCCGGGGCCGGGCGGGCGTGCCGGGCGCCCCGCCGTGATCTGCGCCACCCGCACGGCCCAGGGCCGCGGCCCGGTCGCTCTCGGCCGTACGCTGGCCCGAGGAGTCCCAGGGACCGGCGGCGGTCACCACCCCGGCGGCCAGTGCCAGACCGGCGGTGGCGGCGCCCGCGGCGAACTGCCAGGTCTTCGGCCGCGTGACCCGCGCGACCTGCGGTTTCCCGGCTCCCGCGAACCGCGCGACCCGCGGTTTCGCGACCGCTGCGGCTCGGGCCAGGCGCGGTCGTACGGTGTCCGCGAGCCGCGCCGCGTGCGCTCTCGCGGCCTGCCAAGGCCTCAGCTCTGGCACGACCACCAGCCCCTTTCGCGATCACACACCTGCGTGAGGGACACTTAACCACCAGAACTGTGTGTTGATCATGGAGGAGCCACCGGTGGAGTTCGACGTCACGATCGAGATTCCGAAGGGTTCGCGCAACAAGTACGAGGTGGACCACGAGACCGGTCGGATCCGCCTGGACCGTCGCCTCTTCACCTCGACCAGCTACCCGGCCGACTACGGCTTCGTCGAGAACACGCTCGGCGAGGACGGCGACCCGCTGGACGCGCTGGTCATCCTGGACGAGCCGACGTTCCCGGGCTGCCTCATCCAGTGCCGGGCGATCGGCATGTTCCGGATGACGGACGAGGCCGGTGGCGACGACAAGCTGCTGTGCGTGCCCGCGCACGACCCGCGCGTGGAGCACCTGCGGGACATCCACCACGTGTCGGAGTTCGACCGCCTGGAGATCCAGCACTTCTTCGAGGTCTACAAGGACCTGGAGCCCGGCAAGTCGGTCGAGGGCGCCAACTGGGTGGGCCGCACGGACGCCGAGGCCGAGATCGAGCGCTCCTACAAGCGCTTCAAGGAGCAGGGCGGTCACTGACCCCCGCCCCGGCACCCACGGGCCGCACGCCTGCGTCGCGTGCGGCCCGTTCGTCCGTCTGTGCGCATACTGAGGCTGTGGGGGGTACGAGGCTGACGTGTCGTACAGGGAGCGCCAGGCAGTGACGGACGCGGAGGACCGCAAGCCCAGGTCGGACGAGGCGAGGAGTGCCTTCGCGGCCCCGTCCGGATCCCTGGGGGCCGCCGTCGACGGGGACATGTCGACGACGTCGGAGTTCGCGATCCCCGACGGACTGGCCGTCCCGAGAGCGACCGGTTCGGAGTCCGAGACCACGTCCGAGTTCGCCCTGCCGCGGGGACTGGACGTCCCGCACGCCCCCGGTGTCGAGCCGGAGGGCTCGGCGTTCACCCCGCCGAGCACGTACAGCGCGCGGCAGGCCCCGACCGCCTTCACGCCGCCGAGCGGGATCCCGCAGGTCAGCCTGACCAAGGACGTGCCCTGGCAGGACCGGATGCGGACGATGCTGCGCATGCCGGTGACGGAGCGGCCGGCGCCGGAGCCGGTCCAGCGCAGCGGTGACGAGGCGGGGCCCGCGGTGCCGCGCGTGCTCGACCTGACGCTGCGCATCGGCGAGCTGCTGCTGGCCGGCGGTGAGGGCGCCGAGGACGTGGAGGCGGCGATGTTCGCCGTCTGCCGTTCCTACGGGCTGGACCGCTGCGAGCCCAACGTCACCTTCACGCTGCTGGCGATCTCCTACCAGCCCTCGCTCGTCGACGACCCGGTCACGGCGTCGCGGACCGTGCGGCGCCGGGGCACCGACTACACGCGGCTGGCGGCCGTGTACCAGCTGGTGGACGACCTCAGCGACGACGAGACGGCCGTCTCCCTGGAGGAGGCCTACCGGCGCCTGGCCGAGATCCGCCGCAACCGGCACCCGTACCCGGGCTGGGCGCTGACCGGGGCGAGCGGGCTGCTGGCGGGTGCCGCCTCGGTGCTGGTCGGCGGCGATCTGATCGTGTTCGTGGCGGCGGCGCTGGGCGCGATGCTCGGCGACCGGCTGGCGTGGCTGTGCGCGGGGCGCGGACTGCCGGAGTTCTACCAGTTCACGGTCGCCGCGATGCCGCCGGCCGCGATCGGGGTCGCGCTGACGCTCGGCCA
The DNA here is from genome assembly GCF_044540565.1 of Streptomyces sp. NPDC085931. Lineage (NCBI taxonomy): Bacteria > Bacillati > Actinomycetota > Actinomycetes > Kitasatosporales > Streptomycetaceae > Streptomyces > Streptomyces sp. NPDC085931. Next base: position 40,939 of record NZ_JBITSK010000004.1, read on the forward strand.
CGTCGACGTGAAGGCCTCCGCGGTCATCACCGGTGGGCTGTTCGCGCTGCTGCCGGGACGGGCGCTGGTGGCGGGGGTGCAGGACGGGCTGACCGGCTTCTACATCACCGCCTCCGCGCGGCTGCTGGAGGTCCTGTACTTCTTCGTGGGCATCGTCGCGGGCGTGCTGACGGTGCTGTACTTCGGCGTGCAACTGGGGGCGCGGCTGAACCCGGACGCGAAGCTCGGGGTGTCCGACCAGCCGGTGCTGCTGATCGGGGCGTCGATGCTGCTGTCGCTGGCGTTCGCCGTACTGCTCCAGCAGGAACGTTCCACCGTGGTGTGGGTGACGCTGAACGGCGGTGTCGCGTGGGTCGTCTACGGCGCCATGCACTACGCGGGCGGCATCTCGCCGGTGGCGTCCACGGCGGCGGCCGCGGGCCTGGTCGGGCTGTTCGGGCAGTTGCTGTCCCGGTACCAGTTCGCCTCCGCGCTGCCCTACACGACCGCCGCCATCGGGCCCCTGCTGCCGGGTTCCGCGACGTACTTCGGGCTGCTGGCGATCGCGCAGAACGAGATCGACGAGGGACTGGTGTCGCTGTCGAAGGCGGTGGCGCTCGCCATGGCCATCGCCATCGGGGTGAACCTGGGGTCGGAGATCTCGCGGATGTTCCTGCGGATCGGTTCCGCGGAGAAGCGGCGGGCCGCGAAGCGCACGCGCGGGTTCTGACGCGGCTTCACGGCCCGGCGGGAGGTCGGCTCAGTACCCGTTGTTGTACGGGCCCTGCTGGGTGCCGTACGGCTGCTGCTGGCCGTAGCCCGGGGACTGGGGGTACTGGTCGTAGTACTGCTGGTCGCTGTACTGCCGGTCGCCGTACTGCTGGTTGTCGTACCCCTGGCCGCTGTACTGCTGGTCGCTGTGGCGCGGGCCGTCGTGCCGCGGGCCGTCGGGGCCGTTGCGGTGGTGGTGGGGCTGCTGCGGGGGCCGGTCGTCGGGGGTGATGCGGCGCAGCTGGGTCGTCGCGTCGTCCATGACCGGGGGCTGGGACTGCGCGGCCGCGGGGGCCTGCGCCGCCTCGCGCTTCTTCTTCGAGCGGTCCCGCAGGTACTCGATGATGATCGGGACGACGGAGAGCAGGACGATCAGGATGAGGATCGACTCGACGTTCTTCTTGATGAAGTCGATCTGGCCCAGCCAGTAACCCGCGAGGGTGACGCCGGTGCCCCAGGCGATGCCGCCGATGACGTTGTACGTCAGGAACGTGCGGTACTTCATGCGGCCGGCGCCGGCGACGATGGGCGCGAACGTGCGCACGATGGGCACGAAGCGGGCCAGGACGATCGCCTTGGGACCGTACTTCTCCATGAACTCGTGGGCCTTGTCCAGGTTCTCCTGCTTGAACAGCTTGGAGTTGGGACGGTTGAACAGCTTCGGGCCCAGGAACTTGCCGATCATGTAGCCGACTTGGTCGCCGATGACGGCGGCGAGCACGATCAGCGCGCAGACCAGCCACAGCGGCTGGGTGATGTACGTGCCCTCGGCGACGAACAGGCCCGCCGTGAACAGCAGGGAGTCGCCGGGCAGGAACGCGAAGAGTCCGGACTCGGCGAACACGATGAGCAGGATGCCGGGCAGGCTGAACGTCGAGATCAGGTAGTCCGGGCTGAGCCACTCGGGGCCGAGCGCAAGCGTGGTCACGGGGATGTGGCTCCTGCTGCTGTGGGGTACGGGCTGGAACTGACTGCCTCAAAGTATCAACGCAGCCGTCGCGGCCCAGGTTCCATGGGGGTATCAGGATGCACTGCGGCCCGCCCCGGGCAAAGCTGTGGACATGGGCATCGATGATTACGGCGGCGGACAGGGCCCTGAGCCCGATGTCCTCGTCGTCACCACGAACGACGTACCCGGCTACCACGTGCGGGAGGTGCTCGGCGAGGTCTTCGGCCTGACCGTGCGCTCCCGGCACCTGGGGAGCCAGATCGGCGCCGGACTGAAGTCGATGGTCGGCGGCGAGCTGCGCGGGCTCACCAAGACGCTCGTGCAGACCCGCAACCAGGCCATGGAACGCCTCGTCGAGCAGGCACGCGCGCGTGGCGCCAACGGTGTGCTCGCGTTCCGCTTCGACGTCACACAGGCGGCGGACGTGGGCACCGAGGTGTGCGCGTACGGCACGGCGGTGGTGCTGGCCCGGGAGTGACCCCCCGGGCCGGGGATCAGCGGGCGTGGCGGGCCGCGTTCGCGGCGATCGCCTCCTTGAGGTGCTCGGCGAGGCCCGGGCGCATCGACTCGTAGAACGCCTTGAAGCGCTCGTCGGCGACGTACAGCTCCCCCAGGCTGCGGTGCAGCTCGTAGGAGCACTCGTAGTACCAGGTGCAGATGTGCTGCCGGTGCTCCTCCGCCAGGGCCATGGCCGCCTCGGCGGTGGGCGGTTCGCCGGCGGCCATCAGGGCGTCGTAGCGGCGCCCCCAGTCCGCGCTCTGGTCCTGGATCCGCTGCCAGTCCTCCTTGGTGTAGCGGGCGACGCGGCGCTGCGACTCGGCGTACTGGGCCGTGCCGCCCCAGCGCGCCTCCGCCTCGTCGGCGTACTGCTCCGGGTCCTTGTCCCCGAAGACCTCGAACTTCTCCTCGGGCGTGAGGTTGATGCCCATCGTGCGTGCCTCCATGGCGTGCTCCACGGCCGCCGCCATCTTGCGCAGCTGCTCGATCCGGGCGGTCAGCAGGTCGTGCTGGCGGCGCAGGTGCGCGCGCGGGTCCGCGTCCGGGTCGTCGAGCAGGGCGGCGACCTCGTCGAGCGGGAAGCCGAGCTCCCGGTAGAACAGGATCTGCTGCAGCCGGTCGAGATCGGCGTCGCTGTAGCGCCGGTGGCCCGCGTGGCTGCGCTCGCCGGGCACGAGCAGGCCGATCTCGTCGTAGTGGTGCAGCGTGCGCACCGTGACGCCGGCGAAGCCCGCGACCTGTCCCACGGAGTAGCTCACTTCCGCTCCCTTCTTCTTCCGCCTCTCACGGTCGGGCCTCACGCCACGTGAGGTGCAAGCGTGTTCCCGGTTTGTGCCGTTTGATCCGTTTATCGTGTGCCCGTGGTCCAGGACACCGAGCGGCGGGCGCCCTCCGTCACCCCCGCGACCCCCGCGCGCGTGCTGCTGCCGTCGATCGTGCCCGCGGCTGCCGTCGGTGTGCTGTGCAGCCTGGTTTTGGTGGGCGTGAGCGCCGCCGCCGAGGAGCTCCAGGACGTGCTGTGGGGGCCGCTGCCGGACGCGCTGGGGATCGGCCGGTACTCCGTGCTGTGGATGGTCGTGATGCTCGTCGCGACCGGCGTGGCCGTCGGCCTCGTGGTGTGGCTGATGCCCGGGCACGCGGGGTCCGATCCGGCCACCGTCGGCCTGGACGCCCCCGTCCTGCCACCCGTCGTGCTGCCGGGGCTGCTGCTGGCGACGGCGCTGATGCTGGCCGGCGGGCCCAGCCTCGGCCCGGAGAACCCGATCATCACGGTGAACGTCGCCCTGGCCGCCTGGCTGGGGGCCCGGGCCCTGCCGAAGGCGCCCGGCCGCATCTGGCCGGCGCTGGCGGAGGCGGCGACCATCGGCGCCCTGTTCGGCACGCCCGTGGCGGCCGCCCTGGTGATCTCCGAGGCGCTGGCCCGGCAGGAGACCCGCGGACTGCTGTGGGACAACGTCTTCGCGCCGCTGACCGCGGGCGCGGCCGGTGCCCTGACCGCCACCCTGATCGACCGCCCGAGCTTCGACCTGGACCTGCCGTCCTTCGGCCGGCCCGGCTGGGCCGACCTGCTGGCAGCCGTCGTCATCGCCTCGGCCGGCGCCCTGCTGGGCATGGCCGCCGTACGGGCGTTCCCGTACGTCCACGGCGCCTTCCGCGGGCTGCGGCACCCGATGCTGATGCTTCCGGCGGGCGGGCTCGTGCTGGGCGGTCTCGCGGCCCTGGGCGGCGAGCTGACCCTGTTCAAGGGGCTCGACGAGATCGCCGAGCTGGCCCGCGACCCCGACGGCAGATCGGCCGGGGAGTACGCCCTGCTGACGGTGGTGAAGCTGGCCGCGCTGCTCGTCGCCGCGTCCTGCGGCTTCCGGGGCGGGCGCATCTTCCCGGCCGTGTTCGTCGGCACCGCCCTCGGTCTGTGCGCGCACGCCCTGGTGTCCGGGGTGCATCCGTCGGTCGGGGTGTCGGCCGCGGTGCTCGGGATCCTGCTGGCGATCACCCGGCAGGGCTGGGTCAGCCTCTTCGTCGCCGCGGTGCTGGTCGCATCGCCGGGGATCCTCGCCCTGCTGTGCGTCGCCTCCCTGCCCGCCTGGCTGCTGGTGACGGGCCGCCCCCAGATGCAACTGCGCGAGGACGGCACGCCGGTCCGCTGACGCCCCTTCCCCCACCCACCCCAGGAGGCTCCCATGCCGCTCGACGACGGCACCCGCCGCTCCGGCGAACGCCGACTGTCCGTCAACCCCTTCTACGGCCCCGCCAACCCGGTCGGCGACATGGCCGAGGCCCCGCCCACGCACCGGCTGCCGGACCAGCCCATGGCCCCGGCGACCGCCCACCAGCTGGTCCGCGACGAGCTGATGCTCGACGGCAACGCCCGGCTGAACCTCGCCACCTTCGTCACCACCTGGATGGAGCCGGAGGCCGGGGTGCTGATGGCGGAGTGCCGCGACAAGAACATGATCGACAAGGACGAGTACCCGCGCACGGCCGAGCTGGAGCGGCGCTGTGTGGCGATGCTCGCCGACCTGTGGCACGCGCCCGACCCGGCGGCCGCCGTGGGGTGTTCGACGACCGGGTCGAGCGAGGCGTGCATGCTCGCCGGGATGGCGCTGAAGCGGCGCTGGGCGCGGCGCAACGCGGACCGGTACCCGGGAGCCCGGCCGAATCTGGTGATGGGCGTCAACGTGCAGGTCTGCTGGGAGAAGTTCTGCAACTTCTGGGAGGTGGAGGCGAGGCTGGTGCCCATGGAGGGCGAGCGGTTCCACCTCGACCCGCAGGCCGCGGCCGAGCTGTGCGACGAGAACACCATCGGGGTCGTCGGGATCCTGGGCTCCACGTTCGACGGCTCCTACGAGCCGATCGCCGAGCTGTGCGCGGCGCTGGACGCCCTGCGGGAACGGACGGGGCTGGACATCCCGGTGCACGTGGACGGGGCCTCCGGCGCGATGGTCGCGCCGTTCCTCGACGAGGACCTGGTGTGGGACTTCCGGCTGCCGCGGGTGGCGTCGATCAACACCTCGGGCCACAAGTACGGGCTGGTCTACCCCGGCGTCGGCTGGGCGCTGTGGCGGGACGCGGACGCGCTGCCCGAGGAACTGGTGTTCCGGGTGAACTACCTGGGCGGCGACATGCCCACGTTCGCGCTGAACTTCTCCCGGCCCGGCGCCCAGGTCGTGGCGCAGTACTACACCTTCCTCAGGCTGGGCCGGGACGGCTACCGGGCCGTGCAGCAGGCCGCCCGGGACGTGGCCACCGGGCTCGCCGGGCGGGTGGCGGCGCTCGGCGACTTCCGGCTGCTGACCCGGGGCGACCAGCTGCCGGTCTTCGCCTTCACGACCGCGCCGGAGGTGACGTCGTACGACGTCTTCGACGTCTCGCGGCGGCTGCGCGAGCACGGCTGGCTGGTGCCCGCCTACACCTTCCCGGCGAACCGCGAGGACCTGTCCGTGCTGCGGGTGGTGTGCCGCAACGGCTTCTCCGCCGACCTCGCCGACCTGCTCGCGCAGGACCTGGAACGGCTGCTGCCGGAACTGCGCCGGCAGCCCGGCCCGCTCACCCGGGACAAGGACGCGGCGACCGGCTTCCACCACTAGGTCGTGTCGTTCCCTAGCGGCTCAGGCGCGCGAACCTCCTGACCGCCAGCGGGAAGAACACCGCGAGCAGGGCCAGGGGCCAGACGACCGCCCACCCCACGTGCCCGGACTCCGTACCGGGCACGCCGAACAGGTCCCGTACGGCCGTGGCGGTGTGGGACAAGGGGTTCCACTCCACGGCCGTGCCGAGCCAGCCGGGCATCGACTCGGGGGTGGCGAAGGCGTTGGACAGGAAGCCGACCGGCCAGACCAGGATCTGCACCGCCTGGACCAGCTCCGGTCTGCCCGCCACCAGGGCCAGGTGGATGCCGATCCACAGCATCGCGAAGCGGAACAGCAGCAGCAGTCCCAGCGCGCCCAGGAGGGCGGCCGGGCCGCCCCCGGGACGCCAGCCGAGCGCAGCGCCCACGCCGACGAGCACCAGCAGGGTCAGCGCCGACTGGAGCATGTCGGCGGCGGAACGGCCCACCAGCACCGCCCCGTCGGCCATGGGCATCGAGCGGAAGCGGTCGACGACGCCCTTGTCGAGGTCCTGGGTGACGGCGATCATCGTGCTCTCCAGGCCGAAGGCCATGGTGAGCGCGAGCATGCCCGGGATCAGGTAGTCGCGGTAGTCCCCGGCCACGCCGCGGCCGCCGCCGACCAGGTAGCCGAACATCAGCAGCAGCATCACCGGGAAGACCAGGCCGACGGCCAGCTGGACGGGTTGCCGCTGCCAGCGGGCGAGCTCCCGGCGGGTCATGGTCCAGGAGTCGGTCAGGGCGTGGGCGGTCACGCGGCCTCCTTCGGTCGGCGGTCGTCGGCGTCGTCCCCGGTGAGGTGCAGGAACACCTCGTCCAGGGTCGGGCGGCGCAGCGCCACGTCCTCGGCGTCGATCCCGGCCCCCTCCAGAGCCCGCACCACCCCGGACAGCGCCGCCATGCGGTCGGTCACCGGGGCGCTCAGCAGCCGGCGGTCCACGTCGACGGTGACGCCCGTGAGGGGCAGCAGGGCGACGGCCGCGCCCAGGTGCCCGGCGTCCCGCAGGACCACGTCGATCCGGTCGCCGCCGGTCGCGGCCTTCAGGTCGTCCGGCGTCCCGTCGGCGATCACCCGGCCCGCGTCGACGACCGAGACGCGGTCGGCGAGCTGGTCGGCCTCCTCCAGGTACTGGGTGGTGAGCAGCACCGTGGTGCCGCCGCCGACCAGGGAGCGGACGGAGTTCCACACCTCGGCGCGGCCGCGCGGGTCGAGGCCGGTGGTCGGTTCGTCCAGGAACAGCACCTCCGGCTCGGTGATCAGGGACGCCGCGAGGTCCAGGCGGCGCCGCATGCCGCCGCTGTACTGCCGGACCGCCTTGCGTCCGGTGCCGGACAGGCCGAAGCGCTCCAGGAGTTCACCGGCACGCGCGCGTGCCCGCCGGGCGCCCAGGTGGTGGAGCCGGCCGAAGAGCTCCAGGTTCTGCCGTCCGTCGAGCTCCTCGTCGAGCGCGGCGTGCTGGCCGAGCAGGCCGATGCGCAGCCGGACGGCGTAGGCCTCGCGCGCCACGTCGTGGCCGGCGACCTCGACCCGGCCCGCGTCGGGCCGCAGCAGCGTGGACAGGATCCTGACCAGGGTGGTCTTGCCCGCGCCGTTCGGGCCGAGCACCCCGTGCACCGTGCCGCGCGCGACCGTGAGGTCGAGCCCGTCCAGCGCCTTCTTCGCGCCGTACCTCTTCTGTGCGCCTTCGACGGTGATCGCCGCGTCGGCCACTGCGCCTCCCTTGCTAGTCAAACTTGACTACAAGGGCGACGGTAACTCCGCCGCAGCCATTCGTCAAACTTGATTAGAGGGCATCCCCGGGATGCGGCTCCCCCGTCGCGTACGGGTTCTCCTCGCCCTCGGCCAGGACGCCCACGAACGGGTCGCCCTCGTCGGCGAAGGTGTAGGCGCCGCCCTCGATGCGCTCGATCAGGCCGCGGGTCCACTCGGCCTCGGAGTCGGCCGTGTGGACCCACATGTTCATGATCTCCCCGATGTGGCCCAGCTGCCCGGGCCCCTCCTCGGGCACGTAGTGCTCCAGGACGGCGGCCCGCCACTGCTCGATGCGCAGCGTGCGCTCCTTGAGCAGGGCGACCGCCTCCGCCCGGGGCAGGTCGACCAGGAAACCGACCGCGGCCGTCTTCACGTCCCCGCGCTGGTCGTAGGTGACCAGCGCCTCGCGCAGCAGCCGGAAGTACTCCTCGGTGCCCCGGTCGGTCATCTCGTACTCCGTGCGCGGCGGGCCGCCGGCCGTGGACGGGGCGATCTCGTGCGCGTGCAGCAGCCCCTGCTTCGCCATCTGCTTCAGGGCGTGGTAGATCGAGCCGGGCTTGGCGCTGGACCACTCGTGCGCGCCCCAGTACTCCAGGTCGTTGCGTACCTGGTAGCCGTGGGCGCGGCCGTGCATACGGACCGCGCCGAGCACGAGGAGACGGATCGCTGACATGCGGTCCAGGTTAGGACCCGGCCGCCACCTGCTGTTCCGCGGCCACCAGCTCGAAGGCCGTCCGGCCGTCCAGCGACTCGCGGATGATGTCGGCGTGACCGGCGTGCCGGGCGGTCTCGCGGATCAGGTGCAGGCAGAGCCAGCGCATCGAGAGCCGCTCGTCCTTCGGGTTCCAGGACGTCGCGGGCAGCTCGAAGGTGTCGTCGAGGCTGGGCACCGCGCGGATGAAGGCCTCCGTCTCGGCGGCCACCTTCTCGTAGTACGCGAGCTGCGACTCCACGGTCTCGTCGCCCACCAGCACGAAGCACTCGTGCCAGGTGGACTCGTCGCGGTGCACGGCCGGCGGCTCGCCCTTGGCCCGGGCGATCCAGCCCTGCTCGACCTCGGCGACGTGCTTCAGCAGCCCGGCCAGGGACAGCTCGCTGGCGCTCGGCCGGGACGAGGCCTGCTCCGCCGTCAGGCCCAGCAGCGCCCGGCGGATGCCGCCGCGCTGCTCGGCGATGAAGGACAGAAGTGCTCCGCGCTCGTCACCGGGTGCCTCGGGTCCCACGTGCGTCACCATGGCCGGCCGCCTTTCGTCTGTGCCGTTGCTGCCTGACATGGACGAAACTACGGGCCCTTGCGGTCAGGTTCTGTCCGCAAGGACCCGCCGGCCGCACGGCGGTCAGAACGGGAAGCGGCTCCGGCCGTGCTGCACCGAGATCCACTTGGTCGTCGTGAACGCGTCGAGCATGGTCTCGCCGTTGAGCCGGCCCAGGCCCGAGTGCTTCTCGCCGCCGAAGGGCACGATCGGCTCGTCGTGGACCGTCCCGTCGTTCACGTGGAACATGCCCGAGTCGATCTGCTTGGCGAAGTTCACGCCGCGCTCGACGTTCCCGGTGTGCACGGCGCCGCTCAGCCCGTAGGGGGTGTCGTTGACGAGGCGCACGGCCTCCTCCTCGCCGTCGAACGGCACGAGGAAGGCGACCGGGCCGAAGACCTCCTGGCGCAGCAGCGCCGAGCCGGCGGGGACATCGGTCAGCACGGACGGCTCCACCAGGTTGTCCGTGCGGCCGCCTCGCACCAGGGCGGTGGCGCCCTCGGCGAGGGCCTGCTCGACCACGCCGGCGAGGGCGTCCGCCTGCTGGGAGTTGATCACCGGGCCGATGACGGTCTCCGGGTCGCGCGGGTCGCCCGTCTTGAGGGACTTCACCTTGGCGACGAACTTCTCGGTGAACTCGCCGGCCACCGACCGGTCGACCAGGACGCGGTTGGCGGCCATGCAGACCTGGCCCTGGTGGACGTACCGGCTGAAGACGGCCGCGTCGACCGCGTAGTCGATGTCGGCGTCGTCGAGGACCACCAGCGCGCTGTTGCCGCCCAGTTCGAGCACGGCGCGCTTGAACTGCCGGGCGCAGACGGTGGCCACGTGCCGGCCGACCTGGTCGGAGCCGGTGAAGGAGATGACCTTGGGGACCGGGTGCTCGATGAAGGCGTCGCCGATCTCCGCGATGTCGGTGATGACGACGTTGAGCAGACCGCCGGGCAGCCCCGCGTCCTCGAAGATCTTCGCCACCAGGGAGCCGCCGACGATCGGGGTGTTCTGGTGCGGCTTGAGCACCACGGCGTTGCCGAGGGCGAGCGCCGGGGCGACCGACTTGACCGACAGCAGGAACGGGAAGTTGAACGGGCTGATCACGCCCACCACCCCGACCGGCACGCGGTAGACGCGGTTCTCCTTGCCGTCCACCGGGGAGGGGATGATCCGGCCCTCGGGGGCCAGCGCCAGATGGACCGCCTCGCGCAGGAACTCCTTGACGAGGTGCAGCTCGAAGGCGGCCTTCAGGCGCGTGCCGCCGAGCTCGGCGATGATGGCCTCGGAGATCTCCGCCTCGCGCTCCTCGACGAGGCTCAGGGCCTTCTCGAAGACCGCGCGCCGGGCGTACGGGTTGGTCGCGGCCCACTGCTTCTGGGCGCGGGCCGCCGCCCGGTACGCCTGATCGACCTCGTCGACCGTGGCTATGGTGATCGACGCCAGCTTCTCGTCGTCGTACGGGTTGAAGTCGATGATGTCCCAGGAGCCGGTACCCGGGCGCCACTCACCGTCGATGTACTGCTGTGCAAGGTCGGTGAAGTAGGACGACGACATGTGTGATCCCTCGATCCCTGGCAGACCCTCGATCGCGCCTTCACGATCTGATCACACGTCATCGTACTTGTGTTTCAGGAGAGTTGGCGGCGTACTTCAGGAGAGCTGGAGCAGCCCCCGCAGGAGGTCCCGGCTCTCCGAGGGGCCCGGGCTGTCGCTCTGCAGCTCCTTGAGCGCCCTCTCGTACTGGGCGACGTCCTCGGCCTTGTCCAGGTAGAGCGCGCTGGTGAGCTGCTCGAGGTACACGACGTCCGAGAGGTCGGACTCCGGGAAGCTGAGGATCGTGAACGCGCCACTTTCGCCGGAGTGGCCGCCGAGGCTGAACGGCACGACCTGCAGGCGCACATTGGGCCGCTCGGAGATCTCGATGAGGTGCTGGAGCTGGCCGCGCATGACCTCGCGGCCGCCGTACGGGCGGCGCAGCGCCGCCTCGTCCAGGATGATGTGGAAGTCGGGCGCGCGCTCGTCGACCAGGTGCTTCTGCCGCTCCAGGCGCAGCGCCACCCGCCGCTCCACGTCGGCCTCGCTGGCGCCCTGCATGCCCCGCCGGACCACCGCGTGCGCGTACGCCTCGGTCTGCAGCAGGCCGTGCACGAACTGCACCTCGTAGGCCCGGATCAGCGAGGCGGCGCCCTCCAGGCCGACGTAGGTCGGGAACCAGCTGGGCAGCACGTCCGAGTAACTGTGCCACCAGCCCGCGACGTTGGCCTCCTTGGCCAGGGAGAGCAGGGAGGCCCGCTCCTGTTCGTCCGTGATGCCGTAGAGGGTCAGCAGGTCTTCCACGTCCCTGGTCTTGAAGCTCACCCGGCCCAGCTCCATCCGGCTGATCTTCGACTCGGAGGCGCGGATCGAGTAGCCCGCCGCCTCGCGCGTGATGCCCCGCGCCTCACGCAGTCGCCTGAGTTGTGATCCGAGCAGCATGCGCCGCACCACCGATCCCGGCTCTCCCGCGCTCACGTTCGCCAGCCTCCCCAACGTCTTCAGGGGCCGAAGTCTGCCACTAAAACACTCCGAGCAGTACTCGTCCGGTTACGGAAACGGAATCGAGACAGTCGGCGCACGCGCACGTGCTCAAGAAGAGGGCAAGTGAACGGCCAGAAGGGGACGCGAAGATGACGGAAAAATTGACCAAGAAGCGGTACGGGACGGCTTAATCCGGTCAGCTGCACGTGCATCTGCCCTTGCATCTGCTGTACGCATCCGAAACCATGGTCCCGCACCACCGCCGCATCGCACCGACCGCGAATTCCCGGGAGTGCCTCGCATGGGGACGAATGGATCGACCATGCTCGAGCCGTTACGGCAGGGCCTTCCGCCGCTCGACCCCGCGGCCGTGTCCGACGCCGCCTCCTGTGCGCTTCCCGCTCGCTACGAAGCGGTGCGCGAGGCCAGGAAGTTCACCCGCAGAACCCTCGACCAGTGGGACATGGGCGAGCGTTTCGACGACGTCTGTCTCGTCGTCTCCGAGCTCGTCACCAACGCCCTGCGGCACGGCCTGACGGCGGACACCCCGTGCGCCGGAGCCCATGAGCCGCCGGTGCGGCTGCACTTGATGCGGTGGACCGAGCGGCTGGTGTGCGCGGTGCGCGACCCCAGTCACGAGAGTCCCGTCGCCCGGGAGACCGACGACTTCTCGGCCGAGTCGGGCCGCGGGCTGTTCCTGGTCGACTCCTTCAGCGACAGCTGGGGCTGGCACCCGATGGCCGGCGCGCTCAGCGGCAAGGTGGTGTGGGCGCTGTTCCGGCTGCCCCGGTCCGGAGCGCGGCCGCACGCGGAATGAGAAACCGCGGCGCGTCCTCGCGCCGCGGTTCTACGCGCGTAACAGCGCGTAGGGCACTCGTCACCCCGAGTCGCCGGGGCCCGTCGTCAGCCGCCCACCAGATGGTCGAACTCGCCGTCCTTCACGCCGAGCAGCATGGCCTCGATCTCGGCGCGGGTGTAGACCAGCGCCGGGCCGTCGGGGAAGCGGGAGTTGCGCACGGCCACGTCACCGCCCGGCAGCCGGGCGAACTCCACGCACGAGCCCTGCGAGTTGCTGTGCCGGCTCTTCTGCCAGGCCACACCGTGCAGCCTGGTGGCCGCCATACCGTTGTACACGTCGTGGTCCACAGGTCGCTCCCCGGTGGTGCACTGGCTGGTGTGGCCATTGATGCATCGGTCAACTGACCCGGATCATAACTCTGTTCAAGTGCAGATGCATGGGCAGATGCACGTGCACGGCGGGTGGTCCTCCGGTTACAGCTTTGACGACCGCTTGACCGAAGCTCCCGCCTGGTTGGACGCCCCCGCCCGGTCGCGCGTTCCCGGCGGACGGTGGGGAAGTCGGCGGGTTCGGCGGAGGTCCCGTGGAGGCGGAGCATCCGCTCGGCGGCACGGGCGGGCGGCTGTACGGCTGCGGGAGGGGCCGGCCGGCCGTCATCCGGAAGCGGTGGGCACGGCCGGGAGCGGGGGGAAACGGGCCCCGCGCAGGAGGGGGAGGTCGTCCCGCGGGCCGATGCCCGGCTCGGACCATCGCCGGATCCCCGCCCGGCGCAGGGCACCGGGCGACCCGGACGGCGTGGGGGGACGGAGGTCCGCCGGACGTCCTGCGCGGGGCGGCCGACCGGGCACGCAGCGGACCGGGGAGCGTCCGGGGAGCCGGTGCGGAGCGGGTCGTTCCATGCCCGCGGGGTTCCCCGCGCGTCAAGCGTGGGGAACCTCACCCGGACCGGGACGCGTTCAGCGGCCCGGTCGCCGAGCGGCTCGGCGACTCAGCAACTCGGTGGCTGGGCGGCTCGGCGACTCGGCGACTCGGCGGCTCGGCGGCTCGGCGGCTCAGCGGCTCAGCGGCTGGAGTACGGCAGCAGGGCCATCTCGCGCGCGTTCTTGATCGCCCGGGCCAGCTGCCGCTGCTGCTGGGCCGACACGCGGGTGACACGGCGGCTGCGGATCTTGCCGCGGTCGGAGATGAACTTCCGCAGCAGGTCGGTGTCCTTGTAGTCGATGTACGTGATCCCGGCCTGGTCCAGGGGGTTGGGCCGGTTCTTCGCGGGCTTGCGCTCGGGCTTGCGGGGCATGGCGGGGTCAGACCTCCAGGAGGGTGTCGAAGGCGTGCGGCAGCCGCTGCCAGGCGTCGCGCCCGGCGGCGTACTCGGTGTCGGTCAGCAGGCAGGACTCCAGCAGCCGCTCCAGACCGTCCCGGTCCAGGCCGGGCGAGGTGAAGACGAGGTGCTGGCCGCGGTCCCCGTGCTCGGGGTGCCAGTCCAGCGCGGCGGCGGCGCGGCGCACCGGCGGGACCATCTCCCAGGCCGCGTCCGGCAGGGACGCGAGCCAGGGGCCCGCGCTCTCCACGCACAGGGCGCCGCCCGCCGCGTCCCAGTGGAACAGCGTGTCGGGCTTGTCGGCGAGCCAGAACCGGCCCCGGCTGCGGGCCGCCGCGCAGGTCAGGTCCTCCAAGGCGGCGTAGAGGCGCTCCGGGTGGAAGGGGCGGCGGCTGCTCCAGACCAGGGTGGAGACGCCGTGCGCGTCGGCCTCGGCGGGCAGCAGCGCGCAGGCCGGGTGCTGGGCGGCTGCGGCCGCCTCGACGTCGAAGCCGGCGAAGGCCGCCCGGGCCAGCGGGGAGAGCGCGCCCGTGCGCGGGACGGGCACGGTCAGGCCGTCGCCGTCCGGGGCGGCCGGCGCCTCCTGCCCGATGGGCACCCGCAGGGCCGTCGGGTGCAGCTGCGCGAGCAGCTCCCGGTCCTCGTCGTCGGCCTCGGGGGAGTCGGCGACCGCGAGGACGGGGGCGTACTCCAGCTGGCGCGCGAAGGTGTCGGCGACCGTGCGCTGGTCCGTCGCCGCCGCGGCGAGCCCGCCCTCGGCGAGATCGTCGCCGTTGCCCAGGTAGGGCAGGACCAGGGCCGGGTCGACAGCGGTGATCACGCCGGTGACGGTGAGGCCGCCGGCCGCGACGACCTCGGCCATGGCCTTGGGCTCGACGGAGTCCCACAGCTCGACGACGGCGAGCCGGGTGGCCCCGGCGTCCCGGAGCCGCTCCAGCTCCGGGACCAGGTCCTCGCGCAGGGCGCAGCACGCGCAGTCGTTGACGAGCGGCGCCTCCCCCGCGTCGAGGATGCCGCCGGCGTCCCGCACGGTCCGCACCACCGTGCCGGCGGCCGCCGTCGCCAGGTCGTGGTGGAGGACGACGCTGCCGGGCACCTCCGCGAGCAGCCGGGTCACGGCCGCCCGGCGGGCGTCGGCGTGCAGCCCGCCGACGATCACGACGGGGAGCCCAGGGGAGACAGCCACGCGCTCAGCCCTTCTTTCCGTACCGGCGCTCGAAGCGCTCGACGCGGCCGGCGGTGTCCAGGACGCGGGCGGTGCCGGTGTAGAAGGGGTGGCTGACGTCGGAGATCTCGACGTCGACGACGGGGTAGGTGTTGCCGTCCTCCCACTCGATCGTCTTCTCGCTCGTCATGGTCGAGCGGGTGAGGAAGGCGTAGTTGGCGGCACGGTCGCGGAAGACGACGGGCCCGTACTCCGGGTGGATTCCCTTGCGCATGGTCAGCGCTCCTCTCGGAAGTCGACGTGGCGGCCGACGACCGGGTCGAACTTGCGCAGGGTCAGTCGGTCCGGGTCGTTGCGGCGGTTCTTGCGGGTGACGTAGGTGAAGCCGGTCCCGGCGGTGGACCGGAGCTTGATGACCGGACGGAGTTCGTTGCGTGCCATGCCGCTATGATACTGAAAACGACTTCCATTTGCATCAACGGAGACAGAGAGGTACGTCACCACCCATGTCCGCGCACTGCATGCTGACCGGCGCCCAGCCGGGCTTCGGCAACCGCATCTCGCACTCCCACCGGCGCACGTCCCGCCGGTTCGACCCCAACATCCAGTCCAAGCGCTACTGGCTGCCGAGCGAGGGCCGGCACGTACGGCTCCGGCTGAGCGCCCGCGGGATCAAGACCGTCGACACGATCGGGATCGAGGCGGCCGTGGCCCGGATCCGCGCCCGGGGAGGGAAGGTCTGATGGCGAAGAAGAGCAAGATCGCGAAGAACGACCGGCGACAGGAGATCGTCGCGCGGTACGCCGCCCGGCGGGCCGAGCTGAAGGAGATCATCCGCAGGCCCTCCTCGACGGACGCCGAGCGCCTGGCCGCCCAAGCGGAACTGCGCCGGCAGCCACGGGACGCGAGCGCCACGCGGGTCCGCAACCGCGACCAGGTGGACGGGCGGCCCCGCGGCTACTTCCGGGCCTTCGGGCTGTCCCGGGTGAGCCTGCGGGAACAGGCGCACGCGGGTTATCTGCCCGGTGTGCGCAAATCGTCCTGGTAGAAGACCGCCTTCGAGGCTCTTGACGGCCCCTGGTAGCTTGCTGCGATCGTTTCGGCGACGGGACCGGCCGGTGCCGTTCCGGGCCGGTCGGCCGGTCGATCGGTCGCTTGGCCGGTCGGTCGCTTGGTTGGCCGGTTCGTTGGTCGGCCGGTCGGTCGGCCGGCTAGAGCTTGGGGGCTTGCAGTGACTTCGGTGACGTTCTGGCGCCGCCTCGGCGCGGTGCGCGTCGCGGCGGCGGCCGCGGGGCTGGTGGGCGCGCTCGTACTGGCGGGGTGCAGCGGCGACGGTGACTCCGGGGACGACCCGGCGTCGAGCCCGGCCCCCTCGGCCACGGCCTCCGCCGGAACCGGCGACTCGGACTCCGGCTCGGGCTCGGGCTCGGACTCCGGTGCCGGCGGGGCGGGCGCCGGCGAGCTGGCGGGCAGCTGGCTGGCGACGACCGACGGCAAGGCCGTGGCTCTGGTGATCACCGGTAAGCAGGCCGCGCTGTTCGCCACCGGCGGGAGCATCTGCAGCGGCACCGCGGGCGAGGAGTCCGGGATGCGCATGATCCGCCTGAAGTGCACGGACGGCAGCAAGAGCCGGGCGACGGGCATGGTCGACTCGGTGAACGGCAGCAGCATGAAGGTCACCTGGGAGGGCGGCCTCGGCGCGGAGACGTACACGAAGGCGGAGGGCGGCAAGCTGCCGACCGGGCTGCCCACGGCGAGCCTCGGGGCGCAGTAGGGGCGCGGCGCGGTTCGTTCGGGGGATTCGCGGGGGGGTGCGTGCCCGCGGGAGCGCAGGGTGCGTGATGATCCTGGAGCCCGGCACCGCCTTTCCGCTCATCACGCCCAGAGGACCTCATGCGCACCTTCCCCCTCGCCCTGACCGCCGCCGTCGCCCTCGCCTCGACGGTCCTGCTGACCGGCTGCGGCGGCGGCTCCGGCGACTCCGGCGGCTCCGACGACGACACGAAGAACGCGGACCCCGCGAACGGCTCGGCCTGCACCCTGGCCGGCCTGGGCGTCGAGGTCGGGGCCGGCGCCGCCCCGGCCGCCGGGGACACCGGCACCGTCACCGTGACGCTGACCAACAAGGGCGCGCAGTGCACCCTGAAGGGCTTCCCGGCCGTGGACCTCCTGGCCGAGGGCAGTACCACCAACGTGCTCCCCGAGGAGGGCGCCCAGGCGCAGCCGCTCACCCTCGGCAGCGGTGCCACCACGTCCTTCACGATCACCTACGTCCGCGGTGCGGCCGACCCGGCGAAGAGCCTCGTCGTGCGCGCGGCGTCCTTCACCCTGCCCGGCGCCCCCGAGGAGGCGCACGAACTGAAGTGGTCCTACGGCCCGGTCGCCCGGCCGGAGAACGGCGGCCAGGCCGAGGCCACGGTGAGCGGCTTCGAGTCGGCCGGCGACTGAGGGCGGCTCAGCGCAGCGGCGGCCGGTGCCTCAGCCGGGCCCGGTCCGCCGCCTGCGCCCCCTCCGTCCAGCCCGCCGCGTCGCTCACTCCGCGCAGCCGGGTGGTGGTCGTCTCCGGGAACATCCGGTCCAGCCGGCCGGTGACGGCGACGTCCCGGGAGGCCAGGACCGGGAGCAGGTCGTCGGACACCTGGGTCTCGGCGGCGGCCGCCAGGCGGGTGCCGACGCGGTGGGCGTAGGCCGCCAGGAACGACTGCCGGAACGTCTTGGTGCGCTTGCGGCCACCGGCTCGCTGGGCGGCCTCGGCCTTCGTCATCGCCGTGGTGGCCTGCACCAGCAGGGAGGCGTAGAGCAGTTCGACCGCCTCCAGGTCGGTCTCGAAGCCGACGACGGTGGAGAAGCCGAGCGGCTCGTTCCACACCGCCCGGCAGTGGTTGGCCGTGGCGACGGCGTCCAGCAGCACCGCCTTGGCCTGCTCGTACGGCGGCTCGACGCCGATCCGGCAGGCGCCGGGGGTGTCGGGCGAGGGGGCCCGGGCCGCGAGGAGCGCCTCGTCGACGCTGTGCCGGGCCATCAGCTCCTGGGCCTTGGCGCTGAGCGCCTCCGCCTCCTCCGGGAAGCCGGTCGCCTCCGCCTTGGCGAGCAGGGCCCGGATGCGGGTGAGCATGCGGGACTCGGTCCTCGCCTCCCCCGGTGCCTCGTCGAGGGGTTCCAGGGCGGGCAGGCGCAGCAGCAGGCGGTACAGCTCCAGCACGGCGGTGGCGTGCGAGAAGCGGTCGGTGCGGGGCGGGTCCCCGGCGGGCAGCTCCGCGAGCTGGGCGCTCCAGCGGCGGCCGCGGGGGACGTCGTCCGGGGCCTGGGCGCGGATCAGGGCGCAGACGAGTGCGACGTGCGGGTCGTCCAATTCCCGCCGGACGGTCCGCACGACATCGGCGGGCTGCCAGCCGCGCCGCCAGGCCGCCGCCACGAACTCCCGCCCGCGCCGGTCGAGTTCCGCGTCCGCGGCCGGGTCCGCGGCGAGCAGGGACGCGCCGGTGTCGAGGGCGGTCTCGCCGGTGGCGTAGAGGGCGGCCTCGAACGCGCGGTCGACGGCGCTGGACGTACTCACGAGCCGATGGTGCCACGCCACCCGCCCGCCAAGTGTCAACTCACGGTTGACACCTCGGGGGGCGCAACCTACGGTTGACAGCATGACGACGAACCCCACCATCACGTCATCCGTGCGCCTCGACGACCTGATCGCGGCGATCAAGAAGGTGCACCAGGAACCGCTGGAGCAGCTCCAGGACGCGGTGATCGCCGCCGATCACCTCGGCGAGGTGGCCGACCACCTCATCGGCCACTTCGTGGACCAGGCGCGGCGGTCCGGCGCCTCCTGGACCGACATCGGCAAGAGCATGGGCGTCACCCGCCAGGCCGCGCAGAAGCGCTTCGTGCCCAAGGAGTCCGCCGACCTCGATCCCGGCCAGGGCTTCAACCGGTACACGCCCCGCGCCCGCAACACGGTCATGGCCGCGCACAACGAGGCCAGGGCCGCGCGCAACGCCGAGGGCGTGCCCGAGCACCTCGTCCTCGGGCTGCTGGCCGAACCCGAGGGTCTCGCCGCCAAGGCCGTCGTCGAGCAGGGCGTCTCCCTCGACGCGGTGCGCGCGGCGGCGACGGCGGCCCTCCCGCCGGCCGTGGAGGAGGCCCCCGAGCTGGTGCCGTACGGGCAGGCCGCCAAGAAGGTCCTGGAACTCACCTTCCGCGAGGCCCTGCGCCTCGGCCACAACTACATCGGCACCGAGCACATCCTGCTCGCCCTGCTGGAGCACGAGAACGGCGAGGGCGTCCTCAGCGGCCTCGGCATCGACAAGGAACGCACCGAGCGGTACGTCGCCGGGGCACTGGAGAAGATCGTGCGGGCACGACAGGAGTCGCCGGAGGAGTCCTGACGGCGCGGGTCGGGAGGGACCGGGGGCCTGACCGTGCGGGGCGGAAGGACGCACCGGGCGGGGTCCTGACGGGCAACTTCCAGGGCGCACCGGGCAGAGTCCTGACGGGCACGGCAGGAGGCGCCGGGCGGGTCCTGCCGGGCACGGCAGGGTGCTCCATGCGGAGCCCTGACGGGCACTTCCAGGACGCACCGGGCGGGGTCCTGACGGGCGCGGGCAGGAGGCGCCGGGCGGGTCTTGCCGGGCACGGCAGGACGCACCGGGCAGGTCCCGACCACGCGCGGCGGGGCGCGCTCGTGCTGCAGGACGCGCGGACGTCTCCCCACCTGCGGGGCGGTGCGCGTCGGGCGGGGCGCCGCCCCGCGGGGCCGGGCACGCCGGACGGGCCGGGGGCGTGCGGCAGGACGCGCGCGGACGGGCCCTGACCTCGCGGGGCGGGGCGCTCCGCACAAGTCGGGGCCGTGCGCGGCGGTACGAGGGCGTTGTCAGTCCCCCCTGGCACACTCGCGTCATGGCCGACCGGTGGGCGCTCGCCCCGGCCGAGGACGGTGGCGTGGACGTCGCCCCCCTCGGCCCCGACGGGCTGCCCGCCGGTCCGGTGCGGCGGGAGGCGGACCCCGCCGAAGCCGTCCGCAGCCGCCCCGGCGTCGCGCGGTGGGTGTGGCGTTCCACCGCAGAGATCTATCCGCGCCTGCTCACCGCGGGGGCGCGAGTCGAGCGGTGCTACGACATCGAGGCCGCCGAAACGCTCCTCCTCGGCCACGAGGGGCGGTACGGGGAACCGCGCTCGGCCGCGGCCGCCCTGGCCCGGCTGCGCGGCGGCCCCGTACCGCCCGATCCGCCGCTGCGCTCCGCGGAACCCGGCTCCCAGTCCTCCCTGTTCGAACCGCAGGGCGTCCGGCTCCCCCTGCCGGACCTCCTCGCGGTCTACGCCGAGCAGCAGCGGCGGCACGAGCGGGCCGAGCACCCCGACCGCATGCGGCTGCTGACCGCCGCCGAGTCGGCGGGCATGCTGGTGGCCGCGGAGATGAACCGGGCCGGGCTGCCCTGGAGCGCCGAGGTGCACCGCGCGGTGCTGCACGACCTGCTCGGCGAGCGGTACGCGGGCGGTGGCGAGCCCCGCCGCCTGGCCGAGCTGGCCGACGAGGTGTCCGCCGCGTTCGGCCGCCGCGTCCGCCCCGATCTGCCGGCCGACGTGATCAAGGCCTTCGCCCAGGCCGGCATCAAGATCTCCTCGACCCGCCGCTGGGAGATCGAGTCCGTCGACCACCCGGCCGTGAAACCGCTGGTGGAGTACAAGAAGCTGTACCGCATCTGGGTCGCCCACGGCTGGTCGTGGCTCCAGGACTGGGTGCGCGACGGCCGGTTCAGACCCGAGTTCCTCGCGGGCGGGACGGTGACCGGGCGCTGGGTCACCAACGGCGGGGGCGGGTTGCAGATCCCCAAGGTGATCCGGCGCGCGGTGGTCGCAGACCCCGGCTGGCGGCTCGTCGTCGCCGACGCCGACCAGATGGAGCCGCGCGTCCTCGCCGCGATCTCCCGCGACCCCGGGCTGATGGAGGTCGCCGGCCGGGAGAGCGACCTGTACCAGTCCGTCTCCGACCGCGCCTTCTCCGGCGACCGCGACCAGGCGAAGATCGCCGTGCTCGGCGCGGTGTACGGGCAGACCTCCGGCGACGGCCTGAAGAACCTCGCCGCGCTGCGCCGCCGCTTCCCCCTGGCGGTCGCCTACGTCGACGAGGCGGCGCGGGCCGGTGAGGAGGGCCGGCTGGTGCGGACCTGGCTGGGCCGCACCTGTCCCCCGGCGGCCCGGGCGGCCGACGAGGGCGCGGAGGAGGCGGGCATCCCGCTCTCCGAGGACGACCCGCAGCAGTGGGTGCCGGGCTACGCCTCCACCAACACCCGCGCCCGCGGGCGCTTCGCCCGCAACTTCGTCGTCCAGGGCAGCGCGGCCGACTGGGCCCTGCTGATGCTCGCCGCGCTGCGCAGGACGTGCGCGGACCTCGCCGCCGAGCTGGTGTTCTTCCAGCACGACGAGGTGATCGTGCACTGCCCCGAGGAGGAGACCGAGACGGTCGTCGCGGCGATCCGCGAGGCGGCGGACCTGGCCGGACGGCTCACCTTCGGACCGACGCCGGTGCGGTTTCCGTTCACGACGGCGGTGGTGCGGTGCTACGCCGACGCCAAGTGACCGTCCACGGCGGGTGATCAGCGCCCTGCGGGACGCGCGGCTCGTTCGAGCAGCCCGGCCTCGGTGGTCCGGCCGCGGCCACGCGCACAGGGCAGCAGCAGCCGGGCCAGGGTGGAGACGAGAATCGCGCGCTCGTCGCACGGGTCGCCGACGTGCCGCCGCACCAGTTCGATGACGTTCGCCAGCTCCACATCCGCCCAGGCGAAAGCGTCGTCGGGGGAGGCAGGGGAGGTGACGGGGGAGGCGGGAACAGCGGGGCGGCAGCGGTGGGCCGCGCCGGGATCGGGGGCGGGGCCGGCACTCCCGTCGCCGATGGCGGCGGCAACGCGCTCGGCCTCGGCGGCGTACCAACGCAGGGCGGCATCGACGGGGTCGGGGACAGGGCCCTGCCCCGAGGCCGGATCCCGAGCCGGATCCCGGGCCGGATCCCGGGCCGGATCCCGAGCCATATCTCGGGCCAGATCCCGGGCCAGGTCACGGACGAGCGGGTGCGGCGCGTACCGGCCGTACGCGGTCTCCTCCAGCAGGGCCGCCTCGACGAGACGGCCCAGCGCGGCCTCGGTGCGGAGCACGCCGGTGCCGGTGAGGCGGGCCAGCAGTGGGGCGCCGTAGTCGGGGAGGTCGAGCGCGCCGATCCGGCGGAGGGCCAGGGCCGCGTCCCGGTCGGTCTCGTGCGGGGAGGCGGCCAGGGCGTCGTACGCGCCGGCCAGCGAGCGGCGGACGCTCAGGTCGTCGTACTCCAGGTGCCGCAACCTGCTGTCGCCGCGGCTCAGTTCGGCGGCGAGAGCCTCCGGGGTGAGGGCCCGCCGGGCGGCGAGCCGCGCGGCGACGACCCGCAGGGCCAGGGGCAGACGGCCGGTGCGCTCGACCAGGAGACGGGCGGCCTCCGCACCGTCCAGGCCGGCACGGCCCGAGGCGGCGCGCAGGAGGTCGATGCTCTCCTCGTGCGACAGCGGGGCGAGCGGGAAGCGGGCCGCCCCGTCGAGCGCGGTGAGCGGGAACCAGCTGGTGACGATCACCGCGCAGCCGGCACCGCCCGGCAGCAGCGGCCGCACCTGCGCGGCGCTCACGGCACCGTCCAGCACGAGCAGCGTGCGGGTGCGGGCGAGCAGGGACCGCAGCAACGCCGAGGCGGCGTCGGGTGATTCCGGGATACGGCAGGGGTCGACGCCGAGGTCGCGCAGCAGGGCGGTCAGCGCCCGACCGGGAGGGAGGGGGGTCGCGCCGGGGGTGGCACCGCGCAGGTCGAGGTGGAGCTGACCATCGGAGAAACGTTCCGCCAGATCATGTGCGAGCCGCAGGGCGAGGGCGCTCTTGCCGATGCCCGGCATGCCGCTGATCACTGCGGTCGGGCGGGGACCCGGGCCCGTGAGGAGCCGGCGCAGGGCTTCGCGCTCGGGGGCGCGTCCGATGAAGTGGGCCGAGGGCGGGGGCAGTTGGGCGGGTGGCGGCGACCAGGCGGTGGCTGCATCGGGCCGGTACTCCCCAGGCTGGGGCGCATCGGGCGCGGGCTCCCGCAGCGCCCCGGGCGCGGCAGGCACGCGCCCCTCCACGCCAGTCCCGTACTGGCCCGCTACACGCTCGTCCTCCTCCACCCCCGGCCCGCCGACCCCAGCCGCCTGCACCCCCGGCGCGACGATCCCACCCGGCTGCACCCCGGGCCCGCGGACCCCAGCCGCCTGCACCCCCGGCGCGACGATCCCACCCGGCTGCACCCCCGGCGCGACGATCCCACCCGGCTGCACCCCCGGCGCGACGATCCCACCCGGCTGCGCCCCCGGCCCGCCGACCCCAACCGCCTGCACCCCCGGCGCGACGGGCCCGCGCTCCCCCCGCTCCGCCGCGTTGGACCCGGTCGGCCGCCTCCGGGCTCCGTTCCCGGCGGTCTCCCTCAGCACCTCCACATGGGCCGCCCGTACGCCCGGTCCCGGCTCGACGCCGAGTTGGTCGACGAGGCGGGTGCGCAGGTCGCGGTGGACGGCCAGGGACTCCGCCCGGCGGCCGGTCCGGTGCAGCGCGAGCATCAGCTGGCGGTGGAACACCTCGCGCAGCGGATACTCGCCCGTCAGCGCCGCCAGTTCCGGCACCAGGCCGTGCAGCCGCGGCCCGCCCAGGGCCAACTCGGCGTCGTAGCGCCACTCCAGGAGCAGCAGCCGGGTTTCGCGCAGCCGCTGGGCGAAGCCGTAGCCGCCCACCTCGGGCGGCAGCCCGGCGAGCGGTGCGCCCCGCCACAGTCCGAGCGCGGCGGCACATGCGCGCAGCACGCCGTCCCCGTCGCGGCGAGCGTGCGCGGCACGGGCCGCGGCAACCTGGGCGTCGAACACATGGACGTCCAACTCCCCCTCGTCGACCCGCAGCAGGTAACCGGAGGGCGTCGTCAGCAACCGTCCGGGGTCGTCGAGCAGCCGCCGTACCCGGGCCACGTGGTTGTGCAGCGAGGCCTGCGCGGAGACGGGCGGCGCCTCCCCCCACAACGCGTCCTTGAGCGACTCGACGGAGACGACCCGCCCCGCGTCGAGCAGCAACGCGGCCAGCAGGGCGCGGGACTTGGGGCTGCCGATCCCGACGGCCCGGGTGGCCCCGGACGCGACGCCGTCTCCGGTGCCGCCCGGGACGTCCTGGTAGAGCACGGGCGGCCCCAGCAGCCCGAAGCGCAGCGCACGCCGTGCCCGGCTCTCGTCGCCCGCCCGGGCATCCCCCCTGCCCGCCCGGGCACCCTTCCCGCCCGTCCGGGCACCCTCGCTGCCCGGACCGGACGCCGCAGCCGCCCGCATCCCGCCCCCGTCTTTCCGCGCACCGTCCCCGACGGGATCGCCCCGTGACGAGTTTCCGCTCCCTGGACGGTGTTTTTTCGCCACCTTGGTCCGTACGTGCCCCACCGGAATCAGCCGCGCTCCGGCCGTCCTCGCTCCTGGTTCGGCGACTTCTCGCCAATCGACGGACGGCGGGACGGCGAACCGTTGGCCACATGTTAGCGATCGGTTGGCAAAGCCTGATGTGATCACTACATCGGATCTGGCCCGGCGGCGCGCGCGTCTGGACGCGCAACTCGGGGGAGTGTCGCCGCCGCGGCCGGGTCCGGGTCCCGGTCGGCGGAGGTGAACGGCCGGGGCCCCTCTTCTTCCCTAGAGCTTCTTCCGTAGAGCCGGTTCAGACGACCGGCGGCCGCCCCAGCCGCGTCAGCCGCCACACCGTGCGCCAGCGCATCGGCCGCCGCTCCCCCGCCGGCTCCCGTAGGCCTTCCGCGAATCCGCCGAACCAGGCCCGCAGTCCGGCGCGCGACCGGATGCGGGCGAGGGTGAGCAGCACCCACACGCCGAGGTGGACCGGGACGAGCGCGAGGGGCAGCCGGCGGCGGACCAGCCAGACCCGGTTGCGGGCGTTGACGCGGTAGTAGATGGCGTGCCGGGCGGGCGAGGTCCGGGGGTGCCGCAGGACCAGTTCGGGGGCGTAGAGGATGCGCCACCCCGCGTCGGCCGCACGCCAGGCGAGGTCGGTCTCCTCGTGCGCGAAGAAGAACTCGGCGGGCCAGTCACCGATCTCGTCGAGCATCGCCGTCCGCAGCGCGTGCCCGCCGCCGAGGAACCCGGTGACGTAGCCGCCCCGCAGCGGGTCCGCGTTGCCGATCCGGGGCACGTGCCGCTGTTGCGTCCCGCCCTGCTCGTCGGCGATGCGGAAGCCCACGATGCCCAGCCGGTCGTCGGCGGCGTACAGGTCCCGCACCCGGCGCAGCACATCGGCGTCGACGAGCAGGCCGTCGTCGTCCAGGTCGACCACGACGTCGATGTCGCCGAACTCCCGCAGCCGGGCGAGCGCGGCGTTGCGCCCGCCGGGACAGCCCAGGTTCTCGTCGAGTTCGACCGTGGTGACCTCGCCGGGCAGCGACAGCCGCCGGGCGAACTCCGGCAGCGGGCAGCCGTTGCCCACGATCACGATCCGCTCGGGCGGCACGTCCTGCTTGGCGACGGACTCCAGCAGGGCGTCCACCTCGGCGGGCCGGTTGCCCATGGTCACCACGGCGACGGCGATCCTGGGTGCCCCCATGTCCTCACCTCGTCCCGGTCGGCAACTGACGATCGACGGGCGATGCTAGCCGTTCACGGCGCAGACCCCCTCCGTACGGCTGCCGGACGGCGATTCGCCCGCACCGTCCGGCAGCCGCCGCCACGCGATCTGAAGTCCGCACCGAACGCCTGCGCCCACGGCATCGACCCGGACACCGCGACCGGGCAGAGAGCGGACGGCCCCTCCCCCACCTGGGAAGATGAGACGGACCACCTCAGCGAGAGATTCTGCGGAACTCGGGCTCGCGGCGAAGCGGCGGCGGTGACGACCAGCCGGAGCTCAACCCCGGACACCGAACGGCGAAACCCCAGGTCGGAGTCCATCCGACCTGGGGTTTCAGTGGAGCCGCCTTCGGGATTCGAACCCGAGACCTACGCATTACGAGTGCGTTGCTCTGGCCATCTGAGCTAAGGCGGCGCGCCGTCCGCACTATGGTGCGATCAGCAACGACGGTAAGTCTACACAGTTTCCGGGGGTGCTCCGCACCAGCCCCGGAGGCGGTCCCTCCGGGGCCGGGCGCACCCGCTACGAGCAGCGCTTCCCGTCCTGCGGCGGGGTGCCGCGGACCAGGTAGGCGTTGATCGTGCGGTCGACGCAGGAGCTGCCGCGGCCGTACGCCGTGTGACCGTCGCCGTCGTAGGTGAGCAGGCGGGCCGACGAGAGCTGGCCGGCCAGGGCCTGGGCCCAGCGGTAGGGGGTGGCCGGGTCGCGCGTGGTGCCGACCACGACGATCGGCGCCGCGCCCTTGGCCTCGATGCGGTGCGGCTCACCGGTGGCGTGAACGGGCCAGTACGCGCAGTTCAGCGCGGCCCAGGCCAGCCCCTCGCCGAAGACCGGGGACGCCTTCTCGAACTCGGGCAGCGCCGCCCGCACCTCGTCGGGGGTGGCGAAGGACGGCGGCAGGTCCAGGCAGTTCACGGCCGCGTTGGCGAACATCAGGTTGCTGTAGCGGCCGTCGGCGTCCCGCTCGTAGTAGCTGTCGGACAGGACCAGCAGCCCGGACCCGTCGTTCTCCTTCATCGCGGACGTCAGCGCCTCGCGCAGCTGCTCCCAGGACCCCTCGTCGTACATGGCCGCGATCACGCCGGTCGTGGCGAGGGACTCGGTGAGCCGGCGGCCGTCGGCGTCACCGGTGGGCACCGGCCGCGCGTCCAGCTTCTCGAAGAACGCCTTGAGGTTCTCGCCGACCTGCTCGGGCGAGGCGCCCTTGGCGCCGAGCGGGCAGCCGGCCTGCCGTACGCAGTCCCGCGCGAACGAGCGGAACGCCGTCTCGAAGCCCGCCGTCTGTTCGAGGTTCAGGCGCCGCGCGGGCAGCGACGGGTCCATGGCGCCGTCCAGCACCAGCCGGCCCGTCCGGTTCGGGAACAGCCCGGCGTACGTCGCTCCGAGGAACGTGCCGTAGGAGGCTCCGACGAAGTTCAGCTTCTCGTCGCCGAGCGCCGCCCGCACGATGTCCATGTCGCGGGCCGTCTCCGCCGTGGACACGTGCCGCAGCAGCCGGGGCGCGTCCGCGCCGCAGCCCTCCGCGAACGTTTGGTAGGCCTTGACCAGCCCGTCCGTCTCCCGCACGTCGTCGGGCGTGGTGTCCGTCCGGGTGTACGTGTCCATGGCCGGCCCGTCCAGGCACTCGACGGGCTCGCTGCGGGCCACGCCGCGCGGGTCGACCGCCACCATGTCGTAGCGGGCGCGGACCTCCGCCGGGTAGCCGATGCCGGCGTACGCCTGCACGTAGCCGATCGCCGAGCCGCCCGGCCCGCCCGGGTTCACCAGCAGCGAGCCCAGCCGCTCGCCCGGTCCCGTGGCCTTCTTGCGGGTGACGGCGAGCCGGACGTCACCGGCGGAGGGCTTCGCGTAGTCGAGCGGCGCCTTGATCGTGGCGCACTGGAAACCGGGCACGCCGCAGCCGCGCCAGGCCGGCTTCTGCGCGTAGTACGGCGACAGCGCCGCGGGCGTGGACCGCGGCAGCGCCACCAGGGCCGCCTCCTGTGCGCCGTCCTGGGCCGCCTCGGCGGTGGACGTCGTCGGGCTCCCGGAGGAGCAGGCGGAGACGAGCAGCGCGGCCGTGGCGAGGAGGCCGGCCGCCGTTCTGGCTCCGCTGCGGACCCTGCGGTGGGCGCCGCGGGAGCGGGACGCGGCGCGGCCGGGGGAAGTCTCGCCGCCCGGGGCGGGAGCGGAGGCGGTGCGTGGAGTACGCCTGGTGTCCATCCAGCGAGCGTAACTCTGCGCGACGGGATGAGTGCCCTGCGTGCGGGTCGTGCCCCGTACGAGTTACCGCGTCAACCCGCTGCCCGGCCTCTCCTGGCCCGCCCTCTCAGCCGGCTCTCAGCCCGCTCTGAGTGCCATCGTCATCGCCTCCACCGCCAGCAGCGGCGCCACGTTGCGGTCGAGGGCGTCGCGGCAGGCGGAGATCGCCTCGATGCGGCGGAGCGTGGCCTCCGGAGTGCTGCCGCGCGCGAGCCGCTCCAGTGCCTCCTCCGCGTCCGCGTTGGCGATGGCCACGCGGGAGCCGAGCTGGAGGGCGAGGACGTCGCGGTAGAAGGCGGTCAGATCGGTCAGGGCGAGGTCGAGGCTGTCCCGCTGCGTGCGCGTCCTGCGGCGCTTCTGCTTGTCCTCCAGGTCCTTCATCACGCCCGCCGTGCCCCGCGGCATACGGCCGCCCTGGGCCGCGCCGAGGGCGGCCTTCAGCTCCTCGGTCTCCTTGCCGTCGACCTCCTCCGCCAGCTGCTTGGCGTCCTCGGCGGCCGCGTCCACGAGCTCCTGGGCGGCCTTGAGCGCGCCGCCGATATCGTCCACGCGCAGCGGCAGCCGCAGCACGGCGGCGCGGCGTTCCCGCGCGGCCGGATCGGTGGCGAGGCGGCGGGCCCGGTCGACGTGACCCTGCGTCGCGCGGGCCACCGCGGCGGCGACGGCCGGTTCGATGCCCTCGCGGCGCACCAGCATGTCGGCGACGGCGTCGACCGACGGCGTGCTCAGGTTCAGGTGGCGGCAGCGGGAGCGGATGGTCGGCAGGACGTCCTCGATGGAGGGGGCGCACAGCAGCCAGACCGTCCGCGGGGCGGGCTCCTCCACGGCCTTGAGGACGGCGTTGGCCGACTTCTCGTTCAGCCGCTCGGCGTCCTCGACGAGGATGATCTGCCAGCGGCCGTTCGCCGGGGAGGTGAACGACTTGCGGACCGTGTCGCGCATGTCGTCGGCGAGGATCTGCGTGCCGACGGCGGCGACGGTGGTGACGTCGGCGTGCGTGCCGATCAGAGCCGTGTGACAGCCGTCGCAGAAGCCGCAGCCCGGGGCTCCGCCGAGCGCGCGGTCGGGGCTGACGCACTGCAGGGCCGCCGCGAACGCCCGCGCCGCCTGGTTGCGCCCGGCCCCGGGCGGGCCCGTGAACAGCCACGCGTGCGTCATCTTCGACGCCTCGGGCGGCGGGGCGTCGGCGGCGGCCGCGGTGACCAGGGCGTCGGCGTCCCGGGCGGCGGCGGCCAGCTGCTCGCTCACCCTCTCCTGCCCGACGAGGTCGTCCCACACGGTCATGGGTCACGCCGCCCTTCCGTCACGTCTGCGTTGTGACCTCCATTGTGGGGGTGACCACTGACAGCGCTCGACGCCCGTGCCGCGGGGCCGCTGCGGGTGCCCGTGCCGTGCCTAAGCCCGTGCCGTGCCTGGGCCTTCGCCTGTGCTGCGGGGGCGGTGCCGGTTGCCGGGTCCCTACGTCCCTTGAGGGCCTGGATCACGCGCCCACCGGGAGCGGGGCCGCCTGCCCACCGGGAGCGGGGCGGACCGGTCCGGCCGTCGGGAGCGGGGCGGACCGGCCCGAAGCTCCGTGCCTGGACCGGCTCCCGGCAGGTCGGCCCCGGCCCCGGTCATGGATTCGGCCGGACCGCCGGAGGCGTCAGCGGCCCCGGCCGCCCCGGCCCCGGCGTCCCCGGCCCTCGCCCGGCTCGTCGTCGTGCGGTCCGAGCAGTTCGTCCGCCAGCGACGGCAGGTCGTCCAGCGGTGTCTCCTCGGCCCAGTCGGACCGGCGGCGCGGTGTCCCCTCGGCGTCGACCTGGGGCATCTCCCGCGTACGGTTCTCCGTGCCGTCGGGGCGGGCGGCCGGGGCGTCGTCCCGGAAGTAGCCGGGCGGCACCCGGTCCGCCGGTCCGTCCCCCCGCACGGGGGGCAGCACGGCCGTCTCCTCCCCGTCGCCGGGCGGGACGGGCGGCAGTACGGCCGTCTCCTCGCCCTCACCGGGCCGGACGGGCGGCAGCACCGCCGTCTCCTCGGCCTCCCCCGGCCGGACCGGCGGCAGCACCGCCGTCTCGTCCGACGCTCCGGAGGGCGCCGGGGAGGGAGTCCGCGAGGGTGTCCGGGGCTCGCGGGTCCCGTCAGCGGCACGAGGGGACACCGGCGGCAGCACCTCCGTCTCCGCCCCGGCCCCGGCCCCCGCCGCGACCGGCGGGATCGGCAGCTCCGCCGTCACCTCGGCGTCGGACTCGCCGGGGTTCCGGCCCCGGCCCCGCTCCTCGTCCCGCACCGGGCGCAGCACGGTCGTGTCGTCCGCCGAACCGCCCGGCGTCACCACGGGCGTCGGCACGGTCGCCGCGTCCCGTCCCGCCGCCGGACCCGAGGGGCGCTCCGGCTCGGGGCTCTTGGCCATGGAGATCTTCGGCCCGGCCTCGGCCGCGGCGGCCGCCGCCTCCGCGAGCCGGCGCGCTTCCTCGGCGCGCAGCAGGGCCTCCTCGGCCTTGCGCTGCTTCTCCAGGCGGAGCGCCTCGGCCTCGGCACGCAGCCGGGCCTCCTCCTCGGCCTGCTTGCGGCGCCGCTCCTCCTCGGCCCTGCGGCGGGCCTCCTCCTCGGCGCGGGCCTTCTCCTCCGCGAGGAGCCGTGCCCGCTCCTCCTCGGCCTTCCTGCGCGCTTCCTCGGCCCGGCGCCGGGCCTCCTCCGCCTGCCGTTCGGCCTCGCGCCGCTGCGCCTCCTCCAGCTCGCGGCGCTTGCGCTCCTCCTCCTCGGCGCGCAGCTTGGCCAGTTGCTCCTGGCGCTCGCGCTCCAGGCGCTCCTCCTCGGCCTTGCGGGCGGCCTCTTCCTCGGCCTTGCGGCGGGCCTCATCCTCGGCCTTCCTGCGCGCCTCCTCCCGGGCCTGGATCTCGGCCTCGGACAGCGGCAGCACCTGGTCGAGCCGGTGCCGGATGACGGTCGTGACGGCCTCGGGCTCCTGCGCGGCGTCCACCACCAGGTACCGCCCGGCGTCGGCGGCGGCCAGGGTGAGGAAACCGGCGCGCACGCGCGCGTGGAACTCGGCGGGCTCCGACTCCAGCCGGTCGGGCGCCTCCGTGAACCGCTCGCGCGCGGTCTCCGGCGCGACGTCCAGCAGCACGGTCAGATGCGGCACCAGTCCGTTCGTCGCCCAGCGGTTGATCCGGGCGATCTCGGTCGGCGACAGGTCACGGCCCGCTCCCTGGTAGGCCACCGAGGAGTCGATGTAGCGGTCGGAGATGACGACCGCGCCGCGCTCCAGGGCGGGCCGTACGACGGTGTCGATGTGCTCGGCCCGGTCGGCCGCGTACAGCAGCGCCTCCGCGCGGTGCGACAGGCCCGCGCTGGACACGTCCAGCAGGATCGACCGCAGCCGCTTGCCGACCGGCGTCGCCCCCGGCTCGCGCGTGAGCACGACCTCGTGGCCCTTGGCGCGGATCCACTCGGCGAGCGCCTCGGCCTGCGTGGACTTGCCTGCGCCGTCTCCGCCCTCCAGGGCGATGAAGAACCCGGTCGCGGCGGGGGCCTGCTCCGGGTCGTCGCCGCCGAGCAGCGCGTCCTTCAGGTCCTGCCGCAGCGGCACCCCGGAACGGTCGTCGACCTTGGCGAGCACCAGCACCGCGACCGGCAGGAGCAGCGCGCCGGCCAGCATCAGGGTGAAGGCGGCACCGCCGTGCGCGAAGACGAACTTGCCGCTCTCCAGCCGGTGCGGCCCGATGCCCGCCGCCACCAGCGGGGCGATCACCGCGGCGAGCGCCACGCTCACGCGCACGACCGCGTGCAGGTGCTCCGTCGTGCGGGGGCGCCGGTACTCCTCGGTCTCCTGGTCGAGCAGGGTGTGCCCGATGTTGGCGGCCATGCCCGCGCCGACGCCGGACAGGGCGAGGATCAGCAGCACCGTCGTGACGTCCGGGACGAGTCCGGCGGCCAGCAGCGCGACACCGGTGAAGGCGATCGCCAGCGCGAGCATCCGGCGGCGCGACAGGGCGGGCAGCAGGGCGGGCGCCGTACGGATGCCGGCCACGACACCGCCGGTCAGCGCACCCACGAACAGCCCGTACAGCACCGGGCCGCCGCCGAGGTCCCTGGCGTGCAGTACGGCCGCGGCGACGGCGGCGGACACCGCGGCGGCGACGGCCGCGCAGGCCAGGACCAGCAGCGGGGTCGCGCCCGTGCGGCCCTTGTCGGTGCCGGTGCCGGTCTTCGGGCGGCGCAGGCCCTCGAGCGGGGACCGGGCGCGCGGGGTGCGTGTGCCGGGCAGCTCCAGGAAGGTCAGCACGGACAGGGAGGCGGCGAACAGGCCGGCCGCGACATAGGAGGCGAGAGCCGCCTGGTGCTGGGCGAACCAGTCGATGCCGGCGCCCAGCAGGTTGTTGAGGAGGGCCGCGGCGACGAGCACGACGGCCGCGAGCGGGATCGCCACGAAACCGGTGCGCAGCGACAGCCGGCGCAGGGCGTCCATGTGGTCGGGCAGCGGCCGGACGGTCGCCCCCTCGGGGGGCGGGGCGGGCAGCAGCGCGGGGGCCGCGCTCTCCCGGCACACCGTCCAGAACCGCTCGGCGACCCCCGTCACGAAGGCCGTGACGAGGAGGACGGCCGGCGCCTCCTCGGGCGTCCAGTCGATCCACAGCGGCGCGACGATGAGCAGCGCGGCGCGCAGCCCGTCCGCGCCGACCATGGTCCAGCGGCGGTCGAGCGGGCCGTCCTGCGAGGTGAGCGCGGTGAGCGGGCCGAGGAGCACGGCGCCGAACAGCAGCGTCGCGAGGATGCGCACCCCGAAAACGGTCGCCACTGCGAACGCCGCGCCCCGGTAGCCGCCCCCGAAGGAGCCCTCGGCGACAGCCGCCTGGAGGGCGAGGAGGACCAGCACGAGAAGGGCGAGGGTGTCCCCCACACCGCCCACGAGCTGCGCGCTCCACAACCGCTTCAGCTGCGGGCGGCGCAGCAGGGCGCGGACGGCGCGCTCGCGGGAGTCCGCGACCAGGGCGTCGTCGGGGGCCGGCTGAGGGGCCGTTGGATGCTCGGCTCGCGTCATGCGTTCAGCCTATCGGGAGCCACCGACACCCTGGCATGCCCGGTCTGGCATGCGCACGCCCCGACACCGAAGTGTTGCCGGGGCGTTCGCTTTCCGAACCCTGGGCGAAGATCCGGACCTCGGCCGCGGGGCCGGTCCGGGAGGCGAACGGCCTCAGTCCTCCGCCGGCTTCGCGGCGGTCGCCGTCCTGGCTGCCGTCTTCTTCGCCGTCGTGGCCTTCTTCGCGGTCGTGGTCTTCTTCGCCGCGGTCTTCTTGGCCGTCGTGGTCTTCTTCGCCGTCGTCGCCTTCTTGGCCGGAGCCTTCTTCGCGGGGGCCTTCTTGGCGGTCT
Organism: Streptomyces sp. NPDC085931; assembly: GCF_044540565.1. NCBI lineage: Bacteria > Bacillati > Actinomycetota > Actinomycetes > Kitasatosporales > Streptomycetaceae > Streptomyces > Streptomyces sp. NPDC085931. The sequence goes on from NZ_JBITSK010000004.1 coordinate 73,773, forward strand.
TCTTCGCCGGTCCCTTGGCGCGCTTCTCGGCGAGCAGCTCGAAGCCGCGCTCCGGGGTGATCGTCTCGACGCTGTCGCCGGAGCGCAGGGTCGCGTTGGTCTCCCCGTCGGTGACGTACGGGCCGAAGCGGCCGTCCTTGACGACGACCGGCTTCTCGCTGACCGGGTCGGTGCCCAGCTCCTTCAGCGGCGGCTTGGCCGCGGCCCGGCCACGCTGCTTGGGCTGGGCGTAGATCGCCAGCGCCTCCTCCAGCGTGATCGTGAACAGCTGGTCCTCCGACTGGAGCGAGCGCGAGTCCGTCCCCTTCTTCAGGTACGGGCCGTAGCGGCCGTTCTGCGCGGTGATCTCCTGGCCCTCGGCGTCCGTGCCGACGACGCGCGGCAGCGACATCAGCTTCAGGGCGTCGTCCAGGGTGACCGTGTCCAGGGACATCGACTTGAACAGGGACGCCGTGCGCGGCTTGACCGCGTTCTTGCCCGTCTTCGGGGTGCCCTCGGGGAGGATCTCCGTGACGTAGGGGCCGTAGCGGCCGTCCTTGGCGACGATGGTGTGGCCGGTGGCCGGGTCGGTGCCCAGCTCGAAGTCGCCGCTGGGCTTGGCCAGCAGCTCCTCGGCCAGCTCCACGGACAGCTCGTCCGGGGCGAGGTCGTCCGGGATGTCGGCGCGCTGGTGCTGCTCGGTGTCCTTCTCGCCGCGCTCGATGTAGGGGCCGTAGCGTCCGACGCGCAGCACGATGTCGTTGCCCACCGGGAACGAGGACACCTCGCGGGCGTCGATCGCGCCCAGGTCGGTGACCAGTTCCTTGAGGCCGCCGAGGTGGTCCCCGTCGCCGTTGCCCGCGTCGGCGGCGGCGCCGGTGACCGTGCCCTCGCCGAAGTAGAACCGCTTCAGCCACGGCACGGACTGGGCCTCGCCGCGTGCGATGCGGTCGAGGTCGTCCTCCATCTTGGCGGTGAAGTCGTAGTCGACGAGCCGCCCGAAGTGCTTCTCCAGGAGGTTGACGACGGCGAAGGACAGGAAGGACGGCACCAGGGCCGTGCCCTTCTTGAACACGTAGCCGCGGTCCAGGATCGTGCCGATGATCGACGCGTACGTCGACGGGCGGCCGATCTCGCGCTCTTCCAGCTCCTTGACCAGGGAGGCCTCGGTGTAGCGGGCCGGGGGCTTGGTGGCGTGCCCGTCGACCGTGATCTCCTCGGCGCTCAGGGGGTCGCCCTCGGAGACCTGGGGCAGCCGGCGCTCGCGGTCGTCCAGCTCGGCGTTCGGGTCGTCGGCGCCTTCGACGTAGGCCTTGAGGAAGCCGTGGAAGGTGATCGTCTTGCCGGACGCGCTGAACTCGACGTCCCGGCCGTCGGCGGCGGTGCCGCCGATCTTGACCGTGACGCTGTTGCCGGTCGCGTCCTTCATCTGGGAGGCGACGGTCCGCTTCCAGATCAGCTCGTAGAGCTTGAACTGGTCACCGGTCAGTCCGGTCTCGGCGGGAGTGCGGAAGCGATCGCCCGAGGGGCGGATCGCCTCGTGCGCCTCCTGCGCGTTCTTGACCTTCCCGGCGTACGTCCTCGGCTGCGGCGGCAGGTAGTCGGCGCCGTACAGCTGCGTGACCTGGGCGCGGGCGGCGGCGACCGCCGTGTCGCTCAGCGTCGTGGAGTCCGTACGCATGTAGGTGATGTAGCCGTTCTCATACAGCTTCTGCGCGACCTGCATGGTGGCCTTCGCGCCGAAGCCGAGCTTGCGGCTCGCCTCCTGCTGCAGCGTCGTCGTACGGAACGGGGCGTACGGCGAGCGGCGGTAGGGCTTGGACTCGACCGAGCGGACGGCGAACCGCGTCTGCTCCAGGGCGGCGGCCAGGGCGCGGGCGTTCGCCTCGTCGAGGTGGAGGGTGTTCGCGCTCTTCAGTTGTCCCAGGGAGTCGAAGTCGCGGCCCTGCGCGACCCGCCTGCCGTCGACGGTCTGCAGGCGCGCGACCAGCGACGACGGGTCCGACGGGTCTCCGGCGCGGCCGGTCGCGAAGGTGCCCGTCAGGTCCCAGTACTCAGCCGAACGAAAGGCGATGCGCTCGCGTTCCCGCTCGACGACCAGACGCGTGGCGACCGACTGGACACGGCCCGCGGACAGCCGCGGCATGACCTTCTTCCACAGGACCGGCGAGACCTCGTAGCCGTAGAGGCGGTCGAGGATGCGGCGGGTCTCCTGGGCGTCGACGAGCTTCTGGTTGAGCTGGCGCGGGTTGGCCACGGCGGCCTGGATCGCGGCCTTGGTGATCTCGTGGAAGACCATCCGCTTGACCGGGACCTTGGGCTTGAGCACCTCCTGGAGGTGCCAGGCGATGGCCTCGCCCTCGCGGTCCTCATCGGTGGCGAGGAAGAGCTCGTCCGACTCCTTCAGCAAGTCCTTGAGCTTCTTGACCTGCGCCTTCTTGTCGGCGTTGACCACGTAGATCGGCTGGAAGTCGTGTTCGACGTCCACACCGAGGCGGCGGACCTCGCCGGTGTACTTCTCCGGCACCTCGGCGGCGCCGTTGGGAAGGTCGCGGATGTGCCCGACGCTCGCCTCGACGGTGTATCCGGGCCCGAGATAGCCCTTGATCGTCTTCGCCTTGGCAGGCGACTCGACGATGACGAGTCGGCGGCCGCCCTTCGCGGTCTCGCTGGTCGGGGACAACTTCGCTCTTCTCTCCGGTCGACGCTGGGGCCTCCCCGGAGTCGCTCACCGGGGCTGGGTACGTGCTGACGCTGCGGAGTGTGACGGTACATCCCGCCCCCGTGTCAAACGGGAAAAGCCCGCAACGGCCACTCGAACGGTAACCCGACTACCACCGTTCCTGCCGCCCGGACTGCCCGGCCGCCGGCCCGGGCCCGGCCCGGCCCTGTGCGGAGCGCGATCCCCCGGTCACCCGCCGGCGCCTCGCCGGAGCGGGTCTCACAGGCGGGTGAAACACCACGTTCCGACCGCCAGGGCGAGCACCGCGACGACGCTCGCGACGGTCGCCGACGCGAGCGGGCTCACCCCCTCGGCGACCGGCCGGTGCCGGCGCACGCGTGTCACGGTCCATGCCAGCAGTCCCCCTCCGAACAGGGAGAACACCGTTCCCGCGAAGATCGCCGGTTCGCTCTCCATGGCTCGCCGCGCCCCTTTTCCCCGGTCCGATCGGTCCCAGCCACGGGAGGCTGACACGCGCCGGCGGCCCCGAGGCGAACCCGAGGTGAACGCCAGGACGACACGGCCGCGGAGCGGGGGCGTCCGGCTCTTCCCGACGTGTTCCGGGCGAGGTGTCCAAATCGACTCGAAATTATTGGCCGGCCCTCACGACGAAGGGGGGCGGCGGGCCGGTTCTCTCCCGGACGGATCCCGGACGGATCCCGGCCGGATCCCGGACTGTCCCGCTCAGCGCACCGGCACCAGGAACCCCTGTTCCACCAGGAGCCGGATCTGCGCCGGGGTGCGGTCGCGCAGCAGGACCGGGTCCTCGCCGATCAGCTGCGCGATGGCGTCGAGGATGCGGCCCGCGCTCATTGTGCCGTCGCACACACCCGCGAAGCCCGCGCCGACCGTGTCCACCCGGGTCGCCCGGCGCATGCCGCGGTTCTGGCGCAGCACGACGTGCTCGGGGTCCTCGGCCCCCGGCAGCCCGACCTGCTCCTGCACGACCTCGGCGGCCAGCCGGAAGTGCCCCTCCAGCAGCGCGGCGTCGTCGCGCTCGCGCAGGTGGTCGAGCCGGTCGAAGTGGTCGCGGATGGTGTCCCCGAGCGGCTGCTCGACCGGATGCGGCCACTCCTCCACCGTGAGCGACGGCACGGCGGCGCCCGTCCTGCGCAGCGTGATCCAGCCGAAGCCGACGGCCTTCACCTTGCGCGCCTCGAACTCGTCGAGCCACGCGTCGTACCGCGCCTGGTACTCCGCCACGTCCTCGCGGTGATCGCCCGCGTCCCGCAGCCACAGCTCGGCGTACTGATTGACGTCCTGCACCTCGCGCTGCACGATCCACGCGTCACAGCCGCGGGGCACCCATGACCTGAGCCTGTCCTGCCAGTCCTCCCCTTCCACGTGCTGCCAGTTGGCGAGGAACTGCGCGAACCCGCCCTCGTTCAGCCGCTCCCCCGCCTCCTGAACGAGCGTGCGGCACAGATCGTCCCCGCCCATCCCGCCGTCGCGGTAGGTGAGCCGGGCGCCGGGCGAGATCACGAACGGCGGGTTGGAGACGATCAGGTCGAACGTCTCGTCGGCGCGCACCGGCTCGAGGAGGGAGCCCTCGCGCAGATCGGCGGCCGGTGCGCCGGACAGGGCCAGCGTCAGGGCGGTGATGTGCAGCGCGCGCGGGTTGAGGTCGGTCGCGGTCACGCGGGTGGCGTGCCGGGCCGCGTGCAGGGCCTGGATGCCGGAACCGGTGCCGAGGTCGAGCGCGGCGGCGACGGGCGTACGGACGGTGATGCCGGCGAGGGTCGTGGAGGCGCCGCCGACTCCCAGGACGACGCCCTCGTCCCGCCGGCCGATCCCGCCGGCGCCGCCGACCGCGCAGCCCAGGTCCGACACGATGAACCAGTCCTCGCCGCCGGGCCCGCCGTAGGGCCGGACGTCCACCGTGGCGGAGATCTCGTCCGCGCCGGTGCGGGTGAGCCAGCCGCTCTCCAGGCACGCCTCGACGGGCAGGACGTCCGCCACGCGCGCGTGCGGCACGGGCTGCTGCAGCAGGAACAGCCGGACCAGCAGCTCCAGCGGCGTGTCCCCGCGGGTGGCCCGGAGCGCGGGCACGGTCTCGCTCCGGGCGAGCGCCGCGTACGCGGGGGCGCCGAGCAGTTCGAGCAGTCCGTCGGCGGTGAAGGAGGCCCCGAGCAGGGCGTCCCGCAGCCGGGCGGCGACGTCGGGTCGGTCGGAGGCGGGGAGCGGGGGCAGGGGTGACTGGCTGGCGTTACTCACGCCCTCCATTGTGGCGGCCGGGAGCGCTCCCGCACGCGCCCGCGCCCCTGTTCGCACCGGAGCCGGAATTGCCGGCCTGCCCCCGCCGACGGGAGGAGGGCCGGGGGCGGTGCCGAGGCGGTGCCGAGACCCGGGGGCGCGGCCGGGGCCCGGGGGCGCGGCCGGGGCCCGGGGGCGCGGCCGGGGCCCGTCGCCCGTTCACCGTGTGAGCGGCCGGAGCTCCTCCGGCCGCTCCGCGGCTCAGCTCTGGGTCGCGTCCGCCGAGGCCGTGGCCGCCTTGCAGCTCGACTGGCGGGCCATCGCCTGGCCGACCTCGCCCTCCTCCAGGTTGCGCAGGGCGTCGTTGCCGCTCTTGCTCAGCTTGTCGAGCTCGGTGGCGATGTCCTTGAGGCCGTCGGCGAACTTGCCCTGGTCCTTGGTGTCGAGGCCGTCGACCTGCTTCTTCAGGGAGGCGTAGGACGCGGAGATCGAGTTGAGTTCCTTGACCGCGTCCTGCTGCTTCTTCTCACCGTTCTCGACGTCCGGCGCCCCGGCCTTGTCCACCGCGCCGCCGATCGCCTTGTAGGCGTCGGACATGTCCTGGAAGGCCTGCGCGTCGGTCTTCTGGACCTCCTCCGGCGTGCTGTTGTCGGAGGTCTCCTTCTGGATCGCGGCATTGGCCGACTCGATCTTCTTCGCCTGCGGCTGCACGGCGTCGCAGACCTGCTTGGCCCAGGAGTCCAGCTTGTCGTTGCCGTCGTCGCCGCCGCAGCCGGACAGCGCCAGTACCAGTACCGCACCGCCGGACAGTGCGGCCGCGAGCTTCTTGTTCACCGGTTTGGTCCCTTCCATGGCTCTCGGCCCCGGAACTTACACGCCAGATGCACGGCAACCGCACGTCGAACGCCTATTAAGACCTTTTTGTAACCTTTTGCACCAAGAGAGAGAAGGCTCACGCGTGATCGTCCACGCAGACGGAGCGGGCGGGCGACGCGCCAACGCGCACCGCCCGCCCGCACCTTGAGCTGGGGCTCCTCGATCCTCCCTACGAAACCACCGCCGGATCGGCCGAATTGGGCTTCGGATCGGCGTTGCCTTCGTCACCCATGGCGATTCCGCGCCGCTTTGACACGTACACCGCCCCGGTGATCACCAGGAGCGCGAGGACCGCGATCAGGATCCGCATCCCCACGCTCTTGTCCGGGCCGTACGAGAACTTGATCACCGCGGGCGCGATGAGCAGCGAGACCAGGTTCATCACCTTCAGCAGCGGGTTGATCGCCGGACCGGCGGTGTCCTTGAAGGGGTCGCCGACGGTGTCGCCGATCACGGTCGCCGCGTGCGCCTCACTGCCCTTGCCGCCGTGGTGGCCGTCCTCGACGAGCTTCTTGGCGTTGTCCCAGGCGCCACCGGAGTTGGCCAGGAACACCGCCATGAGCGTGCCCGCGCCGATCGCGCCCGCCAGGAACGCGCCCAGCGGCCCGACGCCGAGCGTGAACCCGATGAAGATGGGCGCCATCACGGCCAGCAGACCCGGGGTGGCGAGCTCCCGCAGCGCGTCCTTCGTACAGATGTCGACGACCTTGCCGTACTCCGGTTTCTCGCTGTAGTCCATGATTCCGGGCTTCTCACGGAACTGCCGCCGCACCTCGAAGACGACCGAACCCGCCGACCGCGACACGGCGTTGATCGCCAGACCGGAGAAGAGGAAGACGACTGCCGCGCCGGCGACGAGACCCACCAGGTTGTTGGGCTGCGAGATGTCCATCATCAGGGACATGGGCGCACCCTCGCCGCTGAGCTTCTCGCCCACGTCCCGCGCGCCGGTGAAGATCGCGTCGCGGTACGACCCGAACAGCGCCGCCGCCGCGAGCACGGCCGTGGCGATCGCGATGCCCTTGGTGATCGCCTTGGTGGTGTTGCCGACCGCGTCCAGGTTGGTGAGCACCTGCGCGCCCGCGCCCTCGACGTCGCCGGACATCTCCGCGATGCCCTGCGCGTTGTCGGAGACCGGCCCGAAGGTGTCCATCGCGACGATCACACCGACCGTGGTGAGCAGACCGGTGCCCGCCAGCGCCACCGCGAACAGCGCCAGCATGATCGACGTACCGCCGAGCAGGAACGCCCCGTACACGCCCAGTCCGATCAACAGGGCGGTGTAGACGGCCGATTCGAGCCCGACGGAGATACCGGCCAGGATGACGGTGGCCGGGCCGGTGAGCGAGGTCTTGCCGATGTCCCGGACGGGCCGGCGGGTCGTCTCCGTGAAGTAGCCGGTCAACTGCTGGATCAGGGCGGCCAGCACGATGCCGATGGCCACCGCGACGAGCGCGACGATCCGCGGGTCGCCGTCCTTGCCCTGGATCGCCGCGTCGGTGACGCCGTCCAGCTCCGAGTACTTCCCCGGCAGGTAGACGAAGACGGCCACCGCCACCAGCACGAGCGAGATCACCGCGGAGATGAAGAACCCGCGGTTGATGGCGCTCATGCCGCTGCGGTCGGCGCGCCTCGGCGCCACCGCGAAGATGCCGATCATCGCCGTGACCACACCGATGGCCGGCACCAGCAGCGGGAAGCCGAGCCCCGCGTCGCCGAAGGCCGCCGAGCCGAGGATCAGCGCGGCCACCAGCGTCACGGCGTACGACTCGAAGAGGTCGGCCGCCATGCCCGCGCAGTCGCCGACGTTGTCGCCCACGTTGTCGGCGATGGTCGCGGCATTGCGCGGATCGTCCTCCGGAATGCCCTGCTCGACCTTGCCGACCAGGTCGGCGCCGACGTCGGCGGCCTTGGTGAAGATGCCGCCGCCGACCCGCATGAACATCGCGATCAGCGCGGCACCCAGACCGAAGCCCTCCAGCACCTTCGGCGCGTCGGCCGCGTACACCAGCACCACGCAGGCCGCGCCCAGCAGGCCGAGGCCCACCGTGAACATGCCGACCACACCGCCCGTGCGAAATGCGATCTTCATCGCTTTGTGCGAGACGGCGGTCAGATCCTTTTCCGGCTCGCCCGCCGCCGGAGTGGCCTCACGGGCCGCAGCGGCGACCCGCACATTGCTGCGTACGGCGAGCCACATGCCGATATAGCCGGTGGCCGCTGAGAACGCCGCTCCGATCAGGAAGAACACCGATCGTCCGGCCCGCTGATTCCAGTCGTCCGCGGGCAGCAGCATGAGCAGGAAGAACACGACCACGGCGAATACGCCGAGCGTGCGCAGCTGGCGTGCCAGATAGGCGTTGGCGCCTTCCTGGACCGCTGCCGCGATCTTCTTCATGCTGTCGGTGCCCTCACCGGCCGCGAGGACCTGGCGCACCAGGACGCCCGCGACCGCCAGTGCCGCCAGTGCCACGACCGCGATGACCACGACGAGGACGCGGTTGCCATCGGTCAGTACGGCGGCTGCGAGGTCGGTGGGATGACCCGACTGTTGTGAGAGAGAAAGCCCCGCCATTCGTCCTCCTTGACGCTTGGGCTGAGCTCAAGATGTGGACGGGATTGTAGGTACCGGAACCTGATCAAAACAGAGCGCGATAAACGGAATTGGCCTGATGAAGTAATGCCCTGAAAGCATTCTGACGCGACCGTGGAGCACGCGAATGATCGTGAAGTAATTCACGCGATGAACGGCACAGGAACTACTGTAAAGGCGAGCACTGACACCCGCACATGACGAAGGGCCCCACGGGTGGGGCCCTTCGGGTGAGAACGTGTGCGCGGTGGCCGGATCAGACCAGAATCGTCGGCGGAGGTGTGGTCGGCCACGTCATCTTGATCGATCCGCCGCGTTCCCCCGCGCTGACCTCCACGTCGTCGACGAGGCCGCTGATGACCGCGAGGCCCATCTCGTCCTCCTCGGCTTCCGCGTCGGGGTCGCCCGCGCCGGACCGGCCGCCGGGCACGGCGTGCGGGGCTTCGTCGCCGACCTCGATGGAGAACTGCTTCTCCTCCTCGATCAGCAGCACCTTCACCGGTGCCGAGATCCCGCCGGTCTGATGCAGCCCGACGGCCCGGCTGCAGGCCTCGCCGACAGCGAGCCTGACCTCGTCGAGGACGGCCTCGTCGACTCCGGCCCTGCGCGCCACCGCCGCCGCCACCAGCCGGGCGGTCCTGACATGCTCGGGCAGCGCGCTGAAGCGGAGCTCAACGGTGGCCATGCATCCCCCTCGCAACTACGGGCGTGCTGTCGAGGGGCTCCGGGCCGCCGAAAGCCCGGGCCCCCTCGGTCTTCACATCTGCCGAACTCGTGCCGCACTGCGGCCGGCCCGGGCACGGGGCCCGGGTCCGGTCTCAGTCGGTGGCCGCAACCGCTTCCTCGACCGAGGTGTGAATCGGGAACACCTTGGTGAGGCCGGTGATGCGGAAGATCTTCAGAATGCGCTCCTGGTTGCAGACCAGGCGCAAGGAGCCCTCATGGGCTCGTACACGCTTCAGGCCGCCGACCAGTACGCCGAGCCCGGTGGAGTCGAGGAAGTCCACGCCCTCCATGTCGACGACAAGGTGGAAACTGCCGTCGTTCACCAGCTCGACCAACTGCTCGCGCAGCTTGGGCGCGGTATATACGTCGATTTCGCCACCGACCCTGACGATCGTGCGATCGCCCATGGTCTCGGTCGACAGGGACAGGTCCACGGATCCTCCAGCACCTTGCTATCGAGCGGTCGCCCTTCGGGCATCTCGGCTTCAGCCCTTGGACGCTTCGCCAGCCGCGATGGCATTCAATCACTTACCGGCAGGCGTGCACGACGCCTTGGCTCCATTGTCCGTCACGCCAGTGACACACTCGGTGCCGATGGCCAAGAATCACCGATCCGATCGGACCCCGACGGACCCCGCCTCCCGGCCCGCGCCGGGCGCGGTCCTGGACCGGCTCGCGTCCGGTCCGGGCAGGGCTTCGCGCATTACTCATACGGAGCACTTGCCCCCGCGTGCGGGTCGGCATGCCGTCTGGCCGGACCGGATCCGCGCGGAGGTCATCTCCGCCGTACAGGCCGCCGGAATCGAACACCCCTGGGCCCACCAGGCCCTCGCGGCCGAGCACGCCCTGGACGGCGACTCGGTCGTCGTCGCCACCGGCACCGCCTCCGGCAAGTCGCTGGCCTACCTCGTGCCCGTCCTGTCCGCCCTGCTGGAGGGAGCCGAGGCCCCGAACGGCCGCGGCGCGACCACCCTCTACCTGGCGCCCACCAAGGCCCTCGCGGCGGACCAGTGCCGCTCCGTGAAGGAACTTTCACATCCTTTGGGCCATTCGGTGCGCCCCGCCGTGTACGACGGCGACACTCCGTTCGAGGAACGCGAATGGATCCGCCAGTACGCGAACTACGTGCTGACCAACCCGGACATGCTGCACCGGGGCATCCTGCCGTCCCACCCCCGCTGGTCCTCCTTCCTGAAGTCGCTGCGGTACGTCGTCATCGACGAGTGCCACACCTACCGCGGCGTCTTCGGCTCCCACGTCGCACAGGTGCTGCGCCGCCTGCGCCGCCTGTGCGCCCGCTACGGCGCCTCGCCCGTGTTCCTGCTGGCCTCCGCGACCGCCGCGGAGCCCGCGGTGGCCGCCCGCCGCCTCACCGGCCTGCCGGTCGTGGAGATCGCCGACGACGCCTCCCCGCGCGGTGAACTGGTGTTCGCGCTCTGGGAACCGCCGCTGACGGAACTGCAGGGCGAGAAGGGCGCCCCCGTCCGCCGGACCGCCACCGCCGAGGCGGCCGACCTGCTGACCGACCTCACCGTGCAGGGCGTGCGCTCGGTCGCCTTCGTCCGGTCCCGGCGCGGCGCCGAGCTGATCTCCGTCATCTCCCAGGAGCGGCTGGCCGAGGTCGACCGGTCGCTGGCCCGGCGTGTCGCGGCGTACCGGGGCGGCTATCTCCCGGAGGAACGCCGCGCTCTCGAACGCGCCCTCCATTCGGGTGAACTGCTGGGCCTCGCCGCGACGAACGCCCTCGAACTCGGCATCGACATCTCCGGCCTCGACGCCGTCGTCATCGCCGGCTACCCGGGCACACGCGCCTCCCTGTGGCAGCAGGCCGGCCGGGCCGGGCGGTCCGGGCAGGGCGCCCTGGCCGTCCTGGTCGCCCGGGACGACCCCCTGGACACCTTCCTCGTCCACCACCCCGAGGCCCTCTTCGACCAGCCCGTCGAATCGACGGTCCTCGACCCGGACAACCCCTACGTCCTGGCCCCGCACCTGTGCGCGGCCGCCGCCGAGCTGCCCCTGACCGACGAGGACCTCGACCTGTTCGGCCCGGCCAGTGAGGGCCTGCTGCCGCAGCTGGAGGCCGCGAAGCTGCTGCGCCGCCGCACCAGGGCCTGGCACTGGACCCGCCGCGAGCGCGCCGCCGACCTGACCGACATCCGCGGCGAGGGCGGACGCCCGGTCCAGGTCGTCGAGTCCGGCACGGGCCGGCTGCTCGGCACGGTCGACGCGGGCGCCGCGCACTCGACGGTGCACGAGGGGGCGGTCCACCTCCACCAGGGCCGCACCTACCTCGTGCGGTCGCTGGACCTCGACGACTCCGTCGCCCTCGTCGAAGAGGCCTCCCCGCCCTACTCCACCGTCGCCCGCGACACCACGTCCATCTCGGTCCTGGAGACCGACGTCGAGATCCCCTGGGGCGACGGCCGCCTGTGCTACGGGTCCGTCGAGGTCACCAACCAGGTCGTCTCCTTCCTGCGCCGCCGGCTCATGACCGGTGAGGTCCTGGGCGAGACGAAGCTCGACCTCCCTCCCCGTACGCTGCGCACCCGGGCCGTGTGGTGGACCGTCACCGAGGACCAGCTGGACCGGGCGCGGATCAACCCGGAGATCCTCGGCGGCTCCCTGCACGCCGCCGAGCACGCGTCGATCGGGATGCTGCCCCTCTTCGCGACCTGCGACCGCTGGGACATCGGCGGCGTGTCGGTCCCGCTCCACCCCGACACGCTCCTGCCCACGGTCTTCGTCTACGACGGCCATCCGGGTGGCGCGGGCTTCGCGGAGCGCGCCTTCCACACCGCCCGCACCTGGCTGACCGCGACCCGCCAGGCCATCGCCTCCTGCGAGTGCGACGCCGGCTGCCCGTCCTGCATCCAGTCCCCCAAGTGCGGCAACAGCAACGACCCGCTGCACAAGAGGGGGGCGGTGCGTCTGCTCACGGTGCTGCTGGAGGGAGCACCGGAGGGGAAGCAACCGACCGAGGAGCCGGCGACCCGGCCGACGGGGGAGCCCGTGGTGGAGACGGGTACCCCGCCGGAAACCCGGCCGGGTCATACGCGGGATGAGTCGAGGGCGGGTCGGGGCGATCCGCCGGACGGCGGACCGAAGCATCCACCAGAGGCCGGGCCGGAGCATTCGCCGGACGTCACGGCGGAGCATCCACCGGACGTCACGGCGGGGCGTCCGTCCGGGGGGCGGGACCCCTCGCCGGGAGGTCCGGGTGGGGAGCCGGAGGGCCCGCCCTCGCCCTGACCCGCGCCGTGAACGGCCCCCGCCCCGAGGCGGCCGTCACGTCCGAGATCTCCCCGGCGACCTCGCACCGCACCAGGCGTACGCCCTGGGCCCGGGCCACCCGGCTGGCCCGGGCGCAGGCGGCCGTCGGGCCGTCGGCCCAGTGGTCCGCCGCCGCCAGCGCCGCGAGGTCCGCTCCGCCCGCCGCCCGGTGCCGGACCACGACGGCCTGCCCCAGCGCGAGGACGACACCGAACACCACACACAGGACGGCGATCGCCCCCACGCTCCACACCGTGGCGGACCCCCGATCCGTGAAGCCTCGCGACGAGCGCTCAGCCCGCCCACGGCCCTCTCCTCGGAGGTCGCCGCGTTCCTCACCCCACCGCCCCTCCCGGTCCGGACACTTCTTCACGTGCCCACCCCCTCTCCCCGGCGATGGCGACGATCACTGCGATCACTGGGATCGCTGGGATCGCTGCGATCACGACCGCACCGCCGCTCCCCGCCCGGCCTCACCGTCACGTGCCCACCGCCTCCTCCACTGCCGCCACGGCCTCCTCACGCACCGCGAACGACAGCCCGCGCAGCACCGGCGGCTCGGCCACGACGACCACGCGCACGTGCTCGGCGTCCCGGCTCACCGTCACCTTCGCGCCGGGCGGTGCCGCCTCGCGGGCCAGTCGCACCACCGCGCCGGGCGGGTCCTGCCGCGCCGCAGCCCGCGCGCCCGTCCGCGCCGCGTCCACGCACTGGATCTGCGCGGCCACGACCAGCAGGCCCCACACCAGCGCCATCGCGAACATCACCAGCACGGGCAGCACCACGGCCGACTCCGCCGTCACGAACCCTCGGTCCCCGCGCCGCTCACATCCGCGCATTGAGGGCTTCCTTCACGATGCTCTGCAGCTCCGAACTGACCGCCCCGCTCGTGACGACCTTGTAGAGCACCACCGCGAACGCCACGGCCGCCACGATGCCCGTCGCGTACTCCGAGGTGACCATCCCCGCGTCCCGCCGCGCCGCGCGCATCCCGCACACCAGGGCACGCAGCCGTGCCCGCACCATCTGAACCATCTCGACCCCCGTGGGAAAAGAGCCCGAACTTCTGTCGGGCGCTGCTTGCTTGCTTCCGTCGCTCGTTGACTCCGCCGCCTCGCGCATCGCGCCGCGGCTGTCTGCTCGTCCCTTCCTGCGGCCGTGCGCCTCTAGCCACCACCTCCTCCGAGGACCCCGCCCGCGAGCCCGATCACCACGGGCAGCACCCCGACCGCGATGAACGCGGGCAGGAAGCACAGCCCGACCGGCGCGCTGACCATGACGCCCGCCCGGCGTGCCCTGGCCGTAGCGGCCCGGGCCCAGTCGGCACGGGCGTCGGCGGCGAGCCGTGCGACCGGTACGGCAGCGGGCAGCCCGGACACGTCGGCCCGTTCGAGCAGCCGCGCCAGCCCTGCGGCCCCGGGCACGCCGGCCAACCTCCGCCAGGCGGCCCCCGGTTCGCCACCCAGCCGCACCTCCGCCGCACCCCGGGCCAGGGCGCCGCCCACCGGCCCGCCCAGGGCCTCACCGACCGCCTGTGCCGCGACCACCGGTCCGGCACCCGCCGCGATGCAGGCGGCCAGCAGGTCGGCGGCGAGGGGCAGTTGCCGAGCCGCCTCCGCCAGGTCGGAGGCGCCGGGGTCCGTCCGGGCCGCCGCCTCCTGCCGCAGTCGCCAGCGCCGTGTCCCCACCGCCCCGGCCAGGCCGACGGCGACCCCGGCGAGACCACCGACCAGCGCCCACCCGGCGCAGGCCACACCCACAGGGGCGATCCAGTCGCGCGCTGCCCGGCGCACGGCCAGGCGCGGGACGGGAGCGGCGGCTTCCCGGACGGACAGCTCCGCCAGTCGTCGCCGTATCCGCCGCCGGCGCCGCGCCTCCAGCACCCACCGCACGGACCAGCCGACGCCGAGCGCGATCCCCATCGCCACCCCCAGCCTGTGGAAAACTTCCCCGCTCACACCGCCTCCTCCTCACGTGGCACCCGGCCCGGCCTCATACCGCTCCCTCCCACACCCACGCCGCCGCCGTACGCCCCTCGGCACCGGGGCCGGCACCCGGGACACCACCCACTACCTGCCGGGTCGCGCCCCAGGCCCCCGCTCACACCGCCTCCTCCGCCCCTCGCACGATGCGCAGCACCCACCACACCCCCAGGCCCTCCAGCGCACCGCCGGCGAGCAGGCAGCCCAGGCCCGCCGGGGTGTGGAGCAGGACGTGGAGCGGGTCGGCGCCGAGGGTCGTGCCGATGAGGAGGCCCAGGGCCGGCAGACCGGCGAGCATCACCGCCGTGGCCCGGGCACCTGCCAACTGGGCTCTCAGATCCGAGCGTTGGTCCCGTTCGGCGCGCAGGGCCGTGGCCAGCCGGTCGAGTCCGGCCGCGAGCCCGGCGCCCTGGTCCACGGCCACCCGCCAGCACGCCGCGAGTCCCCGCAGTCCTTCGGCGCCCGGCTGCCGTGCCGCCGTCGTGAGCGCCTCCGGCACGTCGCCGCCGAAGCGTGCCGCCGCCAGGACCGTCGCCTGCGCGTCCGCGAGGCCCGCGCAGTCCCGCGCGGCCCGCAACAGTGCCTCACCCGGCTGGCGTCCGGCCCGTACCTCTCCGGCCAGCGCCCCGCACAGCGTGATCACGGCGTCGGCCCGCGCGTCCCGGTCCCGGCGCGCCCGGCCGGCCAGCCGGGCCCTGCGCAGCAGCGGCACCCCGGCCGCGCCCAGCACGACCGGCAGTACCGACGCCCCGAGCACCGCCAGCACCAGCCCGGCCACCGGCGACCACCACTCGGCCGGCAGCCGCCCGGCGACCTGCCGCAGCGCCCCGGCCGTCCACCGGGGTCCGAGCCGTGACTCGCTCCCGGCGGTCGTGCCGCTCGCGAGCAGCAGTCGCGCCCGTCGCGCCGCCGAGTCCCACTCGCCGAGCAGCCACGCCGCCGCTCCCATGCACGCCACGGCCGCGCCCAGGGAGGTCTCAGCCGCCCCCGTCATGACCCGCCCCCTTCGTCCCGTCCTCACACAGCTCGCCCGACTCACCTCGGAGCAGCCCCCGCAGCCGCTCCCAGCCCCGCTCCCGGACGAAGGCCGACGCGCCCCACCGCAGCGCGGGCACCGTCCGCACCAGGCCCGAGGGATCCCGTTCCAGCACGTGCACCTCGGCGATCCGCCGCCGCCCCGCCCGGTCGCGCACCAGATGCAGCACCACGGAGAGGGCGGCGGCCACCTGGCTGTGCAGCGCGGCCCGGTCGAGCCCGGCGGCCGTGCCGAGCGCCTCCAGCCGGGCCGGCACCTGGGCGGCGGCGTTGGCGTGCACCGTCCCGCAGCCGCCCTCGTGGCCGGTGTTCAACGCGGCCAGCAGATGCACCACTTCGGGGCCGCGCACCTCGCCCACGACCAGCCGGTCGGGCCGCATCCGCAGCGCCTGCCGCACCAGGTCCTCAAGGGTGATGAGCCCTGCGCCCTCCTGGTTGGCGGGTCTGGTCTCCAGCCGCACGACGTGCGGATGATCCGGCCGCAGCTCCGCCGAGTCCTCGGCGAGGACGATCCGCTCGTCCGGTCCGACGAGGCCCAGCAGGGCGCTCAGCAGAGTCGTCTTGCCGGTGCCCGTGCCGCCGCTGACCAGGAAGGACAGCCGGGCGTCGAGCAGCGCGCGCAGCACGCCGTCACCGCCGGGCGGCACCGTGCCCGCCGCGACCAGCTCGCCCAGCGTGAAGGCTCGCGGCCGCACGACCCGCAGCGCCAGACAGGCGCAGTCCACCGCCACCGGCGGCAGCACCGCGTGCAGCCGGGTCCCGTCGGGCAGCCGGGCGTCGACCCACGGGCGGGCGTCGTCCAGACGGCGTCCCGCTACGGCGGCCAGCCGCTGGGCGAGCCGCCGTACGGCCGCCGCGTCGGCGAACCGCACGGGCGTCAGCTCCAGGCCCCCGCCCCGGTCCACCCAGACCCGGTCCGGGCCCGACACCAGCACGTCCGTCACCGACGGATCGGCGAGCAGCGGTTCCAGCGGCCCGCTGCCGACCAGCTCGGACCGCAGCCTGGCGGCCGCTCCCAGCACCTCGGCGTCCCCGAGCACCCGCCCTTGTTCCCGCAGGGCCTGCGCCACGCGCGCGGGGGTCGGTTCGCCGCCGCTCTCGGCCAGCCACCGCCGCACCCCGTCGAGCAGTTCCACGCCCTCCGGCCCGGCCAGGGTGCTCATGCCGCACCCGCCTCGACCAGCGCCCGCTCCCAGAAGTCCTTGCAGAACCGGGCGAGCGGTCCCCGGGGCCGGACGCCCGGCGGTGCCGTGCCCCCGTCCGGGCGCAGCAGCGCCGGGTCCACCGGCACCTCGCCGACGAGGGGCAGCCCGAGCAGCCGGGCCACCTCCCGGTCGTCGAGCCCCGGCGGGTACGGCCCGCGCACGGCCACCCGCAGATCCCGCAGGACCATGCCGACCGCGGAGGCCACCCGTCCGGCGGCCGCGACGGCCCGCAGCTCCGCGGGCACCACCAGCACGCCGACGTCGAGCTGGCCGAGCACCTCGGCGACCCCGTCGTCGATGCGGCGGGGCAGGTCCACCACGACGGTGCCGCCGCGGCGCCGGGCCGCCGCCAGCACCGCGCGCACCGCCTGCGGCGGCACGGCGACCCGGTCGCCGCGGTCCCAGCTGAGCACCCGCAGCGAGTGCAGCTCGGGCAGTGACTCCTCCAGGGCGCCGCCGCCGACCCGTCCGCGCGAGGACGCGAACGCGGGCCAGCGCAGCCCCTCGGCCGTCTCACCGCCGAGGAGTACGTCGAGTCCGCCACCCAGCGGATCGGCGTCCACGAGCAGCGTGCGCAGCCCCTCCCGCGCGGAGGTGACGGCGAGAGCGCACGCGAGCGTGGACGCTCCGGCCCCGCCGCGGCCGCCGATCACCCCCACGGTGAGGGCGGGCCGGCCGACGCCCTCGGCCACGTCGGCGATCCGGTCGATCAGCCACTGCTCGCCGTCGGGCAGCATCAGGACGTGCTCGGCGCCGATCTCGACGGCTCGCCGCCACACCCCCGAGTCGTCCTGGTCCCGCCCGACCAGGACCACGCCCCTTCGGCGCACCGCCCCGCGGACCCGCCGCGCGGCGTCGTCGCCCACCAGGACCAGCGGTGCGGCCTCCCACCTGCCTCTGCGCTCGGGCACCCCGTGGTGCACCTCCGGTGTGGCGCCGGCCGCCGCGCACAGGCGCAGCAGGTCGTCGAGGAGTTCGGTGTCCTCGGTGACGATCAGCGGTCCGCCCTGCCGCCCTCCGGCGGCCGGCGGCGGATCGTGTGTGACGATTCCGGCCACGGTGTCCATCCCCCTTCGCTGCTCGACTCGCGCGACCCGTGCGGCCCCGCGATTCCCAAACACGGGAAGAACCGGCGGAGCGGCCTCCCTTTGACCGGCCGGCGGAAACCGGCCGAACGCAACCCGGCAATCGGAACCAGCCATGAACCGGTCACGAGCGGGATGCGCTGGAATCACCGTGCAGCGATCCCGGAAATCGTGTGGATCTTGGTGGAAAACTGTGGATGCCCCGGGGGTTGTGAATATCGCCGTCACCCATACCGGTGACGGCCGCAGAGGCTCTCCGCGAACCCACGGGGCGGTCCACAGGGCAGCCCGCAGAGCAGCCCGAACGCTACGCAGAGTGACGGATCATGGCCGCGAGAAAGGGGCGGCCGCAGCCGCCCCGAGAGCGGCGCTCAGGCCGCGAGAAGAGGGAGAAAACCCATCCGGACATGCGACGACCCCCGCCGGGGGGGAGAGCGGGGGTCGTCCCCACGGCCGACTCGGGGGGGGGGGAGGAGTCGGGCCGGGTTAGCACGGTCGCGAACGATCCGTGACTTCCATGGTGTACCCGAGAGCCCTCTCAGGCAAACCCACGCGCCCCACCTTACGCCGAATGGGCTGCCCCTATGCTCAAGGGCGTGGAAAACCACTCCTTGCCCCGCACAGCGGCCTTCTTTGACCTGGACAAGACGGTCATTGCGAAGTCGAGCACGCTCACCTTCAGCAAGTCGTTCTACCAAGGCGGTCTGATCAACCGCAGGGCCGTCTTGCGCACCGCATACGCCCAGTTCGTCTTCCTCGCCGGCGGCGCCGATCACGACCAGATGGAGCGGATGCGCGCCTACCTGTCCGCGCTGTGCCGCGGCTGGAACGTGCAGCAGGTCAAGGAGATCGTGGCCGAGACGCTGCACGACCTGATCGACCCGATCATCTACGACGAGGCCGCCTCCCTCATCGAGGAGCACCACGCCGCCGGCCGGGACGTCGTGATCGTGTCCACGTCGGGCGCGGAGGTCGTCGAGCCGATCGGCGAACTACTCGGCGCGGACCGGGTGGTGGCGACCCGCATGGTCGTGGGCGACGACGGCTGCTTCACCGGCGAGGTGGAGTACTACGCGTACGGCCCGACGAAGGCCGAGGCCGTCAGGGAGCTCGCGGAGTCCGAGGGCTACGACCTCAGCCGCTGCTACGCCTACAGCGACTCGGCGACCGACGTGCCCATGCTGGAGTCCGTCGGCCATCCGCACGCCGTGAACCCGGACCGCGCGCTGCGCCGCGAGGCGCTCGCACGGGGCTGGCCGATCCTGGACTTCCACCGTCCCGTCCGGCTCAAGCAGCGCCTTCCCGCGTTCTCGGTGCCGCCGCGGCCGGCCCTCGTCGCGGTCGCCGCCATAGGCGCGGCGGCGGCCACGGCCGGACTGGTCTGGTACGCCAGCCGGCGCCGCGCCACGGTCGCCTGAGCCCGCCGCCTGGACGCGCCGCCTGGGTGTGGCTCCTGGGCACCACGCGCCCAGGAGTCGCACCGAGTCCCGTTTGCACCGAAAAGTAAAGAAGTGCGGTCCGGACTTCCGCTTGTCCGAGGGCTGGAGTACAAAGGATTCAACGGCCCGCGAGACCAAGGACATCCGAGAGGATCACCTTCACAGCGCATCTGGCCCCACGGACCGAGCATGAACACCGGGCACCCACGCGACGTCGACCCGTCGATTACGGGCCAGCCGCACCAGGTGACGGGCAAAGTTCCCGGCCTGATGGGCACATATCGAGGACGCTTGGTAACCCGGTGGTCATGCCAGCGGCGGTACGAGTTCTCGTACCGCCGCATTTCTGTGCGGGGTGGGGTTCAGGCCGCTCCGCGCTGCAGCGCCTCGCACACCGCCGTCGACTCGCGCGCCCCCAGTTCGACCGCCCTGCCGCAGTGGGCGATCCAGGCCGCCATGCCCTCCGGGGTGCCGGAGACATAGCCGTCGAGGGCCGTCAGGTACGCCTCGCGGCCCAGTTCGGCGTAACCGACCTCGGCGGGGCAGACCGACTTCGGGTCCAGGCCGCTGCCGACCAGGACGATGCGCTCGGCCGTGCGCGCGATCAGGCCGTTGTGGGACGTGAAGGAGCGCAGGGCGAGAAGCTCGCCGTGCACGACGGCGGCCGTCACCAGGGCCGGTGCCGAGCCGCCCGCCATGATCAGCTCCGCGAGCCCGTCCAGCCGGCCGTGCGCCTCGGCCGCGCTCGGCAGCGGCAGGGAGACCAGCGGCTCGTCGACCGGTTCGCCCTCCTGCCGGGGCCGGCCCACCTGGTCGGCCTGGTCGGCGGCCGCCACCAGGTGCAGCCGGGCCAGCACCCGCAGGGGCGACTGCCGCCAGATCGACAACAGCTGGCCCGCCTCCGCGGTCAGTCGCAGCGCGGCGCCGACGGTGCGCGCCTCGTCGTCGCCGCTGAAGTCCGTGCGCCGGCGCACCTCCTCCAGGGCCCAGTCCGCGCCGGACAGCGCCGCCGAGCCGCGGGCGCCGCGCAGGGCGGCCTCTGAGGTGATGGCGTTGCTGCGCCGCCGCATGATCCGGTGCCCGTAGACCCGGTCCACGGCCTTGCGCACGGACTCCACTGAATCGGCCACTCCGGGCAGCGCCCCCAGGGCCGCGAGGGGATCGGCGGTCGCGCCTGCTGTACTCATGAGTACGACCCTACGCACCCCGGGGCTCCCCCCTGCGGCGGAGTGGCCATCTTCACGCGCGCGTGGGTGCGGCAGCCGGGCACGGCCACCCGGCCGCCGCTGCCCGCCACCGCACCTCCGGCTCCCCGGCCACTGCGCCTCCCCCGCTACTGCGCCCCGGCCACTGCGCCTCCGCCTGCCCGCTACTGCACCTTCGCCGCCGGAGCGCCCGGCACGCCCTTCGGGGCCGGGGCGGGCCGTCCCGCCAGGAAGGACGCCCAGCCCTGCTTGGGCGCCTCGCCGACCTTCAGGGTGCGCAGTTTCTCCAGCGTGGCCGGGTCCTGGGCGTCGAGCCAGTCCACGAGCTGCCGGAACGAGACGCAGCGCACCTCCTCCTTGGTGCACACCGTCTCGATGACCTCCTCGACGGCCCGCATGTAGGTGCCGCCGTTCCAGGACTCGAAGTGGTTGCCGATGATCAGCGGCGCGCGGTTGCCGTCGTAGGCCCTCTGGAAGCCCTTGAGGAGGCCGTCGCGCATCTGGTCGCCCCAGAAGTCGTGCATGGCGGGGTTGCCCTGGGTGGTGGTGCCCGACTGGTTGACCATGAAGTTGTAGTCCATGGTGAGCTGCTCGAAGGAGTGGCCGGGGAACGGCACGAGCTGCATGGACAGGTCCCACAGGCCTTGCTTGCGCTTCGGCCAGACCTGATCGGTGACACCACTGGTGTCGTAACGGAAGCCCAGCTCGCGGGCCGCCTTCATGAAGTTGCGCTGGCCTTCGAGGCAGGGGGTGCGGGCCCCGATGAGCTCCTTGTCGTAGTCGAAGGGCAGGGGCGAGGCGTTCTTCATGCCGGCGTTGGTCTTCCAGGTCTTCACGAACTGCTTGGCCTGGGCGATCTCGTCCTTCCAGTCCTTCACCGACCACTCGCCGACGCCGCCGCCGCTGCCGCAGAAGTGGCCGTTGAAGTGGGTGCCGATCTCATTGCCCTCCAGCCACGCCAGGCGCAGCTGTTTCACGGTGGCGGCGATGCCGCGACGGTCGTTGAAGCCGATGTCGGAGCGGCCCGGGGAGTGCTGGGGCGGCCGGTACAGGTCCTTCTTCTCCTCCGGCAGCAGGTACACGCCGCTCAGGAAGTACGTCATGGTCGCGTTGTTCTCCCGGGCGACCTTGCGGAAGTGGGAGAACAGCTTCTGGCTGTCCTCACCGGCACCGTCCCAGGAGAAGACGACGAACTGCGGGGGCTTCTGGCCGGGCCGCAGCCGCTCCGCCCTGGGCAGGTGGGGCTGGGCTCCGGTGTAGGCGGTGGAGCCGTCCCCGATCAGCCGGACCATGCTCTTCGGGGCCTGGGCGGGCTTTGCCTTGGAGGGCTCGGGAGCGGCTTGGCGGGGGGTGCCGATCGCGCAACCGGCGAGCGACGCGGCGCAGACCGCGGCGATCACGGAGCCCGCGGCGATCCTGTGGGTGGCGGCCATGTTCCGTCCACCTTCTTCCTTCTCTCGGGTGCCGACAGCGCCGCCAAAGTCGCACGGGACAGAGAAGGAATTAGTACGACAAGCCGATGAAATAGCCACTTCACCCTTCGGAGTGATTTATTCGCCCATTTGCCCGTAAAGTCTATGCTCGCCCTTTACTCTGCATTACGATCCGTTTACCGAGCGTTGATCTATCCCGCCGAAATACGCCGTGACCCACGGCCGCGACCGATCCCCGCCTTGAGCGGGACCCCAGTCACGCGACCGCGCAGCCCCGGAGGAGACGGGAAACCATGTCAGCCTGCGTCCCCACACGTGCCGCCGACCCGAACCGGACCGAGCGCACTCATCCGCCCCACAGCCCGCCGTCGACCGGCCCCCGCCGCTTCCGCGTCGCGGGTGCCGACGTGTCGGCCTCGATCGCGGTCTTCCTGATCGCCCTGCCCCTGTCCCTGGGCATCGCCCTCGCCACCGGTGCCCCGCTCCAGGCCGGCCTCGTCGCCGCCGCCGTGGGCGGACTCGTCGCCGGACGGCTCGGCGGCTCCCCGCTCCAGGTGAGCGGTCCCGCCGCCGGACTCACCGTCGTCACCGCCGACCTCATCCAGCGCTACGGCTGGCGGACGACATGCGCCATCACCGTCCTCGCCGGCCTCGCCCAACTCGGGCTCGGCTGCCTGCGCGTGGCCCGTGGCGCCCTCGCCGTCAGCCCCGCCATCGTGCACGGCATGCTCGCCGGCATCGGCGTCACCATCGCCGTCGCCCAGCTGCACATCGTGCTCGGCGGCACCCCGCAGAGCTCCGTCCCGGACAACCTGCGCGCGCTGCCCGCCCAGTTGGCGCAGATGCGTCCCGCGTCGGTGTCGGTCAGCGCGCTGACGCTGGCGCTGCTCTACCTCTGGCCGAGACTGCCCGGGCGGGCCGGGCGTCTGCTGCGCAAGATCCCGGCCGCGCTCATCGCGGTCGCCGGAGCCACCGCGGCCGCCGCCCTGGCCGGACTGCGCCTGCCCAAGGTCGACCTGCCGTCCTGGAGCAACCACGCCCTGGCCGGCCTGCCCGAGGGACCCGTGCTCGGCCTCGTCGCGGCCGTGCTGACCACCACGCTGGTGTGCAGCGTGCAGTCGCTGCTCGGAGCGGTGGCCGTGGACAAGCTGGTGGCCGGCCGCCCCGGCCTGCCCCCCGGAGTCGGACGCTCCGACCTCGACCGGGAGTTGCTCGGACAGGGCGCAGCCAACATCGTCTCCGGCTCGCTCGGCGGCCTGCCCATCGCCGGCGTCGCCGTGCGCACGACGGCGAATGTGAACGCGGGAGCGGTGAGCCGGAACTCCACGATGCTGCACGGCGTTCTCGTAGTGATCGCCACGCTGCTGATGGTCCCCCTCCTGGAGCTCATCCCGCTCGCCGCACTCGCCGCCCTGGTGATGTCGGTCGGCATCCAGATGGTGTCCCTGAACCACATCCGCACGGTCACGCGCCACCGAGAGGTATGGGTCTACGCCGTCACGACCCTCGGCGTGGTCTCCCTCGGCGTCCTCCAGGGCGTCGCCCTGGGCGTCGCCATGGCCGTGGCCGTCGCCCTGCACCGCCTCACCCGCACCCGCATCACGCACGACGAGAAGGAAGGAGTCCATCACGTACACGTCAGAGGACAGTTGACGTTCCTCGCCGTGCCGCGGCTCAGCCGGGCCCTGCATCTCGTGCCCCACGGTGCGGACACCGTCGTCGAACTCGACGGGTCGTTCATGGACCACGCGGCGTACGAGACCCTGCAGGACTGGCAGAAGACGCACAGCGCGCAGGGCGGCACGGTCGAGATCACCGGGCGGCACCCCGGCACGCGCATCTCCGAACCCTCCGCCATCGCCGACTGCCGCTGCCGGCCCTGGACGGCCTGGCGCAACCACCAGTGTGAAGGCCCCCAGTCCACGCCCCCGTCCGAGAAGCACGCGGACGGACCGGACGGCGCCGAACCGGATGCCGCGCACACCGGCTCCGGCCGCGGGGACGAACTGGCGCGCGGGATCAGCGCCTTCCAGCGCAACACCGCCCCCCTGGTGCGCAGTGAGCTGGCCCGGCTGGCGCGCGAGGGACAGCGGCCGTCGCAGCTCTTCTTGACCTGCGCCGACTCACGGCTGGTCACATCGATGATCACCTCCAGTGGTCCGGGCGACCTGTTCGTCGTGCGCAACGTGGGCAACCTCGTCCCGCGCCCGGGCGAGGAGAGCGGTGACGACTCCGTGGCGGCGGCCATCGAGTACGCCGTGGACGTGCTGGGCGTACGGTCCATCACGGTGTGCGGGCACTCGGGATGCGGCGCCATGCAGGCACTGCTGGGCTCCGAGCCCGGCGGCACCCGGACACCCCTGGAGCGGTGGCTGCGGCACGGACGCCCGAGCGTGGAGCGCATGGCCGACGGCAGCCGGCCCTGGGGCAGCCTGGCCGGCCGGGCGCCCGAGGACCCCGTCGAGCAGCTCTGCCTGATCAACGTGGTCCAGCAGTTGGAGCACCTGCGCGCCCACGACTCGGTGGCCCGGGCCCTCCACGAGGGCAGGCTGGAGCTGCACGGGATGTACTTCCACGTCGGCGAGGCCGAGTCGTACCTGCTCACCGACCCGGACGGCGGCGGCGCCTTCGACCGGGTCAGGGAGGCGGACCTGACGGCGTGAGCCGGCGGCCGATGACCGGCAGCCGGTAACCGCGGCCGGTCCGGCCGCGGGGCGGGCAGGATGTGCGGCCCCTCACCGAGCGGGACACACATCCTGCCCCGCCGAGCCCGAGCCCGCGCCCGCGCCCCGGGCCCTGGAGTTGGGCACTCGGCTCCAGGGGTCCGGCCCTCGGACTCCGGGCGCCGTGCCCCGCGCCCAGGGTTCGGCACTCTGGCCCGAGGAGGTCCGGGACCCGCGCCCAGGAGTCCGGCACACGGACCCCGGGGGTCAGGGACCCCGGCCCACCAGCCCGGGCCTCACGCCCAGGAGCCCCGGACCCGCGCCCGGAAGTCCCGGCCTCGCGCCCAGCGGTCCCGCACGCGGCCCCCAAGGGTCCGGCACCCGTGCCGGACCCGCCCCCACCCACCGCGTGACCCCCGTTACATCGGCTGAACTTTCCCTGGTCGGCGTCCGTGGGTACGGATGAGCCCGGCCGCCGGGACCACCGCCGGACAGGTCTAAACCAATCGGCGGTCGGCCCTTGTCATCGCACCCCCGGGTCTGATGAGCTGTGGCCTGGGACACAACGGACACCCTGGGAAAGGCAGATGCCGTGAGCAACGAAAGCCTGGCCAACCTGCTCAAGGAAGAGCGCAGGTTCGCACCCCCCGCCGACCTGGCCGCGAACGCCAACGTCACCGCGGAGGCGTATGAACAGGCCAAGGCTGACAGGCTCGGCTTCTGGGCCGAGCAGGCCCGCCGGCTGACGTGGGCCAAGGAGCCCACCGAGACGCTCGACTGGTCGAACCCGCCGTTCGCCAAGTGGTTCAAGGACGGCGAGCTCAACGTCGCTTACAACTGCGTCGACCGGCACGTGGAGGCCGGGCACGGCGACCGGGTCGCCATCCACTTCGAGGGCGAGCCCGGCGACAGCCGCGCGATCACCTACGCCGAGCTCAAGGACGAGGTCTCCAAGGCGGCCAACGCGCTGCTGGAGCTGGGAGTCCGGGCCGGTGACCGGGTCGCCGTCTACATGCCGATGATCCCCGAGACGGCGATCGCGATGCTGGCCTGCGCCCGGATCGGCGCCGCCCACTCGGTCGTCTTCGGCGGCTTCTCCTCCGACGCGCTCGCCACCCGCATCCAGGACGCCGACGCGCGCGTGGTCATCACGGCCGACGGCGGCTACCGGCGCGGCAAGCCGTCCGCGCTCAAGCCGGCCGTGGACGAGGCCGTGCAGAAGGCGGGCAACGTCGAGCACGTCCTCGTCGTGCGCCGCACGGGCCAGGAGGTCGCCTTCACCGAGGGCCGCGACGTGTGGTGGGACGACCTGGTGGGCCGCCAGAGCGCCGAGCACACCCCGCAGGCGTTCGACGCCGAGCACCCGCTGTTCATCCTCTACACCTCCGGCACCACGGGGAAGCCGAAGGGCATCCTGCACACCTCCGGCGGCTACCTCACCCAGACCGCCTACACCCACCACGCCGTCTTCGACCTCAAGCCGGAGACGGACGTCTACTGGTGCACGGCCGACGTCGGCTGGGTCACCGGCCACTCGTACATCGTCTACGGGCCGCTGGCCAACGGCGCGACGCAGGTGATGTACGAGGGCACGCCCGACACCCCGCACCAGGGCCGCTTCTGGGAGATCGTCCAGAAGTACGGCGTGACGATCCTCTACACGGCGCCGACCGCGATCCGCACGTTCATGAAGTGGGGCGACGACATCCCCGCCAAGTTCGACCTTTCCAGCCTGCGCGTGCTGGGCTCGGTGGGCGAGCCGATCAACCCCGAGGCGTGGATCTGGTACCGCAAGAACATCGGCGGCGACCGCACCCCGATCGTCGACACCTGGTGGCAGACCGAGACCGGCGCGATGATGATCACGCCGCTGCCGGGCGTGACCGCCACCAAGCCCGGCTCCGCGCAGACGCCGCTGCCCGGCATCTCCGCGACGGTCGTGGACGACGAGGCCAACGAGGTGCCGAACGGCGGTGGCGGCTACCTGGTGCTGACCGAGCCGTGGCCGTCGATGCTGCGCACCATCTGGGGCGACGACCAGCGGTTCATCGACACGTACTGGTCGCGCTTCGAGGGCAAGTACTTCGCCGGTGACGGCGCCAAGAAGGACGACGACGGCGACATCTGGCTGCTCGGCCGGGTCGACGACGTCATGCTCGTCTCCGGGCACAACATCTCCACCACCGAGGTCGAGTCCGCGCTGGTCTCCCACCCCTCGGTCGCCGAGGCGGCCGTGGTCGGCGCGGCGGACGAGACGACCGGGCAGGCGATCGTGGCGTTCGTGATCCTGCGCGGTACGGCCTCCGAGACCGAGGACCTGGTCGCCGAGCTGCGCACGCACGTCGGCAACACGCTCGGCCCGATCGCCAAGCCGAAGCGGATCCTGCCGGTGGCGGAGCTGCCCAAGACGCGCTCCGGCAAGATCATGCGCCGTCTGCTCCGGGACGTCGCCGAGAACCGCCAGCTCGGTGACGTCACCACGCTGACGGACTCCACGGTCATGGACCTCATCCAGGCCAAGCTGCCGGCCGCGCCCAGCGAGGACTGATCACCCGCGGGCATGGCCGAAGCCAGGCAGGGCACCCGACGGCCGGACCGCCGGGTGCCCTGCGCACGCCTCCCCCGCAGACCAGGGGGTGCGGGCGGCCACACCCTTAGCTAAGCTAAGCAATACAAGTGCTCCATGGTGCGCCGGGAAGTCTGGTCGGCATGCGTTCAGCCCTGCCCACCGACCGGAGGTCTTCCTCGTGACCGCGCCCCGCTCCAGCACCCCCCGCAAGGTCTTCGGACGGCTCTCGCTCCCGGAGCGGACCTATGTGGCGGAGGCGCTGCGCACCGAGACGGTCGGGGGAGTGCTGCTCCTCGCGGCCGCGGTCGGGGCGCTGCTGTGGGCGAACATCCCCGGACTGCGCGACAGCTACGGCAGCGTCGCCCACTTCCACTTCGGCCCCGCAGCCCTCGGCCTCGACCTGTCGGTCGCGCACTGGGCCGCCGACGGGCTGCTCGCTGTCTTCTTCTTCGTCGCCGGCATCGAACTCAAGCGCGAACTCGTCGCCGGTGACCTGCGCGACCCCAGAGCCGCCGCGCTCCCGGTCGTCGCCGCCCTGTGCGGCATGGCCGCACCGGTGCTCGTCTACACCCTCACCAATGTCACCGGCGGCGGCTCCCTGGCCGGCTGGGCCGTGCCGACCGCCACCGACATCGCCTTCGCCCTCGCCGTGCTCGCGGTCATCGGCACGTCCCTGCCGAGCGCGCTGCGCGCCTTCCTGCTCACGCTCGCCGTCGTCGACGACCTGTTCGCGATCCTGATCATCGCCGTGTTCTTCACGAACGGGCTGAACTTCGCCGCGCTCGGCGGTGCCGTGGCGGGCCTGGTCGTCTTCTGGCTGCTGCTGCGCGCGGGCGTACGCGGCTGGTACGTGTACGTGCCGCTGGCGCTGGTGGTCTGGGCGCTGATGTACAACAGCGGCGTCCACGCCACCATCGCCGGTGTGGCCATGGGTCTGATGCTGCGCTGCCACCGGCGCGAGGGCGAGGCCCACTCCCCCGGTGAGCGCATCGAGCACCTCGTCCGGCCCCTGTCGGCGGGACTCGCCGTACCGCTGTTCGCGCTGTTCAGCGCGGGTGTCGCCATCTCCGGTGGTGCGCTCGCGAAGGTGTTCACCACGCCGGAGACCCTCGGGGTCGTGCTCGGGCTCGTGGTCGGCAAGACGCTCGGCATCTTCGGCGGGACCTGGCTGACCGCCCGTTTCACCCGGGCCTCGCTCAGCGAGGACCTCGAATGGGCGGACGTCTTCGCGGTGGCGAGCCTCGCCGGCATCGGCTTCACCGTCTCGCTGCTCATCGGCGAACTCGCCTTCGAGGACGACCCGGCCATGACCGGCGCGGTCAAGGCGGCGGTGCTGATGGGCTCGCTCGTCGCCGCGACCGTCGCGACCGTCCTGCTGAAGATCCGCAACGCCAAGTACCGCCGCCTGTGGGAGGAAGAGGAGCGCGACGAGGACGCCGACGGCATCCCGGACGTCTACGAGGAGGACGACCCGGCGTACCACCTGCGCCTGGCCGACCGCTACGAGCGCAAGGCCGCCGAGCACCGCAGAATCGCCCAGGAGAAGGCAGCCGCGCGCCACGGGCTTGCCGAAGTGCCGGGCGGGGCAGGCGATGACCGCGACGGTCCGGCATGATCTGACGAGACGGTACAAAAGACGGGACCGTACGCAGTCAGGCCGTACGCAGTCGGACGACTGCGGCGAGTCAGGCACAGGACGCGGAAATCGGACCGTACGCAGAAGAGGGAGACCGCGATGAGCGCACCCGACGGCAGCCCGGTCGGCGCCGAACGCAGCATCGGCCAGCTGTTCGCCTCGGCGACGGCGGAATTGTCGGCGCTGGTGCACGACGAGATCGCGCTGGCGAAGGCCCAGCTCAAGCAGGACGTCAAGCGCGGCGCCACCAGCGGCGGCGCCTTCTCGCTGGCCGGCGCGGTGCTGATCTTCTCCCTGCCGATGCTGAACTTCGCGCTGGCGTACGGCATCCGCACCTGGAGCGGGTGGAACCTCGCGGTCTGCTTCCTGCTGTCCTTCGCGGCGAACGTGCTGATCGCGGGCGTCCTGGCGCTGGTCGGCGTGGTCTTCGCCAAGAAGGCCAGGAAGAGCAAGGGACCGCAGAAGGTCGCCGCCTCGATGAAGAAGAGCGCGGTCGTGCTGCAGAAGGCCAAGCCGCACCCGCGTCCGGAGCTCACCCAGGACCGGGTCCCCGAGGCCATCGAGGCTGTGGCACGCTCGTCGTCATGACGGACCCCGCCCCCGCCCCGGCACAACCGGCCTCGGCCGTCCTCCTGGACGGCCCCTGGAGCCACCGCGACGTCGCCGCCAACGGCGCCCGCTTCCACATCGCCGAGCTGGGTGACGGGCCGCTGGTGCTGCTGCTGCACGGTTTCCCGCAGTTCTGGTGGACCTGGCGGCACCAGCTGGTCGCGCTCGCCGACGCGGGGTTCCGGGCCGTCGCGATGGACCTGCGCGGTGTCGGGGGCAGCGACCGCACACCGCGCGGCTACGACCCCGCCAACCTCGCACTCGACGTCACGGGGGTCATCCGCTCGCTCGGCGAGCCCGACGCCGCGCTGGTCGGCCACGACCTGGGCGGCTACCTGGCGTGGACGGCCGCCGCCATGCGCCCCAAGCTGGTGCGGCGGCTGGCGGTCGCCTCCATGCCGCACCCGAGGCGCTGGCGCGCGGCCATGCTTCGGGACGTCAAGCAGACCCGCGCGGGTTCACACATCTGGGGGTTCCAGCGGCCCTGGATCCCGGAACGCCGGCTCACCGCCGACGGAGGGGCGCTGGTGGCGGAGCTGATCCGGGAGTGGTCCGGGCCGCGCCCGCCGGAGGAGGAGGCGCTGGAGAACTACCGCCGCGCCATGTGCATCCCCTCGGCGGCGCACTGCGCGGTCGAGCCGTACCGCTGGATGGTGCGCTCCCTGGCCCGTCCGGACGGCATCCAGTTCAACCGGCGGATGAAGCGGCCGGTGCGCGTGCCGACGCTCCATCTGCACGGCTCGCTCGACCCGGTGATGCGCACCCGCAGCGCGGCCGGCTCCGGCGAGTACGTCGAAGCCCCCTACCGCTGGCGGCTGTTCGACGGTCTCGGCCACTTCCCGCACGAGGAGGACCCGGTCGCCTTCTCCGCCGAACTCATCAACTGGCTGCGGGATCCCGAACCCGATCGGTGACCGCGCGGCCCCACCCGGTACGGCCCGCCTGAACGCTTGTCCCAGGAACGGCCACTTGCCCGGCGCATAGGCCAATTGGGCCCGCCTGGGGCGGTTATCGACCATGGGGCGGGGGCACACGTCGGGGTATGGGCTGGACGCACGACTACAGTGACGCAACCCGCAATCGCCGCTCGGCGAGCGGCACGAACCCCCACCAGCGAAGCGGCGCACCGCAGATGGTGACCGCCGACCCCAGGGTGGGGATCCCGCGCATCCTCCGCCGCCGGGCCCGCTGGGTCTCCGTACGTCTGCGCCACACACGCGACTGAGACGTCACCCGCGCGAGTGAGACCCCGGCGACTGCCGCCCCGCCGCCCGGTGCTCCGCCGCCCGGTGCCCCGGCACCGGGCCTAGAGCGCGCAGCTGTCGCTGCCCACCTGCTGGTTGGCGGTGCGGCCCTTGGTGATGTCGTCCTGGATCTCGTCGACGGTCAGCGCGTATCCCGTCTCCGCGTCGTCGAGGGACTTGGCGAACACCACGCCGTAGACCTTGCCGTCGGGCGTGAGGAGCGGGCCGCCGGAGTTGCCCTGGCGGACGGTGGCGTACAGGGAGTAGACGTCGCGGCGGACCGTGCCGCGGTGGTAGATGTCCGGGCCGTTGGCCGTGATGCGTCCGCGCACGCGCGCGGCCCGCACGTCGTACGCGCCGTTCTCCGGGAAGCCCGCGACGATCGCGCTGTCGCCGCTGCTCGCGTCGCCCGAGGTGAACCGCAGCGCGGGCGCCTCGAGGTCCGGCACGTCCAGGACGGCGATGTCGCGCCGCCAGTCGTAGAGCACGACCGTGGCGTCGTACTTCCTGCCCTCGCCGCCTATCTGCACGGTGGGCTCGTCGACGCCGCCCACCACGTGCGCGTTGGTCATGACCCGGCGGTCGGCGAAGACGAAGCCGGTGCCCTCCAGGACCTTGCCGCAGCTCGGGGCCGTGCCCATCACCTTGACGATGGAACGCTGGGCGCGGGTCGCGACCGGGCTGTTCGCCAGGGCCGGGTCGGGCGGCCGGACGTCGGTGATCGGCTCGTTCGCGAACGGGCTGAAGACCTGCGGGAAGCCGTTCTGCGCGAGAACGGAGGAGAAGTCCGCGAACCACGTGGCGGCCTGGTCCGGCAGCGCCTGGGAGACACCGAGCAGCACCTTGGAGTTGCGGACCTCCTTGCCGAGGGTCGGCAGGGTCGTGCCCGCGAGGGCCGAGCCGATCAGCCAGGCGACCAGGAGCATCGCCACGACGTTGACCAGGGCGCCGCCGGTGGCGTCCAGCGCCCGGGCCGGTGACCAGGTGATGTGCCGGCGCACCTTGTTGCCGAGGTGGGTGGTGAGGGCCTGGCCGACGGAGGCGCAGACGATGACGACGACGACGGCGACGACGGCCGCGGTCGTGCTCACCTCCGCGTTGTCCGTGAGCGCGTCCCAGATGACGGGCAGCACGTACACCGCGACGAGGCCACCGCCCAGGAAGCCGATCACCGACAGGATGCCGACGACGAACCCCTGGCGGTACCCCACGACCGCGAACCACACGGCGGCGACCAGCAACAAGATGTCCAGCACGTTCACGAAGGCCACCCTGTCATGCGCGCCAGTCGAGCGGGACCTGCTTCTCCCGGTCCCAGGGCCGCTCCCAGCCCGCGTAGTGCAGCAGCCGATCGATGATTCCGGCCGTGAAACCCCATACAAGGGCCGATTCGACCAGAAATGCCGGGCCGCGGTGGCCGCTGGGGTGGACCGTGGTGGCCCGGTTCGCCGGGTCCGTGAGATCCACCACGGGGACGGTGAAGACCCTGGCCGTCTCGTTCGGATCGACGACGCCGACCGGACTGGGCTCGCGCCACCAGCCCAGCACCGGCGTCACGACGAAGCCGCTGACCGGGATGTACAGCCGGGGCAGGACACCGAAGAGCTGGACGCCGGCGGGGTCGAGGCCGGTCTCCTCCTCCGCCTCGCGCAGGGCCGCGCGCAGCGGGCCGTCACCGCGCGGATCGCCGTCCTCCGGGTCGAGCGCGCCGCCGGGGAACGAGGGCTGGCCGGCATGCGCGCGCAGGGAGCTCGCGCGCTCCATGAGGAGCAGCTCGGGCCCGCGCTCGCCCTCACCGAAGAGGATCAGCACGGCGGACTGCCGCCCGGCGCCGTCGGCCGGGGGCAGGAAGCGGCTGAGCTGCGTCGGCCGGATCGTCTCCACGGCGCGCACCACCGGCTCCAGCCAGGCGGGCAGGCCCTCCTTGCTCACCGCCACCGGCCCGCCCTGTGTGCCGCTCGCCCGTGTCATCGCCACCCCCGTCGTCCTGCCGCATCCAACGCCCGGCGCCCCCGGGATCGTTCCGGAACGGTCCGCGATCCTCCGTCCGGGGGGCTCACGGGGCGGACGGGAGGGCGCACACGATCAGCGACCCGCCGGACCGGGCCGGAGCGGCGGGGCGAGCGACGGCCGGGGCGGGCACGGCCGCTGCTCGCCTGGGCACTGCCAGGGTTCAGGTGGGCGCTGACACGGTTCGGGTGGGCGCTGGCACGGTTCGGGGGTACCCCGTCGCCGTGCCCGGCGTCGTCCGGGTGCCTCATCCGGCCCCCAGGGGCGGGGCCGGTTTGCCGCCCGCGTCCAGGTAGGCCTGCGGGGGCCGCAACCGCTGGCCCGGGAAGCCGCCCTTCTCGTACTTGAGCAGCTTCTTCGCCTTCTCCGGGTCGGTCTCGCCCTCCCCGTACGCGGGGCAGAGCGGCGCGATCGGGCAGGCGCCGCACGCGGGCTTGCGGGCGTGGCAGATGCGGCGGCCGTGCCAGATGACGTGGTGCGAAAGATCCGTCCAGTCGCTCTTGGGGAAGAGCGCGCCGATCGCGGCCTCGATCTTGTCGGGGTCGGTCTCGGCGGTCCACTGCCAGCGGCGCACCAGGCGCTGGAAGTGCGTGTCGACGGTGATGCCGGGGCGTCCGAAGGCGTTGCCGAGCACGACGAACGCGGTCTTGCGGCCGACACCGGGCAGCTTGACCAGGTCCTCCAGCCGGCCGGGCACCTCCCCGCCGAAGTCCTCCACCAGGGCCTTGGAGAGCCCTATGACCGACTTGGTCTTGGCCCGGAAGAAGCCGCACGGGCGGAGGATCTCCTCCACCTCCTCCGGGTCGGCGGCGGCGAGGTCCTCGGGGGTGGGGTACCTGGTGAAGAGGGAGGGCGTCGTCTGGTTGACGCGCAGGTCGGTGGTCTGCGCGGACAGCACCGTGGCGACGACGAGCTGGAAGGGGTTGTCGAAGTCCAGCTCGGGGTGGGCGTACGGGTAGACGTCGGCGAGCTCGCGGTTGATGCGGCGGGCCCGGCGCACCAGCGCGGTGCGCGACTCGCCGCTCGGCGGGTGGACGACGGCCTTGGCGGGGGCGGCGCCCGAGACCCGGGCGGTGGCCTTCTTGGGCGCGACGACGGCCTTCTTGGCGACAGGAGCCTTCTTCACGGCTGCCTTCTTGACGGCTGCCTTCTTCACAGCCGTCTTCTTCACAGCCGTCTTCTTCGCGGCCGTCTTCTGTACGGAAGCCGTCTTCTTCGCACCCGCCTTCTTCACAGAAGCCGCCTTTTCCGCAGAAGCCGCCTTCTTCGCGGAGCCGGCTTTCCTCGCAGAGGCGGCCTTCGCCTCCCCTGTCGCTTTCGCCGTTTTCCTACCGCCATCGGGGCTCCGTTCGCCCACAGCGGAATCGCGACGTACAACCACCCGCGCAGCCCCCTCGGCCTGTGCTCTCACCGGCGATTTGGACACCCGGCCAGCCTAAGGCCAGGCACTGTCATCCGCCCCGGCCCTCGAAGATCGGCGCCCAATTGGACCCCTGCCGCGTACCCCGGGACACCTGTGCGGCATCCTTGTGACAGATCACACTGTTTGGACCGTCCGGCAAAATGGGCACCACGGTCCCCTGGTACGCGGGGGAACAAGATCCCCTGAGCAGGTCGAAAGGGAGAGAACTCGTGGACGACGTTCTGCGGCGCAATCCGCTCTTCGCGGCGCTCGATGACGAGCAGGCCGCGGAGCTCCGCGCCTCCATGAGTGAGGTGACCCTCGCCCGCGGTGACTCGCTGTTCCACGAGGGCGACCCCGGCGACCGCCTGTACGTGGTCACCGAGGGCAAGGTCAAGCTCCACCGCACGTCCCCCGACGGCCGCGAGAACATGCTGGCCGTGGTCGGCCCCGGCGAGCTCATCGGCGAGCTGTCGCTGTTCGACCCGGGCCCGCGCACGGCGACGGCCACCGCGCTGACCGAGGTGAAGCTGCTCGGCCTCGGCCACGGCGATCTCCAGCCCTGGCTGAACGCCCGCCCCGAGGTCGCCTCGGCGCTCCTGCGCGCCGTCGCCCGCCGGCTGCGCAAGACCAACGACGCGATGTCCGACCTCGTCTTCTCGGACGTCCCGGGCCGTGTCGCCCGCGCCCTGCTCGACCTGTCGCGCCGGTTCGGCGTGCAGTCGGAGGAGGGCATCCACGTCGTGCACGACCTGACGCAGGAGGAGCTGGCCCAGCTGGTCGGCGCGTCCCGCGAGACGGTCAACAAGGCCCTGGCGGACTTCGCCCAGCGCGGCTGGCTGCGTCTGGAGGCCCGCGCGGTGATCCTCCTGGACGTGGAGCGCCTCGCCAAGCGCTCGCGCTGACCCCCACTCCGGCCGTACGGCATCGGGCCCTGTCCCTCCACGGGACGGGGCCCGATGCCGTGGCCGGCGGCGGAAACCGGGCGGCGCCTCCGCCTGCTCGTGCGGCACAGTGACGGCATGACCGGCAACGGCCACCCCACCCACCGGACCCGCCGCACCCACGACCTTCACCCCACCGGCCTCGACTCCGATGGATTCATCGCCCGGGAGGGGTCCCTCGCGCGCGTGCCCGCCGCTTTCCGTCCGGTCGTCGCCGCGGCCTCGGCGCGGCTGGCGGACGCCTTCGGAGCGCGGCTGCACAGCGCGTACCTCTACGGTTCGATTCCGCGCGGCACCGCGCGCGTGGGCGTCAGCGACCTCGATCTGCTGCTCGCGCTGCGTGCGGAGCCGACCGGGGCGGACCGGGCGGACGCCGACGCGCTCGGGGCGGCACTGGACGAGGAGTTCGGGCAGATCGACGGGTGCGGAACGCTGCTGTACAGCCGGGCCCGGCTGCTGAGCGCACCGGAGCGGTACGACCTGGGATGGTTCGTCGCCTGTCTGTGCACCCCGCTGCTGGGCGAGGACCTGGCCGCCCGGCTGCCGCGCTACCGCCCCGGCTCGCTGCTGGCCCGTGAGACCAACGGCGATCTGCACCTGCTGCTGCCCCACTGGCGGCGCAGGATCGCCGCGGCCGACGGCACGGAGCAGGCCCTGCGGCCGCTCGTCCGCTTCATGTCCCGGCACCTCGTCCGCACCGGTTTCACCCTCGTGATGCCCCGCTGGGGCGGCTGGACGAGCGACCTGCACGAGATGGCGGAGGCGTTCGCCCGGTACTACCCGGAGCACGCCGACCGGCTGCGGGCCGCCGCCCTCCTGGGCCGTGAGCCGGTCGGTGACGCGGATGTCCTGGCGTCGTACGTGGACGAGCTGGGGCCCTGGCTCGCCGCCGAGTACGCGCGCGTGCACGGCGAGAAGTCCCCTAAGGGCCTTAGATGAGCCCGTGCTCCTCCAGGTAGTCCAGCTGGGCCCGGACGGACAGTTCCGCCGCCGGCCACAGCGAGCGGTCGACGTCGGCGTAGACGTGGGCGACGACCTCGGCCGGGGTGCGGTAGCCGTCCTCGACGGCCGTCTCGACCTGGGCGAGGCGGGTGGCGCGGTGGGCGAGGTAGTACTCGACGGCGCCCTGGGCGTCCTCCAGGACGGGCCCGTGACCGGGCAGAACCGTGTGGACGCCGTCGTCGACCGTGAGGGACCTCAGGCGGCGCAGGGAGTCCAGGTAGTCGCCGAGACGGCCGTCCGGGTGGGCCACGACCGTGGTGCCGCGGCCCAGGACCGTGTCGCCGGTCAGGACCGCCCGGTCCGCCGGGATGTGGAAGCAGAGGGAGTCCGACGTGTGGCCGGGGGTGGGGACGACGCGCAGTTCCAGCCCTCCGGTGGTGATCACGTCCCCGGCGGCCAGGCCCTCGTCGCCCAGCCGCAGCGCCGGATCGAGCGCACGCACGCGCGTGCCGGTCAGTTCGGCGAACCGGGTGGCGCCCTCCGCGTGGTCGGGGTGGCCGTGGGTCAGCAGAGTCAGGGCGACGCGCCTGCCCGCCTGCTCGGCCGTGGCGACGACCTGCCGCAGGTGCCCTTCGTCCAGCGGGCCCGGGTCGACCACGACGGCGAGGTCCGAGTCCGGCTCGGACAGGATCCAGGTGTTCGTGCCGTCGAGGGTCATCGCCGACGGGTTGGGGGCCAGGACGTTGACGGCCCGCGCGGTGGCGGGGCCCGAGCGGACTCCGTCCCGGGGCCGGCCGGGCAGGGCTGCTGCGTCCGTCATGCGGGGGCTCCACCGGTCGGGGCGGTCGGGGCGGTCGGGATGTGCTTGGTGAACTCGTCGTGGCCCGGCCAGGACAGGACGATCTCGCCGTCCACCAGCCGGGCGGTGGCCAGCACGGGCGTGAGATCGCGGTCCGGGGCCGCCGCGAGGGCCTCGGCGGCCGTCCCGTACGCCGTCAGCTGGCGCAGGGTCGAGATGGTCGGCGGCATCATCAGCAGCTCGCCCCTGTCGTACCCGGCGGCCGCCTCGCGCGGGGCGATCCACACCGTGCGGTCGGCCTCCGTGGAGGCGTTGCGAGTGCGCTGCCCTTCGGGGAGGGCGGCCACGAAGAAGAAGGTGTCGTAGCGGCGGGCCTCGAACTCGGGCGTGATCCAGCGGGTCCAGGCGCCGAGCAGGTCCGAGCGCAGCACCAGCCCGCGGCGGTCCAGGAACTCCGCGAAGGACACGTCCCGCGCGACCAGGGCGGCACGGTCGGCCTCCCAGTCGGCGCCGGTGGTGTCCCCGACGACCGCGTCGGGCGCGGGCCCGGCGAGCAGTACGCCCGCCTCCTCGTACGTCTCGCGTACGGCCGCGCAGACGATCGCCTGGGCCGCGGTCTCGTCGACGCCGAGCCGCTGCGCCCACCACGCGCGCGTGGGGCCCGCCCAGCGGACGTGGTGGTCGTCGTCGCGCGGGTCGACACCGCCGCCCGGATACGCGTACGCGCCTCCGGCGAAGGCCATGGAGGCGCGTCGGCGCAGCATGTGGACGGCCGGGCCGGCGCCCGTGTCCTTCAGGAGCATGACGGTGGCCGCGCGCCTGGGGGTCACCGGGGTGAGGGTGCCGGCCGCGAGTGCGCGGATGCGGTCCGGCCACTCCGGGGGGTACCACTGACCGTTCGCCATGGGCGCGAGGCTATCCCGTGACGGGCGGATGTTCGAGTGGCCCCCGGGAACGGATCGCCCAGCTCGGACGGGTGGGGGGTGCTACGCGAGCTCCACCTGGATCTCGACCTCCACGGGCGCGTCCAGCGGCAGCACCGCCACGCCGACCGCGCTGCGCGCGTGCACGCCCTTGTCGCCGAGGACCTCGCCGAGCAGCTCGCTCGCGCCGTTCAGCACGGCGGGCTGGCCCGTGAAGTCCGAGGCCGAGGCGACGAAGCCGACGACCTTCACCACGCGCGCGATGCGGTCCAGGTCACCGGCGACGGACTTCACTGCGGCCAGGGCGTTCAGCGCACACGTGCGTGCCAGCTCCTTGGCCTCCTCCGGGGTGACCTCCGCACCGACCTTGCCGGTGACCGGAAGCTTGCCGTCCACCATCGGCAGCTGCCCGGCGGTGTAGACGTACGGGCCGGACTGCACGGCCGGCTGGTACGCGGCGAGCGGCGGGACCACGTCGGGCAGGCTCAGGCCCAGCTCGGCGAGCTTCGCCTCGACGGCGCCCACTACTGCTTCTCCCGCTTCAGGTAGGCGACGAGCTGCTCGGGGTTGTTCGGCCCGGGCACGACCTGGACGAGCTCCCAGCCGTCCTCGCCCCAGGTGTCCAGAATCTGCTTCGTGGCGTGGACGAGCAGCGGCACGGTTGCGTATTCCCACTTGGTCATGCGGCCGACTTTAGCCCCTGCCCGGGCGGGGTCACGGCCGCGGTCCGGGGCCGACCCCGGCACGGGTTGTCCACAGCCTCCCGCGTAGCGCGGGCGCGGACTGGTTAGGCTCGAATACGTGAGCAGGCTCCAGGTCGTCAGCGGCAAGGGCGGTACCGGCAAGACCACGGTGGCCGCGGCCCTAGCGCTGGCCCTGGCCACGGAGGGGAAGCGGACGCTTCTCGTCGAGGTCGAGGGCCGTCAGGGCATCGCGCAGCTCTTCGAGACCGAAGCGCTGCCTTATGAGGAGCGGAAGATCGCCGTCGCTCCCGGGGGCGGGGAGGTGTACGCGCTGGCCATCGACCCCGAACTGGCCCTTCTGGACTACCTCCAGATGTTCTACAAGCTGGGTGGCGCCGGGCGGGCCCTGAAGAAGCTCGGCGCCATCGACTTCGCCACCACCATCGCGCCCGGCCTGCGGGACGTGCTCCTCACCGGCAAGGCGTGCGAGGCGGTGCGGCGCAAGGAGCGCAGTGGCCGGTTCGTCTACGACTACGTCGTCATGGACGCCCCGCCCACCGGGCGCATCACGCGTTTCCTGAACGTCAACGACGAGGTGGCGGGACTGGCCAGGATCGGCCCGATACACAATCAGGCGCAGGCCGTGATGCGGGTGCTGAAGTCGCCCGAGACGGCCGTGCACCTGGTCACGCTGCTGGAGGAGATGCCCGTCCAGGAGACCGCGGACGGCATCGCGGAGCTGCGGTCGGCGCGGCTGCCCGTCGGGCGGATCATCGTGAACATGGTGCGCCCGGAGGTGCTGGACGCGGCCGACCTGGAACTCGTACGGACCCTCCC
Organism: Streptomyces sp. NPDC085931; assembly: GCF_044540565.1. NCBI lineage: Bacteria > Bacillati > Actinomycetota > Actinomycetes > Kitasatosporales > Streptomycetaceae > Streptomyces > Streptomyces sp. NPDC085931. The sequence continues at coordinate 112,777 of NZ_JBITSK010000004.1, forward strand.
GCGTTCCGCCCTCGCGCGGTCGCTGTCGTCGGCCGGGCTCGGCGGGGCGCGGCGCGGCGGGCACGCGGAGCGGCTGGTGGACCCGCTGCTCACGCAGGCCGAGGAGTACGCCGAGCGGTACGCCCTGGAGCACGAGCAGCGCGCGGTCCTCACCGAGCTGGGCCTGCCGCTGCACGAACTGCCGCTGTTCGCCGAGGGCATGGACCTCGCGGGGCTGTACGCGCTCGCCCGTGAGCTGCGCGGGCAGGGCGTGTCATGAGCCAGGTGGGACAGGCAAGGCCCGTCGTCAGTCGGAAGCAGGGGATGTCATGAGCCGTCCGGACCCGGCCCACGCGCACGACGCGGCCCGCCCCCGTCTCGCGCCCGCGCGTCTGCTCGACGTGGATCCGCTGCTGCGGGACCCGAAGACCCGGATCGTGGTGTGCTGCGGCTCGGGCGGTGTCGGCAAGACCACGACGGCCGCCGCCCTGGGCCTGCGCGCGGCCGAGCGGGGCCGCAAGGTCGTCGTGCTCACCATCGACCCGGCCCGCCGCCTCGCCCAGTCCATGGGCATCGACTCGCTGGACAACACCCCGCGCCGGGTGAAGGGCATCGACGACTCCGCGGGCGGCGAGCTGCACGCGATGATGCTCGACATGAAGCGCACCTTCGACGAGATCGTCGAGGCGCACGCGGACCCCGAACGGGCCGCCGCGATCCTGGGCAACCCCTTCTACCAGTCGCTCTCGGCGGGCTTCGCGGGCACGCAGGAGTACATGGCGATGGAGAAGCTCGGGCAGCTGCGCGCCCGGGACGAGTGGGACCTGATCGTCGTCGACACCCCGCCGTCCCGTTCGGCGCTGGACTTCCTGGACGCGCCCAAGCGGCTCGGGTCGTTCCTGGACGGGCGGCTGATCCGGCTGCTGACGGCCCCGGCGAAGCTGGGCGGCCGCGCCGGGATGAAGTTCCTGAACGTCGGGATGTCGATGATGACCGGCACCCTCGGCAAGCTGCTGGGCGGTCAGCTCCTGAAGGACGTCCAGACGTTCGTCTCCGCGATGGACACCACCTTCGGCGGCTTCCGCACGCGCGCGGACGCCACGTACAAGCTGCTCCAGGCACCCGGGACGGCGTTCCTCGTGGTCGCGGCCCCGGAGCGGGACGCGCTGCGCGAGGCCGCCTACTTCGTGGAGCGCCTGGCCGCGGAGGACATGCCGCTGGCCGGTCTGGTGCTCAACCGGGTCCACGGCAGCGGCGCCGACGGGCTGTCGGCCGAGCGGGCGCTCGCCGCCGCGGAAAATCTTGAAGAGCCCCGCATTGTGGATCAGGAGGGCGGGAAAGCAGTACTTCGTAACTCCCCCGACGCACAGGACAGTTCAGGCTCTCCCACGCCCGAGACACCAGCTCGCGCCGCTGGTCCCGCAGCCGACGGTGGCTCCCCCGCCGCAGACGCCCAGGACACAGAGGACGCCGAGGAGGCCGAGGCCGCGCAGGCGTCCGGCCCCGCCGAGCGGTCCGTCGACCAGCTCACGGCCGGCCTGCTCAGGCTGCACGCCGACCGGATGCACATGCTGCACCGTGAGCAGCGCACGCGTGACCGCTTCACCGCGCTCCACCCCGAGGTGGCCGTGACGGAAGTGGCCGCGCTGCCCGGCGATGTGCACGACCTGGCGGGGCTGCGCGCCATCGGCGACCGTCTGGCGGCCGACGAGCGCGAACTGCCCGACCCGTCCGTGCCGCCCGAGACGAGCGCCTGAGCGCCGTGCCGCCTGGAAGACGAGCGCGCTGAGCGCCGGCCGTCCGAGACGAGCGCCTGAGCGCCGCCTGGTGCCGTGATGGCGAAGGGCCCGTGAAGGGCCCTCGGACCTGCGGAGCTCCCGGAGGAGCTCAGCTCACCGCCGCGTAGTTCTCGTAGATCTCGTCGTCGTCGAGGGGCACGACACCCGTGCCGCGCTCGTACTCCGTGCGCGCCGTCTCCAGCAGCCGGCGCCAGGAGGTCACCGTGGGCCGCCTGCGCAGCAACGCGCGGCGCTCCCGTTCCGTCATGCCTCCCCACACGCCGAACTCGACGCGGTTGTCCAGCGCGTCGGCCAGGCACTCCGTGCGCACCGGGCATCCGGTGCACACCGCCTTGGCCCTGTTCTGCGCTGCTCCTTGAACGAACAGTTCATCCGGATCGGTAGTGCGGCAGGCCGCCTGCGCACTCCAGTCGGTTACCCAGCCCATACCGGCGCCGTCCTCTCCCGAATCGAGGCTCCCCCACGGCGGCAGCGGCATATTCACCGCCGCCAGTTGAGGACGTTACGGAAGGTGGGCACAGCGCAACACCCCCAGCGGGCCCAATCTTGAATGGCCCGAACGGACTATGGGTAAGCGGCAGATCACCCGGGGGAGTGAGCTGGCGACATACATGACTATCCCGCCAAAACGGGACAGTTCAGTTGCGCCACAACGGACGCCGCATGACACACGAGGCGGATACGGACACGTCCCCATCGAAAAAGTCGGGGAACACCCGGAACGATTCGGGGTCGCCGGACGTATTGATACGTGGCCCCACTGCTGTGACAGTTGAGAGCAGCTTAGGCCAAGGCATATACGCCTGTCCGGCGAATGAGAACGTAGGCTGCCCTCATGCCAAAGAAGCGCTCGGGCGGTGGTCTGTCTCCCACGCAGCAGGCCGCCAAGTTCCTCGGTGTCAGTGTCCTCGCGGGGGCCGTGCTGGCCGGCATCGCGCTGCCCGCGGTGGGCGCGCTGGGGCTGGCGGCGAAGGGCTCGGTCGAGAGCTTCGACGAACTCCCGGCCAACCTCAAGACCCCGCCGCTGAGTCAGCGCACCACCATCCTCGACGCCGACGGCGGCCCGATCGCCACCGTCTACTCGCGTGACCGCACGGTGGTCCCGCTCAAGGACGTCTCGCCGTACATGCAGAAGGCGATCGTCGCGATCGAGGACTCGCGCTTCTACCAGCACGGCGCGGTCGACCTGAAGGGCGTCCTGCGCGCCCTCAACAAGAACGCGCAGAGCGGCGGGGTCTCCGAGGGCGCCTCGACCCTGACGCAGCAGTACGTGAAGAACGTCTTCGTCGAGGAGGCGGGCGACGACCCGACGAAGGTCGCGCAGGCCACCCAGCAGACCATCGGCCGCAAGATCCGCGAGCTCAAGTACGCGATCCAGGTCGAGGAGGAGCTGGGCAAGAAGAAGATCCTCGAGAACTACCTGAACATCACGTTCTTCGGCCAGCAGGCCTACGGCGTCGAGGCCGCGGCCCGGCGCTACTTCTCCAAGCCGGCCAAGGACCTGAACGTCCAGGAGGCGGCCCTCCTCGCCGGCGTCGTCCAGTCGCCCAGCCGCTACGACCCGGTCAACGACGAGGCCGAGGCCACCAAGCGCCGCAACATCGTGCTGCGCCGCATGGCCGAGGTCGGCGACATCTCCCGGGCACAGGCCGCCGCGGCGATGAAGGCCCCGCTCGGCCTGAAGGTCAGCAAGCCCAGGAACGGCTGCATCACGGCGGTCAAGGGCGCGGGCTTCTTCTGCGACTACGTGCGCGAGGTCTTCCTGACCGACCCGGTCTTCGGCAAGTCCAGGAAGGCCCGGGCGAAGATCTGGAACCAGGGCGGCCTCACCATCCGCACGACGCTGGACCCGCAGGCCCAGGACGCGACGCAGGACTCCATCAAGGAGCACGTCTACAAGAGCGACGAGGTGGCCACCGCCGCGACCGTCGTCCAGCCCGGCACCGGCAGGATCCTCGCCATGGGCCAGTCGCGTCCGTACGGCTTCAAGAAGAACGAGACGCAGATCAACCTCTCCGTCGACCAGTCCATGGGCGGCGGCATGGGCTACCAGCCCGGTTCGACGTTCAAGCCGATCGTGGCCGCCGCGGCGCTCCAGGACGGCATGCCGGCGAACAAGGTGTACTCGGCTCCGTACCAGATGGCCTACCCCTCGCCGGTGTCCGCCTGCGACGGCAAGACCTGGCAGAACGACCGGGGCAACCCGGCCCGGCTGGAGAACGAGAACGAGTCCGAGGTCGGTCCGTACGACATGAAGGAGGCGACCGCCAAGTCGGTCAACACCTACTTCGTGCAGATGATCAGCGACATCGGCATCTGCCCGGTGACGACCATGGCGAAGAAGATGGGCGTCGTGCGGGCCGACGGCGACAAGATGCCGCAGGTGCCCTCCATCGCCCTCGGCACGCAGGAGATGTCCCCCCTGACCATGGCGAACGCGTATGCGACCTTCGCCGCGCGGGGCATGTACTGCACGCCGGTCGCCATCGAGTCGGTCAGCCAGCGGGTCGGGGACGCCTCCAAGAAGCTGGAGGTCCCGAAGTCGACGTGCTCGCGCGCCATGTCCGAGGAGACCGCGGACACGATCAACGAGCTGCTGAAGGGCGTCGTCGAGGACGGCACGGGTTCGAAGGCGGGCCTGGACGGCCGCCCCAGCGCGGGCAAGACGGGTACGACGGACGAGCGCTACGCGGCCTGGTTCGTGGGCCACACGCCGAACATGGCCGGCGCGGTCTGGGTCGGCGACCCCGCGCACAAGCGGAAGATGATCAACATCACCATCGGCGGCCGTCCGCACTCCAAGGTCTTCGGTGGTGAGGTCCCCGGCCCGATCTGGCGCGACATGATGTCCGGCGCGCTCGAAGGCAAGCCCGTCGAGCAGTTCAACTCGGTCCACATCCCCGACGGCATCGACCGCGACCGCGGCGACGGCGACGGTGGGGGCGACGGCGGAGGCGGCGGCCGCGACGACGGGAACAACGGGGGCGCCGGCGGCGACGACGGCTTCATCGGCGGCCTGGTCGGCGGCAACAACAACGGGGGCACGGGCGGCGGCGACCCCTTCCCGGCCCCGTCCTTCTCCATCCCCGAGGGCTTCTTCCGGGGGCAGGACAACGGGGGCGGCAACGGCAACGGAGGCCGGTTCGGCTGACCCCGCCGGACGACGGGACGCGAGCGGCCCCCGCCGACCGTACTGGTCGGCGGGGGCCGCTCGTGTCGGTCGGCGCGGGCCGTTCGCGAGGGTCGGCGGAGGCCGTTCGCGTCGTTCCGTGCAGCCGGACGTCAGCCGGCCAGCAGCTTCTTCACTGCGGCGGCGACACGGCCGCCCTCGGCCTGACCCGCCACCTTCGGGTTCACGATCTTCATGACCGCGCCCATGGCCCGCGGCCCCTCCGCACCGGCCGCCTTGGCCTCCTCGACGGCCTGGGCCACGATCTGCTGGAGTTCCTCGTCGGACAGCTGCTTGGGCAGGTAGCCGGCGAGCACCTCGCCCTCGGCCTTCTCCCGCTCCGCCTGCTCGGGACGACCACCCTGCGCGAAGGCCTCGGCCGCCTCACGCCGCTTCTTCGCCTCGCGGGTGATCACCTTCTGCACCTCGTCGTCGGAGAGCTCGCGCTTCTCCTTGCCCGCGACCTCCTCCTTGGTGATCGCGGCGAGCGTCAGCCGGAGCGTCGAGGAGCGCAGCTCGTCGCGCTCCTTGATCGCGGCGTTGAGGTCATCCTGCAGCTTCGACTTGAGCGTGGTCATGGCACCGATTGTCGCAGGTGCGGCGGGAAAGCCGCCCCTCCATTTCCCGGGCGGCGGCGCAAGGCCCCGTGCGGCCAGGCCATTTCGGGCACCGGCGGACGCGGGCATCCCACCCGGTCTGACACGATGGTCGTATGCGCGCGCGATACGGAGTCCCCCTGGGAATCGCGGCGGCTGGTGCCGCCGGTCTGTTGTACGCGGCGGGCTTCGAGGCCCGCTCCTTCCGCCTGCGCCGGGTCACCGTCCCGGTCCTGCCCCCGGGAATGCGCCCCCTGCGCGTGCTGCAGGTCTCCGACATCCACATGGTCGGCGGCCAGCGCAAGAAGCAGCGCTGGCTGCGGTCCCTGGCCGGTCTGCGCCCCGACTTCGTGATCAACACGGGCGACAACCTCTCCGACCCGGAGGGCGTGCCGGAGGTCCTGGACGCGCTCGGCCCCCTGATGGAGTTCCCCGGCGCGTACGTCTTCGGCTCCAACGACTACTACGGTCCCAAGCTGCGCAACCCCGCCCGCTACCTGATGGAGAAGGCCCAGGGCCGCCACGGCCTGAACGGCAACCCGCCGGCCGTCGGCGCGGTGCACAACCCGTGGGAGGACCTGCGGGACGCCTTCGACGCGGCGGGCTGGCTCAACCTGACGAACACCCGCGGCACGCTCAAGATCGACGGACTGTCGCTGGAGCTGACGGGCCTGGACGACCCGCACATCAAGCGGGACCGCTACGACCAGGTGGCCGGCGGCCCGTCGGAGGCGGCCGACTTCTCCATGGGCGTCGTCCACGCCCCGTACCTGCGCTCCCTGGACGCCTTCACCGCCGACGGCTACCCCCTGGTCCTGGCCGGCCACACCCACGGCGGCCAGCTCTGCATCCCCTTCTACGGCGCCCTGGTCACCAACTGCGACCTGGACACGGACCGGGTGAAGGGCCTGTCCACGCACACGGCGCAGGGCCGTACGTCCTACCTCCACGTCTCGGCCGGCTGCGGCACGAACCGCTACACACCGGTCCGCTTCGCCTGCCCGCCGGAGGCGACGCTGCTGACGCTGGTGGGGCGGGAGTAGCGAGAGCAGGGGAGGTAGGGGGTAGCGCGGGTACGGAGTAGGGACGTGGCGTTAACCCACTCAGCGGCGCCCGAATAGCCCTCTTTGTCGGTTTCTGCCAGCTTGGGGGCATGACAGCCCCGATACCCAGGGAGATCCCGGACCTCCCCGCGATCCCGCGCAAGCCGGCGCTCCGGCCCACCCCCGTCCCGGCCACGGCCGTCGTCACGCCGGTCCGCCGCCCCGCGGCGGCGGCCTACCGCCTGCTGATCGCCCTCGCGGCGGCCGCCGGCGTGACGCTGGAGCTGCTCCTCGGCGACCCCTCCCGGAGCGCGGGCTACTTCGCGGTCCAGGCGAACGCCCTGCTGGCCGTGGTCATGACCTTCTCGGCCCGCCGGGCGTGGACGGCCGCCCGCCCCCTGCCCGGCTCCCTCCTGGGCGCGACCCTGCTCTACGTCGTCGTCGCGGCCCTGGTGCACCACCTGCTCCTGGCCAACGAGGCGAGCCCCTTCTCCCTCGCGGGCGAGGCCGCCGCCCCCACCGGCTGGCAGGCCCTGGCCCACCTCACGCTCCACACGGTGACGCCGGTCGCGGCCGTACTGGACTGGCTGCTGCTCACCAGCCCGGGCCGCCTGCGCCTGCGCCACGCCCCGGCCTGGCTGCTCTACCCCCTGGCCTACCTGGCCTTCTCCCTCGTCCGCGGCGAACTGCTCCTCCCGGGCACCTCGGACCGCTATCTCTACCCGTTCCTGGACGTCGGCCAGGACGGCTACAAGCACGTCCTGGGCAACGCCCTCCTGCTGGGCCTGGCCATCTACGCCCTGGCGGTCCTCCTCGTGGCACTGGACCACGCCCGCCCGGCCGTCATGCGCCACCGCGGCAAAACCGGATTTCGTCTCTAGCCACCGGTGGGCTAAAGTAAACGACGTCGCCGCGACAGCAGCGACATCGGGGTGTAGCGCAGCTTGGCAGCGCGCTTCGTTCGGGACGAAGAGGTCGTGGGTTCAAATCCCGCCACCCCGACAGTGAAACACCAGGTCAGGGGCCTGATCCGCAGTGCGGGTCGGGCCCCTGAGTGGTTTCCGGGGGCTTTCCGGGTCAGTCGGATGACAGGAGAGCCAGGATGTTGTCGTACGCCGTGGTGTTCGACAGCAGGATGAAGCCCGCGAGGGCGATGAGCCAGGCCGTGTTCTCCTGGGCGTTGGCCCTGAGCCAGTCGTCGATTCTGCGCAGGGGTCTGTGGACCAGGCCCTTGGCGACGAGGCGTGCCAGTGTGACGACGGCGGCGGGGGCGACCATGACCAGGCAGTAGATCGCCAGGGCGGCGGCCTGGGACGGCCAGGGCAGCGTGCTGCGGCTCAGGGTGCCGAGGGCGGCCAGGTAGGGGAACATCGTGGCCACTTCGAGCAGGACGGCCAGGGCGGCCACGGTGAACAGTCCGCCTGCCGTGGCGGACCGGCCCACCGCCTGCTCCCGCCACCGGGAGAGCCGGCCGGTGCCGGGTTTCGCGGTGCGCAGCAGCCCGTACCAGACGGCGACGAGCAGCAGGACGCCTCCCGTCACGGCCATCGCCTTGTCGCCGAGGGGCGATTGCAGGGCGGAGCGCAGATCGTCCCGGACGGCCTCGAGCATGCTCAGCAGCAGCAGGCCGAGCAGCAGGTACCCGGCCGCCACGAGGAGGAGGTAGCCGAACACCCGGCCGATCCGCAGCCCCGTCGGCATGAGCAGGAACCAGACGGGGATCGCGATGGTGGACACGCCGAGGGTGTCGAGCAGGGCCAGGGGCAGGATCTCGCCCAGTACGCCGTTCATCACCTGACCCCTGGGAGCCAGTCGTCGCGGCGGCCCTCGGCGAAGGCGATGCTCGTGAGCACCCCGGCGCTGCCGGTCCGCAGGTCGTCGGAGAGCTTGTAGTTGCGGGTGCCGGGGTAGTGCAGCCGGTTCTCCCGCGGCCGCACCTCGTGCAGACCGAGCTGGTTCATGTGGCGCTCGATGAACGACCGGGCGGGTTCCTCGTGTCCGTCGCGGGCGAGGGAGGCCAGACCGGCGATGAACCCGGACCGTCCCCGGAACAGCCCGCTCTGGACCATCAGTTCGGGTCCGTTGGCGCGCGTCAGATCGGGGATGCCCGCACCGGTGGGCGCCCAGCCCTCGTGCCGGGCGAACTCCGACAGGACCAGGGCCGTGCCCAGGGAGCCGACCTCGACGTAGCCGAGGCTGCGGCGTTCGGCCTCGTTGAACTGCAAGGAGCCGTCCGCGCACCGCACGTACCCGGTCAGTTCGAACTCCAGCAGCTCCCGGGCCAGGCCGACCGCCGCGGTGTCGTCCACGAGCAGGCCGTAGCGGTGGACGGCGAGGCCGATGCCCGCGACGCCGTGCAGCAGACCGAAGTGAGCGACGTCGGGTGTCCCGGTGCTTCTGAGCCGGTCCAGGAGCCGGCGCGCGCGGTCGACGAGGTCCGCGCCGAGCTTCTCGGCCGTGGCCGGCGTGACGAGGGGATCGGGGCCGGCCGCCATCTCGGCGCAGGCGAGGAAGACTCCCGCGAGGCCGCTGAACACGCTCAGCCCGCTGCCGTCGCGTTCCTTCGCCAGGGCGGAATCCACCAGCCACGGGGCGTGCTCCGGGTGACCGTGCCGCCAGAGGGCGTAACCGGCGCCCAGCTCGCTGTCGTACAGGCCGCATTCGAGGCGGTCGGCCGACTCCCGGCCGCGGACGGCGATCCAGTCGATCACCTGCTCCACGAGGTCCGGGGCCTCGACACCGCGCGTCCCCAGCAGCGACCACAGCACCCCGGACGCGCCCGTGGCCAGGCACACCGGTGACAGCGAGAAGCCCGAGAAGTCGTTCCGGAAGAGCCGGTCGGCGCGCTGCGGAGTGATGGTGTCCGTGAGGCCGGCCACGATCTGGGCGGCCCACTCCTCGAAGCCGAGCGCGTCGTCGAGGTGGCTGGACGCCGCGCGCGGGGCGGTGCGCGCCGGCGGGACCTCGAGGGGTGCGCACAGCCGCAGCACCCGCTCGGTCCACTCGGCGGGCAGGTCGAAGCGCTCGGTGCTGGTGTGCAGGAGCTGGTGGAGCTTGGCCCCGTCCATGCGGACGAGATGGGTCAGCGGCAGGTAGCAGGACAGTTCCAGCATGGCGAGGGCGTACTCGTCCGCCGCCCGCCCGGTGCGGGTGTAGTCGTTGAAGCCGGGGGCGCCGGGGAAGGGGCGGGGAGCGTCCTGCTCGATGCACGCCTCCAGGTCGACGAACCTGACCTCCAGGTCGGGTGTCACGATGACGTTGCCCGGGTGGACGTCCCCGAAGACGTACCCCCGCTCCCACAGGGCCGACAGGAAGGCGCGGACCTGTTCGAGGATGGTGTCGACCTGCCGGCGGTACTCCCCGATGTCGTGTGCCGTCGGCGGGCGGAACGGGTCGGGGCGCAGCAGGTAGGGCTGCTTGGCGGCGCACCACTCCAGGAGCGTGGTGCCCCGGACGTACTCCATCACCGTGAACAGGTGGCCCTGCCAGGTGAACTGCTCGTGGGCCGCGGGTACGGCGGGCAGGTCGGCGAAGTCGTTCAGTGCCGCGTACTCCTGCCGGGCACGCCGGACGCTGTCGCCGCCGATCAGGTCGTAGCCGGCCGAGGGGCGGGCCTCCTTCAGCACGACCTGGCCGCCGGTGTCCGTGTTCGTCGCGAGGTACACGCCGCCGCTGTTGGAGAAGTGCAGCGTCTTGTCGATCCGGTAGGGCGGCACCGGGCCGGCCGCGGGTGCGGGGGGCCGCGGGGCGAACTCCTCGGGCACGGTCACGAACGAGGGCGCGCGGAAGGGGACGGAACGGCGGTCGGGTACGAGCCGTCCTTCGGGGTCCTCCAGGGCGAAGGTGACCTTGCCTTCGGCGTTGCGGCAGTACCGCCGGGTGTAGGCCCCGTACCGGACGTGGACGACGCCGTCGTCGATGCGCAGGTCGGACAGGACGCGCGGGCCCTGCCACGTGCCGAGCAGCGCGGCCAGTTCCGTCGCGAGGGCGACCGACTGCCGCTCGTCGGCCGGGTACAGCACGATGCCCTTGCCGCTGACCGGGCGCGGGGCGTACTTGGCGTTGACCAGCCACGCGTACTCGTGGCGCGCGAGGAACTTGAACGGCACGCCGCGCTCGAAGCAGAAGGCGGAGACGATGTCGACGAGGGGCGCGAAGGTCTCGGGGGTGACCGCGACATGGATCTTCCAGCCCTGGCCGCGCACGGGGTCGCTGCCCGGGCGGCAGACGGTCCAGATCCCGTGCTGGGCGTAGCGCCATCCGTCGGTGTGGGGGACGGCGGTCAGGCCGCGGCGTAACCGCGCGAACCGCGGGTCACGGCTGTCGGCCTTCCAGTGCCGGATGTCCTCGAACGCGTCCGGGTCGGCGAAGGTGTAATAGAAGTAGTCCATGTGACCGGCCTCTTGGTGAGCGTTGCTGTCTGAGCGGTCTGAACACCGCCGGGTGTCAGGGCTGTCCGAGCGGCCCGAGCACCGGCGGGTGTCAGGCGCTTGCGGTCTCCGGTGCGCCGGCGCCGCGGTCCGGGTGGCCGGACGCGGCCTCGAACACGCCGATCACGTCCCACAGGGGCGCGGTCACGTCCGTCTCGGCGCCGGTGGAACGGCTCGTGCCCTTCTGCGGTCTGACGATGTGGTAGTTCGGCACGTCGTCGAGCCGGCGCAGCACGTCGGTGACGAGCGGGTTGTCGAGGACCCCGGGCGGGAAGGTGGGCGCGAGGACCACCGGTGCCGCCGTGCCCAGGGCGGCGAGGTGGAACGGGGAGTCGCCGGAGGCCGCGGCGAGGGCCGAGGTGAAGGCGACGGAGGCCGGGAACACGACGATGCCGTCGTACTCGGCCGCCAGGCGGGTGTGGACCGGCTCCACCCCTTCCCCGGTGTCCCAGGTGTTGCGGACCACCGGTGAACCGGTGAGCGCGGCCAGCGCCGAGGTGCTCACGAACTGCCGGGCGGAGTCGGTGACCCCGACCGTCACCTCGTAGTGCGGCCGGTTGGACGACAGCCAGTTGAGCCAGAACGGCAGGTGCGCCGTGGACAGGGTGCCGGTGGCCACGACGAACAGGTTCGCCCGTCTCGACCTGGCGGCTTCGCTCTTGTCGAACTCCGGCATCGCTCGGTGTGCTCCTCTTCCCTCCGGGCCGGAGTCGGACGTCCGGACTCCCGCCTGCTTCACCGCTCCTGGTCGCGCTCGCGGTCACGGTCACGGTCACGGTCACGGTCACGCGAGGATCCGATACCGAGGTCCTCGCGCAGCTCCTCCACGATCCCCTTGGGCTTCCGGCGGCGCGTGCTCTCCCACAGTTCGATTCCGCCCAGGACGATGAGGATCAGGCCGAAGGGGCGGCCTTCGAACCACCCGAATTCGAGATCCGGGAAGAAAAGGGCGAGTACTGCACCCGCAACAATTGCCGCCAGTCCGAAAACCCGCTTCATACCTATCGACTCCCTGGGTATGTTGGCGCACCGCAAAATCTCAACTCGGTTCCACCGTACGTCACATGGCGTGTTCGACACCACAAGCGGGTGGCCGACTTCCGACGGCCAGGCCGAAAACCGACTGTCGGAGCAGACCGATGTCCGTGGAGACCAGGAAATGGCCGCCGGACAGGATCCGGACCTCGACATCGCTTCCGAGTTCCGACCAGCTGTGCGCGGCCTCGACGGGGACGAGCGGGTCCAGGTCACCGACGAAGACCCGGACCGGCATGGTCAGCGGGCCGTCCTGCGGCCGGAAGCGGTACTCGGCACACATCCGGGCGTCCTCCCGGAGCCGGCCGAGGTAGGGCGCGACCCATTCGGGGTGCTCGACGGCCCAGTCCGGAATACTGCCGATGCGGTGCAGATATCGCACGAGCTCCCGCTCGTCCTGGAAGCCTTCGGTGAAATTCCGCCACGGCACGTGCGGTGCCCCGAAACTGGCGACGGCCAAGGCCTTCGGCGCCGGGTCGCCGCACTCGTCGAAATGACGGGTGAGCAGATAGGCCAGGAGCCCGCCCATGCTCTTCCCGAAGAGGACGAAATCATCGTCGCCCACCTCTTTTCGCACCGTTTTCGCGAGGACGGGCACGAGTGCGTCGATTTCCCGGGGCGTTCCGTCTCCCCCGGTCCCGGGTGCCGGAAGGGCGACCGGGACGACGTCGATGCCGGGCGGGGCGTAGGACTGCCACGGGCGGAAGACCGAGGCGTTCCCCCCGGCGTGATGCAGGCACACCAGTTTCGTCATCGCGCCCCGCTCCCGTCTGCCATGAGGTGTCCCAGGTGGTCGGCCAGCGCCTCGACCGTCGGGTGGTCGTACAGGGCCGACTGGCCCAGCCGGCACTCCAGGGTGCGCTGCAGGTTCCGTCTGAGTTCGATCGCCGTCAGCGAGTCCAGCCCCCGGGCGAAGACGTCCTGGCCGTCCGCCGCCCGCTCGGCGCGCTCGCCGAGCACTCGGCCCACCTGCTCCCGGACGTGGGACAGCAGCAGTTCCCTGCGCGCGCTGCCGGACGCCGCGTCCAGCGTCCCGCGCAGGCCGCCGCCGGGCGCCTGCCGCCGCCCGGCACCGGGCATGGCGGCCAGCAGACCCCGCAGCGCGGGGGTGTCACGGTCCGCGAAGCGCTGCCAGTCCGCGGGCAGTACGGCCAGGGCCGCTCCCTCGGGCCGCGCGGTGAGCAGTCGCCCCAGGGCGGCGAGACCGTCCGCGACCGGGACGACACCCTCTCCCCTGGCCTCCAGTTTCGCGTTCACCCCGGCCCGGGCGCTCATCCCGGTGTCCGCCCAGGAGCCCCACTGGACGGACACGGCGGGCAGTCCCTGTCCGCGGCGGTAGGAGGCGAGTCCGTCGAGGAAGGCGTTGGCCGCGGCGTACGTCACCTGTCCCGGTGTGCCCAGCAGTCCCGAGACCGAGGAGAACAGGACGAAGAAGTCCAGCTCCAGGCCGAGGGTGAGGGTGTGCAGGTGCCAGGCGCCCTGGGCCTTGGGGGCCATGACGCGCCGGAACCGCTCCGGCGACTGCAGCAGCAGCACGCCGTCGTCGAGCGCACCGGCCAGGTGCAGCACACCCGCCAGCGGCGGCCGGTCCGGGTCGTCGGCGGACGGTGCCAGGGCCCGGGCCAGCTGCTCCCGGTCGGCGACGTCCGCCGTGAGCACGCGGACGGCGCAGCCCGCGGCGCGCAGCGCCTCGACCTCCCGCAGGGCCGTCCCGGACGGCGGTGTGCGGCCCAGGAGGAGGAGATGGCGGGCGCCGGCCTCGGTCAGCATCCGGGCCGCCGCCAGACCCAGCCCGCCCAGACCGCCGGTGATCAGGTAGGCGGCATCGGGACGGAGGACGGGGTCGCCTTCCGGCCCGGTGGTGGCGCGGGCCAGTGCCTCGACGTGCCTGCGGTGGCCGTCGTAGCCGACGCGGTAGTGCTCCGGCTGCTCCTGCGACGCGCACAGCCGGGCGAGTTCGGCGAACAGCAGGGCGGCGGCGCCGTCCGGCGGGGTGCCGGGGTCGAGATCGACCAGGAGGAGGCGCACCTCGGGGTGTTCGGCCGCGACCACCCTGCCCACGCCCCAGGCCGCGGCCCCGGCGGGTGCGCTGACCCCCCGGCCGCCGACGGGGCGGGCACCCCGCGTGACCAGGCACAGCCGCGGTGCGCCGTCGGCCCGTGCGACCGCCCGCTGCACGAGGCGCAGCAGCGCGGTGCCCTCGGCCAGGCCGTCCGCCGCGGCGTCCCCGGACGCCGCGGCCGACGGGCACAGGACGACCAGGTCGTAGTCCCCGGCGTCCCCGGCGTCCCCGGCGTCCCCGGCTTCCGTGCCGCCGCTGTCCGCGGTCCACGCCGTGTGGTCGGCGACGACGTCGCAGTGCACCCCGTGCAGACGGGCGAAGTCGCCGAGCGCGGCGCCCGGCGGGCCGTCCGACACCACGAGCCAGCGCCCCGCGGCCGGTGCCGGGGCGGGCAGGCCGGTGGGGGTCCAGCGGGTCTCGTACAGCCAGTCCCGCCAGGCCTCGCGCGCCGCCGGGATCATCGTCTCGCGGGCCGCGCGCTTGAGCAGCACCCCTTCCAGGGCGAGCAGCAGCGTTCCGTCCGGGGCCCACAGGTCGACGTCGGCGCGCAGGGTCTCCGGGTCCTCCTGGTCGGTGGGCCGCAGCCGGGCGTGGCACCACGCCTCGTCCCCGGCGGCACGGCCCTCGATCCGGATGCGGTCCACGCCGAGCGGCACGTAGGTCCGCCGGCCCAGCTTCTCGGGGTAGGTGACGGTCAGGGCGAGGAAGCACGCCTCCAGCAGCACCGGATGGACCCGGTGACGGGCCGACTCGGGGCGCGTCACCGGACCGAGGACGATGTGGGACAGCGCCTCAAAGTCGCGGTGCCAGAGCCCGTCGGTCACCTGGAACAGCGGGCCGAGGTCGATCTCCCGCTCCCTTTCCCGCTGGTAGATCTCCTCGGGCGGCAGCGGATGGTCCGCGAAGGACTTCCGCAGCGCGTCCAGGGTGCCGGGCGGCGACAGGGGCGCCGTGGCGTCCGGGCCCGCGGGCGTGAGCTGTCCCGAGGCGTGCAGCGTCCAGTCGGCCCGCGCCGGCCCGGCCGCGGGGCCGGCCGGCAGGGGGCTGGAGTGGACCTCGAAGGAGTAGGTGCCGTCCTCGTCGGGCGCCAGGACGATCTGCATGCGCCGCAGGGTGCTGTCGTCGGGGAACACCATGGCCCGGTGAATGTGGAAGTCGCGCACCCGGGCGGGCACCGGCCCGAAGACGTCGCCCGCCGCGGCGCAGGCGAGTTCCTGGTAGGCGACGCCGGGCAGGACGACGGACCCGAACACGCGGTGGTCGCGGAGCCACGACAGGGTGGGCACCCCGACCGTGGAGGTGAACCGCACCTCGCCGCTGCCCGCGAGGTCGAGCCGGGAACCGAGGAAGGCCGCGGTGTCCGGCCCGGCGTCCTGCGCCGGGCCGCCGCCCGGCCCGGGCGCGTCGACCCAGTGGCGCCGGCGCTGCCAGGCGTACGTGGGCAGGGGGACGCGGCGCAGGTCGTGGCCGCCGAACACCGCGTTCCAGTCCGGGTCCACACCCGCCTCGTACAGGGCGCCGAGGGCGCCGAGCAGCTGGTCGTGACCGCCGCCGGCCCGCAGGCTGGGGATCAGGACGGCCGTCCCCTCGTCGAAGAGGTCCTCGACGAGCTGGAGCAGGGTCGGCTTGGGAGAGATCTCCAGCAGCCTGCGCACGCCGGCCGCTCGCAGGGCCGTCGCCGCGTCGTGGAAGCGCACCGGCTCGGTGATCTGGCCGACCCAGTACCGATGGCCGGCGATCTCCCCGCCGATGGGTGCGCCGGTGACGGTGGAGACGATCTCGATCCGCGGCTCGTGGTAGCGCACGGAGCGGGCGACCGCCTCGAACTCCGCCAGCATCGGCCGCATCAGCGGTGAGTGGGAGGCGATGGAGATGTCCAGCCGGCGGTGGCGCACCCCCAGGCCGGCCAGCGCGGCGCAGGCGTCGGCGATCTCGTCGGCCCGGCCGGAGATCACGGTGGAGCGGGGGCCGTTGACGACGGCGACGGAGCTGTGGGGGCCCAGCAGCCCGGCGACGGTGGCCTCGCCCGCGGCGACGGCGACCATGGCGCCGGACTCCGGCAGGGCCTGCATCAGCCGCCCGCGTGCGTGCACCAGGGTCAGGGCGTCCTCCAGGGAGAACACGCCGGCGAGGCAGGCCGCGGCGTATTCGCCGTGGCTGTGCCCGAGCAGCACGTCGGGCCGGACCCCCCAGGACAGCCACAGCTGCGCCAGCGCGTACTCGAAGGCGAACAGGGCGGGCTGGGCGTAGCGCGTCTCACCGATCGCCGAGGGCTCGTCCTGTGCGAACACGACCGACAGCAGGGGCCGTTCGAGCCGGTCCCGCAGCAACTCGTCGCACCGGTCCAGGGCGGCCCGGAACACCGGCTCCCGGTCGTACAGCTCCCGTCCCATGCCCGCGTACTGGGGGCCCTGGCCGGGGAAGAGGAAGGCGAGGCGGCCCGGCGGAGCCGTCGCCCCGCCGGGCGCCTCCCTGAGCCGTGCCGCGGCCTCGGCGGGGGATCCGGCGACCACGGCACGGCGGTAGGGGAAGTGCCGGCGGCCGACGGCCGCCGTGTGGGCGGCGTCCGCGAAGGAGTACTCCGCGGGGACCGTGTCCAGGTGGCCGGCGTAGCGGTGGGCCAGCTCCGCGAGCGCCTGTTCGCCGCGTGCGCTCACCACCAGCAGCCGCGCCCTCGGCCGGGCGGTGCCGCGGTCCGGGCCGGGCTCGGTGTCCGGTGCCTGCTGGACGACGACGTGCGCGTTGGTGCCGCCCACCCCGAGCGAGGTGACTCCCGCCGTGCGCGGGGCCCCGCCGGTGTCCCAGGCGGTGGTCTCGGTGCTCACCCGGAACGGGGAACGGGCGAAGTCGATCTCGGGGTTGGGCTCGCGGTAGTGCAGGCTGGGCACGAGCATGCCGTGGTGCACGCACAGGGCGGCCTTGATGAGTCCGGCCACACCGGCGGCTTCGTCCAGGTGCCCGATGTTGGTCTTGACCGAGCCGACGGACGTGGTCGCGCCGTCCGCGCCGTCCCCGAACACCCCGCCGAGCGCGGCGAGTTCGATGGGGTCGCCCAGGGCCGTACCCGTGCCGTGGGCCTCGATGTAGCCGACGTCCGAGGGGGTGACGCCGGCCCGTGCGAGCGCGGTGCGCACCACCTCGGCCTGCCCTTCGACGCTGGGGGCGGTGAAGCTGAACTTCTCGCTGCCGTCGTTGTTGACGGCCGAGCCCTTGATGACGGCGATCACCCGGTCGCCGTCGTCGAGGGCCCGGGCCAGCCGCTTGAGGACGACGATGCCGCAGCCGTTGCCGAACAGCGTGCCGGTGGCGTCGGCGTCGAAGGCGCGGGTGCGGCCGTCGGCGGACATGATCATGCCCTCTTCGTGGAGGTACCCGGCGTCCTGGGGCACGACGACGTGCACGCCGCCGGCCAGCGCCATGTCGCTGTCGTCGTCGAGCAGGCTGCGGCAGGCCAGGTGCACCGCCACCAGGGAGGTCGAGCAGGCCGACTGCACGCCCACGCTCGGGCCGCGCAGGTTCAGGGCGTACGACACCCGGGTGGCGAGGTAGTTGCCGTCGTTGCCGAGCTTCAGCTGGAACTGCTCCAGATCGGACTCGGTGAGCGCCTTGCCCCGCCCGTAGCCGAACCGCGGCGCGAGGTTGTTCAGGAGGTAGGTGCTCATGCCCGCCCCCGCGAAGACACCGACCCGGCCCGCCGCCGCGCCGCCGGGCGGATATCCGGCGGTCTCCATCGCCTCCCAGGCGCATTCCAGGAACAGCCGCTGCTGCGGGTCGAGCAGCTCCGCCTCCTTGCGGCTCAGCTGGAAGAACTCGGCGTCGAACAGGTCGATGCCGGGCAGGACCGCGCCGGCCGGGACGAAGTCCGGATGCCCGGCGATGGTGTCGTCCCGCTGTCCCGCGCCGCCGCCGGGCAGCGGGCCGGCGGATTCGACCCCGCGCAGCAGGTTCTGCCAGAACGTCTCCACGTCCGGTGCCCCGGGGAAGCGGCCCGCCATGCCGACGATGGCGATGTCCTGCGAGCCGTCCGCGCCGTCGCGCCGCGCCCCGGCCCGCCGCTGCCCGCCCGCCCCGTCGCCGCCGTCCCGGCCGGACCGGTCGAGGTGGGCGGCGTACGCCCGGATCGTCGGGTACCGGAACAGGTCGGCCATCGGTACGTCGTGACCGAGCCGGCGCACCAGCTCGCGCCGTACCCGGACCAGGAGCAGGGAGCTGCCGCCGAGGTCGAGGAACCGGTCGTCGACGGAGATCTCCGTCAGCCGCAGCACCTCGCGCCACACCTCCACCAGCACCTGCTCGGTGCCGCTGCGGGGGGTGACGGCCTCCTGCGCGGCGAGCCGTTCGAAGGTCTCGGGGGGCTCCAGCCGGGCCCGGTCCGTCTTGCCGCTCGCGGTCAACGGCATCCGCGGCAGCAGACGGTACGCCTCGGGCAGCATCAGCCGCGGGAGCTTCGGCCTCAGGAAGGCGTCGAGCAGGCGGGGGGCCGCGCCGGGGTCCAGCGCCGGGGCGGGCACGACATGGGCGACGAGCCGGGTGTGGCCGTCGATCTCGTGGGCGAGCACCGCCGCGTCCTGCACCCCGGGGTGCTCCAGGAGGAGGGTCTCGATCTCCTCCACCTCGACGCGCACCCCGTTCACCTTGGTCTGGGTGTCGATCCGGCCGCG
The DNA here is from genome assembly GCF_044540565.1 of Streptomyces sp. NPDC085931. Lineage (NCBI taxonomy): Bacteria > Bacillati > Actinomycetota > Actinomycetes > Kitasatosporales > Streptomycetaceae > Streptomyces > Streptomyces sp. NPDC085931. The sequence goes on from NZ_JBITSK010000004.1 coordinate 131,551, forward strand.
CAGCTCGATCACGCCGTCCTGCCCGACCCGCGCCAGGTCACCGGTGCGGTAGAGCCTGCCGCCGCCGGCCGGGTCGTCCAGGAACCTGAGCGCGGTCAGGTCGGGGCGGCCCACGTAGCCCGGGGACACACCGGCGCCCAGGACGCAGAGTTCGCCCTCGTCGCCCGCGGGCACCTCGGCGAGGTCCTCGTCGAGGATCCGGACCCGCACGCCGTCGATCGGGCGGCCGATGGGGACGACGGCGGGCCAGGTGGCGGGGTCGCCGTCGAGGGTGTGGGCGGTGGCGTCCTGGAACTCCGTCGCGCCGTAGTGGTTGTGCAGCCGGGCTCCGGTGCGGCGGAACAGGTCCCGGATGTGCGGGGTCGTCCGCAGCTGCTGGCCGGTGGTGACGACCTCGCGCAGCGGGGGGAGTTCGCCCCCCTCCTCGGCGACGGCCTGGGCGACCTGTTCGAGCAGGGGGACCGGGAGGAACAGCCGCTCGACGCGCTGCCCGCTCAGGTGGGCCGCCAGCGCGAACGGATTGCGCCGCACCTCGTCGTCCGCGAACACCAGGGTGCCGCCGAAGCCGAGGGTGGAGAAGATCTCGTGGAACGAGAAGTCGAAGCTGAGCGCGCACACCTGGGCGGTGCGCATGCGGCAGCTGCCCGGCCGTGCCCGGTCGTGCCAGCTCAGCAGGTTCACCAGGGCGCCGTGCGTCATCAGGGCGCCCTTGGGGGCCCCGGTCGAGCCGGAGGTGAAGAGGGCGTAGGCGATGTCCTCGCCGGTGAGCGCGGGGTCCTCAGGCGCGGCGCTCCCCGGCGGGGCGTCGCCGGCCGGCCGGCACTCCTCGTCCAGCGGGAGCACCGGCACGGGAAGACCGCCGGGCAGCGGCTCGCCGTCGGTGATCACCAGGGCCACGGCGGCCGTGCCGGTCACGTGCCGGACCCGTTCCACGGGGTCGGCGAGGTCGATCGGCACGTAGGCGGCGCCCGCGCGCAGGACGCCGAGCATGGCCGCCACGGCCTGGGGCGACCGTGCCAGCCTGATGCCGACGAAGTCGCCCCGCCGCACGCCCGCCCGCCGCAGGGCGCCGGCCACCCGCAGTGTCATGGCGTCCAGTTCGCCGTAGCTCACCTGCCGGGTGCCGTGCACCATCGCGGCGGTGCCGGCCCCCGGGCCGTCGCTGTGCCGCCGGACCAGTTCGTGGACGGTGCCCGACGGGTGTTCCCAGGCGTGGTTCGGCATCAGGCCGCCGAGCGGGACGACAGGGAGGGGAAGTAGTCCTGGCGGGTGCCGTCCCGGCGGATGTCCCAGGTGGCGCAGTGCAGGGAGCCGCCGTACTCGAAGACGTCGCGGAAGGGGACGGTGAACACCTCGAAGCCGAACGAGTACAGCAGGTCCTGCAGCGGCTTCTCCTGCTCCTCGCAGATCACCTTCTCCGGGGAGATGCTGAGGACGTTCATGGAGAGCCACTTGGAGGACTGGCAGTACAGCGGCATGTCGTCGTTGGTGAGCACCGGCTCCGGCGCGTCCACCAGCTGCCAGCCGTCGTCGGTGAACATCCGCCGCTCCGCCTCGCGGATGGGCCGGTCGGGGTTGGTCAGGACGAGCCCGGGGCGCAGCGGGACGAAGGTGCAGTCGATGTGGGACGGGAAGTAGTCGAGCGGGAAGTGCACGGGGTGCACCCGGAAGCCCTTGGGCTCCAGCGTCCGCTGCAGCCAGCGGATGCCGGCCCGGTTGGTGGTCATGGACTCCTGGACGAGGATGTCGCGTCCGAGGCGGCTCATGTCGGCGGCGTCGAAGACGACCTCGTCCTGCGTCACGCAGAACTCGGACTCGTGCATGCGGGCGTGGCGTTCCTCGATCGGCCACTCCCAGAAGTCCTGGCGGTACATGGAGTCGGCCATCGTGGGCTTGGGCGCCACGGTCCAGGCGACCCGCTGGTCCGACTCCCAGTACTCGTACACCAGCTTGCGGTAGGGCTCGTACTCGAAGTAGCGGGCCCGGCGCGACATGGTCGCCTCGACGATCTCGTTGCCGAGCGTGATCATCACGTCCCGCGGGCACACCGCGCAGTACTGGTTCTCGACCTCGAAGCCGGGGGTGCGCAGGGGCTGGGAGAAGTCGTACGGCGCCGGGCGCCGGACCGTCACGCCGTGCGCGGCGAGCAGTGCCGCCAGGCCGTCGAGCTGCTCGTTGGCCCGCGCCACGGCCTCGTCGGACTTGGGGCCGGTGGGGAAGGGCACGTCGGCCAGGCCGCGGACCGCCGGGCGGTTGCCGGGTTCCGTGGGTTCGAAGCACGCTCCGGTGGCGGAGCCGACCACGACCTCCTGGAGGGTGTCCCACTCGTTCCACGCGTTCACCACGGGCATGGTTCCGCTGCTGTTGGTCATTGGGGGTTCCTTCTCATCCTGCGATGGTCAGAAGTCGGTGGTCGGCCCTGCCCGCCGTCAGCGCCCGGACGCGGGAGACATAGACCGATCTCGCCGGACCGACGAGGTCCACGGCGGCTACGGGGTCCACGGCGCACAGTCCGTCGACGAGCCGCGGCAGGCTTGCCGTGTCGAACCACTGCTCGGTGAGCATGTGCCGGTAGGCCTCGGGGGTGTCGTCCACCCGTTCGCCGGTGAGCGGCGAGACGACGGCGGCCGTGGCCGGCCGGAAGTCGGCGTCGGCGAGCAGGGACTGGAACTCGTCCCTCTCCGGCAGGGCCCACGGGCAGTGCTCGGCCCGGTCGATGCGGTCGAGCACGGCGGTGCCCAGCGTGCCGAGGCGGCGGGTGAGGGCTTCGGTCTCGCTGCCGCGGAAGCTGAGGGCGATCAGTCCGCCTCCCAGGTCGACCGAGAGCCACGGCGCGTCGTCCGCGGTCGCCAGCACCTCCAGGAGCCGTTCCGCGTCCCCCTCCGACGAGGGCAGCAGCGCGAGGGTGATGCCGTTGGGGCGTGCTTCCTTCCGGGCGATCTGGGTGTTGTTGATGTCCCGGATCAGACGGAAGCAGGTCTCCTCGGTGATCACTCCGGCGGCGAGCAGGCTGGGGATGCAGCCGGCGCTCATGCCTCCGAAGGCGGTCCAGCGGGGCTCCTCGGCCGAGGTGCGCCGCAGCAGCGCCACGGCGAGGAGGGCCTCGTGCACGGTCGAGGACAGACCGGCGTGGCCGTGCGTCACGTCGAGGTGGGCGGGGTCGAACCCGCAGACGGCACCGGCCAGTTCGAGCAGGGCGTCGTCCTCGTCCAGGACGGCGGTCAGCTCGTCCCGGGTGAGCGGCACCAGGCCGGGGAAGATGAGCGCGCGGTCATTCGGCACGGGCGACACCGCCGGTCTCCGGTTCGATGCCGCAGTCCGGGTCCAGCTGCATCGACTTCACGACGAAGGTGGACGGTTCGAGCACGATGTGGGTGTCCAGCCCCAGGCCCTCGATGTAGCGCAGGATGCCGCGCCAGTCGAGGATGGTGGTGTACTGCTCGACGGCCAGCCGGGTGATCGCCGCACCGCTCGTGTAGGGCCTCGCGTCGTGGCTGATCAGCGGGATGTCGAGGTTGCGGCACGGGTCGGTGAAGCGCCACTCGTCCGCGAACGTCTTGCGGACCCCGTCCATCAGGTCGCAGTGCCCGGGGTAGCTGAACGGGATCGGCTTGTACAGCGCGCCCGCCTTCATCAGGGCCGGCTTCATGGCGTCCAGGTCCGAGGTGCGGCAGGCGGCCAGGAACTGGTTGCTGGAGACGTACCCGGACAGGTGCAGCAGCTGGTCGACGCCGTGGGCGCGCAGTTCCCGGAAGACGGCTTCGTGATCGCCGTTGTAGAAGAAGACGCTGACGTAGTCGGTGCCTTCGAACACGTCGATCTCGATGGCCGCCATGGTGTGCGACATGCGCACCATGTCCTCCAGCGACACCCAGCCGACGGCGGCGGCGGCGCTGATGAAACCGAGGCTCATCCCGGTCACGCAGACCGGCTCCACCTCGCGGCGGCGCACGTCCTGCCGGTAGCCGACGACGCCCATCAGGTTGATGAGCGGGCGGCGGAACCGGGGATCGTTGAGCTGGTCCTCGTCACCGTCGCGCAGCACGCCCCGGAAGTCGATCGACAGGGTGTCGCTGGCCAGGTCGAGCGCGAGTTGCATGGGCTTGGAGTCCAGGCAGCGCTGCCGCACGTCGGCGTCCAGGTAGACCTGCGAGGGGAAGACGTACACACCGGTGGCGGTCACAGCGAGGCCCCCTCGTCGACGATGACGACCTCGCCGTTCACGGCGGCGAAGTCGGGGCCGGTGATCCGGCGGATGACCGCGGCGACCTTCTCCGGCGGCATCAGCCGCTCCTCGAAGTCGGGGCCCATGACCTCCTCGACCACCTCGCGGGGCACGGAGTTCAGCAGCTTGGTGTCGCGGATCGGCCCCGGGGAGACCGTGGTGAAGCGCACGCCGAGCCGTCCCCATTCGCGGGCGAAGCCGCGGGTCATCATCTCGATGGCGGCCTTGCTGGTGATGTAGCCGATCGCTCCGGTGATGTAGCGCCGGGTGAGGATCGAGGAGACGTTGACGACGCTGCCGCCGCCCGTGGCGGCCAGGGTCTGGGCGCTGATCGCGTTGATCTGGTACGTGCCGAAGACGTTGGCGTCGATGACGGACTTGAACGCCTCGGCGTTGGAGATGGTGGCCACGGCGGCCTCGTTCGTGACGGCGCAGTTCACCACGACGTCGCAGGGGCCGGCTTCGAGGAGCAGGGCGCGGATCCGGGCGCCGCCGACGTCCGGCGTGGGCAGGGACAGCTGCCGTATCTCCGCGGTGCCGCCGGCCTCCTGCACGCCCGCCGCCGCCTTCTCCGCCTCGTCCTGCCGGCCGTGGTACGTGATGAAGACCTTCTGCGCCAGCGGCGCGAACTGCCGCGCCACCTCCTGGCCGAGGCCGCTCGTACCGCCGATCACGACGACGTTGCGGTACTCCTTCGCCTGTTCTGCACTCATGGTTGTTCCCCCTCGAAAGGTCCGGGATCGGCCGGCGCGTGCCGCAACAGGCCGTCGGCGAGCGCCTGTACGCGGTCCCTGTCGACCCGTCGTCCCACGCGCGGCTGGTAGTGCGGATAGGGACGGCGGTACTCCTCGCGGGTCAGGGAGGACTTGACCGCGGGAAGCGTCCCGTCGGGCGTCTGGAAGTAGTCCTCGCAGACCGCCTCCAGGGACAGCCCGTCCGTGAGCGCCAGGTGGAGGGTGCTGTCGTTGTGAAGTCCGGTGGTGAACTCGACGCGGCGGCAGTTCAGCACCTCGAAGAGGTAGTCGACCAGGAGCATGGCCGCCTCGATGCCGATGCCCGTGCGCCACAGCCGCTCGTCGCCCGTGGCGCCGCCGACTTCGTAGACGCCCTCGCCCAGCCGCCAGAAGTGGGCCACCCCGACGAGCGTGCCCTGCCGGTCGGTGATCAGGGCGCCACGGCGGCCTTCGCCCTCCAGCCCTTGGTACTGGGAACGGCGCACCAGATGACTGGAGGTGCCCCGCAGCAGGGTCTCGCACTCGGTGGCGGTCAGCCACTTCGCCACGGTCTCCAGGGAGTCCGGCGAGAACGGCACCAGTTCGCACAGGAGCCCCTTCACGCGTGCTCCTAGGCGGCGTTCAGCTGGTCGTGGACGCTGCGCAGCGAGCTCACGTCCTCGACCTTGAGGTCGTAGACCTTGTCGCCGAAGACCGGCAGCAGAGCGGAGGCGAACCGGAGGGTGTCCATCGACTCCAGGCCGTACGCGCTGTCGCGGCCGAAGACCACGGTGTCGTCCCCCGGGGCCTCGCCGCCCGAGCGCTCACCGAAGAGGGTGAGGAATATCTTGCGGAGTTCGTCCATGATTCTCACGCTTCCACTCGTATGTCGTAAGGCAGCCGGAAGCAGAGCGAGCCCCACATGAATCCGGCTCCGATGGCCCCCACCGCGATGACGTCGCCCGCCGCGGCCCGGCCGTTCCCGGCGAGGCGCCACAGCGCGGTCAGCGGTGACGCGCCACCCGTGTTGCCGAGGGTGTCGACCGTGACGGCGACCTTGGCCATGTCCACTCCGACGGAGCCGGCGATGTGCTCGATGAGCCGCAGATTGGCCTGGTGCAGGGCGAACCCCGCGACGTCCTCGATCTCGACGCCGGCCGCGTCGAGCACCGCCGCGAGCGACTTGGGGACCCTGGTGGTGGCCTCCTGCCACACGGTGGGACCGTCCATGGTGAGGTAGGGCGTGACCGCCGACTCGTCCGCGGGATCCTGCCGGTTCAGCAGCGCGGTGCCGGCCAGGGCGACCTGCGGGGAGGGCGAGTTGCCCAGGTCGTAGGCGAGGAGGCCGTCGGATCCGGGCGTCTTGGTCAGCACGGTGGCGCCGGCCGCGTCCCCGAAGAACACGCGGACCACGCGGTCCGTCGGGTCGGTGGCGCGCGACGGTCCCTCGGCGCACACGACGAGGGCGTTGTGCACATCCGGTTCCTGGAGCAGGCAGGACGCGGTGTAGACGGCGTAGACGACGGACGCGCAGGCGTGCTGCGTGATGTCGACGATGCGCGGGGTCTCGATGCCGAGGCGGTCGGCGAGCAGGACTCCGAGGGAGGGCATCACCCACTCCGGGCTGCTGCAGGTGACGACCAGGACGTCGATGTCCCGCATGCTCAGGCCGGCCTGCCGGACCGCCTTGCGCGCGCTGGCCTCGGCCAGGTCGGTGATGGTCTCGCCGTCGGAGAGGTAGCGCCGCTCCCGGATGCCGGTCTTCCGCTCGATCCAGCCGGGCGAGGTGTTCAGCGTCTCGCAGAGCTCTTCGTTCGTGACGACCCGGTCCGGCAGGGCGATGCCGACGCTGAGCGGACTGGTCGGGGTGAGTTGCCATCTGGGCACGCGGCCTCCTCCAGGGTCGGACGGGTCGGGGACGGTTCGGTGAGGACGGCGGGCCGACCGCTGCGCGGTGTTGCACGCAGCGGCCGGCCCACACGTCCGGGCGTCAGCAGCCCTCGCTCGCGCCGCTGGCGGGCAGCTCGACGCCGTCGGCGACGATCTCGGTGCCCTGCAGGTCGATCACGTTGGTGAGATCCATGACATTTCCCCCTTTCCGGGTTTCGGTTCCTATGGGATGCACCACCCAGAAGGGCGATGGTCTGGGGTGGACGCGAGATCGGGTCAGGCGCTCCACGACGCGTCGTCGTGGGCGGCCGTGAGATCTTCCAGCGTCTTCTTGCGCAGGGAGGAGAGGAGTTGCGCACGGCTTTCCGTCAGCCGTTCCCCTCGCTCGACGAATTGTGTGACATCGGCTCTGCAGATGATCCCGGCCCAGAACTCGCCGTCGATGAAGAAGCGGTCCCTGAGCATTCCTTCCACAATGAAGCCGGAATGCTGGGTGAGATATTCGAGCAGAGCCTCGTTGTAGGTGGCGACGAGCAGTTCGACCCGCTTCACCTCTGCGGCCCGCAGCAGCATGGAAAGCGCCGCGCGAAGGGCCCGGTCCGTTGCCTCCGGTGTCCAGGCCTCATCGGAGCACGAGGTGAGGACCAGGCGGAAGTACCCCGGAGTCTGGCCTGCCGACCAGCTTACGGCGCCTATGAGTTGTGCGTCCCGGCGGACCAGGAGGTGGGACTTCCGCTCGTCCTCGATGATCCGCCGGCGCATGGCCGCCGTACGCCAGACCGGCCCCTCCGTCGAGACATAGGAGAAAGGAACGGCGAGCACTTCGTCAAGCAATGCTTCTTCGTCCCCGGTGACGACCGGAACGAATTCCATCGACGTGCTCGCCCTGCCGTCCATTCTCCCCCGATTCCTTCAGCCGCTTCTTTTTTTCGGCGTCCCTGCGGCTCTGGAACAAACCTAGAGCGGGGCCAAATGAAGTGTCAACGGAAGGCCGGGCGAAAAGCGGCTGCCTTTACGCGACACCGGAATCCGGCGACGCGAACACGTAAATACGGGCTCGATGTGCGGGCGCGGAGGGACCGGCGCACGGGGACCGGCGGGGTCAGGAGGCGTCCTGCACTCCGCCGCGCCGCTCCAGGGCGGCGGCGATCCCCGCGTACGCCTGGGCGTTGGCCCGCAGCAGCTCGGCCACGGTGCCGGCCCAGTGCGGTGGCACGTGGTGCACGATGCGCTCCAGGGCGGCCTGTTCGGCGGAACTCTGGTTGAGCAGGCGCAGCAGGGCCCTGCCGGATTCGTTGAACCGGATCGACGGGTCGTTGCGCAGGCTCTCCAGCGTCGCCTCGCGGTCGAACTTCCAGGGGGCGGCACGCAGGGGCGGATCTTCCTTGGCCGGGCCGCTCTTCGGAGCGGACTTCACCGCCTGCTCGGGTCTGCGCTGGCGCGGCACGACTTCCTCACCGGCCCGCAGCCGCTCGCGCACGTCCCGCACGGTCGAGGGGGCCACGCCGGCGAGCCGCGCGACTTCCCGCAGGGACAGATCCGGCTGCTCGGCGAGTAACCGGCCGGCCTCACGCCGCCCCGAGTCGCTGCTCAGGGGCCTGGCCCGCCCGTCGCTCCCCGTTCGTCTGTCCAAGTGTCCACTCTGGACGGTCGATCGCTTCCGCAGGCCTCCGACGGTGGTGGCGGACAGTCCCGTGGCACGGGCTATCCGGCGGTCCGACCAGGTCGGATGGGTGCCGAGGATGCGGCCGGCGGCGGCGGTGCGGTCTGCCAGGGTCAGCGGCAGGCCGTGTGAGGCATTGAGCGCGACACCGAGGAGGAAGGCGTCTTCGTCCGTGCCGTCGAAGAATCGGGCGAGGATCGTTTCGTGTCCGAGGTGTTGTGCCGCTTTGACCCGGTGCACGCCGTCGACGACGCGCAGTGTTCCACGCTGCACAACGATCGGCGGAAGTGTGGTATCCGATGCGGCCAGCAGCCGTACATGGGCGAGATCAAGTCCGGCTCGTCGCGGTGAGTCCTCGATGTTCAGCGAGTCGATCGGGACCGTTTCGGGTATCTGGACCACTCTATCGAGTAGAGCCGTATGACATGACGCCAGGTCATCCATGCTGTTTTCCCCCTGATTTTTCTTGTAACTCTGGCCACACTCATTCTTTGCCGTACCGCGATCAGGTCAAGGGCTGGCAATCAACACCAGCCACAGGCGATTCACCGCCTCCTCCCCCTTGACTGGAAAGCATCCATGGCCGGAAGCCGCCGTGACGTGGCGGGACGACGACTCGCCGCGCAGGAAGATGGCTGAATGTGAAGCTTTACGCAGAGCTTGCCAGGGGTTCGTGCTCCTGGCATGTCCCCTCTGCCCCGCACGTCACCCCGCCGGCCGTCGTGTGACCCGTCCCGCGGCCGACATGAACAGCGCCTCCTGCGCGCGCACTTCGAGCCGGTGCCCGGACGGTCCGGGCACACAGGGGTGTGCGGGCGGGGAGGGGACGGGTGCGGGATCGCGCCGCCCAGGAGTGGAGGACGGGGCTCCGCATCGAGTCGCGGGGGATGCCGTGCGCCTGGACTCGGCCACCGCCGCCGCGCGGCACCCCGTGCCGAAAGAAGGGGGGTTGACGACACCGGCCGGCCGGAGCTGAGGGTCCGGCCCGCCGAAAAGGGGAGTCGCCGGGGGCGCGATGCGCGGCTTGCCTTGAGCGGCTCCGGGCGGCCGGCGAACTCCCGTCGGCGTTCACCGGCCGTCGGCGCGATGAGGCGGCTTTCCCCGGAAATATGGTCTTCCGGGACATCGTGGAAAAGCCCGACGTGGACCATGGACGCCGGAAACAGCGAGCCGCGCCTGTCATGATGGCGCCCCGGCGCGCCCGATCCCGTGCGTGACGTACACCGCCGCGCGATTATCCCGGTAATGAGCTGCCCGGGGCGGCAACTGTGCGGGCCGCTAAGGCGCTTGACAGGCCCATAGCGGCAAAGCACAGTGATTGACGTCGGTTACTCGGTCGTGGACCGAGGGCGTACCACGGGGCGGTCCGGACACACAACCCGCCCGATTCATGGTGTGCACGAAAAAAACGCGGATTCGCTGTGCTCGACACCGTCCGCAAAGGGGAAATGCACACCGCCCGTCGCCCATTCCCTTCTCGCGCGGCCCATCGGCTCGTCGAAGGAATTGTGCGCGTGCCGCGGTGAACGATTGCCGATTTCACGGGGAGGGATGGCGATGGCAGCGGTGCTCATGGGCCTCGGGGGACACCTCCCACCGAAGGTCGTCACCAACGAGGACCTCTCGGCGACGCTGGACACCACCGACGAGTGGATCACCACCAGAACCGGAATCAGACGGAGGCACGTGGTCGACGGCGGTCTGTCCACCGGAGACCTGGCGGTCGAGGCGGGGGCCAAGGCGCTGAAGTCCGCGGGCCACACGGCCGTCGACGCGGTCGTGGTGGCGACCACCTCACCGGACCGGCTCTGCCCGGCGGTGGCACCCGAGGTGGCCGACCGGCTCGGCCTGGGCCCGGTGGCCGCCTTCGACCTGACCTCCGCGTGCAGCGGCTTCGTCTACGGACTCGCCACGGCGGCGGGGCTGATCGCCTCCGAAGCGGCCGACACGGTCCTGTTCATCGGTGCGGAGGCGTTCACCACGCTGGTGAACCCGGCCGACCGCACGACGGCACCGATCTTCGGCGACGGGGCCGGAGCCGTCGTCCTGCGCCGCGGCGAGCCCGGCGAGCGGGGTGCGCTCGGCCCCTTCGACCTGGGCAGCGACGGCGCACGGGCCGACCTGCTGGCGATCCCGGCCGGCGGCGCACGGCAGCGGTCCGCGGACGGCGGACCGGCGCACGCCACCGTTCCCCCCGCGGACTGGTATCTGCGGATGGCCGGCCGCCCCTTGTACCAGCAGGCCGTCGAGCGGATGAGCCGCTCGGCCCGCACCGCCCTCGGCAAGGCCGGCTGGAGCCTGGCCGACGTGGACTGGTTCGTCGGCCACCAGGCCAACGCCCGCATCGTGCGGGCCGTGGCCGAGGAACTCTCGCTGCCCGAGGAGCGGACGGCCGTCAACATCGACCGGGTGGGCAACACGCTCGCCGCCTCCATCCCGCTCCTGCTCAACCACCTCGCGGCCGACGGCGCCCTGCAGCCCGGTGCCCGCGTCCTGCTGTCCGCCTTCGGCGCCGGGCTCTCGTGGGGCTCGACGGTGCTGGAGTGGCCGGACCTGTCCGTCGAGAGCGTCCACTGACGCCCTGCGCATCACCCGCCCATCACACAGTTCACGGGAGAAGACATGAACACGATGCACGACTCCGTCGCCGAGGTCATGGTCACGCGTTTCGGCATGGACCGGGACCTCGTCGTCACCGAGGCGACCTTCGACGATCTGGGCCTCGACTCGCTCTCCCAGATCGAGCTGGGCACCGCCCTGAGCAAGGAGCTGGGCGTGGACCTCAGCGACGACGAGATGGCGGAGCTCTCGTCGGTCGGAGAGATCGTGACCCTGCTGGAGAGCAAGGGCGCCGACGCCCGATGAGCGGCTTCGCGGCGCTCGTCACGGGAGCGGGCCTCGTCACCTCCGCCGGGGTGGGGCTGAAGGCGAACTGGGAGAAGGTGCTCGCGGGCGAGTCCACCGCGGCCCGTCTGCCGGATCTGGACGGCCTGCCCGTGACGATGGCGTGCCGGGTGCCCGACTTCTCGCCGCAGGACTTCGGGCTCCGCGACTTCTGGAAGTGGGACCGCTTCACCCAGTTCGCCGTCGTCGCCGCGCGGGAAGCGCTGGAGCAGGCGGGACTGACCCCGGGCGAGTGGGCGGACAGCGCCCGGGTCGCCGTGCTCATCGGCTCCGGGGCCGGCGGCACGGCCACGCTGGAGGCACAGCACCGGGCCCTGCTGGAGGACGGTCCCACCGCGGTGTCCCCGCTGACCCTGCCGATGGGGCTCGTCAACATGGCGGCCGGCCAGGTGGCGATCGACATCGCGGCCAACGGGCCCTGCCTCGCCCCGGTCACGGCGTGCGCGGCCGGCGCCAGCGCGATCGGCATCGGCCGGGAACTCCTCCGGCAGGGTGTCGCCGACGTGGTGGTGGCCGGCGGGGCCGAGGCCCCCATCACACCGCTGTACGTCTCCTCCTTCGCCCGGATGCGGGCGCTGTCCCGGCGCCTGGACGATCCGGCGACCGCGTCCCGGCCCTTCGACGCCGGCCGGGACGGCTTCGTGCTCGGCGAGGGCGCCGGGGTCCTGGTGCTGGAGTCCGAGGAGCACGCGGCCGCACGCGGCGCCCGTGCGCTGGCCCGGCTGACCGGCTACGGCGCGTCCTCGGACGCGCACCACGTCACCTCGCCGCACCCGGAGGGACGGGGCGCCGAGCTGGCGATGCGGGCAGCCCTCGACGACGCCGGCCTGACCGGCCGCGACGTGGACTACGTCAACGCCCACGGGACGTCGACACCGCTCAACGACGTGACGGAGTCGGGCGTCATCAGCCGCCTGCTCGGGACCGGCGCGCGGGTGAGTTCCACGAAGGGGGTGACCGGCCACCCGCTGGGCGCCGCGGGGGCGATCGAGGCGGTCTACTGCGCCCTCGCCGTCCGCGACGGGCTGATCCCCCCGACGGCGAGCCTCACCGACCCGGACCCGCGCATCGAGGTCGACCTCGTGCGCGACGCCGCCCACTCCGGCCCCGTCCGGGCGGCCCTGAGCAACTCCTTCGGCTTCGGCGGCCAGAACGCCACGCTCGTCTTCACTCCCTGACCGGAGCCGACGACCGCTGCCCGACGACGACCGAGACAAGACGACGACCGCTGCCCGACGACGACCGCCGCCCGACGTGACGGAGACATCCATGGCAAACGCACCGGCCACGCCCCGGCACGGCGACGACGGCATCCCCGGCACCGGCCTGTCCGGACTGCTCTTCGACGAGGAGTACGAGGAGACGCACCACGACATCCGAGCGGTCCTCTTCGACCCGGTGTTCGACCCCCGCGAGGGACTCTCCCCGCGGGAGTCCGGGCAGCTGACGTACGAACGCTCCAGGGTGCTGCACGCCGCGCTGGAGCGGCCGGTGAGCATGCTGGACCGGCCGCGCCGGCTGTTCGCCCTGGCGGAGTGGTCGTCCCTGCTGGACCCCGCGGTCTTCTCCGTGCTCCTGGTCCACTACAACCTGTGCCTCGGCACGGTCCTGGACCTCGGTGCGGGCCGGGACGACATCAAGGACCACGTCGAGGAACTGGACCGGCTCGATGCGTTCGGGCCCTACATGGCCACGGAGTTCGGCTACGGGAACAACGTGGCCGCGCTGCGCACCGAGGCGGTCTACGACGCGGAGTCGGAGGTGTTCGTGCTCAACACCCCGGACGCCGGTGCGCAGAAGTTCATGTCCTTCGGTGCCTTCCGGGACATCCCGAAGCTCGCGGTGGTGCTGGCCCGGCTCAAGGCCGGCGGGAAGAACCACGGGGTCCACCCCTTCGTCGTCCGGATCAGTGACGGGGACGGGCTGTGCGAGGGCGTGCGCGTCACGCCCTGCCCCGAACAGCCGGTCCAGGGCGTCGACCACGCGCTGACCTGGTTCGACCATGTCACCGTCCCGCGCCGCAACCTGCTGCACGGCGACCTCGGCGGGTTCTCGTCCGACGGGGCGTTCCAGCCCGGCGGCGGGAACCTGCGCCGGCGGTTCCTGCGCACGATGAGCCGCATCCAGCCGGGCCGGCTCTGCGTGGCGAGCGCCGCGGTGGGAGCGGGGAAGGCCAGCGTCTACACGGCCCTGCGCTACGCGGAGACCCGGACGACCAACGGCCCCGGCCGGGGCGACGTGCCCGTGCTGGAACACCGCAGCCATCAGCGGGACCTGTTCCCCGCCCTGGCCAAGGTGTACGCCATGAACCTGCTCCTGAACCACGCCAAGCGGGAGTTCCTGGCCCACTCCGGTGACACGGCGCCGGACGACCTCAACCACCTGATCTCGGTCACGAAGGCCCTCACGACGTGGGAGATGAGCGAGGTCGCCGGGATCAGCCGCGAACGCTGCGGGGCGCAGGGCCTGTTCCGGGTCAACCGGATCGCCGAGTACGGCTCGCTGCTGCACGGCCTGGTCACCGCCGAGGGCGACAACCAGGTGCTGCTGGCGACGACGGCGGGCCAGCTGATCGCCCGGACCGACCCGGACCGGCATCCGGTTCCGCCGGCCGGACCCGCGGACCGCGCCCCGGACGCCGAGGCGGCCGACGGTGACGGACCCGACGTCCACCGGGAGTTGCTGCGCTACCGGGAGGAGTTCCTGTGCCGGGCGGCACGTCAGGCGATGGCGGAATCGGAGGGCACCTACTTCGACGCCTGGAACGGCGTCGTGAACAGCGCCCTGGACATGGCACGGACGCGGGGGGCGCGCATCGCGCTCGAACAGTTCCGCGCCGGGGAGTCCTCCCTCGCCGACGCGGGGGACCGGACGGCCCTGCGGCTGCTGGCGTCGCTGTACGGGCTCGTCGAGATCCAGCGGGACGCGGGCTGGTACCTGGCCAAGGGCCTGCTGACCGCGGAACAGGTCGAGGGCATGCCCGCCGCGGTGGACCGGTGCTGCGAGCTGCTCCGTCCGCACGCACGGCGCCTGATCGACGCCTTCCGGCTCTCCCCGGAACTGCTGCGCGCCCCGATCGCCTTCGCGGACTACACCGCCGCCTTCCAGCGCCGGGTCGGCGCGCTCGGCCCCGACGCGGACCGGCCGCACCCGCCCGGGCCGTGACCGCGGCCGCTCCCACCGGGCCCGTCGGCGGGATGCCGCCGGGCCCTCAGGGCAGCAGCGTCCCGGTCACCGTTCCCGCGACGGTCAGGATCAGGAAGGCCGCGCCCCAGGTCGTCGCCAGGCGTATGCGGCGGTACTTGAGCGACGTCGCGCGGTGCAGGAACTCCGCGTGCGCCGCGGCGCCGGGGCGCGGACGGGACGCCAGGCCCAGCAGGACCAGTGCCGGGGCGCAGGCCGCGCAGCCGGACCAGACGAGGAGCTGCGGGATCACCGCGTACTGGCCGGGCGCGATGGCGCCCACGGTGATCGCGCCGAGCAGGGCCGTCAGGGCCGCGCCCAGCGTCGCCAGGATCAGTCCCGCTCTGCTGTCGGCCTTCGCCAGCCGCTCACGGGCCCGGGCCAGGGGCTCGGGGCCGAGTTCCGCCGTGCGCTCGTCTTCGAGTGTGGTCATGCCTCCCCCTCGCTGATCGGCGGTATGTCCCGGGTACCCGGGAAGGGCGTTTCCAGTACGCCCGCGTCAGTTGTTCCACGTCTCGTCGTACGGGTCGCGGGGCGGCGGGACCGGACGGGACGCGGTGACTTCGAGGTACGGGACGGGGCCGTCGTTGACCGGGTCCCTGGTGCGGCGGGGGGTGTAGCGGCCGGTGACCTCCAGCCAGGTGTCGGGGCGCAGCACCGGGGGGACGGCGCCGGTGAGGGCGATCTTGACCGGCTGGGCGTCGGCGGCGCAGCAGTTGAGGCCCATGCGGACCAGGTAGGGGGTGCCCGCCCGGTCCAGGGTGACGAAGCCGGTGATCCTCAGGTCGCGGCCCGTCAGGAAGCGGCCCTCGTCGTAGACCGCGCGGCTCGCGTAGTCGGCGACGGCGAGGCGCAGCGGGCCGTCGCCGGCGGGGAGGGCCGGGAAGCCGAACGGTTTCGTCAGGGCCGTGCCGGTGTGGGAGGCGCTGTAGGAGCCGAGGGCCGGCGGGGCGACCAGGATCAGGGCGAGGACCGGGAGGGTGAGCAGCCAGGAGACGCGGGGCTCGTGGTGGTGTGCCCGGGCGGGGGCACGGCGGTCGTAGTGGACGGTCGCCGCCGCCGTCGCGATCAGGACCACGCCCGCCAGCAGCACCAGGGGGCGCAGGCCCTCCTTGACGTAGCGCAGGTACAGGTCGGTGGTGCCGGCGTGCAGGAGGGTGGCGCCGAGCAGGAACAGCAGGGCCGACTGGGCGAGGCGGTTCACAGCAGGACCGTTCCGGTCAGGGCCGACACCAGGACGGCCAGGGCGAGGGTCGCGGGGGCGAAGCGCAGGGCGAAGGCCCGGCCGAAGGTGCCCGCCTGCATCGCGAAGAGCTTGAGGTCGACCATCGGGCCGACGACCAGGAACGTCAGACGGGCCGTCAGGGAGAACTGGGTGAGGGACGCCGCCACGAACGCGTCCGCCTCCGAGCAGAGCGACAGCAGCACGGCCAGGGCGGCGAGGGCCAGCACCGACAGGACGGGGTGACCGGCGGCCAGGGCCAGCCAGTCGGCCGGCACGACCGCCTTGAGGGTCGCCGCCGCCATCGCGCCGACGACGAGGAAGCCGCCCGCGTGGGTGACGTCGTGGCGGACCGAGCCCCAGAAGGCCGCGCCCTTGCCCTGGCCCTCGTACGCGCCGCGGGCCGGGGTGCGCAGCCAGTCCGTGCGGCCGACGCGGTGCCAGAGCCAGCCCATCGCGCAGGCCACCAGCAGGCTCGCGACGAGACGGGCCAGGACCATCCCGGGGTTGCCGGGGAAGGCCACGGCCGTCGCCGTCAGCACGACCGGGTTGATGGCCGGTGCCGAGAGGAGGAACGCCAGGGCCGCCGCGGGGGTGACGCCCCTGCGCACCAGCGCCCCGGCCACCGGCACCGAGGCGCACTCGCAGCCGGGCAGGACCGCGCCCGCGGCGCCCGCGACCGGCACCGCCAGGGCCGGGCGCTCGGGCAGGGCCCGCGCGAAGAACGACGGCGGCACGAACACCGCGATCGCCGCCGAGAGCAGCACGCCGAGCACCAGGAAGGGCAGGGCCTGGACCAGCACCGCGACGAACACGGTCATCCAGCTCTGCATCACCGGTGCGGACAGGGCGCCGCGGATCGGGTCCTGGAACATCACCGCCGTGAGCAGCAGGAGGATCAGCAGGAGCGGGGAGTCCAGACGCCTCGCCTCGCCCCCGTCCTCGTGCCTCCGCCTGTCTCCGTCCTCGGCGGGCTCCGGATGCGCGGTCGTGTCCCCGGGGTCGGTCGGGGCGGTCTTCGTGGTGGCCACGGGCCCGGTACCTCCGGTGGTGCGCGAGGGCATGTCCCTCCCCTCCCCTGCTGTACGGGCGAAGCGGCCCCGCCGTTCACCCGGCACCGTCGCCTGGTGGAACCGGCCGTCCCGGTGCGGCAGTCTTCTCCCCGTGGGGAGCGTTCCGAACCAGGGTCAGCCAGGTGTTCCGGCCACGCACATGATCGTGTGCGGTGACGACGGACTCGCGCACCGGCTGGCCGCCGAACTGCGCGGCGTCTACGGCGAACAGGTCACGCTCGTCGTGCCGCCCTCGGGACGCCGGGTGCGGCAGCCGGTGGTCGGGCGGGCCCGGGCCGCGTCGGCCGCGCTGCTCGACCGGTTCGTGAACGCGGCCGCGGGCCGCGCGGGCACGGGCCCCGGCGGCGCCGAACCCGCCCCGGCCGAGCAGGTCGTGGCGGCCGCCGAGCTCACCGAGGCCGTGCTCGGCGAGGCGGGCGCCGACCGGGCGGCCGCGCTGGCGCTCGTGTACGACGACGACGAGACCAACATCCGCGCCGCGCTCACCGCCCGCCGGCTCAACCCCCGTCTGCGGCTCGTCCTGCGCCTGTACAACCGGCGGTTGGGGCAGCACATCGAGGAACTGCTCGACCAGGCGGCCGCCGTGGCCTCCGGAACGGGGCCCGGGCACACGGGACTCGACGCGTCGACGACCGTGCTGTCCGACGCCGACACGGCCGCGCCCGCACTGGCCGCCACCGCCCTCGTCGGCACCAGCAAGGTCGTCCAGACGGAGGGCCTGGTGCTGCGGGCGGTGGAGCGGCAGCCGCCGCGGCCGGGCGAGGTGGCCGACCCGGGGCTGTGCACGCTGGCGTTGCTGTCCGCGACGAGCAACGACCCCGCCGGGGCGGACGGTTCCGAGGGCAGCGGGGAGCAGGGGCCGCGGCTGCTGCCGGACGAGGCGGCGGTGGCGGCGGCGACCGGCCGCGGGACCGTGGTGCTGGAGCAGGTGGCGTACTCCGGGCCGTCCCTGCCGTCGGGGCGGGGCGGAGTGCCGCCGTTCGCCTCGCTGTTCTCGCGCCGGCTGCGCTGGTCGCTGGCCGGGCTGGTGGGGTGTGTGCTCGCGCTCGCCGTCGCGCTGACGGTCGTGACCGGGGAGCATCCGCTGTACGCGACGTACGTGACCCTGCTCGACCTGTTCGGCATCAACGATCCCGCGTACCACGCCGCGACGGGGCGGCAGGTCCTGCAACTGCTGTCCGGGCTCATCGGGTTGCTGCTGCTGCCGGTGCTGCTGGCCGCGGTGCTGGAGGCGCTCGGGACGTTCCGCACCGCGTCCGCGCTGCGCAAGCCGCCGCGGGGTCTCGGCGGGCACGTGGTGCTGCTGGGGCTCGGGAAGATCGGGACGCGGGTGCTGACGCGGCTGCGGGAACTGCACATTCCGGTGGTGTGCGTGGAGTCGGACCCGCAGGCGCGGGGGCTCGCCACGGCGCGGCGGCTGCGGGTGCCGGTGGTGCTCGGGGACGTCACGCAGGAAGGCGTCCTGGAGGCGGCGAAGATCCACCGGGCGTCCGCGCTGCTGGCGCTCACCAGCGCGGACACCACGAACCTGGAAGCGTCGCTGTACGCCCGCTCCGTGCGGCCCGACCTGCGGGTGGTGCTGCGGCTGTACGACGACGACTTCGCGACCGCCGTGTACCGCACGCTCCGGGCCGCGCACCCGTCGGCCCTCACCCGCAGCCGGAGCGTGTCGCACCTGGCCGCGCCCGCGTTCGCCGGGGCGATGATGGGGCGGCAGATCCTCGGGGCGATCCCGGTGGAGCGGCGGGTGCTGCTGTTCGCGGAGATCGAGGTGGGCGGGCATCCGCAGCTGGAGGGGCGGACGGTGGGCGAGGCGTTCCGCGCCGGGGCGTGGCGGGTGCTGGCGCTCAACACGGCGCCCTCGACGCCGGGTGAGGAACGGGCGGCGGCATCGGGGCTGGTGTGGGATCTGCCGCCCACCTACGTGCTCGGGGCCGGGGACCGGGTGCTGCTGGCGGCGACGCGCCGGGGACTGGCGGAGCTGCTGGGGCGGAGGCGGCGGGAGCGGACGGGGACGTGACGCCGAGCGGCGGCCTGCAACCACCGCCCCCACCCCGGCCACCGGCTACCGCGCGCCCCCGAGCCCCCTCAGATGCCGCTCCGCGAATTCCAGCTCCAGGCGCACCTGCTTGATCCGCTCGTCCACCACCAGCGACCCGTGCCCGGCGTCGTACCGGTACACCTCGTGGACCGCGCCCCGCGCCTCCAGGCGCTTGACGTAGTTCTCGATCTGGCGGATCGGGCAGCGGGGATCGTTGACCCCGGCCGAGATGTAGACCGGGGCCTTGACCTGGTCGACGTACGTGATCGGGGACGACGCCTCGAAGCGCTCGGGCACCTCCTCCGGTGTGCCGCCCAGAAGCGTGCGGTCCATCGCCTTCAGCGCCTCCATCTCGTCGTGGTACGCCGTGACGTAGTCCGCGACGGGCACCGCCGCGATGCCCACGGCCCACGCGCCCGGCTGGACGCCGAGGCCGAGGAGGGTGAGGTAGCCGCCCCAGGAACCGCCGGTCAGCACGAGCCGCTCGGGGTCCGCGAGGCCCGAGGTGACGGCCCACTCGCGGACCGCCGCGATGTCCTCCAGCTCGATGAGGCCCACACGGTGCTTCAGGGCGTCCGTCCAGGCGCGGCCGTAGCCCGTGGAGCCGCGGTAGTTGACACGGATCACCGCATAGCCGTGATCGACCCAGGCCGCCGGGCCCGCCGCGAAGGAGTCGCTGTCGTGCCAGGTCGGGCCGCCGTGGATGTCGAAGACCGTGGGCAGCGGGCCGGTGGCGCCCCGCGGCTTCTGGACGAGGGCGTGGATGCGGCCCCCCGGCCCCTCCACCCACACGTCCTCCACCGGCACCGAGCCGGGCGACTTCAGGCCCGGCGGGTCGAGGACGACACCGCCCGCCGTGGAGCGCACCGCCGACGGCTCGGCCGCCGAGGACCACAGGTACTCCACGCTGCCGTCGGGCCGGGCCGTGGCGCCGGAGACCGTACCGGGCGGGGTCGGGATCTCCGTCAGGGCGCGGCTGGCCAGGTCGTAGCGGAACAGCTCGCTGCGGGCCTCGAAGCTGTGCACGACGAGCAGGCCCGTGCCGTCCGGGTACCACTCGGCGCTGACGTCGCCGGGCAGCTCCAGCGCCAGGTCCGTCTGCTCGCCGGTCGCCACGTCCCACACCAGGGGCTCCCAGCGGCCGCGGCGCTGGTGACCGATGAGCAGGCGCGTGTCGCCGTCGACGGGAGCGAAGCCGAGGACCTCCAGGCCCAGCTCGCGGGTGCCGCCCTCGGTGTCGTCGAGGTCGGCCACCGCCGTGCCGTCCGGGCGCAGGACGCGCAGGGCCGAGTGCATCGCGTCGCCGTGCTCGGTGTGCTCGATGGCGATGAGCGAACCGTCGTGGGAGAGGTCGCCGACGCCGGCCGACTCGCGGTGGCGGTAGATCTCCACCGGGGCCTCGCCGGTGCGGACCAGGTGGATCGTCGTGCCGTCCTCGTCCGTGGAGCGGCCGACGACCGCCGTGCGGCCGTCGCGGCCGAGGGCGAGACCCGCCGGGTAGGAGGCCTCCAGGCCCTCGGCGGCCGGCTCGTCCGGGCCGCCCGCGAAGGGCTGGCGGCGCCACACGCCGTACTCGTCGCCGTCCTTGTCGTCGAACCACCAGATCCACGCGCCGTCCGGGGACAGCACCCCGTCCGTCGTGCCGTTGGGCCGGTCCGTCACCTGGCGCTGCTCGCCCGTCGCCCGGTCCCACGCGTACAGCTCGTACGTCCCCGTCGCGTTCGACACGAACAGGGAGCGGTCCGGCGCGTCCTGCGCCCAGTCGGGCAGGGACACCCGGGGCGCCCGGAAGCGCTTCTCCCAGTCGGGCATCCGCTCCTGCTGTCCCGCCTGCACCACGTGTTCGTGCTGGTCCCGTTCATCCCGTGCGCCGGGCCCGTTGCTCTCAGTCATGGCCCCATACTGCCCGCCCGGACCCGTGTCCCGCTGGCCAGGTCCCCAGCCTGTGGACAACCTCCACCGCTCCCCCTCCGGCCGTTGGCCACCCCGCGGGCGGGAAACGGCCCGCAGCCCCGTACCGTGGGGGTGTGTACCGGTTTCTGCTGACGCCCCGATGGTGGGGGATCAACATCTTCGTCCTGCTGTCGATCCCCTTCTGCGTCTTCATGGGGTCCTGGCAGCTGGGCCGGTTCGAGGACCGCGTGCAGGACCACCGCACCGCGACCGAACAGGTCTCCGAGGCCGCGCGCGAGGCGCCGCGGCCGCTGGCGGAGATGCTGCCGGTGACCAAGGCGACGTCCGGCAAGCTGGTCACCGCGAGCGGACGCTACGGCAAGCAGTTGCTGGTGCCGGGGCGGGAGCTCGACGGCAGGCAGGGCTTCTACGTGCTCACGCTGCTGCGCACCGACTCGGGCGAGGCGCTGCCGGTGGTGCGGGGCTGGCTGCCCGGGACCGCCGACGCGGCGAAGGCACCGGCCGCGCCGCGGGGCGAGATCACGGTGACCGGGGCGCTGCAGGCGTCGGAGACGCCCGGGGACAACGGGGTCAGCGCGCAGGGTGGCCTGCCTGCCGGGCAGACCGGGGCGATCAGTGCGGCGTCCCTGGTGAACCTGGTGCCCTACGACGTGTACGACGCGTGGGTCACGCTGACGGACGGCGACTCGGGCATGAAGGCCGTGCCGGCCGCGGCGCCGCCGGACACGGGTCTCGATCTGAAGGCGTTCCAGAACCTCGGTTACACCGCCGAGTGGTTCGCCTTCGTGGGGTTCGTGATCTTCATGTGGTTCCGGCTGCTGCGGCGCGAGGTGGAGTTCGCGCGGGACGCGGCGCTGGGGCTGGTGCCGGACGAGGAGCCGGTCACCGTGGACGCCGGGGTGAAGTGAACGCCGTGAAGTGAACGGCGTGACGTGAACCGGCGGCGGCGCCGAGGCCGGGTGGGTCCGGGCCCACCCGGGCCGCCGCGGCGGCCCGGCCGCGACCGTCCGCGGCTGCGCCGGCCGTCGTCCCGGCTACGCCAGCATCCCCGTCCAGTACACCGTGCCCGCGCAGGCGTTCGGGACCACGACCGAGGTCGCGCCCGCGCCCGTGCCGGGCGTGTAGGTCACCGCGACGCTGCCGTCGACCGTGCCGTCCTCCCTGGCCAGTTGCGGGGCCGTGCCCGTGTCGCCGCCCGTGGACGTGCCGGCCGTGGTCGCCGGGTCCTCCGTGGGGGTCGGGTCGGGGGTGGGGTCGGGGCCGCCGACGCTGCCGCCGTCCGACGGGCAGGTCTCCGAGGGCACCCAGGCGAACCGCACGTCGTAGCCGAGGCCCGGCTGGAGCACCAGCTCGGCGGCCTCCAGGGACGGGTCGGGCAGCAGACCGGCCGCGGCGTCCCCGGCCATGTGCCGGGCCGAGCCGACCTTGCTGACGTCGGCCGCGCCCTGCGGCAGCGCGCTCACCGAGCCCGCGGCGGTGACCGTGCAGGCCGCGCCGGAGACGTTGGTGACGCGGAAGGAGCCGGAGACGGCGCCGGTGGAGTCGGGGGCGTTGCTGCTGCCGGAGGCCGGGCCGAGCTGGGCCGCGGTGCAGGCGGGGATGCCGGCGGCGGTGGTGGAGGAGGGGCCGCTGCCCTGGGACGAGCCGGTGCCCGTGCCGGAGCCGCCCTTGCCCTTCTCCTTCTCCTTCTTGTCGTCCTTCTCCTTGCCCTCGGTCCTGCCCGAGGAGCCGCCCGAGGTGCTCTCGCCGCCGTCGGGGCCCTTGCCCTGGCCCGCGCCGCCCTGGGTCTCGGAGGCGTGGCCGATGGCGGAGGGGTTGGCGTCGGAGCCGGTGGAGCTGGAGACGTGGACGAGGGCCGGGACGGCGGTGCCGATGAAGAGCGCGGCGGCGGCCATGCCCACGACCGCCTGCCGCTTGCGGGTGCGTCGCTGGGGCACCGCCTTGCGCAGGTACTCCAGCGTGCCGTCGCGCGGCTCCACCTCCTGCACCGCCTGGTGCAGCATCGTGCGCAGGTCCAGCTCGTCCGAGTCGAGCCCCTGGGGGCCCTGGTCGTCGGGGCCGTGGTTCACAGTTCCGTTCCCAGCGTGCGATTGCTTCGGATCTTGCCCGTGCAGACTTGTCGGCTCGTGCCACTCGAAGGGCTCGTGCCGGTCGCGCCCGTCACGGCGCGCGCCGTCCGATGCGCTCATACCGGGGCCTCCATGGCCAGCCTGAGCGCCGCGATCCCGCGCGAGCCGTACGCCTTGACCGAGCCCAGGGATATGCCGAGGGTCTCGGCGACCTGCGCCTCGGTCATGTCCGCGAAGTAGCGCAGCACCAGCACCTCGCGCTGGCGGCGCTGCAGACCCTTCATCGCCTTGATGAGCGAGTCGCGCTCCAGCTGGTCGTAGGCGCCTTCCTCGGCGCTGGCCATGTCGGGCATGGGCTTCGACAGCAGCTTCAGGCCGAGGATGCGGCGGCGCAGCGCCGAGCGCGAGAGGTTGACGACCGTCTGGCGCAGGTACGCCAGGGTCTTCTCGGGGTCGCGGACCCGCTTGCGGGCGGAGTGGACACGGATGAAGGCCTCCTGGACGACGTCCTCGCAGGAGGCGGTGTCGTCGAGGAGGAGTGCGGCGAGACCGAGCAGCGAGCGGTAGTGCGCCCGGTAGGTCTCGGTGAGGTGGTCGACGGTCGTACCGGCCGCGACACCGTCCTCGGCGCCGTCACGCTGGTTCGGGATGCGGGCCGGCCGCGCTGCGGGCACGGGCGCGATCACCGGCATGCCACCGGGGGTACCGGACATGCGGGGTCGGAGAGCCGCCGGACGGGGCGGTCGAAGGACCGTGCCGCGTGCCGCGCTGAAGTCGAGTACCTCTGCCACGCCTGTTGGACACGCCGACCCCCGTGAGGGTTGTACGTGCCGGGCATCACTTTCCCGCCGACCGTCGCCGTCGACGCTCTGCTCGCGTCAGGCAGCACAACCGATGGTGCGTTCAAGGCCCTCATGCGTCCCGCTCTTCCCCTATGTCCAGATGTGAACGGACGTCCCCACGTCCGGTTCCAGGCGTCCCCACGCCTGAGAAGCGCTCCCACGGTCGAAGAGGCGACCGCAAAGACGCTCCCCGCCCTCCGCGCGGTTGCGGAGAGCGGGGAGGTAAATCCTCTGCTGCCGAGGAGCCCGGGACAAGTGGTCCGGATCATCGACCAGCTCACATGTCGTCCACAGATCCTACAAACCCCCACCGACACGGGCCCGGGGCCGTGCCGCGGCGGGACGCGCCGCGGCCCGGGGCGCCTGCGGTCAGGGCAGTTCCGCCGCCACCAGCTCGGCGATCTGGGCGGTGTTGAGCGCGGAGCCCTTGCGCAGGTTGTCCCCGCACACGAAGAGTTCGAGCGCGGTCGGGTCGTCCAGCGCCCGGCGCACCCGCCCGACCCAGGTGGGGTCGGTGCCGACGACGTCGGCGGGGGTCGGGAACTCCCCGGCCGCGGGGTTGTCGAAGAGCACCACACCGGGCGCCGTGGCGAGGATCTCGCGGGCCTTGTCGACGGTGACCTCGCCCTCGAAGCGGGCGTGCACGGTCAGGGAGTGCGTGGTGATCACCGGCACGCGCACACAGGTGACGGCCACCGGCAGCTCCGGGAGCCCGAGGATCTTGCGGGTCTCGCCGCGCACCTCCAGCTCCTCCGAGGACCAGCCGTCGTCCCGGGGCTCACCGGCCCACGGCACGACGTTCAGCGCGACCGGCTCCGGGAACGGCCCGGTGCGGTCGCCGACGGCCCGCCGTACGTCACCCGGGCTGGTGCCCAGCTCGGTGCCGGCGACCAGGGACAGCTGCTGCCGCAGGGTCGCCACGCCGTCGCGCCCGGCGCCGCTGACGGCCTGGTACGAGGAGGCGACCAGTGCGCGCAGCCCGTACTCGGCGTGCAGCGCCCCCAGGGCCACGATCATGGTGAGCGTCGTGCAGCTGGGGTTGGCGACGATGCCGCGCGGGCGCATGCGCACGGCGTGCGGATTGACCTCGGGCACGACGAGGGGCACGTCCGGGTCCATCCGGAACGTGCCCGAGTTGTCGACCACCACCGCGCCCTTGGCGGCGGCCAGGGGCGCCCACCGCCCGGCGACCTCGTCGGGGACGTCGAACAGGGCGACGTCCACGCCGTCGAAGACCTCCTCGGTGAGCGCCAGGACCTCGGTCTGCTCCCCGCGTACGGCCAGCTTGCGGCCGGCCGAGCGCGGGGAGGCGACGAGTCGGATCTCGCCCCAGACGTCCGCCCGCTGGGACAGGATCTGGAGCAGGACCGTGCCGACGGCTCCGGTCGCTCCCACCACGGCGAGGGTGGGCCGGCCCGAGCGGCCGGTCTGCCCGGATCCGGCCATCAGCGGCCGGTGCCTCCGTAGACGACGGCCTCGTCGCTGTCGGAGTCGAGCCCGAAGGCGGAGTGCACGGCGCGCACGGCCTCGGGGACGTCGTCGGCGCGGGTGACGACCGAGATGCGGATCTCGGAGGTCGAGATCAGCTCGATGTTGACGCCCGCGTCGGACAGGGCCGTGAAGAAGTCGGCCGTGACGCCCGGGTTGGTCTTCATGCCGGCGCCGACGAGGGAGATCTTGCCGATCTGGTCGTCGTAGCGCAGGGAGTCGAAGCCGATGCCGGCCTTGTTCTTCTCCAGCGCGTCGATGGCCTTGCGGCCCTCGGTCTTCGGCAGCGTGAAGGAGATGTCCGTCAGGCCCGTGGAGGCGGCGGACACGTTCTGCACGACCATGTCGATGTTGATCTCGGCGTCGGCGATCGTGCGGAAGATCGAGGCCGCCTCGCCCGGCTTGTCCGGCACGCCGACGACCGTGACCTTGGCCTCGGAGGTGTCGTGCGCGACACCGGAGATGAGAGCCTGCTCCACCTGCTTGTCCCCTTGCTCGATCGGCTCGCTGCTGACCCACGTGCCCTGCAGTCCGCTGAAGCTGGACCGGACGTGGATCGGGATGTTGTAGCGGCGGGCGTACTCCACGCAGCGGTGGAGCAGCACCTTCGACCCGGACGCCGCCAGTTCGAGCATGTCCTCGAAGGAGATCCAGTCGATCTTCCGGGCCTTCTTCACCACGCGCGGGTCGGCGGTGAACACGCCGTCGACGTCGGTGTAGATCTCGCACACGTCGGCGTCGAGCGCGGCCGCGAGGGCCACCGCCGTGGTGTCGGAGCCGCCGCGGCCGAGGGTGGTGATGTCCTTGGTGTCCTGGCTGACGCCCTGGAAACCGGCGACGATCGCGATGTTGCCCTCGTCCACCGAGGTCTTGATGCG
The DNA here is from genome assembly GCF_044540565.1 of Streptomyces sp. NPDC085931. NCBI lineage: Bacteria > Bacillati > Actinomycetota > Actinomycetes > Kitasatosporales > Streptomycetaceae > Streptomyces > Streptomyces sp. NPDC085931. The sequence continues at coordinate 157,656 of NZ_JBITSK010000004.1, forward strand.
CCCCGGCGTGACGTCGATGATCCGGGCTTTGTTGTGGACCGAGTCGGTGATGACACCCGCCTGGCTGCCGGTGAACGACTGGGCCTCGTGGCCCAGGTTCTTGATCGCCATGGCCAGCAGGGCCATGGAGATCCGCTCCCCGGCGGTCAGCAGCATGTCGAGCTCGCGCCCGGCAGGCATCGGGGAAACCTGCTCGGCGAGATCGATCAGCTCGTCCGTCGTGTCGCCCATCGCGGAAACCACGGCAACCACCTGGTTGCCGTTCTGCTTCGCTTCCACGATCCGCTTGGCGACGCGCTTGATGCCCTCGGCATCGGCTACGGAGGAGCCTCCGTACTTCTGCACGACAAGGCCCACGTGCGCTCCTCGCTCAATCCGTCTCTGTCCGCTCATACGCATTCGTACCGCGGTCGGCTCAGTCTATCGAGCGTCCGAAAATCCCCTCCGCGATATCGCATGGTGAGATCCGGCGCCCGTCCAGAGGGGCTCATGCCCATCTGGCCACGGGCCACGCGAAACGTGCCCGGCGTCACAGCGCGCCCGACCCGTCCGGGTGCCGTGCCAGGCGCCCGGGAAACCCCTGATCACGCCGTACGGCCGGGGCCCGGGCGCTACCGTGCGGGCATGGAGATACTGCGCTACGTGGCGTTCGGCACGGACCCCGGGGGCGGCAACCCCGCGGGGGTGGTGCTCGACGCGGACGGTGCCGACGACGCGGCGATGCTGGCGGCGGCGGCCGAGGTCGGCTACTCGGAGACGGCGTTCGTGACGGACGCCCACGACGGCTCCCTGGCCGTGCGCTACTTCAGCCCGCTCGCCGAGGTCCCCTTCTGCGGGCACGCGACGATCGCCACGGCCGTGGCCCACGCCGAGCGGCACGGCCCCGGACGGCTGGTGCTGCGCACGGCCGCCGGGCTGGTCCCGGTCACCACGGAGCGGACGGCGGACGGCACCCTCGTGGCGACCCTGGTGAGCGTCGCCCCGCGCACGGTCCCCCTCGACGACGCCGACCTCGCCGAACTGCTGGCGATCCTCGGCTGGTCCGCGGACGACCTGGACCCGGCCCTGCCGCCCCGGGTGGCCTTCGCCGGGGCCTGGCACCCGGTCCTCGCCACCGCGAGCCGGGACCGGCTGGCCCGCCTGGACTACGACCTGCCCGCGCTCACCGCGCTCCTGGCCCGCAGGGACTGGACCACGGTCGACCTGGTCCGGCGGGAGTCACCCACCGTCTTCCACGCCCGCAACCCGTTCCCGCCCGGCGGCGTCGTCGAGGACCCGGCGACGGGCGCGGCGGCGGCCGCGTTCGGCGGCTACCTGAGGGAACTCGGACTCGTCACGCCCCCGGCCACGCTGACGATCCATCAGGGCGTCGACATGGGGCGGCCGAGCGTGATCACGGTGTCCGTGCCGGAGGGCACGGACACCGGAATCGCCGTCACCGGCACGGCCGTCCGGCTCTGACCGGCTACTTCGCCGGGCGCAGCCCCAGCGGGCCCGCGATCTCCTCCGCCATCACCCGGCCCGCCTCGATCTCCAGCGTGTCGTCGCCCATGCCCTGGTCCGTGTCCAGCCCGTCGAGTTCGGCGAGGGGCTGGTCGAGGCGGACGTGGGCGAGGACCGACTGCAGGGCCCGCAGGGTGGCCGAGGCGGTGGAGCCCCAGTTGGAGAAGTACGAGAACTGCCACCACCACAGGGCCTCGGTGGTGCGCCCGGCGCGGTAGTGGGCCATGCCGTGGCGCAGGTCCGTGATGACGTCCGTGAGGTCGTCGGAGATCCGGGCCGGCACGGGGGCCTTGCGGGGCTCGTAGGGGTCGAACACCTCGGAGTAGACGTCGACGGGGTCCAGCAGGCGGGCCAGGTTCTCGCGCAGTTCGTCGACGTCCGCGTCCGGACCCGTGTCGGGCTCGTAGCGCTCGTCGGGCACGATGTCCTCGTGCGCGCCGAGCCGGCCGCCGGCCAGGAGGAGCTGCGAGACCTCCAGGAGGAGGAAGGGCACCGCCGATTCCGGCTCGGCACCCCGGGCGACCTCCGTGACGGCGACCAGGAAGCTCTCGATCTGGTCCGCGATCTGGACCGCGAAGTCGTCCGGGTTCCGGTCGGCCGCGTGCAGCGTGGCGTCAGACATCTAGGAGTCGTCTCCCCTCGAAGGCGCGGCCGAGCGTGACCTCGTCCGCGTATTCCAGGTCCCCACCCACCGGGAGGCCGCTGGCCAGGCGGGTGACCTTCAGGCCCATCGGTTTGATCATGCGGGCGAGGTACGTCGCCGTCGCCTCGCCCTCCAGGTTCGGGTCCGTGGCGAGGATGAGCTCGGTGACGGTGCCGTCGGCGAGACGGGCCAGGAGTTCCCGGATGCGCAGGTCGTCCGGGCCCACCCCGTCGATCGGGCTGATCGCGCCGCCCAGGACGTGGTAGCGGCCCCGGAACTCACGCGTGCGCTCGATCGCCACGACGTCCTTCGGCTCCTCGACCACGCAGATGACGGCCGGGTCGCGGCGGGTGTCGCGGCAGATGTTGCACAGCTCCTCCTGCGCGACGTTGCCGCAGGTCGCACAGAAGCGGACCTTCGCCTTGACCTCCATCAGGGCCTGCGCGAGACGCCGTACGTCCGTCGGCTCGGCCTGGAGGATGTGGAAGGCGATCCGCTGGGCGCTCTTGGGACCGACGCCGGGCAGCCGCCCCAGCTCGTCGATCAGATCCTGGACCACGCCTTCGTACAACGGACTGCCCTTCCTGGGTCTTCGAGGCCGGTACGCGACCTCCCGTACGTACCGTAGTTGTCAGCCGCCTGTCCGAGGAAGGCGGTACGCGGGGTCAGAACGGCAGGCCGGGGATGCCGCCGCCGCCCAGGCCCTGCGCGAGCGGGCCCAGCTTCTGCTGCTGGAGCGCCTGCGCGTTCTCGTTGGCCGCCTGCACGGCCGCCACGACGAGGTCGGCGAGGGTCTCGGTGTCCTCCGGGTCCACCGCCTTCGGGTCGATCTTCAGGGCGCGCAGCTCGCCGGCGCCGGTGACGGTGGCCTTCACCAGGCCGCCGCCCGCCTGCCCGTCGACCTCCGTCTGCGCCAGTTCCTCCTGCGCGCGCGCCAGGTCCTGCTGCATCTTCTGGGCCTGCTGCAGCAGCTGCTGCATGTTGGGCTGGCCACCACCGGGGATCACGATCAGCTCCTTGCTCGGTACGGGTTTTCCCGTTCGGCACGAGCCTACGTGGTCGGGCCTGCCGTCGCCCCAGCACTCTTTCGAGTGAGTCCCCCTCGCGCCCCATAACCGATCAAGGAATACTTCCGGGCGGAAAAGCGACGAAAGCCACGCCTTCGCCACCCGGAGGGGGGTAGGAAGGGTCCGGCGCCGGTCGTCGTGTCGGTGGGTCGCGTCGGTGGGGCGCGCAGCGTGATCGGTGAGCGCACCGTGCGTGGTCGTTCGTGGTCAGTAGGGAGTGCCGGGTGGGTCAGCCGGAGATGCAGCCCGAGGGGCCGCCTCAGGACGGGCGGGGCGAGCAGGCGGCCCGGCCGCGGCCGGGCGATCTGACCGGGCGGCCCCTACCGCTCGGGGACTGGGGCGAGCCGGCGGCCCGGCTGGACGAGCTGTACCGGTGGGTGGAGCGCGGGGCGCTGTGCACGGCGGCCTGGTACCTGGCGGACCGGGTGTGGAAGCGGCGGTGCGCGCGGAGCCTGCGCTGCGGGGCCGCGGTGGGGGCGGTGACCGGGGTGGCCCTGCCGCTGCTGGACCTGACCGGGGTGGTGGGCAAGATCGCGCCCTGGGGGTGTCTGGCGCTGCTGCTGGCCGTGGCGTGCGTGGCCGTCGACCGGTACTTCGGGCTGACGTCCGGGTGGATGCGGGACGTGGCGACCGCGCAGGCCGTGCAGCGGCGGTTGCAGGCGCTGCAGTTCGACTGGGCGGCCGAGAGCGTGCGGGAGGTGCTGGGGCCGACGGAGGGCACGGCCGGGGAGGCGGCCGAGCGGTGCCTGGGGGTGCTGCGGAGGTTCTCCGAGGACGTCACCGAGCTGGTGCGCGTGGAGACGGCCGACTGGATGGGCGAGTTCCGGGGCGGGGGCGCTCCGGCGGGCGTGCAGACGGTGGTGTTCCCGGGCGGCGGCCGCCCGGCGGAGGCGGGGGGCGCGAACGGGAGGTTCCCCGTACCGCCGCACGGCGGCGCCCGGCCGAACATGCCCCGGCAGCGGCCACCGGAGCCGCGGTGAGAGCACCGACGGCGAGGGCGGCCGGGGCGGACCGGACGGCGAGGGCGGACCGGACGGCCGGGGCGGCCCGTCGTCACGCCGGGTCGGGGAACGCGACCGGGCTGCGCGGGCCCGTCCCGCCGGCCGCCCGCACGCCGAAGAGCACGTTGTCCTCCGGCAGGTCCACCTCGTGGGCCGTCATGTCGCCGGCGCGGGTCGATCTCCCGTAACAGGGCGCGCAGTTCGCGGCTCGGGCGCTGGGCGCTCGCTGGCGGACGGCCGGTGCCGGGGCGCACGGGTGCTCCCGGGGCTGGGGGTGCCGGTCCTCACGCATGCGCCGCCGTACGGGCGTTCGTCACTGCCTCGTGTACGTCAGCCGTTCGCCGCTGCTGGTGTTGGTGCGCTGGAGCGTGCCGTCCGGCAGGACGGTGATCTCGGTGGCCGCGCCCGGGGTGCAGGCGGTGCGCGGCTGCCCGACGGTCACGGTGGACGGGCCGATCCTCAGCGGGCCGTCGGCGCCGGGGGCGGCGGTCAGTTCGCCTTCGAACACGCAGTGGTAGGTGCCGCCGCCCTCGGTCGGGCCGTCCGCCACGAGGGACAGGACCGTGTCGCCCGGTTCGCCCTGCTGGAGGGTGAGCCGGCGGGTGTGCTGCCCGTCCGCGTTGTCGATGGTGGTGGTCCAGGTGCCGAGGTACGCGGCCGGGATCGTGCCGTCCGCCGGGGTGGGGGAGGCCGTCGGCGAGGGCGCCCCGGTGGTCGGGGGCGCGCCGGTGCTGTGGGTCGGGGAGGGCTGCGCGTGGTCGTCGGCCGGGTCGCCGCCGCCCTGCATCAGGGCGTACACCGTCCCGCCCGCCGCCAGCGCCACGACCAGGGCGATCACGACGAGCAGCACGGTGGACCGGCCGTCGCGCCGGGGCGGCTCCTGCCCGGGGCCGTAGGGCGGGGTCGGACCGAAGGGCGGGGTCGGGCCGTAGGTCGGCGGGCCGTGGGGCGGGGTGGAACCGAGTCCGCCGTAGCCGGGGTACGCCGGTGCGGCACCGCCCGGGGAGCCGGGCTGGGGGTGCTGCTGCGGATAACCGTAGGCCGGGTACGGGGGCGGCGGCGTCTGGGCGTGCGGCGGGACGCCCGGGCCGTTCGGCGCGGGGGCGGACCGGCCCTGGCCCGCGACCATGGTGGGCAGACGATCCAGCGGCGCGCCGGAGCCGGGCGCACCCGGTCCCGGCGCACCCGGCAAAGGCGGACCGGGCACCGGCGGCACGGGGCCGGGCCCGGACGCGTCGGCGACGGGGGCGTGCTCCGGCGTGGCGCCGGGGCCGCCGGCGGAGGCGGGCCCGTAGCCGTGACCGGGGGGCGTGGCAGGTGCGGGGTGTTCGGGGGCCCCGGGGCCGGCGGGCACGGGACCGGGGCCGGACGGCCCGACGGCACCGGCGGAACGGGCCCCGTCGACCCCGGCGTCCCCGGCACCGGCAGAGCCGGGGGCCGGACCGGAGCCCGGTCGGGCCGGGCCGGAGCCCGGTCGGGCGGGCGGGGTCGGGGGCCGGTGGCCCGGGGCGGCCGGCTCCGGTCGCTCACCGGAGCCGGCCGGCGCGTCCGCCCCGGCCGGGGATCCCGGCCCGGGGCCCGGGGCCGGCCCGCCCTCCGGGTTCTCCGCGTCCAGCAACCGCACCGCGTGCCGCCCGAGTTGGGCCACCAGTGCGCTCGGGAGCCACGGGTCGAGGGCGCGGCCGTCGGCGACGGTGTCGTCCGCGCCGGTGCGCTCCAGGACCCGGTCGAGGGACGGCCGGGCGGCCGGGTCCTTGCGCAGGCAGTCGCGGACCAGGTCGGCGATGCCCTCCGGCACGCCCGACAGGTCCGGTTCCTCCTGGGCGATGCGGAACATCAGGGCGTGCACCCCGCTGTTGGCGGTGCCGAACGGCAGCTTGCCGGTGGCGGCGTAGGCGAGGACCGAGCCGAGGCAGAAGACGTCGCACGCCGGGGTGATGCGGTCGCCCCGCACCTGCTCGGGCGCCATGAAGCCCGGTGAGCCGACGAGCGCGCCGGTGCGCGTGAGGCCGCCGTCGGTCACCGTCTCCAGCGCGCGGGCGATGCCGAAGTCGATGACGCGCGGGCCGTCGATGGTGACCAGCACGTTGGACGGCTTGAGGTCGCGGTGGACGATGCCGGCCGCGTGGATGTCCTGGAGCGCGTGCGCGAGCCCGGCCGCGAGGATGCGCACGGTCCGCTCCGGCAGGGCCCCGTGGTCGTGCCCGACGACCTGCTGCAGGCTCGGCCCGGCGACGTACCCGGTGGCGACCCACGGCACGGCGGCCTCGGTGTCCGCGTCCAGCACCGGCGCCGTCCAGTACCCGCCGACCTGCCGCGCGGCCCGCACCTCCTGCCGGAACCGCTCGCGGAACTCCTCCTGCGCGGCCAGCTCCTCGCGGACCAGCTTCACGGCGACGGTACGGCCCCGCTCCGAGCGGGCCAGGTACACCTGCCCCATGCCCCCCGCACCGAGCCGCGCCAGCAACCGGTACGCACCGATGTGCTGCGGATCCCCCGGCCCCAACGTCTCCATCGCTCCGCCGCCTTCCCCCCACACGCGAGCAACGGATCGAGAATAGTGCGGGGCGGGGGCCGGGTGACCTGGGAGACGTCTACGGTTCCGTAACAGGCGGTCCCGTCCCGTCGAGCACCTTCGACAGCCGTTCCAGCATCCGCACCGCCTCCGCCAGTTCCGCCTCCCCGAACGCCTCGGCCAGCCGGTCGGCGAAGGCCGCGTGCCCGGGGTCGATCCGGGCGATCGCCGCGCGGCCCTGGCCGGTCGGGGCGAGGAGCTTGGCCCGGCGGTGCGCCGGGTTCGGCCGGTACTCCGCCAGACCCCGCTCCACCAGCAGGTCGGCGACGCGCTGCACGCTCTGCCGGGTGATGCCCATGGCGCGGGCGATGCCCGAGACGGGCAGCGGCTCGCCGAGGACCGCGCCGAGCACCTGCCACCAGGCGGCGGTGAGCCCGGCCGGCCGGGCCAGTTCCTCCGCGACGGCGAGGAACTGGCCGTTGAGCCGGAACACCCCGAGGGCGCTGCGGCTGAGCAGCTCCTGACGCTCCCGGCTCACCGCGCCCCGGCCTTCTCCAGCACCGCGTACGCCGACGCGTCGGAGTCGTGGAAGAGCCGGTACCAGGCGTCCAGCACCTCGCCCTCGTACACCCCGAGCAGCCGGAGGATCTCCCGGGCGAAGGCGACGGGCTCGGTGGGGCCGGCGGTGACCAGGCCCCGGTCGGTGACGGCGTCGGTCTCGACGTAGTGCCCGCCACCCGCGTAGCCGGTCGCGGCCAGGTAGAAGGAGACCGCGCTGGTGTGGGCCCGGTCGTCGAGCAGGCCCTCGCGGGCCAGTCCGGCGGTGGCCCCGCAGATCGCGGCGAGCGGGACGCCCGCCGCCAGGAAGGCGCGGGCCGCGCGGGCGAAGGGGGCCAGGTCCTCGCCCGTGTCCCAGAGGTCGGCGCCCGGCAGGATCAGCAGCGCGCTGTCCTCGGGGCGCAGCGCGTCCAGGGCCAGGTGGGGCGTGACGCGCAGGCCGCCGATGCTGGTGACCGGGGCGGTGGACGGGCCGACCGTGCGGATCTCGTGGCCGGCGCGGGCGAGGTGGGCCGTGGCGTGGCCGGTCTCCCAGTCGGCGAAGGTGTCGTAGACGGCGAGATGGACGGGCTTGCGGCCGGCGGTGGCGTTCATGGTTCCTCCTCGGACCCTGAGCCTTATGACAGCATGCTGACATTTCGACAGCGAGCTGTCAACGGTGCGGCGCGCGCCTGGACAACCTGTCGCGGAATGCGGCGGACGCCAGACAGGGCGCCGATACCACCGCCCGCTCCCCCGCGCCTACGCTCGCCCGCATGACCCCTCAGCCGAACCCCGAAGCCGGCGCCGCCGTGAAGGCCGCCGACCGTGCCCACGTGTTCCACTCCTGGTCCGCCCAGGAGCTCATCGACCCGCTCGCCGTCGCCGGTGCCGAGGGGTCGTACTTCTGGGACTACGACGGCAAGCGCTACCTCGACTTCGCCAGCGGGCTCGTCTACACGAACATCGGCTACCAGCACCCCAAGGTCGTCGCCGCGATCCAGGAGCAGGCGGGACGGCTGGCGACCTTCGCGCCGGCGTTCGCCGTCGAGGCGCGTTCGGAGGCGGCCCGGCTGATCGCCGAGCGGACCCCGGGCGACCTGGACAAGATCTTCTTCACCAACGGCGGCGCCGACGCCGTCGAGCACGCCCTGCGGATGGCCCGGCTGCACACCGGCCGCCCGAAGGTGCTCTCCGCCTACCGCTCGTACCACGGCGGCACGCAGCAGGCCGTGAACGTCACCGGCGACCCGCGCCGCTGGGCCTCCGACAGCGGCACGGCCGGGGTCGTGCACTTCTGGGCGCCCTACCTGTACCGCTCCCGCTTCTACGCCGAGACCGAGGAGCAGGAGTGCGCCCGGGCGCTGGAGCACCTGGAGACGACGATCGCCTTCGAGGGCCCGTCGACGATCGCGGCGATCATCCTGGAGACCGTCCCGGGCACGGCCGGGATCATGGTCCCGCCGCCCGGCTATCTGGCCGGGGTGCGCCGGCTCTGCGACCGGCACGGCATCGTCCTGGTCCTGGACGAGGTCATGGCCGGGTTCGGGCGGACCGGTGAGTGGTTCGCCGCGGACCTGTTCGGCGTCACCCCCGACCTGCTCACCTTCGCGAAGGGCGTGAACAGCGGTTACGTGCCGCTGGGCGGGGTGGCGATCTCCGGCGCGATCGCGCAGACGTTCGCCAAGCGCCCCTACCCGGGCGGCTTGACGTACTCCGGGCACCCGCTGGCCTGTGCCGCCGCCGTCGCGACGATCGGCGTGATGGCGGAGGAGGGCGTGGTCGAGCGCGCGGCCCGGCTGGGGGCGTCCGTCGTGGAGCCGGAGCTGCGGGCGCTCGCCGAGCGGCACCCGAGCGTCGGCGAGGTGCGCGGCGTGGGCATGTTCTGGGCGCTGGAGCTGGTGCGCGACCGCGCCACGCGCGAACCGCTGGTGCCGTACAACGCCACCGGGGAGGCGAACGCGCCGATGGCCGCCTTCGCCGCCGCCGCCAAGGCGGGCGGGCTGTGGCCGTTCGTGAACATGAACCGCACGCACGTGGTGCCGCCGCTGACGGTGAGCGAGGCGGAGCTGAAGGAGGGCCTGGCGGTCCTGGACTCGGCACTGTCGGTGGCCGACGAGTACACGGCGTGAGCAGCGGGAGTACACGACGTAAGCAGCTGTAAACCCGTCAGTAACCGACATTCTCGCGCCTCATTCGAACGCGTAAGGTGGCGTGCTCGTAGACATGTACGCGCACGCCACCCCGACGCGACGAGGGAGACGCCCTGACCATGCCCGGCAGCACCGGCGCCGTGATGCGCAGCACCCTGCGCCAGCAGATCGCCGACGCCCTTCGTGACGAGGTGCTGGCCGGGCGGCTCCAGCCGGGGCAGGAGTTCACGGTCAAGGAGATCGCCGAGCAGTACGGCGTCTCCGCGACGCCGGTGCGGGAGGCCCTGGTCGACCTTTCCGCCCAGGGGCTGCTGGAGGCGGACCAGCACCGCGGCTTCCGGGTCCACGAGTATTCGGTCGAGGACTTCCGCGGCATGATCGAGGCCCGTGACCTGGTGATCGAGGGGATGTTCCACGCCCTGCTCACCGGGCGGCGCGCCTCCATACGGACCGACGACCCCCGGGTGGCGGCGACCCTCGCCGGGGTGCGGCGGCGCGGCGAGGAGGCCCAGCGGGCCGCGGCGGCCGGGGACCTCACCGTGCTGATCGGCTACGACCTGCGCTTCTGGCGCGAGCTCTGCGCGGTCTTCGGCAACCCCTACCTCGGCGACTTCCTGCACCGGCTGCGCGTGCGGACCTGGGTGTGCGCGGTGCAGTACCTGCGCCGGCTCGGCGACCTGCGGGGCGAGCTGTGGGCGGGCCACACCGAGCTGGTCGACGCCCTGGGTGCCCGCGACACCGACACCGCCCGGGCGATCATCGCCGGCTACAACACCCACTCGCTCGCCCTGATCGAGCGTCTTGCCTCCGGATGACCCGCGTCGCGTCTGTCCGTGTGGGTATGGGACATGCACGGCGGAAGCCGTGACCGCGCCCCACCGCTACTCTTCCCTGACCACCGTGCTACCCGACCACCGTGCTACCCGACCACCGCGCTGAGCGAGGAGCCTTCTTTGGCCTGTGATCTGTGGCTGGTACCGCTCGTCGACGTGTTGTGCCACACGCCGGACAACCCCTTCGCCGAGGAACTCGCGCAATACAACAAGGTGCTCGCCGAGGCCGGGCTGCCGCCGGTGCCGGTGTACCAGTACATGCCGGGACTGTCGGGCGACGTCGCCCCGGTCGCGGGCTTCGACTACGACGCGCTGCACTTCCTGCGCCGCGCCTACCTGCTCCAGGTGTGCGGGCTGCCGGTGACGCCGGTGGACGAACTGGGCGGCGACTACGAGCAGTTGCTGGAGATGTTCGAGTCCACGGCCCAGCAGTCGCACCTGGTCTGGCACTACGACCACGCGGGCGCGTACGTCCCCGTCGACTTCCCCGGCCCGCTCGCCGACGACGAGCTGCTCGCGGGCGGCGGGCCGCTGGGCTCCTCGCACGCGCTGCTGCGGGAGCTGGAGGTGGTCGCCCCCGCCATCGGCATCGACCCGGCCAACCCGCCCGCGGCCCCCGCGCCGCCGCTCGCGCCCACGGAGCTGGAGGAACCCGCCGTTCCGGCCCCGTACGACCCCAGCCCCTTCGCCCGGGAGCGGCACGTCTGGCTCGGCTTGCACGCGGCCGCGACCCGCAGCCTCGCCCAGGGCTCGATGATCGTCTTCAGCTGAGCCGGCGCTTCAGCGGCCCAGCTGGGACAGGCCCTTCTGCACGTCGTCGACGTTCATCACCGGCGTGTACGTGATCTCCGCGCCCAGGTGGAGGAAGAAGGGCTCGCTGAGCACCGGCATCTGCGAGCTGTCCTGCATGTCGAAGACCAGGTAGGCGGTGCGCTTGCCCTGGTCGGAGGTGAAGTAGGCCGCTTCCGGCTTGATCTGCTCCAGCGACTCCTGGAGCAGCTTGCCCATGGTGCCGTTGCGGATGGCCTCGTTGGCCTTCTCCGTGTCCATGCGGGCCTTGAGCAGTACGCGCATCGCACTCACCTTCTTCTGCGTCGACGCACGCGGGCTGTGGCTCCCAGCCTATGCCCGTTCCCGGCAACTCTCCCGGCGGGACGACGCCGGCCGCCCCCCGGGGACGGGGAGCGGCCGGCAGGCGTGCGGACGCGTCAGATGAAGGAGTTGATCTCGATCGTCTCGTCCCGGCCCGGGCCGACGCCGATCGCGGAGATCGGGGCGCCGGACATCTCCTCCAGCGCCTTGACGTACGCCTGGGCGTTCTTCGGCAGGTCGGCGAAGGTCTTCGCCTTGGAGATGTCCTCGTTCCAGCCCGGGAGCATCTCGTACACCGGCTTGGCGTGGTGGAAGTCGGTCTGGGAGTAGGGCAGCTCCTCGACCCGCTTGCCGTCGATCTCGTACGCGACGCAGACCGGGATCTGCTCCCAGCCGGTGAGCACGTCGAGCTTGGTGAGGAAGAAGTCGGTCAGGCCGTTCACGCGGGTCGCGTAGCGGGCGATGACCGCGTCGAACCAGCCGCAGCGGCGGTCCCGGCCGGTGGTGACACCGCGCTCGCCGCCGATGCGCCGCAGCGCCTCGCCGTCCTCGTCGAACAGCTCGGTCGGGAACGGGCCGGCCCCGACCCGGGTCGTGTACGCCTTGAGGATGCCGATGACCCGGCTGATCTTCGTCGGGCCCACGCCCGCGCCCGTGCAGGCGCCGCCCGCGGTCGGGTTGGACGAGGTGACGAAGGGGTACGTGCCGTGGTCGATGTCGAGCAGCGTGCCCTGGCCGCCCTCGAACAGGACGACCTTGTCCTCCTCCAGCGCCTGGTTGAGGACCAGGACGGTGTCGGCGACGTAGGGGGCGAGCTTGTCGGCGTAGCCCAGCAGCTCCTCGACCACCTGGTCCACGGCGATCGCGCGCCGGTTGTACAGCTTGGTGAGGATCTGGTTCTTGACGTCGAGGGCCGCCTCGACCTTCTGGGTGAGGATGGACTCGTCGTAGAGGTCCTGCACGCGGATGCCGACGCGGTTGATCTTGTCGGCGTAGGTCGGGCCGATGCCGCGCCCGGTGGTGCCGATCTTCCGCTTGCCGAGGAAGCGCTCGGTCACCTTGTCCACCGTCACGTTGTACGGCGTGATGATGTGCGCGTTTCCGCTGATGAGGAGCTTGGACGTGTCGACGCCGCGCTCGTTCAGCCCGCTCAGCTCGGAGAGCAGGACCGACGGGTCGACGACGACGCCGTTACCGATGACCGGCGTGCAGCCGGGGGACAGGATTCCGGAAGGGAGCAGGTGCAGGGCGTACTTCTGGTCGCCCACGACCACCGTGTGGCCTGCGTTGTTACCACCCTGGTAACGCACCACGTAGTCGACGGATCCGCCTAGCAGGTCCGTCGCCTTTCCCTTGCCTTCGTCACCCCACTGAGCACCGAGCAGCACAAGTGCGGGCACGCGCGTACACCCCTTCCGGGCGGGGCATGTCCATGGTCGAGGGCGAACGCGGAGCGTCTGCAGCCGCGTGCACCGCGACCGCCGTTGGCCGCCAACCGTCGGACCGGATGCCCCGGAATAGACGAAGCCCCTGGCGCAATAGCGCAAGGGGCTCTTGCACAAAGATGCTACCCGAGGAAGCGAGGCATGGCCGAGGTGGCGACTTCCGCGACGTCCGAGCAGCTGCTGGTGGTGGTCGACCCGGTCGCCCGTCGGTCCGACGGCGAGTCCGTACGGATCGCGAAAGACGTGCTCGGAGCGGGTGCGTCGATGAAGCTGTGCCTGCCGGACGGCCCCGAGGAGTTCGCCCGGGCGCTGCGCCGCCGGGGCTCGCGGCGCCCGGTGGTGATCGGCGACGACCGGGCCCTGGTCCGCACGGTGGCGCTGCTGCACCGGCACCGGGAGCTGGCCGGATGCGCGCTGTCGGTGGTGCCCGTCGGCGGCGCGCTGACGCTGGCCCGTTCGCTGGGGGTGCCGACGGGGACGGTGGCGGCGGCCCGGGCCGTGCTGGACGGGGCGGAGCGGCGGATGGACCTGCTGGTCGACGACAGCGACGGGGTGGTGCTCGGCGCGCTGCGGATACCGCCGGTGACGGCCGCGCCGCAGGAGCCGGAGCCCGAGGCCGCCGAGGCGGGCCGCCCCTGGCTGCGCACCTGCCAGTCCCTGGTGCGCACGCTGGTGCCCGCCACCCGCCCGTCCCGGCTCGCCGCCGCGCCCGAGCCCGGGCCGTCCCGGCTGCGGGTCGAGGTGGACGGCGCCACCCTCGTCGACCTGAACCAGCCGGTGGAGGCCGTGTCGGTGTCACCGGGCGCTGCCGGGACCGCGTCGGTGGAGGTCAGACCGGTGTCGGTGGGAGCGGAGGCCTCGCCCCTGCTCGCTCGGGGCCGGACGGTGACCGTCTCGGGGGCGCACTTCCGCTACCGGGCGGACGCGGTGGTGTCGGGGCCGGTGCGGACCCGTACGTGGGTGGTGCGGGAAGGGGCGTGGGGGCTGACCCTGCCCGCGGAGGCCTGAGGGCCCGCGGGTCCGGTCATTGCTTCGTGTGTACTCGGTCCTGTCCGAACGTCTTCTCCCGGTGGACGCGCCAGCGCTCCATCATCTCGGCGATCTCCACCTCGACGAACTCGAAGAACGCCAGCGTCTCGGCCATCCGGCGGCCGGCCGGCGTGTCGGGCCCGAGGCTGGCGACGCCCTCGCGCAGGGCGCCCTCCCAGCGCTTGATGACGGCTTCCCGGTTGGTCAGGGCCTCGTACCACTGGTCGCCGTGCACCCGGTAGCGCTCCCGGCGCGAGCCGGGCTCCCGCTCGCGCGACACCATGTGCGTCTGGGCCAGGTAGCGCACCGCCCCGGACACCGCCGCGGGGCTGATCCGGAGCTGTTCACCCAGCTCGGCGGAGGTCAGCACGCCTTTGTCGGAGGAGAGCAGGGCGGCGAAGACCCGGGCGGGCATCCGCGCCATCCCGGCCTCGACGAGCTGTGCCGCGAAGGACTCGACGAACCTCGACACGGCCTCCGCGTCCCGGCCGCCTCCGGCTGATTCCGTCATGCGGCTCATCCTAGTCGCGATTCATACGCTTCCTTAACTTCACAAATTTCTGAAGAAACCGTAGCTTCTGAAGCATGACGAAGGCCATCACCGTCTCCGGACTGCACAAGTCCTTCGGACGGACGCACGCGCTCGACGGACTCGACCTGGAGGTCGCCTCCGGCGAGGTCCACGGCTTCCTCGGCCCCAACGGCGCCGGGAAGTCCACCGCCATCCGCGTCCTGCTCGGCCTGCTGCGCGCCGACTCCGGGGCCGCGCGGGTGCTGGGCCGCGACCCGTGGGCGGACGCGGTGGAGGTGCACCGCCGCATCGCCTACGTCCCCGGCGACGTGACGCTGTGGCGCAACCTCTCCGGCGGCGAGGTCATCGACCTCTACGGCCGGCTGCGCGGAGGCCTGGATCCCCGGCGCCGGGCGGAGCTGACCGAACGGTTCGAGCTGGACCCCACCAAGAAGGGCCGCACCTACTCCAAGGGCAACCGGCAGAAGGTCGCCCTGGTCGCCGCGTTCGCCTCGGACGTCGACCTGCTGATCCTGGACGAGCCGACCTCCGGCCTGGACCCGCTGATGGAGGAGGTGTTCCGGCGGTGCGTCACCGAGGAGCGCGACCGGGGCCGCACCGTCCTGCTCTCCTCGCACATCCTCAGCGAGGTGGAGGAGCTGTGCGACCGGGTGAGCATCATCCGCAAGGGCCGCACGGTCGAGAGCGGATCCCTCGCCGACCTGCGCCATCTGACCCGCACCAGCGTCGTCGCCGAGCTCGCCGGACCGCCGGACGGGCTGGCCGGCCTGCCCGGCGTGCACGACCTCGACGTGCGGGGGCACCACGTCCGGCTCCAGGTCGACACCGACCGGCTGGACGGCGTCCTGCGGTCGCTGACCGCGTCGGGCGTGCGGTCGCTGACCTCGACGCCGCCCACCCTGGAGGAACTCTTCCTGCGCCACTACCAGGACGAGGCGGCCGCCCGATGACGGCCCTCGCGGTACGGTCCGGCGGCACCGGCCCACTGGCGGGGACGGGCACGCTGCTGCGGTTCGCGCTGCGCCGCGACCGGCTGATGATCCCGGTGTGGATCGCGGTGAACGCGCTCATGGTCCTCTCCATGCCGGGCACCCTGGAGGGCCTCTACGGCACCCCGGCCGAACGCGCCGGCCTGCTCCGCCAGGTGGAGACCAACTCCTCGCTGCGCGCGATGGTCGGCCCGGTCTTCGGCGACTCCCTGGGCGCCCTGACGGCCTGGCGGGCCGGTGTCTACGCCGGCGCCCTCGCCGCCGTCCTGAGCCTGCTCGTCGTCGTACGGCACACCCGGGACGAGGAGGAGAGCGGCCGGCAGGAGCTGGTGGCGTCCGGGATGGTGGGCCGCCGGGCCTCCCTGACGGCCGCACTGCTGGCGGCGGCGGTCGCGAACGGGACCCTGGCGCTGCTGCTGACCGCCGGCCTGGCCGGGCAGGGGGTGACCGGCGCACTGGCGCTGGGCGCCGGCATCGCGGGCGTCGGCCTGGTCTTCGCCACGACGGCGGCGATCGTCGCGCAGCTGACGCAGAGCGCGCGGCTGGCCCGCGGCCTGACGGCGGCGGTGCTGGGCGCCGCGTTCGTGCTGCGCGCGGCGGGCGACTCGGCCACCGACGACGGCTCCTCGCTCCTCACCTGGCTGTCGCCGCTGGGCTGGCTGGAGAACCTGCGCGCCTACGCCGGCGAGCGCTGGTGGGTCCTGGCGCTGCCGGCCGCGGCCGTGCTGCTCCAGGGAACGGTGGCGTACGTCCTGGCCGGCCGCCGCGACCTCGGCATGAGCTTCCTGCCGACCCGGCCCGGACCGGCCACGGGGCGGCTGGGCAGCGCGGGCGCACTGGCCTGGCGGCTGCAGCGGGGCGCCGTGCTCGGCTGGGGTACCGGCTTCCTCCTCGCCGGCGTCGTCTACGGCGGCCTGACCGAGGACGCGGCCGACCTGGTGGGCGACAACCCCGACGCCCGCCGGATCTTCGAGCGGATGGGCGGTCACTCGGGGCTGACGGACGCGTTCCTCGCCTCGATGATCGGCATGCTCGGGCTGGTCGCGGCGCTGTACATCGTCGCCTCCGTCCTGCGTCTGCACGGCGAGGAGACCTCCGCCCGGGCGGAGCCGGTCCTGGCCAACGCCGTCGGGCGTCTGCGCTGGGCCGCCGGGCACCTGGTCATCGCCTTCGGCGGAGCCGCCCTGATCATGCTCCTGGCCGGCCTGGGCTTCGCCGTCGGCCACGGGAGGCAGACCAGGCCGGTCCTGGTCGCCTGCCTGGCCCAGCTCCCGGCGGTGTGGGTGATCGGCGGGGTGGCGGTCCTGCTGCACGGCGTGCTGCCCCGGGCGGCGATGGCGGCCTGGGGCATCGCCGGGGCGGTGCTGCTGCTCGGCTGGGTGGGTCCCGCGCTGGACGTGCCGCAGGCGGTGCTGGACGTCTCGCCGTTCGGTCACCTGCCGAAGCTGCCGGGCGGTGAGCTGCGGTGGGGTCCCCTGGCCGTGCTGACGGCGCTGGCGGTGGCCTTGGTGACCGCGGGACTGGCCGGGCTGCGCCGCCGGGACCTGTCGACCTGACGGGCGGACCGCCCGCCCGGCCCGCCCGGCCCACTCAGCGGGTCGGGCCCGCCCGGCATGCCCGGCCCGCTGGCACGCCCGGCCCGCTCAGCACGTCCTGGCCGCCAGTGCGTCCGGTCCACTCAGCCCGCCCGGCCTGCCCGGCACGCCCGGCCTGCCGCACGACCGGCCCGCCGGCACGCCCGGCCCGCCGGCACGACCGGGCCGCTCAGACCACCTCCACGTCGAGTCCTTCCAGGCCCCGGATCACGAAGTTCGGCTTTCTCTCCGGCTCGGCGGCGAGCCGCAGGGTCGGGGCCTTCTCCAGCAGCGCCTCCATCGACGCCGCCAGCTCGATCCGGGCCAGGGGCGCGCCGATGCAGTAGTGGATGCCGGCGCTGAAGGAGATGTGCGGGTTGTCGGCCCGGGTCAGGTCGAGACGGGCCGGGTCGGCGAAGACCTCCGGGTCGTGGTTGGCCGAGCCGAAGAGCATGGCGATCTCCGCGCCGCGCGGGATCGTCGTGCCATCGATCTCGATCTCGTCCAGCACCCAGCGCTCGAACAGCTGCAGCGGCGTGTCGTAGCGCATCAGCTCCTCGACCGCCGAGGGGACGAGCGAGTGGTCGGCGCGCAGCAGCTCCAGCTGGGCCGGGTTGCGGAAGAGGGCGTACCAGCCGTTGACCGTGGCGTTCACCGTCGCCTCGTGACCGGCGTTGAGCAGCAGGACGCAGGTGGAGATCATCTCCTGCTCGGTGAGCCGCTCGCCCTCGTCGTGGGCCGCGATCAGCCCCGAGACGAGGTCCTCGCCGGGCTCCTTGCGGCGGGCCGCGATCAGCTCGCGCAGGTAGTCGGAGAACTCGGCCGACGCGCGCACCGCCCGCGCCGCCGTCTCCTCGGACGGGGCCAGCTCGTACATCCCGCAGATGTCCGCCGACCAGGGACGCAGCGGAGCCCGGTCGGACTCGGGGATGCCGAGCATCTCGGCGATCACCGCGACCGGGAGGGGCTCGGCGACGTCCTTGAGCAGGTCCCCGCCGCCCTTCTCGACCAGGGCGGCGGCGAGCTCGTCGGCCAGTCGCCGCACATAGGGCTTCAGCCGCTCCACCGTGCGCGGGGTGAACGCCTTCGACACCAGGCGGCGGATCCGCGTGTGGTCCGGCGGCTCCAGGTCGAGCATCCCGTGGTCGTTGAGCGTGTGGAACGGCTCGTGCTCCGGCGGGGGCGGGGTGCGGCCGAACTCCTCGTGCGTGAAGCGGTGCTGGTACGTCCGGCCGAGGCGCCGGTCGCGCAGCAGCGCCGAGACGTCCGCGTGGTGCGCGACCAGCCACTGGTCCGTGGGCTCGAACCGGTGCACACGGCCCCGGGCACGCAGCTCGGCGTAGGCGGGGTACGGGTCGGCGAGGAACGCCGGGTCCCACGGGTCGAACCCGAGGTCGGAAACAGCTGCCATGGACGGACGCTAGCCCGGCACACCCCCCGGTGACCAGGGGCGGCGCCGTCCGGTCAGCCCGGTGTCACCAGCCGGGCCTCGTAGGCGAACACCGCCGCCTGTGTGCGGTCCCTGAGACCGAGCTTCACCAGGATCCGGCTGACGTGCGTCTTGATCGTCGACTCGGCCACCACCAGCCGCTGGGCGATCTCCGAGTTCGACAGGCCCTGCGCGATCAGGACGAGCACCTCCGTCTCCCGCTCGGTGAGATCGCCGTAGGCCGCCTGGGCGGAGGGCAGCAGGCGCGGCTTCTCGGAGAGCTTGGAGAACTCGGTGATCAGGCGCCTGGTCACCGAGGGCGCCAGCAGCGCCTCCCCGGACGCCACCACCCGCACCCCGTCCGCGAGCTGCCGGGCCGAGGCGTCCTTGAGCAGGAAGCCGGAGGCGCCCGCGCGCAGCGCCTGGTACACGTACTCGTCCAGGTCGAACGTCGTCAGCACCAGCACCTTCGCCGCGCCGTCGGCGGCGACGATCTCCCGGGTCGCCTCGATGCCGTTCAGCTCGGGCATGCGGATGTCCATGAGCACCACGTCCGGGGCGAGCTCGCGGACCTTGGCGACGGCCTCCCGGCCGTTCACCGCCTCGCCGACGACCTCGATGTCCGGCATCGCGTTCAGCAGGACCGAGAAGCCCTCGCGCACCATCATCTGGTCGTCCGCGATCAGTACGCGGATGGTCATGCCTCACCCTCGTCCGGCAGGGCGACCGGCAGGAACACCGTCACCTCGTAGCCTCCGTCGTCGGTGGCGCCCGCCGTCATCTCGCCGTTCAGCATCGCCACGCGCTCCCGCATGCCGGTGATGCCGTGTCCGGCGCCGGGCGAGGGCTTGATCAGGCTCGGGTTCGGCGGCGGGCCGTTGACTATGCGTAGGCCGAGGCCGCCGAGCACGTACCCGATCTCCACCCGGGCGGTCGCGCCCGGGGCGTGCCGCAGGCTGTTGCTCAGCGTCTCCTGCACGATCCGGTACGCCGACAGCTCCACGCCCTGCGGCAGCTCCCGCACCGCCCCGGTCACGGCCTTCTCCACCCTCAGCCCGGCCTCGCGCACATTGGCCAGCAGCCCCTCCAGGTCGGCGAGGGTGGGCTGCGGGGCGTCCGGGGCCTCGTAGTCCTCGGCGCGGACGACGCCCAGGACGCGGCGCAGCTCGGTCAGCGCCGCCACCGCGTTCTCCCGGATCGTGGCGAACGCCTTCTCCAGCTCCGGCGGCGGGTTCTCCACCCGGTAGGGCGCGGCCTCCGCCTGGATGGCGACGACCGACATGTGGTGCGCGACCACGTCGTGCAGCTCGCGGGCGATGGTGGTGCGCTCCTCCAGCAGCGTGCGCCGGGACCGCTCGTGCGCCGTGACCGTCTGCTGGGCGGTGACCTCCTGTCTGGCCTCGCGCCGGACGTGCCAGACAGTGACGGCGAGGAGGACGAGCGCGGAGACGACCAGCAGGGGGCCGGTGTTGGTGCCGTAGCGGCCCGCCGAGCCGAAGAGCGTCTCGGCGAGGATGCCGTAGAGCGCGGTCAGCGCCCACATCCACGCGGCCGTGCGCGGCCGGGTGCGGATGGCCACGACGGTCAGCACCGTCAGGTGGCAGGCGAAGCTGCCCGGCAGCCACGGCCAGTCGCCCCACGGGTCGCCGAACGGAACGGCGAGCGGGGTGGCCGCCAGGGACAGCCAGAACGCCCCGATCGGCCGGACCATGGTCAGCAGGACGGGGATCACCGCGAGCAGCCCGAGCGCCAGGGCCACTCCCTGGTCGACCGTGGCGATGGCCAGGGTGAGCAGGGCTGCCACGCAGATCAGCGCGTGCGGTGTCCAGGCCGCGTACTCGCGCAGCCGCCCGGGCAGCCGCCTGGTCACGGGGCCGTCGACGCGCATGCGCGGCAGCAGGCGGTAGGCGAACGCGTCGTGTATCAGGTCCTGCCGCAGTCCGCGCAGGGCGTCCGCGGCCAGCCGGAACTCCGGGCTGCGCGGCTTGGCCCCGCCC
Organism: Streptomyces sp. NPDC085931; assembly: GCF_044540565.1. Taxonomy (NCBI): domain Bacteria; kingdom Bacillati; phylum Actinomycetota; class Actinomycetes; order Kitasatosporales; family Streptomycetaceae; genus Streptomyces; species Streptomyces sp. NPDC085931. The sequence goes on from NZ_JBITSK010000004.1 coordinate 177,995, forward strand.
CCCGGCGGCGTGGTCTGCAGGTGAGTCGTCTCGGTCACGTACAGCACGGTAGGCGCCGGACCGGGTCGCGGTCGTCCCCAGTGAGAGGGGTTCCCCGGGGTCCCTCTCAGGTACTACGCGGGTCCCCTGCGCGTCAGTACCCCGACGGCCGCACCAGTCCCGACTCGTACGCGAACACCGCCGCCTGCGTCCGGTCCCTGAGGCCCAGCTTCACCAGGATCCGGCCCACGTGCGTCTTCACCGTCTGCTCCGCCACGAACAGGTGCCGGGCGATCTCCGCGTTGGACAGGCCCTGCGCGATCAGGGCGAGCACCTCCGTCTCCCGCTCGGTGAGGTCGCCGACGCGCTCCTTCAGCGGGGCGCGGGGCCGGCCGTCCAGCCGGGAGAACTCGGCGATCAGCTTGCGCGTGATGCCCGGGGCGAGCAGCGCGTCCCCGGCCGCCACCACCCGGACCGCCTCGGCCAGCTGCTCCGAGGAGGCGTCCTTCAGCAGGAACCCGGAGGCCCCGGCGCGCAGCGCGTCGTACACGTACTCGTCGAGGTCGAAGGTGGTCAGCACCAGCACCCGGATGTGCGGGTGCGCGACGGTGATGCGCTCGGTGGCCTCGATGCCGCCGACGCCGGGCATGCGGATGTCCATCAGGACGACGTCCGGGGCGGTCGCGGCGGCCTTGGCGACGGCCTCCTCGCCGTCCCGGGCCTCGCCGACGACCTCTATGTCGGGCTGGGTGCCGAGCAGCACGGTGAAGCCCTGCCGGACCATGCCCTGGTCGTCGACGATGAGGACCCGGATGGGGTCGCCGGTGCCGCTCGTCATGGGGTCCTTCCCTCGCGGTCGGTGATGCGGTCTCGGATGCGGCCGGTGATGCGGTCTCAGGTGCGGCCGGTGATGCGGTCTCAGGTGCGGCCGGTGATGCGGTCTCAGGTGCGGCCGGTGGTGCGGCCGGTGCCCGGGCTGCCGGCGGGCGGGGTGTCGGCGGGCGGGGTGTCCGGGAGGAAGGCGGTCACCTTGAAGCCGTCCCAGTGCCAGGGGTGGGCCGTCATGGTGCCGCCGAGCATCGCCACGCGCTCGCGCATGCCGAGCAGCCCGTGTCCCGCCCCGGTCGACGGCGGCGGGGGCGCGGCCGGGCGGCCGTTGACGATCTCCACTTCCAGCCCGTCCGGCTCGTAGGTGAGCCGGACGGTGATCCGGGCGCCGGGCGCGTGCCGCAGGGCGTTGCTCAGCGCCTCCTGCACGATCCGGTACGCCGACAGCTCCACCCCGGGCGGCAGGGGACGCCGCTCGCCGTTGATCTCGGTGAGGACCTCGCGGCCGGCGGCCCGGGTGTTCTCCACCAGCGCGTCGAGCCGGTCGAGCGTGGGCTGCGGGGCGTGCGCGCCGGTCGTGTCGCCCGGGTCGGCGGACTCCCCCGGCCCCGGGTGCTCCGAGCGCAGCACGCCCAGGACGCGGCGCAGCTCGGTCAGCGCCTCCAGCGCGTTCTGCCGGATGCCGGCGAGGTTCTCCTTGAGCTCCTCGGGCGGGTTCTCCACGAGGTGCGGGGCGACCTGCGCCTGGATGGAGATGACCGACATGTGGTGGGCCACCACATCGTGCAACTCCCGGGCGATGCGGCTGCGCTCCTCCAGCAGGGTGCGGCGGGTGCGCTCCTCGGCGGTGAGCGTGGTCTGCTCGACGAGTTGGGCGCGGGCCTCGCGGCGGCCGCGCAGGGCGGTGCCGACTATCACGACCACGGTGAACAGGGACAGGGCGAGCACACCGGTGGTGTCGTAGCGCCCGAGGCCCGGCAGGCCCTCCAGGACGTAGGTGACCAGCGCGGTCGCGGTCAGGGCCGCCGTCGCCGCCCGGGTGGGCACCCGCAGGGCGAGCAGCAGCAGCACGAACATCTCGGCGATCATGCCCGCCGCGGTCCAGGGCCAGGTGTAGGTGTCCGGGTCGAAGCCGAGCCGGCCGCGCACCGCCACGGCACCCACGAGGAAGGCGCTCAGGGACAGCCACCAGGCGGGCACCGGCCGCCACAGCCCCAGGACCATCGCGCCGCCCTGCCCGCCGGCGACCAGCAGGGCCGACCCGGCGCTCAGATGGCCGTTGTCGGTCATGTCGCCGGTGCCGCCGACCGTCACGCCGAACGCCGCCAGGCACACCAGGCCGTGCGGCAGCCAGCGCAGCCAGGTCGACGGCGGCAGGGGATCCGCCCGGAGGGTCCACAGGTCCTCGCGCAGCACGCGCAGCCATCTCGTGACGCGCGCTAGCAGCGCGCGGCCCACCCCCGTGTCCCTCACCCGGCCCAGCCTAGACATGACGCGCCTTCGCCGCCGTCCCCCGGTCGGACGGATGGTGCGCGCGCACCACCCGCGACCGGCGTCCCCGCCCCGGGCCCCGCTCGAAGGGACGGAAGGCGCCCCAGCAGACGGCGAGGGCCACGGCGAACACGGGCAGCCACAGGAGCCGGGCACCGACCCAGCCCAGGCCGTCGGGCGGGGTGTGCAGTCCGGGGAGCCGGCCCGCGAGGAGGCCGGTGGCGGTCGTGGCCATCAGTGCCGTCTGGTGCCAGAGGAAGACGGTCATCGCCGAGAGGTTGACGAGCGCCACCGCCGCCCAGGCCACGGGCCGGCGCATCGCCCGCCGCAGCGGCTCGCGCAGCAGCAGGGCGAGTCCGCACTGGGCCAGGCCGAAGGTGACGGCGGCCAGCGTCGGCGGGTCCAGGTTGGACACGCCCTGGCCCGGGACGCCCACCATCGACGCCGGGTAGCCCGCCCACGCGACGAGGGCCGCGGTCGCCGCCGTCCCCGCCCCGAGCAGCACCCAGCCCGCGCGCGGGCGCTCCAGTTCGCCCCGGGTCCAGGCGGCGCCCAGGGTGTATGGCACGAGCCAGCCGGCGACCACGTTCACCCAGCCCGGCCAGGCGGGGCCGCCCAGGCCGAAGCGCAGCAGGTCCACGTGGAGGACGACGGCCAGCGGCCACAGCGGGTTGAGCCGGGCCAGCAGCGGGGTCGCCGCCGTCAGCACGGCGAACACCACGAGGAACCACAGCGGCGACAGGGCCAGCTTCACCAGCGTGCGGACCGTCCCGGGCTCCGCGCCCGACAGCAGCAGCGCCGACGCGGCGACGGTCCACAGCGCGAGGACGGCCAGGACCGGTCGGCCCAGCCGGGTCAGACGGCCCGTCAGCCAGCTGCGGTACGGGATGCCCCGGGCACGGGCCGAGGCATGGCTCCGGGTGGCGACATGGCCGCCGACCAGGAAGAACACGGCGAGTGTCTGGAACAGCCAGGAGACGGGGGCGAGCCAGGGCAGGTGCCCCAGAGGGCTGGCCGTGCGCAGGGTGCCGCTGTCGGCGACCAGGGCCGTGACCAGCCAGTGCCCGAGGACGACACCGAGGACGGCCGCGGCCCGCAGGGCGTCCACCGCGCGGTCGCGGCCGGGCGGGGTGGCCGCGCCGACCCGTTGCGCGCCGCGCCGCAGTCCGTCGCGGATGCCTCGTACGCCGGGGTCAGTCATGGGTCACCGCCTTGGTCTCGCCCAGGACGATCCGGGCCAGGTTGGTCAGGGAGGCCGAGCCGGGTCGGAAGTAGTCGCTGTGGCCGCCGTCGCCTGCCGCGAAGACGCGGGCACCGAAGGCCGGGGAGACGGGGTCGGTGCCGAAGCCGACAGTCGTGCCGAACAGGTCCGCGCTGAGGTGCGGGACGTTCTCCACCCAGTCGTCGCCGCCGCGGGCCGCCCAGATGCGGGCCCGGGTGTGCAGGGCCGCGGCGGAGCCGGCGCCGGTGCCGGGGCTGCCGACCAGCGCGACGTCGTCGACGGCGAGCCCGGCGGCGGAGCGGGCGCAGACGACCGAGCCGTAGGAGTGGCACAACAGCGACAGGCGCGTCCCAGGGCCGGTGACGGCCCGCAGTCGGGTGACCAGCGCCCGCAGGTGAGGGGCGGCCTGGTCGGCTCTGCCGGTCGTGGTGACCGTCGTGCTGACCGTGCCCGGCGTCTCGTAGCCCAGCCAGGCCACGACCGCGGTGCGTGTGCCCGCCGGGGCGTGCCGCGTGAGCTGCCGGTGCAGGGCGGTGGCCGCCGCGTGGAACCGGCCGTAGGTGTCGATGCTCGTGTCGGAGCCGGGGACCAGGACGGCGACGCGGTCGGCCCGGGCGAGGTCGCCCAGGACCTCCGTCACACGGCCGGAGCCGCGGCCGTCGAACGCCAGCAACTGCCGGTCGGGGGAGGCCAGTCGGCGGTCGGCCGCGGCCCGGTCCCGGTCGTGGTGGGCGGCGGCCGTGCGGGCCGCCTCGGCGGCGTTGGCCCGGTTGGCCGCGTACGCCTCGTCGAGGGTCGACGCGTCGAGCGGGGGGAGGACGGCGGGGGCGGGGGCGGGGACCTCCGGTCGCACGGCGGCGGACAGGGGGAGCACCACGGCGCCCATGACGAGCGCGGCGAGCAGGGCCCGCCACCACCGCCCGGCCCGCGACCGCCGCGCCTCTCCACCACGCCGGCCACCACGCCCGCCGCCATGCCGGCCACCACGCCCGTCACCCGACGGACGGGCTTCGGGCTCCTGCCCGGCAGCAGGCGGCCCCACCCCGGCGTCACCCCCGGCACGGGCCGGGCCCGCTCCCCCGTACGGCCCCGCGCCCGGCCGTCGCAGCGCAGCGCCACGCTTGGCAGACGGCCACGGCGACCCTGACCCCCCGCCGTCGAGCCCGGCGCGCGGCCACGGCACTCCTCCCTCGCGCCCGGCCCGCGGCCCGGCCGCACCGGCCTCGCCGCGGTCCCTCGCTGCGCTCCTCACGGTCGTCCCCCTCCACCGCACCCGGCCATCGGGTCCGCGTGGAGTGGAAGTTACGGAGCGGCACTCGTCGTCCGCGTCCCACTGCGGAACTCATCTGCCGCGTAGCTCTCAGGTACTAGGGGTATGACCGGGGCCCGGCCGCGGCCCTGCCAGGGCCACCGCGCGACCCCGTCCGCGCCCCCGCCCAAGTCACGGCCCGGCACGTCCGCGCCCCCGTCAGAACAACCGCGCAACCACGTCCGCGCCCCCGCCAGACCCACCGCGCGACCACGTCCGCGCCCCCGCCCGAGTCACGGCCCGCCACGGCCCGGCACGGCCACGGCCCGGCACAGTCATGGCCCGGCACAGTCATGGCCCGGCCGGCCCGGTCACAGTCATGGCCCGGCCACGGTCGCGGCCGTCCTGCCCACACCGCACGGCCCCCGTAGCCACCGCAGGCCCGCTCACCAGGCCAGTTGGGCGATCTCCTCCGCCACCACCGCGCACGCGTCCGCCGCCGGGTCGATGAGCGGGAAGTGCCCGACGTCCTCCAGCAGCGTCACCCCGACCACCTCCCCGGCCTTCGCCGCCGCGTCCGCGTACGACTCGGCGACGATCTGCGGCACCACACGGTCCGCGCGCCCCTGGACGAGCGTGGTGGCGATGCCGGTCGGCAGCAGCAGCGCCGGGTCGGTGTGCGGCTGCCGCTCGGCGAAGTACTCGTCGCCGCCCAGCAGTTGGCGCACCGCGCCACCGCACACGTCCAGCTTGTCGGCGATCGCGAAGTCCGCGATCGGGGCCAGGGCGACCACGCCGCGCAGGGTCGCCGAGCCGCCGCCCCGCCAGGGCGAGCCGGCCGGCAGGACGTGCCGGGCCGCGCCCCACAGCGCGAGGTGTCCGCCCGCCGAGTGGCCGGTGAGGACCGTGCGGCGGGGGTCCGCCTGCGGCAGCAGCTCTCCCACGAGCGCAGGGAGGGCGTCCAGCGCGGCCGCGACGTCGTCGAACGTGTCGGGCCAGCGCCCCGCGTGGGAGGCGCCGTCGTCACCGCGCCGGTACTCGACGTTGGCCACGGCGAATCCGCGCCGGGCCAGGAAACCGGCGAAGGGGCTGATGTGGCGCCGGTCGTACGGTGCCCGCCAGGCACCGCCGTGCAGCACGGCCACCACCGGGGCCGGACCGCCCGGGCCGCCCTGCACGCGGGGCGCGTAGAAGTCGATCACCTGGTCGGGGTGGTCGCCGTAGGCCGCGGTGGCGTCGGGGTCGACGGGCGCGTGGGAGAGGACCGCCTTCTCCTCGGCAGCGGCCCGTGCTGCTGCGACGTCGTCCGTCATGCTCCAACCTCTCAGCGATGTGGCGTGCGCGGCGCACCAGTTGGGGGTTCAGCCGTTGGGGGTTCAGCCGTTGGCCGGGACGGTACCAGGCCCGTGACATGCGGGGACACGGGGATGTCACGCAGGGTGAACCCCGGGGGTTCCGTCGTCGCGAGGGCGGGCGGGCGGCGGGCCCCCGGGGAGGCCGGGCCCCCTCCGGGGGGCCGGGCCGGCCCCCCGACCGCTCAGGCCAGCGTCGCGCCCAGTACCCGCGCCGCCCGCTCCACGTCGGCGAAGCCCACGTACAGCGGCGTGAATCCGAAGCGCAGCACGTCCGGCGCCCGGAAGTCCCCGACGACGCCCTGCGCGATGAGCCGCTTCATCACGTCACCGGCGTCGTCGCAGCGCAGCGCGATCTGGCTGCCGCGCTCCGCGTGCGCCACCGGCGTCAGGCACTCGACCCGCCCCTCGGGCACGTACCGCGCGACGCACTCCAGGAAGAAGTCCGTCAGCGCCAGCGACTTGGCGCGCACGGCCGCCACCGACACCCCGTCCCACACCTCCAGCGCCGCCTCCAGGGCGAGCATGGACAGGATGTCGGGTGTGCCGACCCGGCCGCGCAGGGCACCGGGTGCCGGTGCGTAGCCGGTGCGCATCCCGAACGGCTCGGCGTGGGAGTTCCACCCGGGCAGCGGCGAGTCGAAGCGGTCCTGCAGCTCCCGCCGCACGTACAGGTACGCCGGTGAACCCGGCCCGCCGTTCAGGTACTTGTAGGTGCAGCCGACCGCCAGGTCCACCTCGTGCTCGTCCAGCCCCACCGGCAGCGCGCCCGCGCTGTGGCACAGGTCCCAGACGGCGTACGCCCCCGCCTCGTGCACCGCGTGCGTCAGTCCCGGCAGGTCGTGCAGCCGGCCGGTGCGGTAGTCCACGTGGTTGAGCAGGACGGCGGCGGTGCGGGGGCCGAGCGCGCCCGGCACGTCCGCCGGGGCCACGGGCCGCAGCGTGCGGCCGGTCATGCGGGCGGCGGACTCGGCGATGTACCCGTCGGTCGGGAAGGTCGTGGCGTCGACGAGGATCTCGTCGCGCCCCTCTCCGGCCATGCGCACCGCGCCCACCAGTGCCTTGAAGACGTTGACGCTGGTGGAGTCCCCGGCCACGATCTGCCCGGGCGCGGCCCCGACCAGCGGGGCGATGCGGTCGCCGATCCGCTCGGGCGCGGTCCACCAGCCGCTCTCCTCCCAGGACCGGATGCGCAGTTCGCCCCACTGGCGGCGGACGACGTCCTCGACCCGCCCGGGGACGACGGCCGGCAGGGCGCCGAGGGAGTTGCCGTCGAGGTAGACGACGTCGTCGGTGACGAACTCCGCCCGCTTGCCGGCCAGTTCGTCGGTGGCGTCCAGTTTCTCCGCGCGCAGGCTCAGCTCAGACATACGACCGCGCCGTCCACAGCTCGGGGAACACGTTCTTCTGGGCGCGCTTCTCCAGCCAGGCCACCCCGGCGGAGCCGCCCGTGCCGGTCTTGGCGCCCATCGCGCGGCGGGTGGCGACGAGGTGGTCGTTGCGCCAGCGCCACACCAGCTCGGCGACATCGCTCAGCGCCTCGCCGAGGCGGGCGACCTCGTGCTGCTCGTCGCCCGAGTACACGGCCGTCCAGGCGGCCTCGACCTCGGGGGAGGGCTCGTAGCGCCGGGCGACGTCGCGCCGCAGCACCGACTCGGGGATGTCGTACCCGCGCCGCGCGAGCAGCCGCACGACCTCGTCGTACAGGCTCGGCTCGTGCAGCGCCTTCTCCAGCTCGGCGTGCACGCGCGGGGAGCCGCGGTGCGGGACGAGCATCGACGCGGACTTGTCGCCGAGCAGGAACTCCATCCGCCGGTACATCGCCGACTGGAAGCCGGAACCCTCGCCGAGGGCGCCGCGGTACGAGTTGAACTGGGCCGGCGTGAGCTGCCCGAGCGGCTTCCAGGAGGCGTTGAGCGCCTCCAGCTCCCGTACGGACCTCTTCAGCGCGGCGATGGCGGTGGGGACGTCGTCGCTGCGCAGCGCGCGGGCCGCCGTCTCCCACTCGTGGACGATGACGGTGAACCACAGCTCCATCACCTGGGTCGTCACCAGGAAGACCATCTCTCCGGGGTCGTCGGAGAGGGTGTGCTGGAGGTGCGTGAGCACGTCCGCCTTGACGTAGTCCTCGTACGGCGTCGTGCCGTGGAAGTCGAGATGCGGGGTCTCGGGCTCGTGAGCCTCGTGGGACATCGCTGTCTCCTGCAGATAACTCCGGGTAGCGGTCCGCCCCTGCCGATGCCGGCACGGGGGCCCCGGTCCCCATCCGCATCCTGCGGGCTCACCTGCCGAACCGCAAGGCCCGCCCGCCGGACGGGACGGGCCTCACGTGCGCGGACGGCCGTCAGCCGAGGACCTGCGCCGCCGTGGGCGAGGAGTCCTTCAGGAACTGGGAGCAGCGCTCGTACTCGTCCTGCTCGCCGATCGCCTGCGCGGCACGGGCGAGGGCGTGCAGGGCGCGCAGGAAGCCGCGGTTCGGCTCGTGCTCCCACGGCACCGGGCCGTGGCCCTTCCAGCCGTTGCGGCGCAGCGCGTCCAGACCGCGGTGGTAGCCCGTACGGGCGTACGCGTACGACTCCACGGCCGCGCCGCGCTCGAACGCCTCGTCGGCGAGCTGCGCCCAGGCGAGCGAGGAGGTGGGGTGCGCGGCGGCGACCTCGGCGGGCGCGGCGCCGGACGCGAGCATCTCCCGGGGCCCGGGGTCGTCGGGGAGGTGGGTCGGGGGCGGACCCCCGAGAAGGTTCTCGTGAATGGACATGCCCCAAGTCTGCGGCATCACGACCACCGGGGCGCAGAGGGCCGGGAACCGCGCGACCCGCCACCCGGGGAGGCCCGGGAGCACTGCGCGACACGCCACCCGGGGAGGACCGGGAGCACTGCGCGACCCGCCACCCGGGGAGGACCGGGCGGGCTTCGCGACACGCCAAGGGCTTCGCGACACGGCACGCCGGGAGCCTCAGGACAGCCGCTTGCGCACCGGTTCCCCCTCCAGCGGCGGTGCCGTCACCCCGCCGTGCCGCAGGCACTCCGGCCGCTTGCAGCCCGGCGGCGGCCGGCGCACCACGGCGGCGGCCACCACCGCCCCCACGACCAGCGCCCCCGCGCACCACACCATCGCCCGGCCGAACGCGGCGTCGAAGGCCGAGGGCTGCCGGTACGCCTCCTCCCCCATCCCCGCCAGCAGCGGCAGCGCCGCCACCGCGACCAGCCCCGCCGCCCGGGCCGCCGCGTTGTTGACGCCGCTGGCCAACCCGGCCCGGGCCACGTCGACGGACCCCAGCACGGTCGCCGTCAGCGGCGCCACCAGCGTGACCATCCCCAGCCCGAGCACCAGCAGCGCGGGCAGCACGTCGCCCGGGTAGGACGCGCCGGGCCCGGCCCGCAGCATCAGCAGCATCCCGGCCGCGCACAGCAGCGGCCCCACCGTGAGCGGCAGCCGCGGCCCGGTCCGGTCGGCCAGTTCCCCGGAGCGCGCCGACAGCAGCAGCATCAGCGCGGTCGTGGGCAGCAGCGCCGTACCGGCGGCGAGGGCCGAGTAGCCGACCACCACCTGCAACTGCAGCGCGGCGAGGAAGAAGAACCCGCCGAGGGCCGCGTAGACGCACAGCGTGACGAGGTTGACGGCCGTGAACTGGCGGGAGGCGAAGATGTCCGGCGGCATCATCGGCTCGGCCCGCCGCCGCTCGACGACCACGAACGCGGCGGCCGCCGCCACCCCGGCCACCGCCGCCACCGCCGCGACGGCACCGCCCGCACCGGCCTCGATCAGCGCGTACGTCACCAGCGCGAGCGCCACCGCGCCCAGCACCGCCCCGAGCACGTCGAACCGCCCGTGCGCCCGCCCGTCGCCCGACTCCGGCACGTGCCGCAGCGCGACCGGTACGCACAGCGCCGCCAGCGGCACGTTCAGCAGGAACACCCACCGCCACCCCGGCCCGTCCACCAGCCAGCCGCCGACGAACGGCCCGACGGCCGCCCCGATCCCGCCGAACCCGGACCACAGGCCCACGGCCCGCCCCCGGTCGTCGGGATGGAACGAGGCCTGGATCAGCGCCAGCGAGCCGGGCGTCAGCAGCGCACCGCCCACCCCCTGCAGGGCCCGCGCGGCGATCAGCACCTGCGCGTTCGGCGCCAGCCCGCACAGCAGGGACGCCACCGCGAACCACACCACCCCGACGACGAAGACCTTCCGCCGCCCGAACCGGTCGCCGAGCGCCCCGCCCAGCAGGATCAGCCCGGCCAGCGTGACCATGTACGCGTTGACCGTCCACTGCAGGGCGGCCAGGTCCGCGTCCAGGTCGCGGCCGATGCGCGGCAGCGCCACGTTGACGACGGTCGAGTCCAGCAGCGCCATGGAGGAGCCGAGGACGGTGGTGAGCAGGATCCATCTGCCCCGCGGTGAGGCCAGCCGGACATCGGGCATGCGGGAAGCATACGGAAGAGCCCGGCACCTGGGCAGGTGCCGGGCTCGACGCGCGGAGGACCGGGACTTACTTGATCTTCGTGCCGGTCGAGCGCAGGTGGCCGCAGGCCTCGACGACGCGCGCGGCCATGGAGGCCTCGGCGAGCTTGCCCCAGGTGCGCGGGTCGTAGGTCTTCTTGTTGCCGACCTCGCCGTCGACCTTCAGCACGCCGTCGTAGTTGCGGAACATGTGGTCCGCGACCGGGCGGGTGAAGGCGTACTGGGTGTCGGTGTCGATGTTCATCTTCACGACGCCGTTCTCCAGCGCGGTGCGGATCTCCTCCTCCGTGGAGCCGGAGCCGCCGTGGAAGACGAAATCGAACGGGGAGCTCTTGCCGAACTTGGCGGCGACGCCCTCGTTCAGCTCCTTCAGCAGCTCGGGGCGGAGCACGACGTTGCCCGGCTTGTACACGCCGTGCACGTTGCCGAAGGACGCGGCGAGCAGGTAGCGGCCCTTCTCGCCCAGGCCGAGGGCCTCGGCGGTGCGGATCGCGTCGTCGACCGTGGTGTAGAGGGAGTCGTTGATCTCGTGGGAGACGCCGTCCTCCTCGCCGCCGGTCGGGGTGATCTCCACCTCGAGGATGATCTTCGCGGCGCGGGCCTGCTCCAGCAGCTCCTGGGCGATCTCCAGGTTGTCGGCGAGGGTCTCGGCGGAGCCGTCCCACATGTGCGACTGGAACAGCGGGGACAGACCGGCGTCGACGCGCTTCTTCGACAGCGCCAGCAGCGGACGTACGTACCCGTCCAGCTTGTCCTTCGGGCAGTGGTCGGTGTGCAGCGCGATGTTCACCGGGTACTTCTCGGCGACGATGTGCGCGAACTCGGCCAGGGCGACCGCGCCGGTCACCATGTCCTTGCTGTACTGGCCGCCCAGGAACTCGGCGCCACCCGTGGAGATCTGGACGATGCCGTCGCTCTCCGCCTCAGCGAAACCGCGCAGGGCCGCGTGCAGGGTCTGGGTGGAGGTCACGTTGATGGCCGGGTAGGCGAACTTTCCTGCCTTCGCCCGGTCCAGCATCTCGTTGTAGACCTCGGGAGTTGCGATGGGCATGCGTCCGCTCCTTGTATCTGCGGGTTGACGTACTGCTGTCTACGGCCCTGACCTAGACCTTGGGGTGCGACGTCATCGTCGGCCCCATCTTTCCAGACTCGGCCGGAAGGTCCAGATCGCTGTCCACGCCCTGGTCAGTCGAGACCCAGCTCGTCCTTGGAGAAGGCGTACAGGTACGGCACCCCGGCGCCTTCCCGGATCTTCTCGGCGGCCCCGGTCGCCCGGTCGACGATGGTCGCGACGGCGACGACCTCGGCCCCGGCCTCGCGCACGGCCTCCACGGCGGTGAGCGGGGAGCCGCCGGTGGTGGAGGTGTCCTCGACGACCAGCACACGGCGGCCGGCGATGTCCGGGCCCTCGACGCGCCGCTGCAGCCCGTGCGCCTTGGCGGCCTTGCGCACGACGAACGCGTCCAGGCGCCTGCCGCGGGCGGCGGCCGCGTGCAGCATCGCGGCGGCGACCGGGTCGGCGCCCATGGTGAGGCCGCCGACGGCGTCGAACTCCAGCTCCGCGGTGAGGTCGAGCAGCACCTGCCCGACGAGCGGGGCGGCCTCCCCGTCGAGGGTGACGCGCCTGAGGTCGACGTAGTAGTCGGCTTCCAGGCCCGACGACAGGGTCACCTTGCCGTGCACCACGGCCTTGTCCTTGATCTGCTGCAGCAGCGCGCCGCGCGTGTCCGTCATGGCGCCCAGCTTAGAGGCGGCGCCAGCTCCAGGTGGTGGCGGCCTCCAGCGGCTCCAGGGGCGTGACCAGGCGCGGCATGGTGTTGAGGCCGTTGGGCGGGCCGGTCTGCGGCTCCACGCACACCGCCTCCCGCTGCTCGTCGTAGACGACCACCCACTCCTCGCGGCTGGTCACCCGCAGCTCCAACTGCCCGGGCCAGGTGAGGGTCACGTCGACGCCGCCGGGCATGCCGAAGCAGTCGTCCCAGGGGCCGGGCTTCGGGTCGAGGCGGTTGCCGGTGGGCAGGTGGTCGTCGCCGCGCTCCTCCTGCCAGGCGGGCTCGAAGGCGAGGGTCACGTCCTCGCCGCCGAGGTTGCGGTGGAACCAGGGGTGCCAGCCGATCTGCGCCGGGAAGGACGACTCGTAGGTCTCCACGGACATGGTCAGCGTCAGGCTGTCCGGGCCGAGGGCGACGATCTGGGTGACGCGGCCCGGATGCGGCCAGGGGTCGACGAGCTCGTAGGTGAGGACGGCCTCGTCGGCGGTGGTGCGGGCGGTGCGCCAGGCGTGGTCGCGGACGGTGCCGTGGATGGCGTGGGGCGGGGCGTTCAACGGCATCTGCCGTACGACGGCGCCGTCCAGGAACCGGCCGTCCCTGATCCGTCCGCACCACGGCACCATCGGGAAGCAGCCGAACCGCTCGCCCTGCCGCAGCAGCTCCACGCCGCCGATCCGCAGCCCTCCGACCCGGCCGCCGTTGCCCGGCTGCACGGTCACCTCCGCGTCACCCGCGGTCAGCGTGATGTCTTCGTCACTCACGGGACGACCCTACTGGGGTGATCAAGAGGGCCTCGGCGACCGGCTCGTGCGGTGACCGGTGCGGGCGGCCTCAGCGGCGCCGGCGCAGGGCCCGTACGGCGACGATCGCCGAGGCCACGGCCAGGGCGGCGGCGGGTGCCGCCCAGCGCAGCGGGGCCGGGGGTGCGACGGTCTGGGGCGCGGGCACGGGGGCGTAGCGGCCGCGGGGCGGGGCGTGGTCGACCTCTTCGGCGCTGCGCCCGATCATGGTCCGCCGCGCGTGCGCCGCCTCGGCGACGTCCTCGTCCTCGCCGTCCGCGTCCTCGCCGTCCTGGTCCAGGGGATCGAGCGGGGGGGACGGGCCACCGGCCGCGGGCCCGGGGCGGTCCCTCTCGGCCGGACCGGCGGAGGTTTCGTCGTCGGGGCCGGGACCGGAGGTCTCGTCGGACCCGGGGCGGGAAGTCCCGTCGGGGCCGGTCGCGCCGCCGGTGGAGGCTCCGCCCTTTCCACCGGCCGTGGCTGCCGGGTCGCCCTCGCCGTTGCCACCCGTCTGCTCGGGTGCCGTCTCCGCGAGGTGTTCCGCGAAACGGTTCAGCAGCCGGGTGACGGCGCCTTCCACCGCGTCCGCGGGGAGGTCCTTGATCCGGCCGTCGGCGGTGGCGGTCGCGTGGAACACCACCGTGCAGCCGTCCTCCGCCTCCCGCAGCGCGATCCGCAGGGCGAGCGTGACCGAGCCGCTGCCGCGCGACTCCTGCGCCGACCCGTCCAGGCCGTACGCGTCGGCGCCGCGCCGGGACACCCGCACGGTCCCCCGGTAGGTGACGGAGTGGCTGCCGACCCGGATCTTCAGCCGCCCGGCGACGGGCTCGGCTCCGGCGTCCTGCTGGAGCCCGGGCACCGCCCGGGCGACCCGCGCGGGGTCGTCCAGCACCTCCCTGAGCCGCTCGGCCGGAACCGGAACGAACACCTCGTGCTCCATGTCGACGGACTCTACCCAGCCGGGGCCGCATCGCACCCGCGCCCGATGAATTCGCCCCCGATCCGCCCCACCGGGCGTACCCTCCGGCTCCCGGCTCCCGGCTCCCGGCTCCCGGCCTCCGGCACCTGGTCTCCGCCCGGCCCCGCTGCGCCCCGCCTCAGTACCGCGGATGCAGAAGCGTCGACGCCGGCAGCCCCGCGATCCGCGTGAGGCGCGCCGCCCGTTCGCCCGCCGCGAGGGACGCGTCGGTGAGGACGAGGGGACGCGGCCCGTCCGGGTCGAGCCACAACCGCGGCCGGGTGCCGGCGGCGAGGACGAAACCCCAGTCCCGGGGCGCGCGGGAGCGGTCGGCGGGCGTGCGGTCGGGCCCGGCCGCGTAGCCGGCGTGCCGCCCGCCGGCCCGGTAGGGAGCGGTCGCGAGCCCGGCCGCGCGCAGCGTCGACTCCACCGTCCAGTACACCCGCGGGCTGGACCGCACCGGCCCGGCGTGCACCACGACACGGCCGCCCGGGGCCAGCACGCGCCGCGCCAGACCGTAGAACTCCTGCGAGTACAGCTTCGTGCTGGCCGTGATGCCCGGGTCGGGCAGATCCGAGACGACCACGTCGTACGCCGCCGGGGGCGCGCCGCGCAGCCAACCGAAGGCGTCCCCGGTCGTCACGCGCACGCGCGGGTCGCCGAACGCGTGCCGGTTCAGCGCGGACAGGCCCGGGTCGGTGCGGGCCAGCCGGACGACCTCCGCGTCGAGTTCGACGACGTCGACCCGGTCCACCCCCCGATGGCGCAGCACCTCGCGGGCCGCCAGCCCGTCGCCGCCGCCGAGGATCAGCACGCGCGCGTGCGGCCCGGCCATGGCGGGGTGGACCAGGGCCTCGTGATAGCGCCGTTCGTCCCGCTCGCTGACCCGCAGCCGCCCGTCCAGGAACAGGTCCAGGGGCCGCCCCTGCGTGCCTCCCTTGAGGACGACCTCCTGCACTCCGCTCTGCAGCGCCACGCGCACGTCCCCGCCGTACACGGCGTGCCGCGCGGCCCGTTCGAAGTCGTCGACGAGGACGGCTGCCGAGGCGAGGACCACCAGCACGAACGCGTTGCCCAGCACCAGCAGCCACCGCGCCCGCCGGGTCAGGTCCCGGCGGAACAGCCCGAGCACCAGCGCGCAGCCGACGACCGCGTTGACCGCGCCGGTGAGCAGCGCGCCCGTCAACTGCCCGAAGAGCGGCAGCAGCAGGAAGGGGAAGGCGAGCCCGCCGACCAGCGCGCCCACGTAGTCGGCGGCGAACAGGTCGGCCACGGCTCCGCCGGCGTCCTGGCGCCGGATGCGCTGGATCAGTTCCATCAGCAGCGGGACCTCGGCCCCGATGAGCAGTCCGGTGGCGAGGGAGAAGGCGACCAGGAGGCAGCGCGGCCCACTGGCCCAGACGCCGCCCCAGTCGCCGGTCCAGGCGAAGACGGCGTACAGGGCCATCGCGCTGCATCCGCCCACCAGGGCGAGGGTGGCCTCGACGGCGCCGAAGCCGGCCGCGGCGCGCGGGCGCAGCCGCTTCGCGGCCAGGGAGCCGAGGCCCATCGCGAAGACCATGACGGACAGCACGACCGACGCCTGGGTGACCGAGTCGCCCATCAAGTAGGAGGCGAGCGCGACCAGTTCCAGTTCGTACACGAGTCCGCAGGCCGCGCAGACGAACACGCCCGCGAGGACCAGGAACCGTCCGGTGCCGGGCCGCACGGGCAGGGGGGCCGGGCCACCGGGGCCGCCCCGGGCGCTCCAGTGCGGCGGGGAACCGGGCGGGGCGGGCGCGTGCGGCTCGATCACGCTGCGACGTTACGTCACGTCTCGATCGCGGTTCGTCACCCACACGTGTGGTGCTGGTTTACCGGGGAGCGGCGCCGGTACGAGACCGGGTCCGGCATCGCGGCCGCTCGGCGGGGGCGGTTCAGCAGGCCGCCACCGGCGCCGGGACGCGCACGCCCACCTTCGTCCGGGTCGCCACCAACTGCCCGTCCTGCGGGTAGGCGTGCCAGGTCCGCCAGTGCACCTGCCCTTCGTGGTGCTGGGCGAGCAGGGCCGTGAAGGCGTGCGGGCTGCCCGGGAAGACGCCGACGAGTCCGTGCGGATGGTCGGAGACCAGGGCCAGCAACTCCTGGGCGCGGCCCGCGAAGGAGCCCGGCGAGAGGACCTCGACCCGGGCCGCGAACTCGTACTCCCAGTCGCCCACCCGCTTGGCGACGCCGAGCGGGAGCGGGGTGCTGCTGCCCGGGATGCACGCCACCGTCTCCGAGCAGATGCCTCCCTCCTCCTCCAGCAGGACCTGGTGGGAGGCGCCGAGGAGGCGCAACTGCAGTTTGGTGCCCGCCAGTTCGAGGTCGAGGGTGGCCAGTGCGGGAAGCGGCTCGCGCCCCAGGGCCCAGGCGAGATCGGCCGCGCGCGTATCGGTGTAGGAGGTGTTCAGGGTCGTGAGCATGGATCGGCTCCGCAAGCACACAAGGAGAGGGAGGTGGGTCCGCTGCGCCCCGGTCGCACCGGGTGATTCGGCCCGGGTCAGCCCGGTCGGCCGGTTTCAGGAAGGTGTCCGCAAGACGTCCGAGAGGCTGCGTTGGTGACTTAGAGGGAATCATGAACTGTGGCGCCGCCACAGCGTTTTTACCCAAGTTCGTGGGGTTTCCATCCCTCAGAGGGCTCCACAGCTCAACTGTTCAACTACGGCGTGCGCCGGTGCCGGGGAGGCGTGCGCCGGTGCGCCGCATCGCGCGCCCGGAGCCGGGCCGGACCGCCATCGGGCTGCCATCGGGTCGCGCGGCCGGCTCGCGAAGTGGCGTGTTGACGCGCGCAGTTGCCCCCGTCACGGCGGCGGGGCCCGCCATCCGGGCCGTCTTGTCCGACAGACAGGTGAACGTGCCCGCACGCACGCGATATCGCCCGACAGATGTGCGGCGGATCCTCCGTTCGGGAACCCCGGACAGCGCGGACGCGGGGCCCGCCCCAGGTGCGGACCCCGCGCTCGGTGGTCGCGGCCTCCCCGTCGGGCCGTCGGCCGGCCCGGTCAGCTGCCTCCGCCGCCGCACCCCCCGCCACCGCCGCCGCAGGACGACCCGCCTCCGCAGGACGAGCCGCCGCCGCAGGAGCTGCCCCCGTGGTGGCCGTCGCCGCCGGACGAGCCGGAGTCTCCCCCGGCCCACCAGCTGCCGCTGCTGCCGCTGTCGTGACGCGTGGACGTGGACGCCGCCGCCCCGCGGCCGGCCGGCCGCGCCGGGCGGCGGGAACCGCCCCTGCGGGCGAGAGACACCAGCGCCCCCACGAAGAGGACTCCGATCACCGCCAGGATGATGCCGACGATCATGGCGCCACCCTCCTTCCGTTTCCCCCGAAGCGGCCCCCCGTGGGCGCCTCGCTCTTGCGTGACCGGGAGATGCCCTCCCGCCACGCGCGCCAAAGCAGAGTTGAGGAACTCCAGAGCTTCGGCGCAGGATGGCCGGCATGACCTCCAGCGCGCGCCCCCTCCTCAACCGCCGGCTCGCCGAGTTCGGGACGACGATCTTCGCCGAGATGTCGGCCCTGGCCCTGAGCACCGGGGCCATCAACCTCGGGCAGGGCTTCCCCGACACCGACGGCCCCGAGGAGGTCAGGGAGGCGGCCGTGCGGGCACTGCGGGACGGCCGCGGCAACCAGTACCCGCCCGGTCCCGGCGTCCCCGAGCTGCGCGCCGCGATCGCCGCCCACCAGCAGCGCCGCTACGGCCTGTCCTACGACCCCGACACCGAGGTCCTGGTCACCGCGGGCGCCACCGAGGCCATCGCGGCCGCCCTGCTGGCGCTGGTGGAGCCCGGCGACGAGGTGGTCGCCCTGGAGCCGTACTACGACTCCTACGCGGCGTGCGTCGCGATGGCGGGCGGGCGCCGGGTGCCGGTGACCCTGCGCGCGGACGTGGCGGAGGGCCGTTTCCGGCTGGATCTGGACGAGCTGCGCGCCGCCGTCACCGACCGCACCCGGCTGCTGCTGGTCAACACCCCGCACAACCCGACCGGCACGGTCCTCACCCGCGCGGAGCTGGCCGCCATCGCCGAGCTGGCGGTGGAGCGGGACCTGCTGGTGGTGACGGACGAGGTGTACGAGCACCTGGTCTTCGACGACGCCGAGCACGTGCCGCTGGCGGCGTTCCCGGGGATGCGCGAGCGCACGGTGACGATCTCGTCCGCCGGCAAGACGTTCTCGTTCACGGGCTGGAAGGTCGGCTGGGTGACGGCGGCGCCGGAGCTGGTCACGGCCGTCCGCTCGGCGAAGCAGTACCTGACGTACGTCTCGGCGGGCCCGTTCCAGTACGCGGTCGCCGAGGCGCTGGCGCTGCCCGAGTCGTACTTCACGGACTTCCGCGACGACCTGCTGGCCAAGCGGGACCTGCTGGCGGCGGGCCTGGAGGAGGCGGGGTTCCGGGTGTTCCGCCCCTCGGGCACGTACTTCGTCACCACCGACATCCGCCCCCTCGGCGAGACGGACGGCACCGCCTTCTGCCGCGCCCTGCCCGAACGCGCGGGCGTCGTCGCCATCCCCAACGCGGTCTTCTACGACCACCGCGACGAGGGCGCCCCGTTCGTGCGCTTCGCGTTCTGCAAGCGCACGGGGGTGCTGGAGGAGGCGGTGCGGCGGCTCAAGGGCGTCGCGGGCGGCTGACGCCCGAGGCGGCCGGACAGGGCCCGGAAAAGGCGGACGGCGCGTACGGCGCGCACCGGATGCGTGCGCGCCGACGCGCCGTGCGGGGCCGCTCGGGGGCCTACTCGTCGTCCTCGGGCTTCTCCGCCTCGTTGATCTCCTGCTCCAGGCCGAGCTGCTCGACGAGCCACTTGTCGAACTCGATCGCGGCGCGCACCCAGCTGACCGTCGA
This sequence comes from Streptomyces sp. NPDC085931, assembly GCF_044540565.1. NCBI lineage: Bacteria > Bacillati > Actinomycetota > Actinomycetes > Kitasatosporales > Streptomycetaceae > Streptomyces > Streptomyces sp. NPDC085931. Next base: position 196,946 of record NZ_JBITSK010000004.1, read on the forward strand.
GGAGACGAAGTGCTCCAGGCTCACGCCCATGCCGATCAGCATCTGGGCCTCGCCGATGAGGCGGACCGTGCCGTCGTCGTGGGTGTGGCTGTAGACCTTGGGCCACAGGGTGCGGCGGTTCCAGTCGTCGATGGACTCGAGGATCTGCGGCTTGGCCTCGATCTCGTGGGGCCGGTCGTAGAACGTCCGCACGGAGAAGACCTGCTGGTCTCCCTCTCCACGGAACATGAAGTAGGTGCGGAACTGCTCCCACGGCGCCGCGAGGTCTCCCTCGTCGTCGACGACGTACTTGAGCTCCATCTGGTCGAGGAGCTGCTTCACGAGGTCCTGATCCGGGACGACGGGGCCCGCCGGTCCTTGGGGCTGCGGCTCGGGCTGGCCCCCGAAGTTCGGAATCGAGGACGGGTCGATGGTCACCGTGAATTTCCCTTCGTACGGATTCCGCCATCCTCCCCCATGCGGGGAGGGGGGTGGCAAGCCCCGACAGACCCTGTCAGCCCACGGCTGACACGATCCGGTCAACCGCAACCTCCGGGTGCCGCGGCCCGTCTCCCCCGACGGTGGACGAAGGGGTGGTGGCCATGGCGGCGACGGACCGGGGGCGTACCCGGTGGGGGTTGATCCTGCCGTTCCTGGCAGTGCCGGTGCTCGTACTCGGGTTCCTCGCCATCGGCCTTTTCATGTGGGCGGGAAGCGACGGGAGAGGGAGCGGGAACGGGGACGGCCGTGCCGGCGCGGCGGCCACGGTCCCCTGCGCCGAGGCCCTGGCCTTCGGCGGCGCCGTGCGTCCGGTGGCTGCCGAGGCGCGGGACTGCACGGTCCAGCGGGGCATCGACACCGCGTACGCGGCGGTGCTGCGCATGCCCCGCGCGGACGTGCGCGACTGGCTGCGTGCCACCTACCCGGACGCCCCGGAGCCGCAGACGGGGGGCGGCGTCTGCGGCGCGCTCTGCCTCGACGTGACCCACGAGGACGGTCTGCCGGGGACCGCACGGGCGCATGTGGTGCAGGTGCGGGTGGAGTACGAGAACGCCGAGACGGCGCTGGTGCGCTTCTCGGCGTTCACGATGTGACCCGCGGGAGGCCATGCGAGGGCCGGACCGCCTACGGCGTGCTGCCCGTGGCCGGGCCCACCAGGAGGCCGTCCTCGAAGCGGTCCACGCGGACCGTGTCGCCGTCCTTGATCTCCCCGGAGAGGATCTCCTTGGCGAGGCGGTCACCGATGGCCGACTGGACGAGCCGCCGCAGCGGCCGGGCCCCGTAGGCCGGGTCCAGGCCCTCCTCGGCGAGCCAGGCCAGCGCCTCGGGCGTGATGTCGAGGGTCAGCCGCCGCTCGGCGAGGCGCCGGGCCAGGCGGTCGATCTGGAGCTCGGCGATGCGCTCCAGCTCCGCCTTGGTCAGCGCGGCGAAGACGACCAGGTCGTCCAGGCGGTTGAGGAACTCCGGCTTGAAGGAGCTGCGCACCACCTCCAGCACCTGCTCCTTCTTCTCCGCCTCGCTGGTGATCGGGTCGACCAGGAACTGGCTGCCCAGGTTCGACGTGAGCACCAGGATCGTGTTGCGGAAGTCGACCGTGCGGCCCTGCCCGTCGGTCAGCCGGCCGTCGTCGAGCACCTGCAGCAGGATGTCGAAGACCTCGGGGTGGGCCTTCTCGACCTCGTCCAGCAGCACGACCGAGTACGGCCGCCTGCGCACCGCCTCGGTGAGCTGGCCGCCCTCCTCGTAGCCGACGTATCCGGGCGGGGCGCCGACGAGACGGGCCACGCTGTGCTTCTCGCTGTACTCCGACATGTCGATGCGGACCATCGCCCGCTCGTCGTCGAAGAGGAAGTCGGCGAGGGCCTTGGCCAGTTCCGTCTTGCCCACGCCGGTCGGGCCGAGGAAGAGGAAGGAGCCGGTCGGCCGGTCGGGGTCGGCGATGCCGGCCCGGCTGCGGCGCACCGCGTCGGACACCGCGCGCACGGCCTCGCCCTGGCCGATGAGCCGCTTGCCCAGCTCGTCCTCCATGCGCAGCAGCTTCTGCGTCTCGCCCTCCATCAGCCGCCCGGCGGGGATGCCGGTCCAGGAGGCGACGACGTCGGCGATGTCGTCGGCGCCGACCTCCTCCTTGACCATCGTGTCCTTCGCGACCTCCTCCTCCGCCTCGGAGGCGGCCTCCAGGTCGCGCTCCAGGGCCGGGATCTCGCCGTAGAGCAGCTTGGAGGCGGTGTCGAAGTCGCCGTCGCGCTGGGCGCGCTCGGCCTGGCCGCGCAGTTCGTCGAGCTTCTCCTTCAGCTCACCGACGCGGTTGAGGGACTGCTTCTCCTTCTCCCAGCGGGCGGTGAGGCCGCGCAGCTCCTCCTCCTTGTCGGCGAGGTCGCGGCGCAGCTTCTCCAGGCGCTCGCGGGAGGCCGCGTCGGTCTCCTTGCCGATGGCCAGCTCCTCCATCTTCAGCCGGTCGACGGCGCGCTGCAGTTCGTCGATCTCGACGGGCGAGGAGTCGATCTCCATGCGCAGCCGGGAGGCGGCCTCGTCGACGAGGTCGATGGCCTTGTCGGGCAGGAAGCGGGAGGTGATGTACCGGTCGGACAGGGTGGCGGCGGCGACGAGCGCGCTGTCGGCGATCTGCACCTTGTGGTGGGCCTCGTAGCGGCCCTTGAGTCCGCGCAGGATCGCGATGGAGTCCTCGACGGTCGGCTCGGCGACCAGCACCTGCTGGAAGCGCCGCTCCAGGGCGGGGTCCTTCTCGATCCGCTCGCGGTACTCGTCGAGGGTCGTCGCGCCGACCATGCGCAGCTCGCCGCGGGCCAGCATGGGCTTGAGCATGTTGCCGGCGTCCATGGCGGAGTCGCCGCCGGCACCGGCGCCCACGACGGTGTGCAGCTCGTCGATGAAGGTGATGATCTGGCCGTCGGAGTCCTTGATCTCGGCCAGGACGGTCTTCAGACGCTCCTCGAACTCGCCCCGGTACTTGGCGCCCGCGACCATCGCGCCGAGGTCGAGCGCGACGAGCCGCTTGTCCTTGAGCGACTCGGGCACGTCGCCCTTGACGATCCGCTGGGCGAGTCCCTCGACGACGGCGGTCTTGCCGACGCCGGGCTCGCCGATCAGCACCGGGTTGTTCTTGGTGCGCCGCGACAGCACCTGCACCACGCGGCGGATCTCCTGGTCCCGGCCGATGACCGGGTCGAGCTTGCCCTCGCGCGCGGCGGCGGTGAAGTCGGTCCCGAACTTCTCCAGGGCCTTGTACTGGCCCTCGGGGTCGGCGGTGGTCACGCGGCGCTGTCCTCGCGTCTTCTGGAAGGCGGCCTGGAGCTTCCTGGCGTCGGCGCCCTGCCGGGAGAGCACCTCGCCGGCCGCGCCGCCCTTGGCGGCGATGCCGATGAGCAGGTGTTCCGTGGAGAGGTACTCGTCGCCGAGCTCCTTGGCGCGTGACTGCGCGTCGGCGACGACGGCGAGCATCTCGCGGTTGGGCTGGGGCGGCGCGACGGTCGACCCGGTGACGCTGGGCAGCCCGGCGAGCACGCGCTCGGCGCCGGAGCGCACGGCGGCCTGGTCGGCGTCGACCGCGGCGAGCAGGTCGGTGATGTTCTCGTTGTCCTGCCCCTGGAGCAGTGCGAGGAGCAGGTGGGCGGGCGTGAGGTCGGGGTGGCCCTCGGTCACGGCCCGGTTGCTGGCAGCGTTGATCGCGTCCCGGCTCCGGTTGGTCAGCTCGGCGTCCACGTTCGCGTTCTCCTCCTTGCACTGACCCGAACGACGTACACAAAGTTGAGTCTACTCCACTCAAGGACGGCGCGGGGAGGGTGCGGGGGTTAAGTTCCGGGCCATGGCGACCAAGTACTCCGTCGATCCGGGTGCCCCGGACCCGTCGTATCTCGGCTTCTGGCGGGAACGGCACCTGTGCACCCTGACGACGCTCCGCCCGGACGGCACTCCGCACGTGGTACCCGTCGGGGTCACCTACGATCCCGCGGCCCGGCTCGCCCGGGTGATCACGAACAGGACCAGCGCGAAGGTGCGGCACGTGCTGGCCGCCGGGGACGAGGGGGCGGCGGTCGCGGTCTGCCAGCTGGAGGGCAGGCGCTGGGCGACACTGGAGGGCCGGGCCTTCGTCCGCACGGAACCGGAGCGGGTGGCGGACGCGGAGCGCCGCTACGCGGAGCGCTACGGGCGGACCCCGTCGCCGAATCCGTCGCGCGTGGTCATCGAGATCGCGCTGACGCGGGCACTGGGGCGCGGTTGAGGGAAGTGAACATCCACACCGGTGATCGATGGGTTCCGGCCACCCGTGAGCCGGGCCGATGCCCGGACATGTCCCCAAAAACTGCAGCGGCGTCACCGTGTTCAGGTCACGGTGACGCCGCTGCGGGGGGAAGCACCTGAGCGATCTGTTACGACGGGGGAATCGCGTCAGGCACTGCGGGGGGTGGCAGAGATGGTCCGCGGGACAGGGGAGTCGGCCTCCACCTGCTGATGGTCCCGCTGGTCCAGGTTCACAAAGATCATTCCGTACCGTACGGCACAGCGCACTGGCTGCGGCGCCCCCCGAGGCCGCCGCAGACACCGGTAGGCCCGTACGTCTCCGTCCTCGTCCCGCGTGACGACGACCGGCTCGCCGAACACGGTCACCATCAGCGAGTCACCGCTGTGGGGGATGGCGGTGACCAGGTCGATGAAGTGCCAGCCGGAGCGGTAGGCGGTGGCCATTTCACGGCGGAAGGAGCGGTCGTCGGGTGGAGTGGTCACGGTCGGCTCCCCGCCCCGTCGACCCCGGGGTTCGGCCACTGGGTGTTGTCAGCGACTGCCGCGTTCACCGCCACCGCCGGCCACTGCGTGTTCGCCCGAGTTCCGCTCTCCTCATCGGAGAAGCCGCTCAGTGCAACGAGCGCTACGACGGCGGAGAAGGCGGCGACAAGCACCGAGCGAAGCATTTTGTTACGCATAGTCGGCTTCGTCCTCACTTGAAGGTCCCCTTTTCCCCCGTCGAGTACGACGATGGCTCATTCGGGCACGTCATGGCCACACAATCGATGCATCATGTTCCTGCATGTTCAGGACCCTGGGGGGTGGAGATTTGGCAACGAATCCGACAAGTGAGACACATCCCCATGCGATGACCCAGTGGTGCGAGGAGGGCGGCCGTCTGTATGCCGCCGCCCTGCGTACCGGACGTATCGCACGAGCGGAAGTGGAGTCGGCGCCCTGCCTGGTGGAATTCGACCTCCTCCACCCCGATCCGGACGACCCCGACTGGCTGCGTCCGGTGCCCCCGGTCGTCGCCCTGTCGCGGCAGCTCGGTCCGCTGGAGAACGAGATCGCCGAGCGCAGGCGCCAGGCCGTGAACCTGGCGGAGACCTTCCAGCCGTTCATGGCCATGGGTACCCACACGGCGTCCAGCGACTCCATCACGGTGCTCGAGGGCGGCGAACGCATCAACGCCGCCCTCAACCTGGCCACCGCCCAGTGCCAGGCGGAACTGCTGACCGTGCAGCCCAGTGACCGGGTCTCCGAGAGCAGCCTGCTGCGCAGCCTGGAACGGGACAAGCCCTTGATCGAACGCGGCGTCAAGGTCCGGAGTCTGTACCAGCACACCGCTCGGTACAACCCCGAGAAACTGGCCTATGTGGCGCGGCTGTCGGAGGGGAAGGTGGAGTACCGCACCATCGACGAACTGGTCGAGCGCCTGATCATCTGCGACGAGACGGTCGCCTTCATCCCCGCGCGCGACGACCAGCAGGTCGCCCTGGAGCTGCGCCACCCCGGGCTCGTGCGCTACCTCATCAAGGTCTTCGAGTACCTCTGGGACCGTGCGGTGCCCATGAGCACCGGCGCCCCCTACGAGGCGGCGTCCCACGGCATCACCGAGATCCAGCACTCCATCGCCAAACTCCTGGTGGAAGGCCATGTGGACGAGGCCATCGCCCGCCGCCTCGGCATGAACGTCCGCACCTGCCGGGCCCACATAGCCAAGCTGGCGTCGGCCCTGGGCAGCGGCAGCCGGGCCCAGCTCGGCTATCTCATCGCCCAGTCGGGGATCCTGCGGCAGGACCACTGAACGGCAGGCCGGCGGCCCCTCGCCGCCCTCCTCGTCGAGGGCACCACATCGCCGAGCCCGCCACGACGCCGGGCAGCCGGAACAGGGCTCGACCCGGCTGTCTCATCGGGCGGTCCCGGATCCTCGACCCGGAACACTGACCGGCCGCGCGGCCGCCGAGGGCGGGGGCCCGTCCAGGCCGGCCTGGGCGATGCGCACGCCCAGTTGCGTACGGCTCGCCGCCCCCAGCGTCTCCGACAGCCGCGCGATGTGCGCCCGGCAGGTACGGACGCTGATCCCCAGGCGCTCCGCGATCACCGCGTCCTGGTGGCCCTCCGCGAGCAGCGCCGCGATCGACTGCTCCCGGTGGGAGATGCCCTCGATGCCCGTGTCGGGCAGCGGGGCGGTCAACGGGATCGCCAGGCGCCACAGCCGCTCGAAGACCGTGACCAGGTACTCGATCAGCGCGGGGTGGCGCAGCTCCAGCGCCATCGTGCGGTCGGTGTTGGCGGGGATGAACGCCACCGTCCGGTCGAACAGGATCAGCCGGTCGATGACCTCGTCCAGCGTGCGCGCCTCGACCGCGTCGCCCATCAGCTCCAGATACGTGAGCAACCCCTGCCCATGCCGGGCGACATGGGTGTACAGGTCCCGCATCCGCACCCCGCGGCCGCGCAGCGCCAGTGCCCGGTGCAGCCCCTCGGACAGCTCCGCCTCGCGGCGGATGCCGCCCGGCTGCACCGTGAGCACCTCGGTCGTGCAGGCCTGGGTCGCCTCGTCCATCGCGGCCTGGATCCGGGCGAGTCCGTCGAGGACGCGGATCGCCGGGCCCTCCGCGGCCGCCGCGGCCGGCCGCACCTGGCGGTCCAGCCCGGCGTACCGCTCGAACGCGGCCACGGCCGAGCCCACCCGCCGCTGGCTGGCGCTGACCTCGTCGTACATCCCGCGCAGCAGCCGGGTCATGACCTCCTGCGGAGAGGTCGGCACCAGCCAGTCCATGTCGTCCGGGTCCGGGTGCAGCAGGGCGAGTTCCAGCAGGCAGGGCACCGGCTCCGCGTCACGGCGTGCGACCCGGCCCCGGCGCACGGCCCGGGAATACACGCGATCCCCGGCCTCGCACAGTCGGTCGGCACCGTGAGGATGCTCTTCCGTCCCGTGCCCGGCCATCGCCCATCCCACCCCCGGTCGCGCCGTCTTCCGCAGCGCAACTATGCGCGGCCGGGACCTGCTCCGCAACACGGCTCCTCCGGGCCCGAGTTCCGTTTTCCTCCGGTCGGTCCGTGAATCCGCTCGCTGCCGCCCGGCCCGTCCCCGACGCGGGGGGTGCCGTGCCGGCGGCCGATGTGCGACCTTTTGTGACCACGGGACGGGCCCGCCTGCCCGGCGAGGGGGAGAGATGAACGACCCGGGGGAAGCGGCCGGCCCGCGGCGTCTGCCCGCCGTCGACGCGCTGCGGGGCTTCGCCCTGCTGGGCATCCTGGTGGTCAACAGCGCGCAGATGATGAGCCCCTGGGAGGCGGAGGGGTTCCGCGACCCCGGCGCGACACCCGTGGACCACGTCGCCGTCTGGCTCGTCACGGCGCTGGCGTCGAGCAAGTTCTACCTGCTGTTCTCGTTCCTGTTCGGCTACAGCTTCACGCTGCAGGCCGTCGCCGCCGAGCGGGACGGCGGCAGCGTCACCGCGCGCTTCCTGCGCCGCTCCCTGGGCCTGGTGCTCCTCGGCCTGGCGCACGCCGTCCTGCTGTACACCGGCGACATCCTCCTGGCCTACGGCCTGCTGGGCCCGATCCTGCTGGGCGCGCGGCGGATCGCACCGGCCACGGCCGTGAAGGCCGCCGCCTGGATCTACGGCGTGTTCGGCGCCGTCCTCCTCGCGCTGGGGGCGCTCACCGCGGCGGTCAACGAGCCGGAACCGGTACCGCACGGGGCCGTCGCCCGGGCCGTGGCGGCCTACCGCGGCACGGCCGGCACGGTCGTGGCGGAGAACCTGGACCGGCTGCCGCTCACGTTCGCCGCAGCGCTGCTCATGGCCCCGGGCGTGCTCGCCGCGTTCCTGCTCGGCCTGGCGGCGGGGCAGCGGCGCCTGCTGGCGCCCGGCGGGGTGACCCGGTCCCGGCTGCGGCGCACCGCGGCCCTGGGACTGGCCGTCGGCGTCCCGGGGGCGGTCTTCTTCGCCTCCGCCGCCCAGGGGCCGCTGCACGACCGCTGGCACCTCCTGGGCATCGCCGTGGGCACCCTGACGGCACCGGCCCTGTCGGCCGCGTACGCGTGCCTGCTGCTGCTCGTGCCGGCCTCCCCGCGCGGGGAGCGGGTGCGGCGGCTCTTCGTCCCGGCGGGCCGCCTGGCGCTGACGAACTACCTCGGGCAGTCCCTGGTCGTCATGTGCGTGGCGACGGCGTACGGACTGTCCCTGTACGGCCGGCTGGGAGCGGCCGCCGTGCTGCTGCTCGCCCTCGCCGTGTACGCGCTCCAGCTGGCCCTCAGCACGGTGTGGCTGCGGCGCTTCCGGCACGGGCCCGCCGAGTGGCTGCTGAGGGCGGTCACCCTGGCGGGGCGTCCGGGCGGGCCCCGCACGCCCCGGAGGCCCCGCACGCCCCGGACGCCGGAACCGGCTAGTTGAGGCCGGCCGCCTCGCACGCCGCCTTGTACTTGGCCGTGCAGATGTCCGACAGCTTGTAGATGTCGTCGGCCACGACCGTGTCCGCGATGTTCTTCTTGGTCAGCGCGACCACCGGCACGAGCTGGGCGGGGATGCCCTTGTGGGTGGGGCTGTCGACCTTGTCGCGGGTGAGGGCGGCGAACTGGATGTCGCGGCCCTGGACCTTGGCGACGGCCATCTCGGCGGCGTTCTCCGCCTCCTGCGGGTACGACTTGTAGACGCTCATGTACTGCTCGCCGGCGAGGATCCGCTGCACGGCGGCGAGTTCCGCGTCCTGGCCGGTGATCGGCGGCAGGTCGGTGACGCCCGCGGCCTTCAGGGCCTTGACGATGCCGCCGGCCATGCCGTCGTTGGCCGAGTAGACGGCGGCGATGTCGTCCTTGCCGATCTTCGCGATCGCCTCGGCCATGTTGGCCTCGGCGTTCTCCGGCTTCCAGTCCTTGGTGTCGAAGGACTGCGCGATCGTCACCTTGCCGTTGAGCTCGGACATCGCCCCGGCCTTGAACTGCTTGGCGTTGGGGTCCGTCGACGAGCCGTTCATCATGACGATCTTGTCGGTGAGGGAGGCGTCCTCACCGATGGCCTCCAGCAGGGAGCGGCCCTGCACCTCGCCGACCAGTTCGTTGTCGAAGGAGATGTACGCCTCGATCGGGCCCTCGGCCAGCCGGTCGTAGGCGATGACCGGGATGCCGGCCTCCTTGGCCTTCTTCACGCCGTCGGCGATGGCGTGCGAGTCGACCGCGTCCAGCAGGATCACGTCGACCCGGTCGTCGATCATCTGCTGCAGCTGGCTCGCCTGCTTGCCGGCGTCGGCCTCGGCGTTGGCGTACTCGACGCGTCCCTTGTCGTTGGTGAGGGACTCGACCTTCCGCTTGATGATCGGGTAGTCGAAGTTCTCGTAGCGCGTGTTCGCCTTCTCCGGCAGCAGCAGGCCCACCGTGATGTCGTCGCCCTTGGTCGGGCTCGCGTCGTCACTGCTCCCGGTCGCGTTGAGCACGCCGCAGCCGGCGAGCGTGGCGGAGATCGTGGCGGCGGCCACGGATATGGCGATACGACGACGCATGCGGAAGCTCACTTCGCGTGTGATTCGGACGTGGGCACAGCATTGCGGCCCATGTGTCTGAAAAGACAACGCGGACGCGCCCCCCAGCGTCAAGCGGAACCACTTAACGAGATGGCAACACCACGCTCCGCAGTAGTTGTGAAGACTCTGCGGAATCATCTTCAAGTGCCCTGCACCACAGGGTCATCGGCGGGAGACCGGTCGAAAGCGCCACAAGGCGCGCGAAAGGGACCGGGAGTCAACTCCCGGTCCCTTCCCCGTGCTTGCGCGCCCCGGCGCCTCAGTCGGACTGCTGCTGCCGCTTCGGCCGCCACACCACCAGCGCGCTGGTCTGCTGCACCTCCTGGTACGGCACCAGATCCCGGCGGTACGACGCGTGCACCGCCGCCTCGCGCTGGCGCATCGCCGCCGCCGCGCCGTCGAGCGCGTCCTCCAGCTCGGCCACCCGGGACTGGAGGGCCGCGACCTGGTTCTCCAGTTCGATGATGCGCTTGATTCCGGCCAGATTGATGCCCTCGTCCTGCGACAACTGCTGCACCTGGCGGAGCAGTTCGATGTCGCGGGCCGAGTAGCGGCGGCCCCGGCCGGCCGTGCGGTCCGGGGACACCAGGCCCAGACGGTCGTACTGGCGCAGGGTCTGCGGGTGCAGGCCGGACAGCTGGGCCGCCACCGAGATGACGTAGACCGGGGTCTCCTCGGTCAGTTCATACGGGTTGCGTCGACGACCGTCCATCTGACTCATGCTCCCTTCGCGGCCTGGAACAGCTCCGCCCGCGGATCCTCACCCGCGGTCGCCTCGCGATACGCCTCGAGTGCGTCACGAGCCTTCCCCGTCACGTCCTTCGGGACACTCACCTCGACGGTGACCAGGAGGTCGCCGCGGGTGCCGTCCTTGCGGACCGCGCCCTTGCCCCGGGCGCGCATCGTACGGCCGTTCGGCGTGCCGGGGGGCAGCTTCAGCGTGACGGGCGGGCCGCCCAGCGTCGGCACCCGGACCTCGCCGCCGAGGGCCGCCTCCGTGAAGGTGACCGGGACGGTGACGGTGAGGTTGTCGTCCTTGCGGCCGAACACCGGGTGGGAGTCGACGTGCACGACCACGTACAGGTCGCCCGCCGGGCCGCCGCGCTCGCCCGGCGCGCCCTTGCCGCGCAGCCGGATCCGCTGGCCGTCGCTGACGCCCGCCGGGATGCGCACCTGCATGGTCCGCGAGGACTTGGCCCGGCCGCTGCCCTTGCAGACGTCGCAGGGGGTCTCCGCGATCAGGCCGCGGCCCTTGCAGTCCGGGCAGGGGTCGGTGAGGGAGAAGCCGCCGCCGCTGCCCCGGGCGACCTGCCCGGTGCCGACGCAGGTCGGGCACACGCGCGGCGTGCCGTTCTTGTCGCCGGTGCCCGAACAGGCCTTGCAGGGCGACTGCGAGGACATGCGCAGCGGGACGGTCGCGCCCTCGATGGCCTCGGTGAAGCTGAGCGTCACCTCGGACTCGATGTCCTGGCCGCGCCGGGGCTGGGTCCGCGTGCCCGGGCCGGCGCCGCCGCGGTTGAACAGGCCCCCGAAGACGTCACCGAGTCCGCCGCCGAAGCCGCCGGCGCCCTGACCCCCCTGGCCGCCCCCGAAGAGGTCGCCCAGGTCGAAGTTGAAGGAGCCGCCCGCGCCGCCGGGCCCCGGGCGGAAGCCGCCGTTGCCGAAGAGCGCGCGCGCCTCGTCGTACTCCTTGCGCTTCTTGGGGTCGCCGAGGACGTCGTTGGCCTCGGAGATCTCCTTGAAGCGCTCCTCGGCCTTGACGTTTCCCTTGTTGGCGTCCGGGTGGAACTCGCGGGCGAGCTTCCGGTACGCCTTCTTGATCTCGGCCTCGGTGGCGTCCTTGGGGACGCCGAGGACCTTGTAGTAGTCCTTCTCGATGAAGTCCTTGGTGCTCATCCTCGACGCCCCTCCTTCCCTTCCTCCACGTCAGCCCTCGTCCGGGCCACCGCTCTCCTTGTCGTCGGCTTCGGCGGACTCCTCCGCCTTGACCGTCTGTGCCCCCGGCTGGGGTTCGGCCACCGCCACCCGCGCGGGGCGGATGGTGCGCTCGCCGATCCGGTACCCGGGCTGCAGAATCGCCACGCAGGTCGTCTCCGTGACGTCCGGCGCGTAGCTGTGCATCAGGGCTTCGTGGATCGTCGGGTCGAAGGGCTCGCCCTCCTTGCCGAACTGCTGCAGGCCCATCTTCGCCGCGGTGCTCTCCAGCGACTCGGCGACGGACTTGAAGCCGCCGACCAGTTCGCCGTGCTCGCGGGCGCGGCCGATGTCGTCGAGCACGGGCAGGAGCTCGGTCAGGAGGTTCGCGATGGCGATCTCCTTGACCGCGATCCGGTCGCGCTCGACCCGGCGGCGGTAGTTCTGGTACTCGGCCTGGAGGCGCTGGAGGTCAGCGGTGCGCTCACCGAGCGCGGTGCGCACCTGGTCCAGCTGGGCCACCAGACCGGCGTCCTGGCCCGTGTCCCCGGCCGGGGCCGCCTTCTCCTCCGGGGAGGAGGAGGCGGCCTTCGGCTCGGCGTCGTCGGAGGTGGCGCCGGAAGGGACGTCGGGCTGCTGCTCGTCGAAGCCCGGGGTCTCCTCCGTCACGCGGCACCGTCCTTCCGGTCCTCGTCGACGATCTCGGCGTCGACGACGTCGTCGTCGGCCTTGGCGTCACCGGCACCCGCGGCTCCGGCGGAGGCGCCGCCGGCGGCCTGGGCGCCCTGGGCGTCGGCGTACATGGCCTGGCCCAGCTTCTGGGAGACGGCCGCGACCTTCTCCGTGGCCGTGCGGATCTCGGCCGTGTCCTCGCCCTTGAGCTTCTCCTTCAGCTCGGCGACGGCCTCCTCGACCTCGGTCTTGATCTCGCCCGGGACCTTGTCCTCGTTGTCCTTGAGGAACTTCTCGGTCTGGTAGACGAGCTGCTCGCCCTGGTTGCGGGTCTCGGCGGCCTCGCGGCGCTTGTGGTCCTCCTCCGCGTAGCGCTCGGCCTCCTCGCGCATGCGGTCGACCTCGTCCTTCGGCAGCGAGGAGCCGCCGGTGACGGTCATCTTCTGCTCCTTGCCCGTGCCCAGGTCCTTCGCGGTCACGTGCATGATGCCGTTGGCGTCGATGTCGAAGGAGACCTCGATCTGCGGGACGCCGCGCGGCGCCGGGGGCAGACCGGTCAGCTCGAACATCCCGAGCTTCTTGTTGTACGCCGCGATCTCGCGCTCGCCCTGGTAGACCTGGATCTGCACGGACGGCTGGTTGTCCTCGGCGGTGGTGAAGATCTCGGACCGCTTGGTCGGGATCGTCGTGTTCCGCTCGATGAGCTTGGTCATGATGCCGCCCTTGGTCTCGATGCCGAGGGACAGCGGGGTGACGTCGAGGAGCAGGACGTCCTTGACCTCGCCCTTGAGGACACCGGCCTGCAGGGCGGCGCCGATGGCGACGACCTCGTCCGGGTTGACGCCCTTGTTGGCGTCCTTGCCGCCGGTCAGCTCCTTGACGAGCTCGGCGACGGCGGGCATGCGGGTCGAGCCGCCGACCAGGACGACGTGGTCGATCTCGCTGATGGAGATGCCGGCGTCCTTGATGACGTTGTGGAACGGCGTCTTGCAGCGCTCCAGCAGGTCCGCGGTCAGCTGCTGGAACTGGGCGCGGGTGAGCTTCTCGTCGAGGTGCAGGGGGCCCTCGGCGGAGGCGGTGATGTAGGGCAGGTTGATCGAGGTCTCGGTGGACGAGGACAGCTCGATCTTCGCCTTCTCGGCGGCCTCGCGCAGACGCTGCAGGGCCATCTTGTCCTTGCCCAGGTCCACGCCGTGGCCGGACTGGAACTGCTGGACCAGGTAGTCGACGATGCGCTGGTCCCAGTCGTCACCACCGAGGTGGTTGTCACCGTTGGTGGCCTTCACCTCGACGACGCCGTCGCCGATCTCCAGCAGCGAGACGTCGAACGTACCGCCACCGAGGTCGAAGACCAGGATCGTCTGGTCGTCCTTGTCGAGGCCGTACGCCAGCGCGGCCGCGGTCGGCTCGTTGACGATGCGCAGCACGTTCAGGCCGGCGATCTCACCGGCCTCCTTCGTGGCCTGGCGCTCGGAGTCGTTGAAGTACGCCGGGACGGTGATGACCGCGTCGGTCACCTTCTCGCCCAGGTAGGCCTCCGCGTCCCGCTTCAGCTTCTGCAGCACGAAGGCGCTGATCTGCTGCGGGTTGAAGGGCTTCCCGTCAAGCTCGATCTTCCAGTCCGTGCCCATGTGGCGCTTGACGGAGCGGATGGTCCGGTCCACGTTCGTGACCGCCTGGCGCTTGGCGACCTCGCCGACGAGCACCTCACCGTTCTTCGCGAAGGCGACGACGGACGGCGTGGTCCTGGCGCCCTCGGCGTTGGTGATGACGGTGGGCTCGCCGCCCTCCAGAACGCTGACGACGGAGTTAGTCGTGCCCAGGTCGATGCCGACCGCACGTGCCATGGTTGATTCCTCCAGCTGACTTGAGTGGAACGGACTCAAGTGTGCACGACGGCTCCCGAGCGGTCAACAGAGCTGAGTCGAGCGGACTCAACTCTTATCCGTTCCTTACACGCAACGGACCTCTGACCTGCGGCGATACTGAGCGTCGACCGGTGTGCACAGGAACACGAAAGAGGGCCAGCACCAGCACCAGCGCCCCGCCCGCCACCCACCACAGGGCCTGGCCCCCCACCCGCTCGGCGTGCGCGAGTACCCCGACGACCACTGCGGACAACGCCGCGAAGCCCAGCAGCAGGGTGACCCCCGGCACGGTCAGCCCGAACCGCCGCAGCCGGTGCCCGAGGTGGTCGGGCCCGCCCCGGACCACGGGCCGCCCGTCCAGCCGCCGCGCCAGCAGCACCAGGACGGCGTCCGCGCTCGCCAGAGCCGTCAGCGCGAAGAGCACCCCCGCGCTCTCCCCGAGCCCGAACCCGGCCCGGACGTGCACCAGGCCGAGGGCGATCACGAACCCCGCGGGCATGGCGCCGCAGCTGCCCAGCGCCACGCGCGCGGGATGCCAGCTGTGCAGCAGGACCCCGGTCAGCGCCGCGGCCAGCACGCTCATCAGCCCGGCGACCCCGTCCAGCACGTCGACCGCCGCACAGGCCGCCACCCCGAAGGCGGTGACCACCCCGGCCGTCCCCGCGAGCCCGTCGGCGTGGTCCAGCCCCCGGAAGGCGAGGGTCACCCCGACGGCCCAGACGACGGCGAGCAGCCCGGGCCCCACCCCGGTCTCGCCGTAGGGCACGGCACACGCGGCGGCCACGGCCGTACCCATGGCCAGCACCCGCCGCCGCAGCCGCCACACGTCGTCGGCGAGCCCCAGCAGGGCGACGGCGCCGCCGGCGGCGAGCAGCCCGCCGATCCCGCTGCCGTCCGCACCCCACTGCTGCACGCCGGCCACGCCCCCGGTGACCAGCACGAGGGCGACTCCCCCCGACAACGGCACCTCGCGCTGCCGCCGCCGTTCGACCAGCCGCAGCCGGAGGGCGGGGGTCCGCAGGGCGGCCGCGAGCAGGGCGGTGAGCAGGAGGGCGGTGGCGGCGGCAGCGATCCCGTAGAGCACGGATATAAGTTAGGCGTCACTATGACAATTCGGTACGAATAACACGACGGGATCGCGGCCGGATTCCGGGCCGCTCCTGAGGCGACCCTCAGCGATTCAGATCACTGCCCACCCGGCTACAGTGCGGCGGAAGATAGGGGTAGTCTCAGACGGACTGCATAAGTTACCGCTTAGTAATTTCGGGGAACCCTCGGAAACGACAGGTCGCCCCGACGAAACCCCTCGCAGGCCCGAGGAGCCCCCATGCAACTCGCCGCGATCATCGTGTCGCTGGTACTGACCGTGGTCGGCGTCGCGCTGCTCGCACGCGCGATCGGCCAGTTCGTCCGGTACTTCAAGCTGGGCCAGCCCGTGCCCGCCGGTACCCGGACCGACAACCCCTACCAGCGCAGCGTGACCCTGGTGAAGGAGTTCCTCGGCCACACGCGCATGAACCGGTGGGGCATCGTCGGCATCGCCCACTGGTTCGTCGCGATCGGCTTCCTGACGCTGCCGCCGACGATCATCACCGCGTACGGCCAGCTGTTCCAGGCCGACTGGACGCTGCCGGTGCTCGGCGGCTTCCTCCCGTACGAGCTCTACATCGAGTTCATCGCGGCCATGACGACCCTCGGCATCGCGACCCTCATGGTCATCCGCCTGCTGAACCTGCCGTCGCGCCCGGGCCGCAAGTCCCGCTTCACCGGCTCGAAGATGGGCCAGGCGTACTTCGTCGAGTACGTCATCCTCACCATCGGCCTGGCGATCTACGTGCTGCGGGGCCTGGAGGGCGCGCTGCACCACGTGGACCACTACGAGGCCGCGTACTTCGCCTCGTACCCGCTGGTCCTGGCCTTCGAGGGGCTGAGCGTCACGGCGCTGCAGAACCTCGTCTACTTCTTCGCGATGATCAAGCTGGGCACGACCATGATCTGGATGATCACGGTCAGCCTGAACACCAACATGGGTGTGGCCTGGCACCGCTTCCTGGCGTTCCCGAACATCTGGTTCAAGCGCAACGCCGACGGCTCCACCGCGCTGGGCGCCCTGCAGCCGATGACGTCCGGCGGCAAGCCGATCGACTTCACCGACCCGGGCGACGACGACGTCTTCGGCGTCTCCCAGGTCGAGCAGTTCTCCTGGAAGGGCCTGCTGGACTTCTCCACCTGCACCGAGTGCGGCCGCTGCCAGTCGCAGTGCCCCGCCTGGAACACGGGCAAGCCCCTCTCCCCGAAGCTGCTGATCATGTCGCTGCGCGACCACGCGCACGCCAAGGCCCCGTACCTGCTGGCCGGCGGCGGCAAGACCATGGAGGGCGAGGAGAAGGCGTCCGAGGAGCAGCTGAAGGACGTCCCCGCCGCCGCCCTGGCCGAGGCCGAGCGCCCCCTGGTCGGCACGCTGGAGGACAACGGCGTCATCGACCCGGACGTCCTGTGGTCCTGCACCACCTGCGGTGCCTGCGTCGAGCAGTGCCCGGTCGACATCGAGCACGTCGACCACATCGTCGACATGCGCCGCTACCAGGTGATGATCGAGTCCGCGTTCCCGTCCGAGGCGGGCACGATGCTCAAGAACCTGGAGAAGAAGGGCAACCCCTGGGGCCTGGCGAAGAAGCAGCGCCTGGAGTGGCTCAAGGAGGTCGACTTCGAGGTCCCGGTCGTCGGCAAGGACATCGAGGACCTGTCCGAGGTCGAGTACCTGTACTGGGTCGGCTGCGCCGGCGCCCTGGAGGACCGCGCCAAGAAGACCACCAAGGCCTTCGCGGAGCTGCTGCACATCGCGGGCGTCAAGTTCGCGATCATGGGCGGCGACGAGAAGTGCACCGGTGACTCCGCCCGCCGCCTGGGCAACGAGCCCCTGTTCCAGGAGCTCGGCATGGAGAACGTCATGGCGCTGAACACGGCGTTCGGCGAGGAGATGGACGACGAGGGCAAGGTGACGCCCGAGTCGGCGAAGCCGAAGTCCGCGAAGAAGATCGTCGCCACCTGCCCGCACTGCCTCAACACGCTCGGCAACGAGTACCCGCAGCTCGGCGGCGACTACGAGGTCATCCACCACACGCAGCTGCTGCAGCACCTCGTCGACGAGGGCAAGCTCATCCCGGTCACGCCGGTCGAGGGCATCATCACGTACCACGACCCGTGCTACCTGGGCCGCCACAACAAGATCTACACGCCGCCGCGCGAGATCATCGCCGCCGTCCCCGGCGTCCGCAACGAGGAGATGCACCGCCACAAGGAGCGGGGCTTCTGCTGCGGCGCGGGTGGCGCGCGGATGTGGATGGAAGAGCGCATCGGCAAGCGCATCAACAACGAGCGCGTGGACGAGGCCCTGTCGGTCAACCCCGACATCGTCTCGACGGCCTGCCCGTTCTGCCTGGTCATGCTCACGGACTCGGTGAACGGCAAGAAGAACGAGGGCAAGGCGAAGGAGTCCATCACGGTCGTGGACGTCGCCCAGCTCCTGCTGGACTCGGTGAAGACACCGGTCGAGGCGGAGCCCGAGGACGACGGCGACGACGAGCCCCCGGCGGGCACGGCGGACTCGCAGAACGCACCGGAGCCGGAGCCGGTGAAGTAGCTCCCCGCTCCGCGCACCCCACGCCGACGCCCCCCGCCCGAGTCATCGGGCGGGGGGCGTCGGCGTCGCCGTGTTCCGGCCGGTCAAGCCCCCGGGTGAGGAGACCCCGTCCGCCGGCCCAGCAGACGTCGGCCGAGGGTGGGGCGGGTGGGGCCGATCACCACGCGGCCGTGGGTTTTCTGGCCGGTCAGTTCCACTCGGAGGGTCACCGGTGTGTCGGAGGACGTCCGAGACCGGCGGTGCTTGATCCTGCAGTGCGTCAGCTGCAAGCCGTCCGTGTCGACGACGATGCCCGGCCTCGTGACCAGCGTCAGTGTCTTCCCCGTCATCGCCACGTCGATCCGCAGCGTGTCGTGCGGGAGCACCGCTTCGGTGAAGTCGAGCGTCACCGTGCAGAACGTCACCGCCAGCTCCAGCCTCCGCGGTACCA
Organism: Streptomyces sp. NPDC085931; assembly: GCF_044540565.1. NCBI lineage: Bacteria > Bacillati > Actinomycetota > Actinomycetes > Kitasatosporales > Streptomycetaceae > Streptomyces > Streptomyces sp. NPDC085931. Next base: position 215,229 of record NZ_JBITSK010000004.1, read on the forward strand.
CCCAGCGTCCCGCGCGCACGACCGGACCGCTGTGCACCTGCTCGATGCGGACGACGTCCTTGGCCTCCGCCCCGGCCGCACCGGTCGCCAGGGCGGGCGGGAGGTCCGCGGTGAGCGGCGCGAGTTCCTTCAGGGTGCGCGCCGACAGGGCCGTCTCCAGGCGCTCGTCCAGCTCGTCCGCGGTCAGCAGGCCGTCCCCCGCCGCGATGCGCAGCACGTCCACCACCCGGTCCCGGTCGGCGTGCGAGGCGCGCAGGTCGGGTGGGGAACCGGGGCCGGACTGCCTCCCGGTGGGCGAGATCTCTCCCGGCATGCTTCCGTCCTGCTTCCGTCCTGATCGGGGATACGCCGGCACGCGACGCGGCCGGCGGCACCCATCATGCCGAGGCCCGGCCGGCGCAACAACCGCGCCCCTCGGGCCCGTTCGGCGGCGGGACGGCGTGGCGGGGGCCTTCTGCCCGTCGCGGTCCGCAGGGTACGACTCCCCGGTCACGGGCGGCGCGCGAGGAAGACGAACTCCCTGCCCGGCCGGTCGGGCGCGTCGCGCACGTCCGCCACCACGAAGCCCTGCGTGACCAGGTCCGCCCCGACCTCCTCGCGTTCGCGGAAGCGCAGGGTCGAGTCCGACGTCAGCACCTGTCCGTCCGCCGCGAAGACGTAGGTCCGGCGGAAGGTCACCAGCGGCCCGCTCACCTCGGTCAGCCGGACCCAGCTCTCGACGGGGCCGACGCCCGGGATCTCCGTCACGCGGTAGGAGTTCTCCCGGGTCCACTCCTCCCAGGCGCGCCGGGCCGGATCACGCGTCTCGAACACCAGGTGCCCGCCCGGCCGCAGTGCTTCGCGGGCTCCCCGCAGCGTCTGCCGCCAGGTGTCCGGATCGACGATCTCCTGGGCGACGTTCGCCGTCATGGTCGCGAGGTCGACCCGCAGCGGCGGAAGGGCCGTGGCGTCTCCGCGGATCCAGCGCACCCGCTCACTGCCCGGTTCGGCCCGGGCCACGTCGATGGCTGCCTGGGCGGGATCGACGCCGACGACGTCGATCCCGCGGTCGGCCAGGAGGAGGGCGAACACCCCCGTTCCGCAGCCGATGTCCAGCACCCGGCGCGCCCCGGTCTCCTGCCGGATGCGGAGGTAGGCGTCGAGATCGCTGCGGTCGGGGTCGAGCCGGTCGTAGAGCGCGGCGAGTCGTGGATGCCGGAAGCATTCGTCAGCCATGGGGCCGACCGTAGGCGGAGCGGGCCGCGGACAGCCACCGGGTTCGCGGCGCTCCGCCCGCACCGGGGGCTCGCTTCCCCACCGCCCCGGCCCGGAATCTAGAATCGAACGTATGAACGATCCAGAGTCGCGGCTCGCGCTGCTCCGATTCCTGGAGCGCGTGCAGGAGCGCGACCTGGCCCGCACCCGTCGGTGGATCGCGGACGAGGAGCGCCGCCAGGCGGAGCGGCGGCGCGGGCTGCTGGCCCGGCCGCCCGCGCCCGACTGGCTGATCGAACGCGGGCTGTCCGGACAGGAGGCCGTGTACGTGCACGTCGGCGGCTGCTGGAACGCCGGGCAGCGCAGCCGCGGCGTCGACCGGGAGCACGCCCGGCGGGCCCTCGCCGAGGGCGTCAAGGCCTGCCCGCAGTGCCGCCCGGACACGGCCCTGGGCTTCATGGACGGCTAGCCGGTCCCCGCCGGGTGGTCCCGGGCTTCATGGACGGCTAGCCGGTCCCCGCCGCGCGCCGCAGTACTGGACGGCCGACCGGCCGTTGCCACCCGCCTCAGCCCCGGACGCTCAACCGGCCTCCGCCGAGCGCCGCGGCCCCGGACGGCCGGCCGGTCCCCGCCGGGTGCGCGTACCAGACGGCCGGCCGCCCGCCGCCGCGAGCCTCACCGCCGGACGATCAACCGGCCGCCGCCACCCACCTCACCGCCGGACGATCAACCGGCCGCCCCCGCGCCCCGCAGCCCCGAGACGATCAACCGGCCGCCCACACGCCCCGCAGCCCGGACGAGCACCCGGCCGCCGCCCCGCGTCTCAGCGTCCCACCCGGACCACCTGGGACGTGGCGCCGCGGAAGGACCCCGTCTCCTCGAAGCGCGCCCGGTAGGAGCCGCGCCCCGCGTCCGGCAGGTCCGCCGAAAAGGCGTGTCCCTCGCCGGACCAGACGGCCTCCGTCGTCAGAAGTTCCGTCCAGCGCCTGCCGTCCCGGGAGTACTCGATGTGCACCGGGATGGTGCCCGGCGTCCAGCCGTCGGGGAAGTCCATCGCGCCCTCGACGCGCACCCCGCCGCCCTGCGCTCGCGTCGCCGAGAAGGACGTGAAGACGGAGGCGCGCAGGACCCTGATCTCCGCGCTGTTCTCGGAGGCCGGGGCGATGAACGGGTCGTCGCTGCGGGACGACACACGGAAGGTGCCCGTCTCCCAGGGAGTGTGCGTGAAGCTGATCCTGCCGTCCGCCCCGGTCGTGAAGTAGCCGACGCTCGCGAACTGCCCGCCGGACGACGGCTCGAACAGCACCCCGCCGCTCTGCCCCGCGAACGGCTCCCAGCCCTGGGGCGTCTCGCGCTCCAGCGTCGCCGTGATCGTGACCTCCTGGCCGAAGTCGATCGTCCGGGCCGCCGCCGGCGCCTCGATGGTCCAGCGGGTGGCCACCTGCCGGACGCCGATCGGGATCGGCGAGGACTCGCCGTACAGGACGTGGGGGTGCGCGCCGTCATGCCGGTACACGGCCTGGACCGGGTCCGCCTCGTTCACCGTGACCGTGCCGGAGAAGTGCCCCGCCGCGTCGGTGCGGACGGTGTTCTCCGTCCAGTAGTCCACGTCGAGGTCGACCCGGTGGTCGGCCAGCGGCTTCAGCTCGCGGCTCCCGGGCCAGCGCCCCTTCAGGTCGCCGTCGACCCGCACCTCGCGGTGGTCGGTGTCGACCTCCGTGCGGTCGGTGCGCATGTTCTCGAAGACGGCCACGACGTAATAGGCGAGCGTGCCCGCGGAGTCGTCGACGGTGCGGTCGCCGTCGGCGTCCGTGGCCTCGACGCGGACGTCGTAGCTGCCGAGGGCGGGCAGGTCGAGCGGCTGCTTCGTGTGCCACACGCCGTCGTCCGCCGTACCGGAGGCCAGGGTGAACGCGTCGGTCTCCACGACGGCCACCTCCTGCCCGGTGGCCGGGGAGACGATGCGGGCCGTGATGCCCGTGACGGCGCTGTCGGAGCGGATGCTCACCTCCAGGGTGCCGAGGTCGTCCGAGACGCTGTCCGCCCAGCGGACGTCCGGCGCCTGCCCCTCCGCGGCCTCCGCCGCGTACGCCCCCGGCACACCGGTCAGCAGGAGCGCGGCGGCCGTACCGATGGCGGCCCAGGCCGCCCGAGTTCTGAACAAGATCCCCCCACAGGAACGCGCCGGAAACCACGAGAGCCGTCCCGCCGGCTCGGGCACGGCCGAACACCTCTTCTGCCGAACACCTTTTCTACCGCAGGGCGATGACAACGGTCCTCCGGGTTCTCCGGCCATGACCCCCGCCGCCCGCGCCCCCTTCAACTCGTCGCGAAAATAACCGAACTCACGTACAACCCTTACGTCCCCACACAGGTCTCCTGATCGCCGACCGCCCATGAACGCCCGGACAACTCCCGGCGAACGGGGACGACCCCGGCGCCTCATCGACCGTGGATGCCCGCCAGGCACCCCGCACGCCGCAGGAGACCCCGTATGAACCAGCCGCCCCGACCGCACGGCGAACCGCGCGGCCGAGCGCACGGCGGACCGCGCAGCGCCCCGCTCGCCGCACCGCACAGCGCCCCGCTCGCGGCACCGCGCAGCGCAGTCGCCGCACCGCCCAGCGTGGCCGCCGCACAGCGCGGCAGCGCACCGCACCGGGACTCCGCATCCACGCCCCAGGCCGGCCCCGGCACCCCCGCCGCCGTCTGAGCCCTTCCACCCCGACCCGGAGTCCCGCCTTGCGCAAGCGCACCCTCTTCCTGGCCGTCGCCCTCACCACCGGCCTGCTCTCCACCACCCCCGCCGCCACGGCCGCGCCCTCCGGCCTCGCCGGCGACTTCAACGGCGACGGCTACCGCGACGTCGCCATCGGCGCGTTCGCCGCCGACGTCGGCTCGGTGTCCGGCGCCGGCGCCGTCGTCGTGCTGTACGGCTCGTCGTCCGGCGTGTCCGCGGCCCGCCGGACGGTCATCACGCAGGACTCCGCCGGTGTCCCGGGCGCCGCCGAGGAGGACGACCGCTTCGGCTACAGCCTCGCCGCCGGCGACCTCGACCGCGACGGCTACTCCGACCTGGTCGTCGGCGCCCAGTACGAGGACATCGGCGACCGGGACGGCGTCGGCTCCGCCACCGTCCTGTGGGGCGGCACGTCCGGCCTGTCCGGCGGCAAGGGCCTGCCCCAGCCGTCCGACCTCACCGAGTGGGGCGGCTTCTCCTCCGGCGTCGCCACCGGCGACTTCGACGGGGACGGCGCGACCGACGTGACGATCACCGGCCAGTCCCGCACCCGCCTCTACAAGGGCCCCTTCACCCGCACGGGCGGCCCCGCGAGCCACACCAGCCTCGGCACGTTCGGCTCCACGTACGAGGTGTTCGCGGGCGACCTGAACCGGGACGGCGACGCCGAGCGCGTCTACCCCTTCCTCGTCGACGGCGACCCGGGCGGCCAGATCGGCTACCACGGCTGGACCGGCACCAAGTACGCCGCCACCGACCTGCCGGACGCCGACGGCGAGCAGGGCACCATCGCCGACGTCAACGGCGACGGCTACGGCGACCTCGTCCTCGGCGACTACCAGGACCCCAGGCCCGAGAAGCCCGGCGGCCACAAGGGCGGTCAGATCACCGTCTGGTACGGCGGCCCGTCCGGCCCCGACCCGGCGCAGCAGCCGACCGTGATCCACCAGGACACCGCGGGCGTGCCCGGCGCGGGCGAGACCGGCGACCTGTTCGGCTCGGCGCTGTCCGCCGGGGACGTCAACGGCGACGGCTACGCCGACATCGCGGTCGGCGCCTGGGCCGAGGACATCGGCTCGGTGGAGGACGCCGGCTCGGTCACCCTGCTGTACGGCTCGGCCAAGGGCCTCACCGGCACCGGCGCCAAGTCCTGGTCGCAGGACACCGCGGGCGTCCCCGGCAGCAACGAGACCATGGACGCCTTCGGCATGACGGTGCGCCTGGTCGACCTCGACAAGAACGGCAAGGCCGACCTGGTCACCGGCGCCGGCTACGAGAACGGCTACGGCGCGGTCACCGTCCTGCGCGGCTCCGCCTCCGGCCCGACCACCTCCGGGTCGCTGTTCGTGTCGGCCCGCGACGTCTCCCTCAAGGGCGGCGCCGCCTTCGCCTGGGCCATCGCCCAGTGACCCCCCGACGACTGCACAGCGAGGCACCCACCCCCATGCGGACCCGTATCACCGCCGTCCTGCTCGCGGCGGCCCTGACCCCGCTCACCCTGACCGTGTCGGCCCACGCCGCCACCGCCGCCGCCCCCTGGGACTTCAACGGCGACGGCCGCACCGACCTCGCGATCGGCGCGCCCGGCGCCACGGTCTCCGGCAAGGCGAAGGCGGGCGCCGTCTCGGTCGTCTACGGCAGCACCGCCGGCCCGAAGACCTCCACGCGCACCCTCCTCACCCAGGACACGGCGGGGATGCCCGGCGCCGCCGAGGCCGACGACGCCTTCGGCTCCGCCCTGGCCTCCGCCGACCTCGACCGGGACGGCTACGCCGACCTGCTGATCGGCGTGCCCGGCGAGGACGCGTACGACACCAACAACGGCACCGTCACCGTGGTGTGGGGCTCGGCGGCCGGCCTGAGCGGCGCCCGTGCGCTCCACAGCCCCTTCGACCGGGACTACGACCGCTACGGCCAGACCCTCGCCGCCGGCGACTTCGACGGCGACGGCGACCCCGACGTGGCGGTCGGCTCCACCGGCCCGGTCACCCTCACCCTCGTCAACGGCCCCCTCACCAAGACCGGTGCGCACGACGGCGCCTCGGGCTCCCGCAACAGCTGGTGGTCGACCACCGCCGGCGTCACCCACCTCTCCTCCGGCGACGTCGCCGGCGACGGCCACCCCCGCGTCGTCCTGCACGGCCGCGCCGCGCACAACGGCGCCGCCACCGCCGCCCTGGCCGACATGGAGATCGGCAACTACCACGACTGGCTGCAGAACCTGCCCGGCGGGTCCGTCTCCGCCGTCGGCGACATCGACGGCGACGGCCACGCCGACATCGCCGTCGGCAACGACCGGGAGCCCGCCGCCGACCCCGACGGCGCCCTCGGCGGCAAGGTCTCCGTCGTCTACGGCGGCCCCGCGGGCGTCGACCCGGACCGCGCCCCGCTCGTCCTCACCCAGGACACCGCAGGGGTGCCCGGCGCCGCCGAGAAGGGCGACCGCTTCGGCAGCGGTGTCGCGCTCGGCGACGTCAACGGCGACGGGCACGCCGACCTGGCGATCGGCACCGCGGGCGAGAACTGGGCCGCCGGAGCCGTGACCGTGCTGTACGGCTCGGCGTCGGGCCTGACCACCAAGGGCGCGGTGTCGTACACCCAGAACACGGCGGGCGTGCCCGGCGCCTCGGAGAACGGCGACCGGTTCGGTGAGCGCGTCGCCCTCACCGACACCACCGGTGACCGCCGCGCCGACCTGGCGGTCTCCGCCCCGGGCGAGAACGCCGGCGACGGCGCGCTGTGGTCCCTGCGCGCCACGGCCACCGGCCTGACGACGTCCGGCGCGACGAGCTTCGGACCCGGCACCACGGGCGTCTCCACGGCGGGCACACCCGGCTACGGCACCGCCCTCACCCCCTGATCACCCGGCCTTCCCCCACCCCCCTCACCTGGAGGTTCCCCCATGCGCAGGCAGACCGCGGCCGCACTCGCCGCCGCCCTGCTCACCGCCGGTCTCACCCCGCTCGCCCTGGTGTCCCCGGCGTCGGCGGCGCCCGCGAAGCACGCCGACGACTTCAACGGCGACGGCTACCGCGACCTCGCCACCGCCGCGCCCTACACCCCGGTCGCCGGGAAGGCCGACGCCGGCGCCGTCGTCGTCACCTACGGTTCCGCGAACGGCATCGCGGCCGCCCGCCGGACCGTCCTCACGCAGGACAGCGCCGGCGTCCCCGGCACCGCCGAGCAGGGCGACCGCTTCGGCAAGGCCCTCGCCTCCGGCGACCTGAACGCCGACGGCTACGCCGACCTGGTCGTCGGCAGCACCGGCGAGGACGTCGGCTCCGACGCCGACGGCGGCTCGGTCACCGTCGTCTGGGGCGGCAAGAACGGCCTGTCCGGCGGCAAGGGCGTCACCGACCCGGCCGTCTCCGCCCACGACGAGTACGGCATGTCCCTCGCCGTCGGCGACTTCGACGGAGACGGCCGCCCCGACCTCGCCACCGGCAGCACCGGCAGCGACGTCTGGATCCACCGGAGCTTCAGCAAGGCGAACGGCTCGGTGTCCCGCTCCGAGCTGGCCACCGGCCTGCGGGGCGGCGCGGGCCTGGCCGGCGCCCAGAGCCTGGCCGCCGGCGACATCGACGGCGACGGCACCGACGACCTGGTCGCCACCGGCAGCCGGGCCTCGGACTACGAGGACGGTGCCATGGTCTTCCTCGGCGCCGCCTCCGGCCTCACCCACCAGACGTTCCTCACCAGCGGCGGCTGGGAGCTGGCCACCGTCGGCGACCTGAACGGCGACGGCCACGCCGACGTCGTCACCGCCGACTACGGCGGCGACGCCAAGAGCCTCGGCGGCTCGGTCAGCGTCTACCCCGGCGGCCCCGACGGCGCCCGCACCAGCCCGCAGGCCACGATCGACCAGGACACCCCCGGCGTCCCCGGCGCGGACGAGGAGGGCGACTGGTTCGGCAACGACCTGTCGATCGCCGACGTCAACGGCGACGGCTTCGGCGACCTGGCCGTCGGCACGATCCACGAGGACGTCGGCGCCGCGGAGATCGCCGGCGGCGTCACCGTCCTGCGCGGCTCGGCCACCGGCCTGACCACCACCGGCGCCCAGTCGTTCACCCAGGACACGGCCGGTGTCCCCGGCACCGCCGAGTCCGCCGACCGCTTCGGCTCCTCGGTGCGCCTGTCCGACCTCACCGGCGACGGCAAGGCGGACCTGTCGGTCGGCTCCGACGGCGAGAACCACCCCTCGGGCGCGGTCTACAGCCTGCGCGGCTCGGCCTCGGGCATCACCACCAAGAACGCGGTCAGCTTCGGGCCGGGCTCCTTCGGCATGTCGACGACCGGCTACCTGCGGCTGGGGCAGGACATGCTCTAGCCGCCCCGGCGGGGCGACCGGGCAGGACATGCTCCAGCCGCCCCGGCGAGGCCCCCGGCCGGACCCGTACGGCCGAACCCCGACGACTCACGGACGCCCAAGGGCCCTGCCCCTTAAGGGATGTCACAGCTCGGCCGCAAAGCCGGGCCCGGACGCCCGGGCCCGGCACGCCACCGCCCGGGACCAGGTACGTTCGAAGACGTGGCTGGATTCAGGATCGGACGCGGCCGGAACAACGGCGCTCCTCAGACGCGACCGCAACACCCTCCGTACGGGCAGCAGACGCCGCAGGGGCCGTCCTACGGCTACCCGCCGGCGCCGCAGCCGTACCCGCAGCAGCAGCCGCCGTACGGCAGCGGCGGCGGCCCCACCTGGCCGCAGTCGAACGCCGGCGGCGGCCCCGGCGGGGGCTACGGCGGCCAGGGCGGTCACGGCGAGCCGGAGTACTTCGGCGACGGCGCGTACCCGCCCGGCCCCCAGGGCCCGCACGACCCGTACGCGGCGAACAACCCGGGCCACACCCAGGCCTTCTCGGTGGGCGAGGACCCCTACATCCAGGGCGACACCTACCGCGCCGGCTCGGCGGCCCCGCCGCCCGGCCCGGTCGGCCCGCGCCTGCACTGGAAGGCCCTGCTGCGGGGCATCGTCCTCGCCCCGAACCAGACGTTCCTCCAGATGCGGGACTACACGATGTGGGGCCCGGCCCTGATCGTCACGTTCCTCTACGGGCTGCTCGCCGTCTTCGGCTTCGACGGCGCCCGCGCGGATGCGATAAACGCCACACTCTCGAACGCGATCCCCATCGTCCTGACGACGGCCGTCGCGATGGTGCTCAGCGCGTTCGTCCTGGGCGTGGTCACCCACACCCTGGCCCGCCAGCTCGGCGGCGACGGCGCCTGGCAGCCCACGGTCGGCCTGTCCATGCTGATCATGTCCCTCACGGACGCCCCCCGCCTGGTCTTCGCGATGTTCGCCGGCGGCGACGCGATGTTCGTGCAGCTGCTGGGCTGGGCGACCTGGGTCGCGGGCGGCGTGCTGCTGACGCTGATGGTCGGCCGCTCCCACGACCTGCCCTGGCCGAAGGCGCTGGGCGCGTCGGCGATCCAGCTGATCGCGCTGCTGTCGATCGTGAAGCTGGGCACGGTCTGACCCACCGCACGCATGAGGAAGGGGCTCCCCGGCCGGGGAGCCCTTTCCTCATGCCGCTCTCAGGCGTCGAGCACCTGCCCGGCCCGCCGCACCACGGGCGGTTCGACGCTCCACGGGAAGTTGATCCACTCGTCGGTCCGCTTCCACACGTACTCGCACTTCACCAGCGAGTGGGACTTCTCGTAGACGACGGCGCTGCGCACCTCCGCGACGGTGTCGAGGCAGAAGTCGCGCACCAGCTTGAGCGTCTTGCCGGTGTCGGCGACGTCGTCGGTGATCAGCACCTTCTTCTCGGAGAAGTCGATGACGTTCGGCACGGGCGCCAGCATGACGGGCATCTCGAGGGTGGTCCCCACGCCCGTGTAGAACTCGACGTTCACCAGGTGGATGTTCTTGCAGTCCAGGGCGTAGGCGAGGCCGCCGGCCACGAAGACGCCGCCGCGGGCGATGCTGAGCACGATGTCGGGCTCATAGCCGTCGTCGGCGATCGTCTGCGCGAGCTCGCGCACGGCGACGCCGAACTTCTCGTAGGTCAGGTTCTCCCGCACACCGCTCATGTCCGTGCCGCCCCTGTCCGCGCCGCTCACACCTGGGTCCGATGGAAGTTGAGGAAGGACCGGGAGGCGGTCGGCCCCCGCTGTCCCTGGTACCGCGATCCGTACCGCTCGCTGCCGTACGGGAAGTCGGCGGGCGAGCTGAGCCGGAACATGCACAGCTGCCCGATCTTCATCCCCGGCCACAGCTTGATCGGCAGGGTCGCGAGGTTGGACAGCTCGAGGGTCACGTGCCCGCTGAAGCCCGGGTCGATGAACCCGGCCGTGGAGTGCGTCACCAGCCCCAGCCGCCCCAGCGAACTCTTGCCCTCCAGCCGGGAGGCGAGGTCGTCGGGCAGCGTGATGACCTCGTAGGTGCTGGCGAGGACGAACTCCCCGGGGTGCAGGATGAACGGCTCGTCGCCCTCCGGCTCCACGAGCCGGGTCAGGTCGGCCTGCTCGATGGCGGGGTCGATGTGGGGGTACCGGTGATTCTCGAACACCCGGAAGTAGCGGTCGAGCCGCACGTCGATGCTCGACGGCTGCACCATCGCGTCGTCATACGGATCGATGCGTACCCGTCCGGCGTCGATCTCGGCCCGGATGTCCTTGTCTGAGAGAAGCACGCCCCGAGGATACGCAAGGCGCGCGGAGCGCCCGCAACCGGACACCACCGCGCGCCTGCGCTGCTGCTGAGTACTGCTGTCTGCCGTGCCGCTGTGCCCGCTACTGCTTCTGGTAGCTGACGCTGACGGGCACCACGCTCCGCAGCCGCGCGCATCGCGGGCACCGGAGCAGACGCCCGGGGCCGAGCCGCTCGGCCTGCTGCATCGGGAACGAAGCGGTGGTGAACACGTGCCCATCGGCACAACGGACGACGGTGCGCTCCATCAAGTCCAAGAGTCCCTTCCCCAAGAGCCGCGTCCGGCTGCTGCTCGCCTGACGACAAAAGCCACAGTACGGGATCAAAGGGACGGCCCTCCAGGCGGCACTCCGATCCCGCCCGGCCCCTCCTCGACGCCCACACGGTACGCCCCAACTCCGTTCCCCCGCAGCCGCATCTCATCCCTGAAACACCATCAGGCCCCACGGCACGGACACCGGGGGCCTGGCATGTTGTAGAGTGGGCGAGCATTCGGACACCGACTCCGGTCGGCGTCTTACGCGGGTGTAGTTTAATGGTAGAACATCAGCTTCCCAAGCTGAGAGCGCGAGTTCGATTCTCGTCACCCGCTCCACGAAGAAGGCCCAGGTCAGAGACCTGGGCCGTTTTGCTGTCCGGGGTGATCACTGGCCGCGTGCCAGATCCGTGCCAGAAGGTGTCTCGGCCGTCTTCCGGGCAGCCTCCTCCCGAGCCTTCCGGACGGTGGCGTCGAGGCCGGCGGCAACCTCCTCTTGGCGCTCCTCGTCGGAGTGCTGATAGATCAGCGCGGCCTTCTCGGAGGACTGTCCGGCGCGCACCATCGTGTCCTTCAGGGTGGCACCGGATCGGGTGGAGAGCGTGTGCCCGGTGTGCCGCAGGTCGTAGAACCGGAAGCCCTCCGGCATGCCGACGGCCTCCCGGGCCTTCCGCCACTTCCGCCCGAAGGTGCTCCGCCGGAAGGGAGCGCCCTTCTCACCGACGAAGAGCAGCCCGTCCGGGCCCGGCTCGGCGTAGGACTCCAGGTGCCAACGGAGCTCCCGGCGGAGGAAGGCGGGAAGAATCACAGTCCGGGTGCTTGCCTCGGACTTGGTGTCGCCCTGGACGCGGCGCCCGTTCATCCGCTCCGGTTCGGCGAGGCGGACTCGGAGCCGTAAGTGGTCAAGGTCGACATCCCGGCGCCGGAGACCGGCCAGCTCTTCGGGCCGGAGCGGACCGTAGGCGCCGAGGTAGACCATGAGCCGCCACCGCATGCCCACCGCGTTGGCGAGGGCGTCCACCTGGTCGACGGTGGCGATACGCCGCTCAGCGGCCTTCTCCTTACCCGCACCCTTGATGCGGCACGGGTTGCGTGTGATCAGCTCGTCATCAACGGCCGTCTCCATGATGGCCTTGAGGAGGCGGTACGCCTTTGCCGTGATCGTTTTGGCACCCGTGAGCCGCAGCCGTTCAGCCCGCCATTCCCGGACGCGGGGCGCGGTGATCTCGTCCAAGTCCAGGTCGGTGAAGGCGAACAGGTGCTTGTCGAGGAGGTAGCGGTAGAGGTCCTGCGTCAGCGGCGCGAGCTCCCGTTCCTCCACCCACTTCTCCGCGTAGGCCCGGAAACTCACCGCGCCCGCATCGGGGTCACGCCACTCACCACGGCGGATCTCGGTCTGCTTCTCGGCGAGCCAGTCATCGGCGTCCGCCGTCGTCTCGAAGGTGAAGGGAGCGGGACGCATCACACCGTCAGGTCCTGGATAGCGAGCCTGATAGCGGCCTGACGGCAGTTTCCTGATTGCTCCGAAGCGGCGCCGTCTGCCTCGATTGTTGGCCATCAGGCAGCCCTCCCGTAGCGAGCGCGAGGCCGCCGGATCGGCTCGACCGTATGAGACGAGATGAACTCGGCAAGGGCGCTTTCTGGGATACGTACGTGCCGACCGACTTTGACGTAGCGGATACGCCGCTCCTCGATGAGTCGCCGAGGAAAGCGGACCGTGGTGCCGAGCAGTTCGGCGACCTGCCCGACCGATAGATAGCGCTCAGCCACGTGTGGGCTCTCCTTCCGTTCCGGGAGCGGGATCGATGGTTTCGGCGAGCCAGGCTTCGGCGTCGGTGAGGCCGGTCCCGGCGTAGATCCAGTGCGCGAGGACGAGGGTCGTGTCCGGGTCGGTCTCAGCCGCCTCCAGGGCTTGTGCGCGGCGCCATTCGGCGCGGGCGTGGCGGAGGGCGCCGAGAGTGGTGGAGTAGCGGCGGGACTTGGTGGAGAAGTGGCCGCGGAAGCCGAGCATGTGGGCCCAGGCGCGCAGGCGGAGGTGTTCGAGGTCTTTGCGTGCGCCGAGGGTCCAGGCGGTGCGGACGAGCCGGCGGGCGTGGTCGCTGATGTCGAGCTGGGCGAGTTCGGCGAGGAACCTCAGCGGCCGGTCCAGAGCTCCCGTGGCGGTCTCGGCGCCCTTGGTGGCGTACTTGGCGATGTACGCGGCGACGGCCCGCTCGGTCAGCTCCTGGCCGCCGTCGAAGTCGGCCGAGCGGATGGTGCGCACGTCGAGCTGACGGCCGAAGGCGAAGGCATGCGCCCGCCCGTCGAGGATCGGGCCGTCCACGCGGGCGGCGGCGGTGGCGGCCTGGATGGCGTCGGTCAGCAGCTCGGCGGTGGCCCAGGCGGGAGGCGGGGTGTCGCCGCCCTCGGGGCCGTCGATGCGGATGACGGCGTGGAAGTGGACGGCTCCGCGCTTCTGGTACTCGGCGACCTTGGCGAAGGACACCCGGGCGTGCTCGCGGAAGGCCCGCTGCGTCAGGCCGGCGCGCTTGGCGACCTCCCGGCGCAGGTAGGTCGAGAAGCGCCGCCACAGCGGACCGGCATGCGCGTTCCAGAGCACGGCTGCTTCGTAGTCGTAGGTGTCCGGGTCGAGCGGGGTGCCGAGTGCGGGGTCGTCCTGGTCATGGAGCGTGCCGCACCGGCAGCGGCGGACCGAACCGGCCGCTCCGCTGGGGCGGTTGTGGACCGGGCCGAAGCTCGGCGCGGTGAAGGTGGCGAAGACGCGCGGGTGGGCGGCGACGCGTTCGGGGATGCCCTTGCCGCCGCGCAGGCCGCTGGTGATCAGGTGGAAGGTGTCGCGGCGGTAGACCTCGGCGCAGGCCGCGCAGCGGGTGGTGCGGCGGTTGTTGCAGCGGACCAGGAGGTGACCGGTCGGGAGGCTGGAGGAGTCGAGGTGGTGGAGGACGTTGCCGATCTCACCGGTGCGGGTGTTCAGGTCGTACTCGGTGCGGTAACCGTCGAGGCGGATCGGGTGGATGCAGCCGCCGAGGCCGGCGAGTTGGCGCAGGAGTGCGGGCATGGTGCCCAGGGCGGCCAGTTCGCCGAGTTCGTGGAGCGGGGGCGGAGTGGCGCGGGTGATGATGGTTTCTCCTTCTGGTTTCGGCTGGAGGGAAAGGGCCCCGGGGCGGCGGATGCTTGGCGGTATCGAGGCCGCCCCGGGGGCCTGGTGTGTCAGCGGCGGTGCTGGTCGCGGAGCATCGAGCGCAGGACCACGGCGGCGACGGCCACGGAGACGGCAGTGACGGCGACGGCGGCCAGGAGCGCGGTCAGCACGACGCCGCCGACGAGGACGGCCGCGACCGCTCCCGTGCTGGCGGAGATCTGAGGGGCGGGACGCCGCGCGGGCGCCTGGTCGGCCACGGCGTGGGGGTACGCGGGCGGCGGCGTCGGGCTGTCGGGGTACTTGGGCAGGAACACAGCGAAGCTCTCCTTACCTACTCGTCTAGTCATGTGAGCCATTGACGATGTCCACGCCGGAGCGCGTACCGGACTCGATGGCCGGAGCCATGAACGTGTGCGAGAGCCAGAAGCCGAAAAGGGCAATCAGGACGACGATCCACGTGCGAACCCCGAGGAACTTGACCGCTCCCCAGGCGAAAAAGCCGAGGACGACGACGAGCGGGAGACTGACGGTCACGGTGTGCGGGTCCTTTCAGCGGACGGGGCAGCGGTGGGTACGGGCGGCCAGTTCGGCGGCGGCACGGCTGTCGTAGTCGGCGGAGAAGCCACAGCGCGGGGCCGTGCAGACGGCGGTGTGCTTCTCCCGGCCGCGACCGTCGTAGTACGTGCCGACCTGGACCGGGCCGATGCGGGTGACGGAACGGAAGCGGCGGTTGGCGCTCACGTGGGTGTCTCCTCTCAGAGCTGGGCGGCGATGGCGTCGGCCATGGGCGGCGGGACGCCGAGGCGGGCGCGCAGGGTTGGGGTGTCGATGGCCGTCCCGGTGCGGGCGTGGTGCTCGGCGGCGACCTTGCGGGCGTGCTCGACCAGAGCGGTCGGGACGGCAACCGGAGGCGGGGGCGTTGCCGGAATCGGTACCGGATCGACTGCCGGAGGCGCCGGGAGTTCCGGTGCGGGGTCGAGGACGGCGTCCTCCTGGCCCTCGATCTCCTCGGACGTCTTTCCGTCCACGGCGTCACTGGTCTCGTCGTGCGATGCCGGCGGGGAGTGGGCGAGGAGGGTTCCGCCGAGGAAGGCGACCGCGGGCCAGCCCGCGACGAGGATGCGGAGCCAGGCCGGTACGTGGTCGAGGTCGAGCAGTCCGGCGGTGGCGATGTTCGCGCCGAGGGATGCGGCGAGGGCGATCAGGAACCAGCACCACCCGGCCGCTTTCGCCTCCCCGGAGCGCAGTCGGCGCCAGGCGGCGACGAGCAGCAGGTCAACGCTGATCGGGTAGGCCCACGCCTTCCACCCGTCCTGTCCGGCGGCGGAGGCGACGTCGTGCAGGTGGGCGAAGGACAGCGCGGCGGCGATGACCGCTTGGACGAGCACCGCGTCGACGCGGGCCAGGTGGGCACGCATGCTGCGGCTCCTTCCGGATTCAGGCATGGGAGGGGTAGGGACGTGGCGTGAGGCGGTCACGCCGACCGGGGATGCGTTGAGACGTGGATCAGTCGGTCACTGGCCGGGGCCACAGAACCGGGTCCGGCGTCTCGGCGGTCGGCCGTACGGGCACGTGTGGCCGGAAGGGCTTGAGCGCGGGCAGGTCGGGGACCATGTGGGCCGACTCGCGGCAGGCATCGGCGGCGTCGCCGAGGGAGAGGTACGGCGTGCGGATGCGGGACCAGCCGCCGGAGGTGTCACCGGCCACGGCGAGGCCAGGCCGTTCGGGGGCGATGGCGCAGGCGGCGGAGACCGCTTCGGGGGCGATGTCGCCGAGCGCCATCTTGGCTGAGGCTTCGTCGTTGACGCGGTGGCAGACGCGGCCAGTCAACTGGGCCCGCAGCATGGTCGCGCCCTTGCCGAGTTCGGCGCCGAAGCGCTGGCCGCAGACCTCCAGGTAGATGCCGGCGGCCCGGCCGAGCTGGGCGAGGCGGATGAGCTGGGTGACCATCTCGTCCCGGCGTTCCTCGTCCTTCTTCGTGGCGACGAGGAAGAGTTCGGCCACCTCGTCGACGAACAGCACGACGGGAACCGGGCGTTCGTGGTCGGGCAGGCCCCAGATGTCGGAGGTGATCTCTTCGTCCGGGGTGCTCGGCGCGATGCCCTGCCGGGACTTGATCAGGTCGTACCGGTCCTCCATTTCCTTGATGAGTACGGGCAGCAGCTCGGCGGCCTGTTCCGGGTCGGTGGCGAGTGCTGACAGGCGTGGGGCGAAGGGCGCCAGTTCCACGCCCCGCTTGCAGTCGATGCCAACCAGGGCGACGGGCTGAGGGGCGAGTCCGGCGACGAGGTGACGCAAATACATGGACTTGCCGGACAGCGTGGCGCCAAGGGTCAGTTGATGCGGCACGGCGCGGTAGTCGCGTACGAACGGCGTGGCGTCCTCGCGCAGCGCGACCGGCACCCGCAGCAGGTCCGGGTGGAGCTTGCGGGGCATACGAACCTTCCGCAGTACGTCAAAGCCGACGAGCCGCAGTTCCACCACCCCCGGCTTGACCGTGCTCACGTAGACGGCGTGGACGCCCCAGGCGTGCCGCAGCCGTTCGGCGGAGGCGGCCACGTCGGCGGGCTCCTGGCCCGGGGCAAGCCGCAGGCGGACCCGCAGCCCCGTCGCGGTCGGCCGGATGATCCCCCGACGCGGCGGCACGGGCCGGACCTCACGGCGGGTGGTGGCTTTGACCGCCAGGACCCGCAGCCGGGAGGGCGCCACAGTCAGACCGCACGCCTCCATGACCGAGCTGTAGGAGCTGAGGAGCCGGACCGTGGATATCGGTAAGCCGACGGTGGACCAGTACACCCCGGGGTGCTTGGCCCGGGCGTAGGCGGCCCCACCGCCAAGCGCGGCGACGGGACCACCCACCTCCAGAAGCGTTGCCAGGTCGGTCATCAGGCCGCAGCCCCCACAGCGGCCGGGTAGGCAGCCGGAGTGACGGCGGCGGCCCGGAAGGCAATGCCGTGACGCTGCTGCCCGTTGAACACGCTCTCCCACGGCCGGGCGACCAGGCCCGGCAGGGAGACCGGGGCACCGAGGGCGAGCCCTTCCGACACCCCGCTCTCCGGAACGGTCACCTTGATCAGCGACGACTCCCCTTCCTCGATGTAGACGACGCCGATCGTCATCAGCGCCTCACCGCTGACGGCGTCCTTCGCGATCTCGCCCGTCTGCCGGTCGCGGACCTTGGGCTCGGGCGCCTCGGTCAGCAGGATCGTCGCGGCCGAGGTCTCCACACGGATGGTGCGCAAGGCTTCTTCCCCATCTACTCGTCTAGACAAGATGCAGTCTTCGAACCCGGCGGCGCCGGAACGTGGACCACCTTGCCACACAACTTGGCCACTCGTCTATACGAGTATGCGTGTCGGGGCGTACGAGTCCGGGGAAGTGGCCTCGCGCACCGCCGATCAGTTCGCCGGGAGCTGGTAGGAGAGGACGTAGGCGTCGGCCGCCATGACCGTGTCGCAGACCTCCACGGCTCGCCCAGCCGTGTCGAAGGCGGTGCGGATCAGGTGGATCACGGGCACACCGGAGGCCAACTGCAGCGTCTTGACCTCAGAAGGCGAGGGCATCCGGGCCCGGATCTCCTCCTCGAAGTGGTCGAGCTGGTGGCCCAGCTCCTCAAGCCGGGCGTAGATGCCGCCGGGGCCGGGATTCGGCTCGGCGATCTGCGTCCCGCGAGCGATGTCGAGCGGCAGGTACGAGGTGGCGAACTCGACCGGCCGTCCGTCGAGCAGGTACCGGCGACGCCGGGCGAGCACGCGCCGCACGGAGCCGAGGCGGGTGGAGATGTCCTGGCTGGCCTTCTCCTCCTTGACCTCCAGACTGTCCACCTTCGGGTGACTGCCGGCGGCGTCGGCCTCCACGATGAACGCGGACTTGCCCTGCTCGCGGTGGCGCCGGGCGAACCGGTCCGAGGCGAGCCGCCGCACCGGGGGCCGGGGCCGAACGAAGACGCCCTTGCCGTGCTCGGCGTGCACCAGGCCCTCGCCCTGGAGAACCGAGAAGGAGTTGCGGACCGTCATCCGGGAAACGCCGTAGTGCTCGACCAGCTCAGCTTCGGAGGGCAGCTTCTCCCCCTCCTTGAATCGCCCACGGTCGATGGCCTCGCGCAGCTGGTCGGCGATCTGCCGGAAGACTGCCCGATCACTGGTCGGGTCGAGGTCGCCAAGAATGCTCGGTAGAGACGTCACGCGTACTCCTTTAGGTATCTAGACGAGTGGGCGAGTGTTGTTGCTACGGTGGAGAGCCTAGTCAGCCGAGAGGGCCAAAGAACGTGAGCACAGAACGCCCGCACTCCGTGAGCGTCGCCGGGGTCATCGTCGACGACCAAGGCCGGGCCCTCCTGATCAAGCGCCGCGACAACGGTCACTGGGAGCCCCCGGGCGGAATCCTCGAACGCGAGGAAACCATCCCCGAAGCCCTCCAGCGCGAAGTTCTCGAAGAGACCGGCATCAAGATCGAGCTCCCTGCAACCCTGACCGGCGTCTACAAGAACATGACGGGCCTGATCGTCTCCCTCGTCTTCCGCTGCCAGGCAGCCGACGGCACCCCCACCACCGGAGACGAGACCCGCGCACTGCGCTGGGCCACCCGCGAAGAAGTCATCGACCTTGCCGACGAGGCCTACGCGATCCGCGTCCTTGACGCACTCGACGCGATGTCTCCGCCGGCCATCCGCGCCCACGACGGCGTGAAACTCGTCTAGCCCGAACCCGCTGCACATGGCGGCCTACCAGCATGAAGGAACTTGTATGCACGAGTATACGAGTAGAGCCCGGGTCTGGGGACTGTCTTGCCCAGGTTTCCCGGAAGAGGTCAGCCGGGCCCGCCGCTGGACCCGGGACATCCTGCGCGGATCTCCCCTGGCCGACGACG
The DNA here is from genome assembly GCF_044540565.1 of Streptomyces sp. NPDC085931. Classification (NCBI taxonomy): domain Bacteria; kingdom Bacillati; phylum Actinomycetota; class Actinomycetes; order Kitasatosporales; family Streptomycetaceae; genus Streptomyces; species Streptomyces sp. NPDC085931. The sequence goes on from NZ_JBITSK010000004.1 coordinate 234,085, forward strand.
CCGAGCTGATCGTGAGCGAGCTGAGCGCGAACGCGATCCTCCATACCGCCAGCGGCATGCAGACGGGCAGCTTCCATCTGGCGCTCGCGGTGTCCCCGCAGGTGGTCGCCCTCTCGGTCACGGACGAGGGAGGCACGGGCACGGCTCCGAAGATCGAGCACCAGGACGACCAGGCCGAGCACGGCCGGGGCCTGGGCATGGTCAGCGCGCTCGCACACCGGGTCGTCGTCTACGACAGCCACGGCGGCTACACGGTCACCGCGGAGCTCTTCACCCGGGCCCGCTTGGCAGGGGGAAACCAGTGTTGACGCCTCAGCATCCCGAAGCACTGGACGCGGACAGTGGCCCCCTTCACTACCGCAGCCAGGCTGCCGCCTACCCCTCGCACGCGGCCCACTCCATCCCCCTGGGGACACACGACACCACGAGCCCGCGCTTGGCCCTGCGCTGGTTACAAGAGCGCACGCGCCACATCACCGACCAGCTCGACGCCGCATACGCGCAGCCCGGACTGCACTGGCTGATCGACGAGGCAGAGCACGAACGAGCCCTCGCCCACATGACCGCAGGAACGGGCTACCAACTCACCCTGCATGACGAGAACGCCCACTACGTCCTCACCGCCCACCGGATGGGAGCGGCCTCGTGAGCGGGACAGTCCGCGGCTACTGGTGCGAGTGCTGGACCGAACACGTCACCAAGCCGGACCCGCCGGCACTCCGAGCATCGTTCGACGCGTACTCCGCATCCCAAGCAGACCGATGGGTGGCCATCGCACTCCGCGCCATCTCACCGGCACTCGACTCGGACGCCTCGGACGAAGCGTGGGCATGGCTGCACGAGGACCGCGCCGAGACGAGGAGGGCTCTCCTACGCTCCGAGCCGTGCACGGTGACCATCAAGCACGTTCAACTCCGCATCACTTGGACCATCCGTCCAGTTCGCTACCTGCCCCTCGCACACCGGCAGGCCGCTGAACTTCCGGCCTGTACCTATGCCTTCAGACCCCAGCCGACCAACTGAGTTACAACTTTCTCTACTGGTTCAAGGCGGCTCGCTCCGCTCACCGCGCGCGGCCCGGCCCCCGGCCGGGCCTGCGCTCCTGTCTCCGCCCCGCTCCAGCCCGGCCGGCGCCCGTACCGCGCTCAAAGCCTGTAGCCACCTGACGCCAGAGAAGAGGTACGCCGTGGCTGGGGCGGTCGGCTCCACGGCTTTACGGAGCCACTTTGGCGCGAGCCTCGAAGATCATGGCCCCAACGTCGTGCTTTACCGGGCAGGTCCACAGACTGCCCGACGCGCCGGAAGCTTACGGGGCCATGATCCCTCGCGCCAAAGCAGCGCCACCCCAAAGCCGCTACGCCGACCTCATGTGTTTGGCGCCACGTCGTCTTCATGGCTCGGAACTTGGTTTGGGAGAGATACCGCTGCGTCAGACGCCTGCTGCGCGAGCTTCTTGTAGCCGGTTACAGTGATGCTCCGCCAAGCCATATAGAAACCAGCCGCAGATAGTCCGCCAACCACCACCACCGCAACACAAAGAAGCGGTCGATTCTGGACGGGAAAACGCCAGATAGCTAGCGAAGCTGCTAGCGATAGCAACAGAGAGTCCAGTAGCCATCCGCGACAAATCCTCATACGCGAACGCGCATAGTCTGACATAGCCACCAGGTGCGGAGAATCTAGAATTACGCGTCGAGCAGCATCGTAGGCAACATCAGTCGGAAAGTAGCGCCTTCTCAGCCGCCTCCTGGGCAACGTCAGGAGATGATCTGCAGCGCGATCGAAAACAATTCCAAGAGCGTACGCAAATGCAAGTGCCGCGCCGGAGGCCGGTGTAGACCCGAGGATAGGGGCGACCTTTTGCAGGTTAGCGTAGCCAGCAATGGATGCCAAGCAGCCGAATACGCCAAGAAGCGCTCCGATACCGACAACTAAGACTTCAACGAACATTGCCGTAGCAGCAACAACTCCTGATGCCTCAGGCTTTGCAAGCTGACTCACAGAGAAACACCCCAGGCATCTGCCATATCATTCAACATGGACTCCGGAAGCTCGTCGACCCAACGGCCATGAAGCAGGAGCTTAGAACTTGATAAGCGCTCAAAGATGATTAAGCTTTCTGGCTGACTCGCCAAAATATATCGCCCGTGACGCAGGAAATGATCACTTTCGGGACCATAGTCCCTGTAGGCGCGTTCAAGGTCTGCTCGCCGATCATCGATGAATCTCGAAAGCCGTTCAGGATACCCGCCAGGGTCAGGAATGGCCTTCACCAGTACGTCAACGACCTCTTCAGATAGGTCGCGTCGGGGCTTATGCTCCGTGAACGTTCGGAAGAGATGTTCCGCTTCATCCAGGAGGCGGTTACTCTGGGCAACATCGGGGTACTGCGCCATGGCCTCAACCCCCCGTCGGACCTCAAGATCGTAAAGCTCGATCAGAGCAATCAAACGGTACAGCGAGCGTCTGACATTGGATGGTACGACCGCCGCCTCAGCCTTGTACATGAGCTTGTGCGACATCCTGGCCCACAAGTCGATGGCCTCCGTGCGAAGCTGGATCTCGCACTCGTATGGCTTCCCGTCATCACTCACCTGGTCGCCAGAGGCGATCACCTGAACGTGGAGACGTGGGTACTGGAGGCGATCTTCCGCTCCAACGATAAGACGATCATCCTCTGGTTCCCCGACTACGTTGAGTGACTCTTGGATCAGATGGAGCATCGGATCGAGCAAGCCCTCGTGTTGAACCACCACGCGCACGCCGGCCTTGTCAGTAATCTGCTTCCAGGGATCCACGTAATTCTTGTACTGGGCCTTAGTTACGAAGCTACTGACTTCCTTAGCCCGGTAAGAGACCTCACAGTTAATCCGCGCACGCGCTGCACGCCGCCTCAAGTGAGCCGCAGTCAACCTAGCGGCGATCTCTATGCGTGGACGCTCGCGCCGATACCTAGAAAAAACCTCATCCATCACGGTCGTCTGCCCCGGGGGCAGGGATATCTCCATCCGCCGTACCTCGACCGCCCGCTTGGCTGCTGCGCCTAGTGCGTCGTCCTCCTCCTGGCGGGGCGTACGCAGTGGCAGTCGTCACCGTGCCCGTAATTGTTACGCTCGTAGTGCCATCACCTTGATCTTTCAATATGATGTCGCCGTTATCAGCTTCGTTGTCTCCAACGGGGGCAACGATGAAAGCACCGTTGGCGAATGCGACTCGCATATTCTTGAGGCGGCTTTCAAGCTGCTCGATGTCCTTATCAAAATTCCGACAGGGTACGTCGGCCGCTTGCAAGTACTCGATGAAATCGTCTCTATGAACGACATCTAGGTGCTGCTGGGCAAAGGTGACTGGATTAAGGAAACGCGTAGGGCTTTGGAGTTCCGCCAATGTCGCGACGACGTAGTTGACGCGTTTATCCGGATCCGCAATGTGTGAATTGATCCACTTAGTTGCCGCATCGTGGAAACGGCGGGTTACCTCTCGCGGTTCATCTTTCTGCTGGCAGCCCAAGAATCGCTCCAGGAAGAAGACAGCCATCCTTCCGGACAATTGCCGGTCTGCCGCCCACCCTTCAACCCGGTCTTCGCCAATACCATCCTCAGAGAACAACGCCACCTTGTGAATTTTCGATTTTTCCGTGAACAGCAGGTCCGCTAGGTACTTCACGTCAAAGGTGCGCAAACCATTCACGACTGTTTCAGTGGCCTGCATGCCAGTTTCTTGCTCAAGCTTGACGATCAATAAGGATTTTTGACTCCCCAGCCGAGCTTCGGCCACAAGGAGCAATCCTGCCGAGTTCACACCTGACTGACTGCTCCTCAGCAAATGGACCAAGTCCACGGACACATCGACTAGGTTAGATTCACCGGTAAGAAATGCATAGACATAATCAGGAAGGGCAGATTTCGAATCCGGATTTTCTATTATTTCCCGTCCCGTATGAGCGAGGACACCTCGTAGCCGCGCTTGCAGGGCAGTGCGCACGTCATGGTTCAAATTACATGGCGCCTCGCTCAGAGGGATATCTTCACTGGGATCCGTTCGCCTGCGCTGTGGCACGACGTGCACGATCGCTTGTTCGATGACGAGATCGCCGAAGTCCGTCCGCAACGCTTCCCACCCGTAGTTCGCTTAGCGGCCTGCTGGCCGGCTGACATGGTCCCCCACAGCTTCAGGCTGAACACACGCCTTCAGCGTCTGCGCCCCACTTGCGGGCGCGTACACGTATGGTGACACACTGCGACGGTATTGGGGAGGCTTCCGATATAACCCTTGCGTGCAAGCGTCACTTGATGACCACTGCACGCTAAATCGAACTGGTAGTCGATTTACGGCTTCTGGTGGCTTGTCACCTCACGGGTTGGTGGCGACGCCGGCGCCCCCACCCTTCAGCATGGCATTGATGTGTTTGATTCGTTTTGTTGCATCGTCGAATTCAGCTACAGAGAACTCGCGCCTGAGGTGGACAACATCGTTCCTCATGCGGCGAAGGAGGTCGATCTCGTCTCCGATCCCATAGGGGATATCCAAAATCCTCACCAGGTTCGCCACCGGCATGGTGGAGCGACGCGACACTCCAGATTGTTGCGCCAAATCATTAAGAGTAGTTTCAAGTTCGACCCAGTCCTGCAAAAATTCAAGCATCGCATTCGCTGTATCGCGCGCAGCATCCGAACTATCTATGTGCGACGAATTAGATGCGCTGCGAATATCGTTGTAAACTGCATAACGTGCCGAGTCCTCTGCCAAGAGCGCGTCTACAACTTGTTCCGCCAACGGACGCTCTGCAACCGCACCGTGGAGGGATTCAAGATACTTCGCTAGATCGGCAGGGGTAGTCATGTTGAGTCGCTTGAGCAGCGCGAAAAGGTCATCGACCTTACCGAGCCCCGAGTCACCGACAGGTTCTGCTAGAGCGTCGTTCGCGTGCCGCAGTAGATGTGCCGCAAGTTCATAGTGGTTCAAGAAGTTGGCGCCGGTGCGTGCGACGCGAGTTTCGCCAGCTTCCTGTAGAAGCCTGAGAGAAATCTCGCCAGCCAGCACAAGGCCGTTCAGCTGATCAAGAATAGAATGCTCTTCGCTTGAAAGATCTCCTGCCATCTGTTTGTAAGTAAGATCGTGTTGCACTTCTGACCAGGCATGCATCAGCACGGATGCCACCTGGATCTCTACTCGGGCCTTCAAGTACCTCCTGTCTGCATCGCCGATGAATTTTTCCCTAGGTTGCACTCGGTAGTGCACTGCTGAATACCCCGAAAAGCTGCGCCCTTCTGGGACTTCCTCGGCCCCCGGGAAGATCCTTTTTGTGTCCCACTGGTCAAAGAGTCGTGTAATCGCCTTGTCTACGAGCTCCAATTCTCCGGGGAAGTACAAGGCAACTCGAACACCAGCCAGGTCGACGATATCTGCAAAAATACCCTCGATCGATTCATATCGTTTCTCGGAATTTCGCTGGATGCACTTATCTTTAAGTCTTTCGACCTCTTTCGCTCGATGGCTTACGATGCATCGAACACCGGAAGACCGTAGATCATTTTCTAGGATTTGAGCGACAAGATTAGCCGCCCTGCCGTAAAAATCATACTCTTTTGTGTAGCGGTCAATAAATTCCTCGATCAAGCTCATTTCCCCACCTCAAGCTCAGCCCAACCGTGTCTAGGACACAGCTACGCAGCACGGTTCCCAACGCATCTGCTGGGAAAAGATATCCGCTATCACGTGTCGGCATGCCCTCTTCGGTAGTGCTCGCAGGTAACCGCACTCACGGGGAAGACCTCATGGACTCGTCACACGCCGCGTAGTCGCACAGCAGGTCAGCGCGCCCCCGGCCTACGTAGCGTTTCAGTAGAACGTCCAGGCCCGCCAGGAGCAGGCCGGCTGACTCCCGAGCCTCGGCCAGGTCGCCCCGCTCGCACCCTTCAACCACCTCAGCCAGATCGCTACGAAGGATGTGAAGGGAGTCGCCCTGCATCAGCACACCCGGAAACCTCCGACCAGGCAGGCGAACCACAGCGTCGTTGCCACCATCAGTGAACAGCTCTGCCTCAACGCGCTCCATCACACCATCCAACCTGACATCACCAGCTGACATCAACGACGGCGTACACAGGCACCCTTGAACGACCGAACGCGCAGGGCGAGCGAGGGCGTCGAGGCTCCAGGGTGGCCGATGGAGCGAACTCCTGAAGCGGTGCTCCGCAAAGGCCAGCCTCTGCCACCGGCTTCCGTCGCTACGCTCGATCCGTGAGCGAAGACGCCCGACTCATCGCGAACCACCGAGTCCACGTCGTACCTGTGGTGCTGGCTCTGGCCAATCCACCATGGCCGCGGGACGTGTGGCTTGACCCATCGGCGTTTGAAGACCTGGACCATGTCTGCCACACACTCTTCGACGACTTCTGCGACGCCGACGAGCCAGAGCGGTACCTCGGCGTCAGCCTTCGAACTGCCAAAGAGGTCGTTCTGATGAGACAGCTCGGTGCCGCGCTTAACGCCGCGGCGGCCGAGGCGCCCAACGACACCGACGCAGAGCATCTCCGGACATCTGCCTGGCCAGAGGTTGTTGCCATCGCCGGACGCCTCGCTCAGGCCATGGTCGAGGACGACCTAAGGGAACTAGCCGCGCTGCTCGACCACACGGCCGTGCCAGACCCGTGCCAGATCGTACGGGGAACCACGGGGAACAGCGGGGAGCCGAGCGGCGGAGAACCAAGCTCCAAGACGGCATCACCGAAGGTCAGACCGGCGATCTCTCCCAAACGCCCCTAGCTTCCCAAGCTGAGGGTCCTCACGGCACTATGGGTCGGCTGACCATAGGGGGCATGGTGGGGAACAAGGAGACAGAGCACGCTGCGGTCATGCATGTGATGGCCTTGGAACGTGCTGCCGGCCGCGATCCGAAGGACGTCCGTACCTCGGGCCTTCCGTACGACATCGAAAGTCCTCCTCGCATGATCGAGGTGAAGGCCTTCAGCCGCACCGCCCGCAGCGAAGCTCTGCCACTGGAACACCGGCAGGTGGAGGCCGCCAGAGCGAACCCCGAGCAGTACTACCTCTATGTCGTGGACAATCTCGCAGGTGCGGATGGAGCCGAGGTTGGCGTACGCACTCTGCATGGCGAAACGCTGTCGGCAATGATCGAGCGGTCCCAGCCCCAGATGACGTACTGGCCCACGTTCAGGGCAGCCGAGTACGACCAGGCGGATCGCCTGCTTTGACCGCTGCGGTACCGCACGGACTGCAGCAACCACAGTGATCACGGCTGATCATTGCGACAGGTACAGGTGTGCACGCCACCTCTGCGAGGCTCTGCCGACAGCGGACTTGGGGCGCCCCAGGGCCGACCAACGGCGTTCGACAGTGAGGGTCGGTCGCCCCAGCAGCCGCCAGCGGTGAGCCTCTGGCCAGTGCCCCTCGACCGTACGGGTTTCCCCGAGGGCTAGCGTCAGACGAGACGGAGCATCCCGCGACAGTCTTCCGGTAGACCAATGTGTCCACAGGCTGTGGACGGCCCGGCCGCGCCAGGGGCATGCGCCCAGTACCGGCTCTTTGCGGTGGTCCGGTGGGGTGTCAGTCTGCTACTGGCAGCGCTGCCGCCACCGCGTCGCGCTCCTTGCGGCCGAGCAGGGGGAAGGTGATCTTCAGGCTGTTCTCGCTGCCGGGGGCGGAGATCACGAAGGACGAGTTCAGTACGCGTTCCCTGATCTCCGAGCGGACCAGGCCGGCGCGCGGGATGGTCATCAGGTGCTCTTCCGGGCGGGCGAAGGTCGGGCTCGCGCGGAAGATGAAGATGCGGCGGTCGGTCATCGCCAGGTACATGGGGGTGGGCGTCGGGACCACGGCCATGGCGCCGGCGCTCATGAGGGCCGAGGCCGCCGCGAAGGCCGCCGTACGGCGCACCGAGACGGAGCTCAGGTTGACGACGGACGTCACCTCGACCTGCTCGCCGGGTTCGAGCAGGGGGGCGACGGCGGCCAGCAGCAGTCGACGGCGCTTTCCGTTCACGGGCGGTACTCCTGAGGGTCGGTGCAACCGGCGGAGGGGGCTCCTGTCCGGCAGATGATCGTCCGGCTCGCCGGATCGCCGTCGCAGAGTACCTGTGGCCGGAAAGCGTCTACAGGCTGGGTCCGGCCCGGCCGGGCCGTCGCCGGCGGGCCGCGTGGCGTCAGGACGCCTGGGCCGGGGTCGGCCGGGCCTCCGGTTCCGGTTCCGGATCCGGCAGGGGAGGCGTGGGGGCCGGGTCCCAGCGGCGCGTTGTGCGGAGGTAGCCGTAGATCACCGACGTCATCGCCAGGATGAGCACCGGGCCGGATATCTCCGGGTGGCGGGCCATCTCCGTCGGCAGGTAGCGGTACGAGACGAGGAGCGCGAGGAAGATCGTCGTGCCGTAGGTGACCAGGTGGACGCCGGAGCGGTCCCAGCCGCGGTCGGCGGCGCGCAGGGCTCCCTCGACCGTGAGGGCGAAGACCACGCCCGCGATGAGGTCGACGCCGTAGTGGTAGCCGAAGCCGAGCGTCGCGGTGAGCGTGGCGATCAGCCAGAACGTGCCCGCGTAGCGGAGCAGGCGGGGGGCCCTGCGGGTGTGGAGGTAGATGGCGAGGGCCCAGGCCGTGTGCAGGCTGGGCATGCAGTTGCGCGGGGTGATCCCGTCGTAGGTCATGGGCAGCGGGGTGGTGACCGGCGGCAGGGTGTGGGGCCACAGGTCGGCCACCGCCCACTCCACACCGCCGGTGCCGGAGGCGCCCGGGCCGTAGGCGAAGACCGGGCCGACGACCGGGAAGAGCATGTAGACGCCCGGGCCGAGGAGGCCGATCAGCAGGAACGTGCGGACCAGGTGGTGGCGCGGGAAGCGGCGCTCGGTCACGACGTTGCGCAGCTGGTAGCAGGCGACGACGACCGCGGCGACGGCCAGTTGGGCGTAGACGAGCTGGAGGAGGTGCGGGCCGACGGGGGCGGTGGCCTGAAGCGCCCGGCCCACCAGCCACGACGGGTCGCCCAGGGCGTGGTCGGCGGTGGCGACGTACTGGTCGAGGACGGTCGGGCGGGTCTTCGACGTGATGAACAGCCAGGTGTCGCCGATCTTGCGGGCGGCCACCAGCAGCAGGCCCAGGCCGACGCCCTTGAGGAGCAGGACGCGTTCGGGGCCGGTGCGGCGGGTGAGGGCGATGACGGCGGTGCCCAGCATCACCCACAGCGCGCCCGTGCCGAAGGAGACGCCCTCGGGTATCTCGGCACCGGCCGCCCAGCGGATCAGCAGCAGGACGGTGTCGATGCCGACCGCCGTGCCGGCCGCGAGGAACCGCTGCCGCCAGGTCAGCACCACCATCATCAGCGCCAGCCCGCCGTACAGCGGGCCCGACTTGGGGGCGAGGACCAGGGCCTGCAGCTGGGTGGTGATCGGGCCGGGTTCGCCGTAGTGGCGGGAGGCGGCCTCCAGGGCGATGAGGAATCCGCACACCACCAGGCCGGCCGCGGACCACAGCACCGCGCGTCCGTGGCGCCACGCGATCCGTGACGTCTTGCCGCTCATCCGCTCATCCGCGAAGACACCCGCGATGCTCCAGTTTTTGATCGTTTGATGAGATCGAACATGTTATCGGAGGGCCGCCGCCGAGTGGCCGGAACGGCGGGAACGGCCGGAACGACGGCAGGGGCGGCGCCGGGAACGGCCGGAGCGGCGGCCGGAGCGGCAGTCGGGAACGGCCGGGGCGGTGGGACGCGGATCGTGCGCGGGATCGTCTGTCGATCATGGACCGGACAACTGCTACGATCCGGCCACTCACCTGGGGGGGTGTCCGAAACGCCGGCCGCGCAGGCTCGTGACCCGCGGCGCGACGGCGCGCACACGCCTGCCCCGCCCTGCCTACATCCCCGGAGAGGTCCTGCATGGGCAGACGCGCGCTCGTTCGAGGCGCCACCGCCGTCGCCGTTTCCCTCACGCTCGCCGTCGGTCTCGGTTCGCTGACCGCCGGGAGCGCGCACGGCGAGGCGGTCGCCGGAGAGGTGGTCGTCCCGGCCACCACGTCCGCCGTCCCCTGGACGAGCCTGCTGAGCGCGGGGCCCTCCGGGTTCCTCCGCTACGAGCAGGGGCGCGGTCACCTGTGGACGAGCTACGCCGGGGCCGACACGGTCGTCGACGCGTCCGGCTGGGACTCCTACGGCACCACCGCCTCGGGCGCGGGCACGGACGTCGTCGCCCGCTACGACCAGTCGGCCCGGACCGTGACGCTGCGCGACATGGCCTCCGGTGAGGTCCGCGAGGTCGCGCTCCCCGAGGGGCACACCTACTACAGCACCCTCGGGTCGACGGTCGTCACGACCACGGGGAAGGCCGGCACCGACACCGTGCTGCACCTGCTGGCCCCCGGCGCGGACGGCTCGGTCGCCGACCGCACGGTGACGGGTCTGCCCTCCGGCAGCCATCTGTGGCACTCCTCGCTCAGTGACGCGCGCGGGCAGATCGTGCGGTACCGCACGGGCGACGACGAGTTCACCGGCTGGCTCGACGTGGCGCAGGGGCGGCTGACGACGCTGCCGTACGAGGTGAAGGCGTGGTACTCCCTCGTCGCGCTCAGCTCCACCCACCTGGTGTGGTGGCACGACGGCACCCTGTTCACCGTCCCGCGCGCGAACCTGACCGGCACGCCGCGGACCATGCCGCTCGCCGATGTCGGGCAGGTGCTGGGCCTGGTCGGCGACCGCGTCATCGTGTCCCGGTACGACGCGTCCTTCGGCCGCAGCAGCACCCACCTCCCGGTCTGGCGGGTCGACGCCGTCCCGCTCGACGGTTCCGCGCCCCGGACGATCCTGGCCCGGACCTCGCGGCAGGCCATGCCGACCCCGGACGGCGGGCTCCTGATACCGGGCGGTGCCCACCCGGACCAGTGGGGCGTCTCCCTCGTCGCGCCCGCCGACGGCGGCGGGGTCACCGTGCGCAGGGTGGCGGACGCGTACCCCGCGCGGGCCGCCCACACGGTCTCCCGGCTGACCTACGCCCAGGGCAGGCTGACCACCGTGGAGGAGGACCCCGCCGGGGAGTGGACGTATCTGCACACCCGGGAGACCGGGGTGAGCGGCTCCCCCACGGCGGGCGCGCGCACCAACCGCGGCCGCCTCGACCTGGTGCCCTACGGCGAGGGCGGCCCGCGCCTGGCCGACACCGGGGACGGCCGCACGATCGTCTCCGGCTACGGCGAGGACAGCGCCGCGCAGCCCCGCCTGCTCGGGCCCGGCCAGTGGATGCCCGGCACGCGGATCGACGGCTCCCGCACCTACGTGCCGGTGACTGCCGCGAGCGGCCGGTTCGCCGCGCTGGCCGCTTCGTTCGACAGCGCCGAAGCGGGGCGGACCCGGATCGTCGACCTCGACTCCGGGCGCACGGTGTACGAGACGACGGAGCGGGTGAAGGCGCTGTGGGGCACCACGGCGTGGCTGTCGTACGGCAGCGGCGGCGTGATCCCGGTCGACCTGCTGACCGGGCGCGAGGGCGAGCCGGTGTCGTTCGGGCGCGGGTGCCTGCTGGAGAACTTCCAGGCGGTCGGTCACCGGCTGCTGTGGCAGTGCGTGCTCAACTCGGAGGGCCTGGGCGTCTACGACACCGTCACGAAGCGGGAGACGACGCTGGTCTCCGGTGACGTGTGGGGACAGGCGCAGCTCGGTGACGGCTTCGTCGCGCTGTCCGACGAGGGACAGCTCAAGGTGATCGACGTGCGGGGCGAGACGCCCGTGACGCGCACCGCCGGAGCGTTCGAGGGCAACGGCTACCACACCTGGGACGTCGACCCGTACACCGGCGTGATCGCGCAGCTCCGCTCCGACAACTCCGTCCGGCTGACGCCCAGCGGCATTCCCGTCTCGCCCCTCGTGCAGCGGGACGCCACCGTCGCCGCCTCGGTGGACGTCAAGGGCGGCGCGGCGCAGTGGGGCCCGAAGTGGTGGCTGAACAAGCCGGCGGCCTCCTGGCAGCTGGTGATCGCCGGCAAGGCCACCGGCAAGGCCGTGCGCACCCTCTCGGGCGGTCAGGCGCGCGGTGTGGTGGCCCCGGCGTGGAACGGCAAGGACGGCGCCGGCCGGCTGGTGCCCAACGGTGCCTACACCTGGACGCTGACCGTCACCCCCGCCGACGGGCAGGGCGCGGCACTGACGAGGACGGGCACGGTCAAGGTCACCGGCGCCGCTCCGGCGTGGCGCGACTTCACCGGCTCGGACGGCTTCGGCGAGTTGCTGACGCTCAACGGTTCGGGCGGGCTGACGTACCAGTCCGGCACCGGGACCGGGGTGTTCACCGGGAAGACGACGGGCTCGGGGTGGCCGGCGACCGTGAAGGCGGTGCCGTTCGGCGACCTGAACGGGGACCGGTGCAACGACGTGCTCGTGCGGTTCGCCAGTGGCGCGCTGCGCGCCTACCGGCCGGGGTGCGGCAAGGCGGTGACCCCGTCGACCGCGTACACCTCGCTGGGGACGTCCGGCTGGACCCAGTACGACGTGCTGACCTCGCCGGGCGACGTCAGCGGTGACGGACGCGCGGACCTGATCGCCCGTCAGGCCACGACCGGGGACGTCTACCTCTACAAGGCGACCAGCACGGGGAAGCTCGCCACCCGGGTGAAGATCGCGTCGAAGTGGACGGGCTACAAGAAGGTCCTGGGCGCCGGGGACCTCGACGGCGACGGCCACGGCGACCTGCTCGCGCAGGACAAGTCGAACGAGCTGTGGCGCTACGGCGGCACCGCCACCGGCGGGTTCAAGGCCCGGGTGAAGGTGTTCGCCGACTGGGGCGCGTCCTACACCGCGGTCGTGGGCGTCGGTGACATCACCGGCGACGGCCGGGCCGACCTGGTCTCCCGCGACTCCTCCGGCAACGCCTGGCGCAACAACGGCGACGGCAGGGGTTCCTTCGGCGGCCGCACGAAGATCGCGACCGGATGGCAGGGGTACAAGGCGCTGTTCTGACGGCGGCCTCCGCCCCGGCCCGGCACACGGGTGACATGGGAACGCGACAAGGGGGCATTCGGACAATCGAGCCGAACGTGAGGTCACGAACGGCTCGTTCGGTCCGTGTCATCGACAACTGGGAGTCTCCCATGACGAGTTACGGCAGTTCCCCTGCCGCGTCCTCCGGATCGCGCACCAACGGCATGGCGATCGCGAGCCTGTGCTGCGGCATCGTCGGGCTGTTCATCCTGAACATCATCCTCGGCCCGCTGGCCATCGTCTTCGGTGTCGTCGCCCGCCGCCAGGGGCCCGGGAACGGTGCCGGGATGGCCAAGGCCGGCATCATCCTCGGCGTGGTCGCCGTGGTGCTGTGGCTCGTGATGCTGGCGGTCGCCTCCAGCAACGGCGGGTTCAGCTGGTACGTGGGCGGCTAGCGTCCGCCCGGGCGGACGACGGCGCGAGGAGCGCGTGCGGGTGGGCATCGGCAGGTCAGGGCCGGTGCCCACCCGCAGTGCTGTCCGCCCCCGTGAGGCTTCGCGTGTCGTGCCTCAGTGGGGTCGCCGTATACCCCCCAGGGGTATATTCTGCGAGTCATGGACCACTCCACGCACGATCACGCTCATCACGCGTCACCCCACGACGCCCGTGCGGGCGCCTCCTGGGGCATGGCGGTCAGGGCGACGCTGCACTGCCTGACCGGCTGCGCCGTCGGCGAGATCCTCGGCATGGTCATCGGGACCGCGCTGCGCTGGGGCAACGTGCCCACCATGGCGCTGGCGATCGCGCTGGCCTTCCTGTTCGGCTACTCGTTCACCCTGTTCGCGGTGGTGCGGGCCGGACTGAGACCGAAGGCCGCGATCAAGGTGGCCCTGGCCGCCGACACGGTCTCGATCGCCGTCATGGAACTCGTCGACAACACGATCATCGCGCTGACGCCCGGCGCGATGGACGCCCATCTGTCCGACGGCCTGTTCTGGTCGGCCCTGCTCGGCGGGTTCGCGGTCGCCTTCCTGGTCACCACGCCGGTCAACAAGTGGATGATCGGCCGGGGCAAGGGACACGCCGTGGTGCACGCCCACCACTGACCGGCCGTCCGCCTGCCGGATACGGGCCGGGGGTATATTGCCCGGGACCACACCCACGTACGTCCAGGGTCCGAGGCACTTCCAGGGCCCGACGCGCATCCCGTCCCCGCGGAGGTCGGTCACCGTGGCCGTGAGCCGGTACGCACGAGCGGCGGGCGCCCTCGGGCACCTGCTGCTCGTCGTCGTGCTCGCGCTCGGCGTGTTCGTCATGCACACCATGGGCCACCCCTTTGAGGCACACGGCTCGGGGTCGGGGCAGGCCTCGCACGCGGCGGTGGCGGTGCCGCAGCCGGCGTCCGCGTACGAGCAGCCGGCGTCCGCGCACGAGCAGCCGGCGTCCGCGCACGAGCAGGAGGCCTCCGCGCACGAACAACCGGCCGCGCACCAGCAGGAGGCCTCCGCGCGGGAGCGGCCGGCTTCCGCCGCCGGGGACGCGCCGCATCCGGTCGCCGCGGGGCACTCGGCCTCCACCGACCCGCCCCTGGGCGCCGGGGACATGGCCTCGCTGTGCGTGGCGGTCCTGCTCGCGGTGTGGGTGCTCACCGCGCTCGTCCGGTCGGCACTGGCCCGTGAGTCCGGCCGGCTGACGCGGCTGCACGCCCGGGCCCTCGCGGCGGTGCGCCCCGACCCCCCGCCACCCCGCGGTCCCGATCTCACCCTGCTGTCGGTCCTTCGGCTGTAGGCCGAGACACCTGAGCGGGCGCGCAGCTTGCGCGGTCCCGCCGTCTCGCATGCCCGAGAACAGCCCGAGAACAGCCCGAAGACCGGACGACACCGAGGTGAAAGACACCATGACCGCCTTCACGCGTGCCCTGCGCCGCACCCCCGCCCGCCACGCCGCGACGGTGACCGCCGTCGCGGCGGGAGCCCTGCTGCTGGCCGCCTGCGGCAGCGGCGACGACACCGGCACCACCCACCACGGGGGCGCGTCGGCCACGGCCGGAGCGCGGCCGGGCACCGGGTCCGGCGACCCGGCCGGTGCGTTCAACGACGCCGACGTGCGGTTCGCACAGCTGATGATCCCGCACCACGAGCAGGCCCTGGAGATGTCCCGGCTGGCCGAGGGCCGGGCCTCCGACGCGGAGATCGAGGAACTCGCCCGGCGGATCGAGCGGGCCCAGGACCCTGAGATCAAGGCCATGAAGGGCTGGCTCACGTCCTGGGGCGAGCCCACCGGCGCCCCGTCGATGCCCGGCACCGGACACGGCGACGGCCACGGCGACGGACCCGGCGACGGGATGATGAGCGAGGCCGACATGGACCGGCTCGCGGACCTGAAGGGCACGGCGTTCGACAGGGCGTTCGCCCGGCTGATGATCGCCCACCACGAGGGCGCGATCGCCATGGCCGAGGTCGAGCGGCGCGAGGGTGCCGACCCCGAGGCCAGGAAGACGGCCCGCGCCATCGTCAAGGGCCAGTCCGCGGAGGTCGAACAGCTCCGGGACATCCTCGGCCGGCTCTGACCGCCACCGCCGCCGCCCGGCCGCCGCCACCGCCGCCGGGCCGTCGACACCTGGGCCGTCGCGGCCGTCGCGGCGGCCGGGTCCCGGGTCCACGACCCGGGCCCGGCCCGTCGTGACCGTCAGGCCGCCGCCTCGACCGACGGGTTCGCGGGGGCCGTCGCGGGAACGACCCGCCGGCGGCGGGCCGGGCCCAGGATCGGGTGGGCGACACCCCAGGCCGCGCCCTTGCAGACCAGTTCCTTGTAGCGGGCGGCGAGCCGGCCGGTCAGGGCCGCGTCGACGGCCCGGTCGTCGGCGGTGACGTACTGGATGAGGCCGTCCCGGCGGCCCAGCGAGACGCACTGGTTGAAGTACCGGATCGACACGTCCGGGAGCTTCCCGCCGGTCAGCCGGGCCGCGATGGCGTCGGCGGCCTGCCAGGCCATGGGCACGCCCGACGCGCACGACATGCGCAGCGGCTTCCCGCCGGGGCCCGTCGCGAGGGCCGCGTCGCCGATGGCGTACACGTCCGGGTGCGAGACCGAGCGCATGGTCCGGTCGACGACGATCCGGCCGGTGTCGGTGACCTCCAGGGCGGTGGCCCGGGCGATCGGGTGGACGGCGAAGCCCGTGGTCCACACGGTGACCGCGGCGGGCACGGAGCCGCCGGCGGCGGTGGTGACGTGGTCGGCGGCGACGGAGGTGACCTCGGTGTGCTCGTGCACGGTGATGCCGAGCCGGTCGGTCACCTTCCGCAGGTGCCGGCGGCCGCGGGGCGACAGCCAGTCGCCGAGGCCGCCGCCGGCGACGAGGGCGACGTCGAGGTCCGGGCGGGCCTCCGCGATCTCGGTCACGGCCTCCAGACCGGTGAGGCCGCCGCCGACCACGACGACGGGCTGCCCGGCGTCGAGACGGGCCAGGCGCTCGCGCAGCCGGAGCGCTCCCGGGCGGCCGGCGATCTCGTGGGCGTGCTCGGCGACGCCGGGCACGCCCCGGGCGTCCCAGCTGCTGCCCAGCGCGTAGACGAGGGTGTCGTACTCCAGTTCCTCCCGCGACGCGTCCGCGTCCCCGGGCTCGCCCTGCCCCGGCGTGCCGGAGGGGTGCGCGGCGGTGACGGTGACGGTCCTGCGGTCGACGTCGACGGCGGTGACCCGCGCGAGCTTCAGGGCGACGCCGGTGTCGCGGAACATCTCGTCGAAGGGCCGCGGCGTCAGGTCCTGGCCGACGGCGAGCTGGTGCATCCGCACGCGCTCGACGAAGTCGGGCTCGGCGTTGACGAGGGTGATGGCGACGTCGTCGCGGTGCAGGCGCCTGGCGAGGCGGCCGGCGGCGATGGCGCCGGTGTATCCGGCGCCGAGGACGATGATGCGGTGCTGCATTTCCTGGCTCCTGTCGTCTGCGGATTCACCCCTTGAACCGGGTGGTCCGCCGTTTCCTGACAGAAGGGCGGTGTGAAGCGGGTCACATCGTGGCGGGTGCCCGTCAGAAGATCGTGGCCAGGGGTTCTCCGTGGTCGGTGGCCGCCCACCGCCGGGTCGCGCGCTCCAGCTTGTCGGGGTTGACCTGGCTGCGGAGCGCGGCGATGCCGTCGGCGGTGATCTCCAGGCTGATGGTGCCGAAGACGCGGCCGCCGACGACCGCGAGGAGGGCGGGGCCGCCGTTGACGGTGGTGGCGTACATCTCGATCGAGCCGCCGACCAGGGCGCGCTGGGCCTTGCCCGGCTTGAACATGCCGCGCAGGAACTTCGCGACCGCGAGGGCGCCCTCGAACGCCCGGGCGCGGGCCGGGACCTTGCCGCCACCGTCGCCGATCGCGACGGCGTCCTCGGTGAGCAGCCGTACGAGCGGTTCGGTGCGGCCGCTGGTGGCGGCGGCGAGGAACTCGTCGATGACCCGCCGCGCGGTGGCCTCGTCGACCTCCGCGCGGGCCTTGCCCGCGGCCACGTGCCGCTTGGCGCGGTGGAAGATCTGCTGGCTGGCGGCCTCGGTGAGGTCGAGGATCTCGGCGATCTCCCGGTGCGGGTAGCCGAAGGCCTCGCGCAGCACGTACACCGCCCGCTCGTTGGGGGTCAGGCGCTCCAGCAGGGTGAGGACGGCGTAGGAGACCGAGTCGCGCTGTTCGGCGGTGTCGGCCGGGCCGAGCATCGGGTCGCCGGCCAGCAGCGGCTCGGGCAGCCACTGGCCCACGTAGGTCTCGCGGCGGGCGCGGGCGGAGGTGAGCTGGTTGAGGCACAGGTTGGTGAGCACCTTGGTCAGCCAGGCCTCGGGCACCTCGACGCGCGCGGCGTCGGCGGCCTGCCACCGCAGGAACGTCTCCTGCACGGCGTCCTCGGCCTCGCTCGCCGAACCGAGGAGCCGGTAGGCCATGGCCTCCAGGCGTGGCCTGAAGGCTTCGAACCGGTCCACGTCCTCCGCGGTCAGGGGCATGGCCCGGATCCTAACGCCCGGGGCGGCCGGGCCGGGCGCCGCCCGGGGCGAGGCGGTGGTAGGCGGCGCGGGCGTGGGCGACGCGGGACAGGGCCGTGCCGACGAGGGCGGCGGCGAGCAGGCAGCCGAGCCAGGTGGTGTCGCGGTGGCCCGCCCAGGTGAGGGTGCCCATGGGCGGGATGCCGAACGCGTTGAGGAACAGCCAGCACAGCACGGCCGTGCCGGGGGCCGCGGTGAAGCGGGCGCACAGCCCCAGCACGGCGGCGAGCAACGACAGGGCGGCCAGGGCCAGTTCGGGCCGGCCGGGTCCGACCAGGCTGTTGAGGAGCGCCACGAGCACCAGCGCGCCGCCGAAGGCCCCGGCCCAGACCAACGGCGTCGCCACGGGCTGCGGGACGGGTCTGACCCCGGTCCTCAGGGGCCTCCACTCGATCATGCCGGCGGTTCCTTCCGCTCTCCTGCACTGCGATTGTGCCCCCGCGCGGTGTGCCCGGGGCACGGTCGGGGGATATGGCGCCTTCGCGCGGTCGTCATCCGGCCGTTCCCGGCGTGTGGCGTCCGGTGCCTCAACTGCCGGCGGGGGCAGTGCTCTTGAGGGTCTCGGCCGCGGGCGCGGAGACCGTGCGGCGGTCCAGGCGCCGGGCGAGGGGCCCGGTCCAGCGGGCGGCGGGCGGGCCGACGGCGACCGGGACGAGGACGGAGGCGGTGGCCGGCGAACGCGCGGCTGATCGGGCGGTCGTGCCGCAGCGCCGCGTGCGGGGCCGCGCCCACGGCGGCGGGGAGGCGGGCGGGGTGAGCGCGCCGCCCGCGAGGCCTGCCCCGCGAGCAGGGCGGCGCGGACCGGCAGGTGGACCGCCATGGGCAGATCCTCCGGTCCGCCGGCCCTCCGCCGGTCCTTCGGTCCGCCGGTGGTCAGCCGGCCGGCGTCGGGTCCGTCAGGGCGTCGAGTTCGGCGGCGAAGAGCTGTGCCGGGTCGAAGCCCATGCCGGTGAAGTGGCCGGCCAGTTCCAGGGACAGCACGCCGTGCAACCGGGTCCAGAAGGCCAGGGCCCGGCGGAGGGTCGCGGGCGGGGCGGGGTGGCCGTCCGCCCACGCCCGGTGGGCCGCGAGGTGCTCGTCGAAGGGGGTCGCCGCGCCGTCCGGGGGCGCGGGCAGCGCGGCGCAGGCGTCCAGGAGCGTGGCCATGGTCTCGGACGCGATCGCGGTGATGTCGCCGGGCGCGTGATAGCCGGGCACGGGCGTGCCGTAGACGAGGAAGTACCGCTGGGGGTCGGCCAGGGCCCAGGCGCGCAGGGCGTGCGCCAGCGCCACCACGTCGGGGCCGTGCTCGGCCGCCGTCGCGCGCAGGGTGTCGGCGAGGCTGCGGTACGCGTCCCTGACCAGCTCGGTGATCAGCTCGTCGCGCCCGCCGAAGTACCGGTACAGCGCCGGTCCGCTCATGCCGAGCTGCTTGGCGATCGCGTTGAGGGAGAGGGCCGACGCGCCCGCCGCCGCGATCTGCTCCCACGCCCGTTCCTTGATCTCCGCGCGGACCTGGGCGCGGTAGCGCTCGCGCGGGCTCTTCATCGGCTCTGCCTCCGTCACAGTTAGAGGCTATCACTGGAGTTATTGACACTCTCCCCGCCGAGGAGTTACAACTTCTAACGAACACGAGAGACAGTCACCATCAGTGGAGGGCGTCATGGACACCGAAGAGCGCGTCGAGGTCGTACTGCCGGGCGAGGTCGAGCCGGAGGGACTGGAGATCCGCCGCGGCTCCGTCCCCGTGCCCGGACCCGGCCGGCTCCTGGTCCGGACGGAGGCGACCGGGGTCTCCTTCGCCGAGCAGCAGATGCGCCGCGGCCGCTACTACGACCAGCCGCCGTTCCCGTTCGTCCCCGGCTACGACCTGGTCGGCACGGTGCTGGCGACCGGTGAGGGCGTGGCGCCCGAACTGGCCGGCACGCGGGTCGCCGCGCTGGTCAAGGTGGGCGGCTGGGCCAGCCACGTGCTGGTCGACGCGGCGGACGTGGTGCCGGTGCCGGAGGGGATCGGCGCGGCCGAGGCGGAGACCCTCGTCGTCAACGGCATCACCGCCTGGCAGATGCTGCACCGCAAGGCCCGCGTCCGCGCCGGACAGACCGTCGTGGTGCACGGCGCCAACGGCGGTGTCGGCTCGGTCCTGGTCCAGCTCGCCCTGGCCGCGGGCGCCCGGGTGATCGGCACGGCCTCCGCACGCCACCACGAGGCCCTGCGCGCGCAGGGAGTCGTCCCCGTCGACCACCGCGCCCCCGGCCTCGCGGCCCGGCTCCGCGCGCTCGCCCCCGGCGGGGTGGACGCCGTCTTCGACCACGTCGGCGGCAGGGGCATCGTCGACTCCTGGCGCCTGCTCGCCCCCGGCGGCACGCTCGTCTCCTACGGCAGCGCCTCCACCCGGGACGCCGAGGGGTCCAAGCAGTGGCCGGTGCTCAAACTGCTGATACGGGTGTGGCTGTGGAACGCCCTGCCCAACCGGCGCCGCGCCCGCTTCTTCAACATCTGGGCCGGCCGGGCCCTGGCCAAGGACCGCTTCCGGTCCCGGCTCCGCGCCGACCTCGGCCAGGTCTTCGCCGCCCTGCAGCGCGGCGAGGTCACGGCCCGGATCGCCGCGCAACTGCCCCTCACCCGGGTCGCGGACGCCGTACGGCTGGCCGAGTCCGGCACCGTCAGCGGCAAGGTCGTCCTCATCCCGTAGCGCCGCCTGCGGTGGAGCGGCCCCGCGGTCGGCGGAGACCGCGCATCGACCGGGGCGTCCACCCCACGGCGACGGCTCCCGGGGCGGGCCTGGACGCCTGGCTCCGGGACCTGAGGGCGACGGCCGAGGCCCGCGGGTCCGGTACGACCACGCGCGTCGCGGGCACCGTCCGGTCCGCGGCGCGGTGACGCCGGGCCGCCGCCCCAACGCCCTTGCCCGACCGCCCCGTTACCGTGTCCGGCAGCCGGCCCGGCGGACGACGGGCCAGGACGGGGCGTACGGGTGACGGGACGGGGGCGTACGGGGTGACGGGCATACGCGGCAGGCTGCGCGACGCGTGGGAGCGGGGACGGCAACGCGCCGCCGCCCGGCCGCTCCTGGTCGATCTCGGAATCGCCCTGCTCGTGCAGGGCGCCATGACCATGCCGTTCCTGGTGCCGCGCGACCCCGCGCTGCCACCGGCGACCTGGGGGGCGTACGGGCTGAGCACCCTCGCCGTGCTGCCCCTGGTGTGGCGGCGGCGCGCCCCGCTCGCCGTGCTGTGCGCGGTGCTGGCCGCGAGCGCGCTGTACCGGCTGACCCTGGACGGGCCCGGGCAGCCCCTGCCGTACACCGGGCTGGTGGCCGTCTACACCGTCGCCGCCCTGTCGCCCGCGCCGCGGCGGCTGCTCACCGGACTGCTGCTGCTCGTCGCCGTACCGGCGGGGGTGTGGCTCAACACCCGGTCGGCGCGCGAACTGACCTTCTCCTGGTTCGTGTTCGCCGCCGCCTACGTCTTCGGACGGCTCACCGACGCCCGGCAGCGCGCGCACCGCGTCGAGGCCGAGCGGGCCGCCGCCCGGGAACGGGCCCGGATCGCGCGGGAGATGCACGACATCCTCTCCCACGCGGTGAGCCTGATGATCGTGCAGGCCGAGGCCGGACCCGTGGCGGTGCGGGCCGCGCCGGAGCGGGCCGAGGCCGCCTTCGACGCCATCTCCGCGACCGGCCGGGACGCCATGGCGCAGCTGCGCCGGATGCTGGGCGTGCTGCGCGACGGCGACGAACCCGGCGGCTCCCCGCGCGCCCCGCAGCCCGGCCTCGCCCAACTGCCCGCCCTGCTCGACCGGGTGCGGGACAGCGGCCTGGACGCCCGCTACCGCGCCACGGGCCGGGCCCGCCCGGTTCCGGACGGAGTCGGGGCCACCGTGTACCGGATCGTCCAGGAGGCCCTGACCAACACCGTCCGGCACGCCGGCGCCCGTACCGTGACGGTGGAACTGGACTGGAGGAGCGAGGAGTTGGAGATCCGGGTGACGGACGACGGGTGCGGGCCGCGGCCCGGGGCGCAGCGCGGCGGCGGACACGGGCTCGTCGGGATGCGGGAGCGGGCGGCGGCGCACGGCGGCACCGCGGCCACCGGAGCCGGGCCGGACGGCCGGGGCTTCGGCGTCCGCGTCCGTCTCCCCCTCCCTCTCGCCCCGGCCGCCGCGGAGGTGGCGGGGTGACCATCCGGGTGGTCGTGGCCGACGACCAGGAACTGGTGCGCAGCGGCTTCGCCCTCATCCTGGACGTGCAGCCGGACATCGAGGTCGTCGCGGAGGCGGCCGACGGGGCCGAGGCCGTCGAGGCGGTGCGGCGGCACGCCCCCGACGTGGCGCTGCTCGACATCCGGATGCCCCGCATGGACGGCATCGAGGCCTGCCGGGCGATCAGCGCGGCCGGGAACTGCCGCACGGTGATGCTCACGACCTTCGACTCCGACGCGTACCTGTACGAGGCGCTGCACGCGGGCGCCGGCGGGTTCCTGCTGAAGGACGTCCGGCGCGACGACCTGGTGCACGCGGTGCGGGTCGCCGCCCGGGGCGACGCGCTGCTCGCGCCCAGCGTGGCCCGGCGCCTGGTGGAGCAGTACACCCGGCCGCCCGCCGCCCGGCCCCGCAGGCCCGACCCCCGGCTGGAGGTGCTCACCGCACGCGAGCGCCAGACGCTGCTGCTGCTCGCGCGCGGCCTGTCCAACGCCGAGATCGCCGCCGAACTGGTGGTCAGCGACCACACCGTGAAGACGCACGTCGGCAACGTGCTCGCCAAGCTGGGGCTACGGGACCGGATCCACGCCGTGATCTGCGCGTACGAGACGGGTCTGATCGCGGCCGGTGAACGCCGCCCGGACGAGCCGGAACGGCCCGTTCCTCCCCCGCGCCGGTGAGCCGCCGGCGCCCCGGAACCGCTCGCTCGGGCGATCCGCCGGGCGGGACCGCCGCGAAGGATGGAGCCGTACCCGACAACGGCTCACCATCCCGGAGTTGACCCATGAGGACCCGAACCGCACTGCTGGCCGCCGTGCTCGCCGTGGGCGTGGCCGCCGGGCCGTCCGTCCTGCCGGACCCCGCCCACGCCGCCCCCGCCGCGGCCACCGCGCCGTCCCCGCGCAGCGTCCCGCACGCCGCCCTGGAGGCCGCCCTCGCCGGTCTTCCCGACGCCGACGCGACCGCCGCCCTCGTACGGGTCGGGGGCACGGAGGGTGTCTGGCACGGCAGTTCCGGCGTGCACGACCTGCGGACCGGCCGGCCGGCCGACCCGGCGGCCCGGTTCCGCGCCGGGTCGGTGACCAAGGTCTTCACCGCGGCCGTCGTCCTGCAACTGGCCGCCGAGGGCCGGCTGGACCTCGACCGCACCGCCCGCTCCTACCTGCCCGACCTCATCCCGGCGTCGTACGCGGGCGTCACCGTGCGGCAGTTGCTGAACCACACGCACGGCATCCCGGCCCCCGACGTCCCGGGCACCACGGTCGAGGAGTGGTACGCGCAACGCTTCCGGGTCCACGACCCGCGGGAGATGGTCCGCTCGGCGACCGCGAAGCAGCGGGAGTTCGCGCCGGGCGAGCGGCAGCACTACCTCAACATCGGCTACACGATCGCCGGTCTGCTCGTGGAACGCGTCACCGGCGACCGCTACGAGCACCAGCTCGCCCGCAGGGTGCTCCGGCCGCTGGGGCTCGGGGACACGTACTCCCCGGGCCGCGACCCGCGCATCACCGGACCGCACAACCACGGCTACCAGCGGATGCGGCTGGACGACGGGACGACGGGGCTGCGCGACGTGTCCGTGTGGACGAGCACGGACGGCTGGGCGGCCGGGGACCTCGTCTCCACCACCAGGGACCTCGAACGGTTCGTCCGCGCCCTGTTCCGGGGCCACGTCGTGCGCGGGCCGCTGCTGGAGGAGATGTTCACCCTGCCGCAGGTGACCGACCTCGGCAGCGGCCGGCCGGCCGCGTACTCCGCCGGCCTGTCCATGAAGGTGCTGGGCGGACGCGAGGTGTGGGGCAAGACGGGCGGGCGCTGGGGCTACAACGCGGCCGTGGCGTCCACCCGCGACGGCTCGCGCACCCTCGTCTACAGCGTCAACTCCACCGACGCCAAGGGCCCGGAGATGAACCGGGTGGCGGAGCACCTCATGGTGGCGGCCTACGGCAGGCCGTAGGCGGCCCCCTCACACCGGGGGCGTCGCGCGGACCAGACCCGTCTGGTAGGCGATGACGACGAGCTGGGCCCGGTCGCGGGCGCCGAGCTTGGTCATGGCCCGGTGGATGTGGGTGCGCACGGTCAGCGGGCTGAGCACGAGGTCGTCGGCGATCTCGGTGTTGGAGCGGCCCTCCGCGGCCAGGGCCATCACCTCGCGCTCGCGGACCGTGAGGTCGGCCAGGCGCTCCGGCGGCGCCGCATCCGCGCCGGGGGCCGGTGCCATGAGGAAGCGGGTGATCAGGGAGCGGGTGGCGCCCGGCGACAGCAGTGCCTCGCCGGAGGCCACCGTGCGCAGGCCGGCCAGCAGCGTGTCGGCGGTGACGTCCTTGCCGAGGAAGCCGCTGGCCCCGGCGCGCAGGGCCTGGGCGACGTAGTCCTCGGTCTCGAACGTGGTGAGGATCAGCACGCGGGTGGCGGCCAGCTCCGGGTCGGCGCAGAGCGCGGAGGTGGCGGCCAGGCCGTCGGTGCCGGGCATGCGGATGTCCATCAGGACGATGTCGGGGCGGTGGGCGCGGGTCAGCTCCACCGCCTCCCTGCCGTCGGAGGCCTCGGCGACGACCTCCATGTCCGGGCAGGAGTCGATGAGGATGCGGAAGGTGGCCCGCAGCAGGGCCTGGTCGTCGGCGAGCAGCACCCTGATGCTCATGCGGTGGTTCCTTCCGGGAGGTGGTCGGCGGGCTGCAGCGGCAGGGCGGTGGTGACCTCGAAGCCGCCCTGGGGGCGGGGGCCGGCGCACAGGTCGCCGCCGATGGAGCGGGCCCGCTCGCGCATGCCCATCACGCCGAAGCCGCGGCCCTGGGCGGGCTCCGCCCTGCTGGGGCCGTCGTTGGTGACGGTGATCAGCAGACGGGAGCCGGTGTAGGCGAGCCGGATGTGGGCGGCCTCGGCGGCGGCGTGCTTGGTGACGTTGGTGAGGGCCTCCTGCACGATCCGGTAGGCGGTGAGGTCGACGCCCGGCGACAGCGGCTGCGGCTCGCCCTCCGTGCTGACGGCGACCTCCAGGCCGGCCGACTCGCAGGCCGAGACCAGCTCGGGCAGCCGGGCCAGACCGGGCGACGGCTCCAGCGGACCGGCCCCGTCGGTGTCGTCGTTCTCGCGCAGCAACCCGAGCGCGGCCTTCAGCTCGCGCAGCGCGGCGGAGGTGGTGCCGGTCAGGTCGGTGAGAATCTTCCGGCTCTGCTCGGGATCGGTGAGGGCGAGGTGGGCGGCCGTGCCGGCCTGGGCGTTGGCCAGCGCCATGTGGTGGGCCACCACGTCGTGCAGCTCGCGGGCGATGCGCACGCGCTCCTCGGTGACCCGCAGCCGGGCCTCCTCCTCCCGGGTGCGCTCGGCGTGCTCGGCCCGGGCCTGGACGGCGTGCAGATAGGCGCGCCGCATCCGGGTCATCGTGCCGGCGGCGAGGGGCAGCAGCAGCCAGAAGAAGGGGCCGATGGTGCGCAGCAGCAGCGAGAGGTGGTCCATGGAGTCGGCGAACACGGCCGCGACGGTCACCGCCAGCATGGTGACCAGGCCGTAGACGCGGAGGGTCTTGCGCGGGGAGACGGTGGCCAGCCAGTACAGCGCCGCCATGATCGGCGCCAGCAGCAGCGGTGTGAGCAGGTAGCCCTTCGCCACCGCCGCCACCGTGCAGGCCGTGTTGACCAGCACGACCGTGCGCGGATAGGCGCGGTGCTTGAGCAGGAAGAGGCAGCCCACGCCCATGAGGACGATTCCGGTCGTGTCCCGGGCCGGCGTGCTCGCGCTGGGCAGCGTCAGGGAGGTGCCGTAGGTCGCGCAGGCCATCAGCGCCAGCGCCGTCGCCAGGTCGACGAGGAAGGGGCGGCGGTGGGCGAACTCCTCCAGGCGGTCCGCGTACCGCCGCTCCGGGCTGGTGATCATGAGGGCTCTCCGGTCGGTGGACTGTCACCATCGTCATCGATGCGGGGTGGGGACGCCCGAGGGGCCGCCCGTGTCCTTCGCCACGGGCGGCCCTGCGACGGGTCCGGCTAGGTACGCGCCGGTTCCAGGTCCCGGGCGCTGTCCGGGGCGGGTCCGGCCGCCGGCCGGGTGAGGGCCT
This sequence comes from Streptomyces sp. NPDC085931, assembly GCF_044540565.1. NCBI lineage: Bacteria > Bacillati > Actinomycetota > Actinomycetes > Kitasatosporales > Streptomycetaceae > Streptomyces > Streptomyces sp. NPDC085931. The sequence goes on from NZ_JBITSK010000004.1 coordinate 260,247, forward strand.
CCCCCTCCACGTCGACCCGGGGCAGCAGCCGGTCCAGCCACTTCGGCAGCCACCAGGCCTTGCCGCCGAGCAGGGCGAGGACGGCCGGCACGATCGCCATCCGGACGACGAACGCGTCGAACAGGACGGCGGTGGCGAGCCCGAACCCGATCATCTTGATCATGGAGTCGCTCTCGCCGATGAACCCGGCGAACACCGCGATCATGATCAGGGCGGCGGCCACGACCACCCGGGCGCTGTGCCGGAAGCCGGACACGACCGCCCGCTCGGGCGTCTCGCCGTGCACGTGGGCCTCCCGCATCCGCGAGACGAGGAACACCTCGTAGTCCATCGCCAGGCCGAAGACGATGCCCACCAGGAAGATCGGCATCAGGCTCATGATCGGGCCGGTCTGCTCCACCCCGAACAGCTCCGCCCCGTGCCCCTCCTGGAAGACGACCACGACCGCGCCGAGGGAGGCCAGCACCGACAGCAGGAAGCCGAGGGCCGCCTTCAGCGGGACGAGCAGCGACCGGAAGACCACCAGCAGCAGCACGACCGCCAGGCCGACCACCACGATCAGGTAGGGCACCAGCGCCGCCTGCACCTTCGCCGCGATGTCGATGTTCATGGCGGTGGTGCCGGTGACCTCGTAGCTCGCCCCGGTGTCCGACTCGACGCCGGGCCGCTCGTCCCGGATGGCCGTCACCAGGTCCTCGGTCTTCTCGTCGGTCGGCGCCGTCGACGGCACGACCGAGAAGACGGCCGTGTCGCCGGCCTCGTTGAAGCGGGCCGGGGAGACCGACACCACGCCCTCGGTGGCGCCGATCTCCTCGGCGACCGCAGTGACGGCGCCCTTGGGGTCGGCGGCTCCCGCGGCGTCCACGACGATGGTCAGCGGCCCGTTGAAGCCCGGCCCGAAGCCCTCGGCGAGCGCGTCGTAGGCGCGGCGTTCGGTGGTGGACACCGGCTTCGCCTCGTCGCCGGGCATGCCCAGCTGCAGGCCGGTCACCGGCACGGCCAGGGCGCCGAGACCGAGCACGCCCAGGAGCAGCACGGGCACCGGGCGGCGCAGGACGTAGCGGGCCCAGCGGGTGCCGCCGTTGGCCTCGGTGCTTGCCTCGATACGGCCGCTCCTGCGGGCCTTGCGGGTCAGCACGGCGTTCGGCCAGAAGCCGAGGAACGCCGGCACCAGGGTCAGCGCGATCAGCACCCCGACGACGACGGCGCCCGCCGCGGCCAGCCCCATCTTGGTGAGCATCGGGATGCCGACGACGGCGAGCCCGGCCAGCGCGATGACGACGGTGAGCCCGGCGAAGACGACCGCGGACCCGGCGGTGCCGACGGCCAGCCCGGTCGCCTCCTGCGGCGTGCGGCCCTTGGCGCGTTCCTCGCGGTAGCGGGAGACGACGAACAGGGCGTAGTCGATGCCGACGGCCAGGCCCAGCATCATCGCCAGGGTGCCGGTGGTGGTGGACAGGCCGAGGGCGCTGGACAGGGCGAGGATCGTGGCCATGCTCACACCGACCCCGATCACGGCCGTGAGCAGGGGCAGCCCGGCGGCGGCCAGCGAGCCGAAGGTGACGAGCAGCACGACCGCGGCGATCGCGACACCGATGATCTCGGCCGCGCCGCCCGGCCCGCCCTCCTCGGCGAGCGCGGTGCCGCCGGCCTCGACGGTCAGGCCGGATTCCCGGGCCTGGTCGATCGTGCGCTCCAGGTGGGCGCGGCTGGCGTCGGTGAGGTCGGCCGCCCCGACCTCGTAGGTGACGGTCGCGAAGGCGGTCGTGCCGTCCTTGCTGATCGTCTTCGCCCGGAACGGGTCGACGGCGCCCGCGACCTGCGTCCCGTCGCCCAGCCGGCCGACGGCCTGCTCTATCGCCTCCTTGTTCGCGGCGGCGGTCACCTTCTCGCCGCTGGGCGCGAGGAACACCACCCGGGCAGTGGCGCTGTCGGCGGTGGCTCCGGGGAAGCGCTCCTCCATCAGGTCGAACGCCTTCTGGGACTCGATGCCGGGCATCGAGAACTCCTCGTCGACGGCGCCCGGAGCCTTGAGGGCGCCCAGCCCGACGGCGGCCAGGACGGCCGCCCAGACCAGGGCGACGTACCAGCGTCGCCTGAAGGCCAGACGGCCCACTCGGTACAGGAAAGTTGCCACGGCAGGAGGTCTCCACATCTGGTGTCGATCGTCCGCCCAGCGTCTCCGTCCGAGGGCCCTCCCGTCGTCGTGCGGCTGCCGACAATCCGGGGTACTCGCCACGCAGTAGGACAGGCACCCGGGTCAGCCTCGGGTACGAGATTTTCCGGGCCTTCCTCCGCCTGCTGTGCTACCGTCGTTGTTGTTGCAGTTTTGGTTCCCAGAGACTTCGAGTGCTCTATCGACCTTTTGTCGACACGAGCACTCTTTTTTGTTTCCGAGATTTTCGGATCTCTCCACAGGGTGATCATTTCGGCGACTACGGGTCCGCAAGGTGCGGGCCCTGAGTACTGCCCCTCAAGGGAGATTCATATGGCTACCGGCACCGTGAAGTGGTTCAACTCGGAAAAGGGCTTCGGCTTCATCGAGCAGGAGGGCGGCGGTCCCGACGTGTTCGCCCACTACTCGAACATCGCCACCTCCGGCTTCCGTGAGCTCCAGGAAGGCCAGAAGGTGACCTTCGACGTCACGCAGGGCCAGAAGGGCCCGCAGGCGGAGAACATCCTCCCCGCCTGACGCGGACGCGTCTGCCCCGACCGGGGCCCGCACCCTCGCGGGTGCGGGCCCCGGCTCGTTTCGTTTTCCCCCATTCCGGCTCGCTCTTGCGAATCCTGCGGCCCTCCGGCGCCGTCGCGCATTCCCCGATACGTGCCGCATCGAGGAAGGTTCCCCCATGGACCGCACGGCTCGCAGGAGCAACGGCTCCCCCCGCTCCCGCAACGGCGGGTTCCGCACCCGCAAGACGGCAGGCCAGCCCACCGCGGCCCGGTCGGCGAACGGCGGCCCCGGCGCCCGCCGCTCCGCCCCCGCCCGGGAGTTCGCACCGCCCGCCACCCTCACCCCGGCGCTGCCCGCCGTCGAGGCCTTCGCCGACCTGGACCTGCCGCCGCGGCTGCTGGCCGCGCTCGGCGCCGAGGGCCTGACCGAGCCGTTCCCGATCCAGGCGGCCACGCTGCCGAACTCGCTGGCCGGCCGGGACGTCCTGGGCCGCGGGCGCACCGGCTCGGGCAAGACCCTCGCCTTCGGCCTCGCCCTGCTGGCCCGCGTCGACGGGCAGCGGGCCGAGGCCCGGCAGCCCCTGGCGCTGGTCCTGGTGCCCACGCGGGAACTGGCCCAGCAGGTCACCGACGCCCTCACCCCGTTCGCCAAGGCGCTGCGGCTGCGGCTCGCGACGGTGGTCGGCGGGCTGCCGATCGGCCGCCAGGCCAACGCCCTGCGCGCCGGCGCCGAGGTCGTCGTCGCGACGCCCGGCCGGCTCAAGGACCTCCTGGACCGCGGCGACTGCCGGCTGGACCAGGTCGGCGTGACGGTGCTCGACGAGGCCGACCAGATGACCGACATGGGCTTCATGCCGCAGGTGACGGCACTGCTGGACCAGGTGCGCCCCGGGGGCCAGCGGATGCTGTTCTCCGCCACCCTGGACCGCAACGTGGACCGGCTGGTGCGGGCGTACCTGCACGACCCCGTGGTGCACTCGGTCGATCCGTCCGCCGGTGCGGTCACCACGATGGAGCACCACCTGCTGCACGTGGAGGACGACGACAAGCACGCCACCACGACCCGGATCGCGGCCCGTGACGGACGCGTGATCATGTTCCTGGACACCAAGCACGCCGCCGACCGGCTGGCCAAGAAGCTGCTGGCGGTCGGGGTGCGCGCGATGGCCCTGCACGGCGGCAAGTCGCAGTCCCAGCGCACCCGGACCCTGGCCCGGTTCAAGGACGGCGACGTCACGGTGCTGGTGGCCACCAACGTCGCCGCCCGCGGCATCCACGTGGACAACCTCGACCTGGTCGTCAACGTCGACCCGCCCGCCGACCACAAGGACTACCTGCACCGGGGCGGCCGCACCGCGCGCGCCGGCGAGTCCGGGACCGTCGTCACGCTGGTCCTGCCGCACCAGCGGCGCGAGATGTCCCGGCTGATGGCCGACGCGGGCATCACCCCGCAGGTCACCCGGGTCGGGCCGGGCGAGGCGGAGCTGAGCCGCATCACGGGTGCGCAGGAGCCGTCGGGCGTGCCCGTCGTGCTGACGCCTCCGGCCACGGAGAACCGTCCCGCCGGCCGCACCGGCTCCGCCCCGAGCGCCCGCCGCGGCAGGCCGCCCCGGGGCCGCCGCCGCTGATCGCCCCCCTGCCGTTCAGGGCCTCCTGCGGGTCGTGCTCTGCCGGATCACCAGGCGGGTCGGCACCAGGGTCGTGCCGTGTGCGCCGCCGGTGGGTCCGGCCGCGCCCGCGGACTCTTCGCGCATCTTGCTCAGCACTCCCTCCACGCACAGCCGTCCCACCTCGGCGAAGTCCTGGTGGACGGTCGTCAGGGGCGGGAGGAAGGACGCCGACTCGGGGATGTCGTCGAACCCGACGACACTGACGTCGTCGGGGACGCGGCGGCCCCGCTCGTGCAGGGCGCGGAGCAGGCCCAGGGCCATCTGGTCGTTGGCCGCGAAGACGGCCGTGCAGCCGGGCTCGTCGGCGAGCAGGAGGCCGGCGCGGTAGCCGGACTGCGCCGACCAGTCGCCGCGCACCGGGGGCGGCGGGGTGCGGCCCGCCTCGGTGAGCGTCGTGCGCCAGGCGTTGGCGCGGCGCTGCGCGGCGAAGGAGTCCTCCGGGCCCGCCAGGTGCCACACCGTCTCGTGGCCGAGGCCGAGGAGGTGCCGTACGGCGTCCCGGGCGCCGCCCGCCTGGTCGGTGTCGACGACGGTGTAGCGGTCGCCCGCGTCGGAGTCGGCCACCACGACCTGCACGCCCGGCGGCAGGGAGACGGTGGCCGCGTCGAGCAGGTGGATCTCCATGATGACGATCACGGCGTCCACGGCCAGTTCGCCCAGGCGGGAGAACGCGCCGTTCACCTCGTCCTGGGTGGGGACGGCCACGGGCAGCAGCGTGACGGCGTACCCGTGCCCGGCCGCGGAGGTGGCGATGGCCTCCAGGGTGCGGATGTTGCCCAGGGTGGACAGGGAGAACGTGATCACCCCGAGGGTGCGGAACTCGCCGCGGCGCAGCGCCCGGGCCGCGCTGTTGGGCCGGTAGCCCAGCTCGCGCATGGCGGCCAGGACCTGGCGGCGGGTGTCCTCGGTGACGCCGGCGAAGCCGTTGGAGACGCGGGAGACCGTCTGGGAGGAGACCCCGGCGAGCCGGGCGACGTCGGCCATGGACGCGCCCTGGCGGGGCCGGGCCGCGCGTCGTCCCGTCCGGCTGGTGCCCCTCGGTTCGCCCTCGCCGTCCACCGTGTCCCCTGCCCCTCGCCGCGTACCTGGCGTGATGTTCGGTCCGGAACGCGTCCTTGACCCCTGAGATTCGGACAGTGTAGACATCCCGCCAGCGGATGTTTACGTAAACATCGCTCCGTCGGAACCGTACGAGAAGGCGTCGAACCCACCGGAAAGACGCACCGGCCACCCGCACCAGACCTGCACCCGACGCCTGCACCAGACGCCCGCACCAGGACCCGCGCCACGCCCGCACCGGTCGCACGAGCTGGAGTACTCGAGATGGCACACCGCACCCGCAAGAGAAGGCTCCTCGGGGCCATCGGCGTCACCGCCGTGGCGACCGGAACCCTCCTGGCCACGACGCCCCTGCCCGCCGCGCAGGCCGAACCGGCGGCCGGCCGGGCCGTCGCCGGGGTGACCGTCCGGCCGGACCCCTCCTACGCCGGGGAGAGGTTCGAGGGCTGGGGCACCAGCCTGGTCTGGTTCGCCAACGCCACCGGCGACTATCCGCCCGCGATACGCGAGAAGCTCTACCGGCTCCTCTTCGGCGACGAGGGGCTCGCCCTGAACATCGCCCGCTACAACATCGGCGGCGGTAACGCCCCGGACGTGCAGGACTACCTGCGCGCGGGCGGCGCCGTCGAGGGCTGGTGGAAGGCCCCGGCGGGCACCACCCGTGAGGACGTCGGCTGGTGGGACGCGGACGACCCGGGCGACTGGAACGAGCACGCGGACCGGACGCAGCGCTGGTGGGTCGACCGCATCAAGAAGGACATCACCCACTGGGAGGCCTTCAGCAACTCCCCGCCCTGGTTCATGACCGAGAGCGGCTACGTCTCCGGCAACTTCGACGCCGGCCAGGACCAGCTCAAGCCCGAGTCGGTCGAGGACTTCGCGCGGTACCTGGTGGGGGCCACCGAGCGGCTGGAGAAGGCGCACGGCATCGAGGTCGACACGCTCGACCCGTTCAACGAGCCGAACACGGACTACTGGGGCACCAGGCTGGGTCCCGGCGGCGAGCCGGTCGGCGGCCGTCAGGAAGGCGCCCACATGGGCCCCGAGCTGCAGCAGAAGGTACTGCGCGCCCTGGCCCCGGCCTTGGAGGAGTCCCGGTCGGACGCGGAGATCTCCGCGATGGACGAGACCAACCCCGGCATCTTCGCCACCAACTGGAACTCCTACCCGCAGGAGGTCCGCGACCTGGTCGGCCAGATGAACGTCCACACCTACGGCACCGGGCAGCGCACCACCGTCCGCGACCTCGCCAAGGCCGCGGGCAAACCGCTGTGGATGAGCGAGGTCGAGGGCGACTGGGGCGACGGCCAGAGCTTCACGGACATGCGGCCCGGCCTCGGCCTCGCCCAGCGCATCGTCGACGACCTGCGCGAACTGGAGCCGAAGGCCTGGGTGTTCTGGCAGCCCGTCGAGGACTACGACAACATGAAGCCGGGCGGCGAGTCCGCCAAGGGCGGCAACTGGGGCGAGATCCAGGTCCCGTTCAGCTGCACGGCGAAGGACACGCTGAAGACCTGCCCGGTGTACACGAACACCAAGTTCGACACCGCCCGCAACTTCACGCACTTCATCCGGCCCGGCGACCGGCTGATCAAGACCGACGACACGTCCAGCACGGCCGCGGTCTCCCGCGAGGGCGACGCGGCGACCGTCGTGCACGTCAACGGCACCACCGAGGCGCGCGAGGTGACGCTCGACCTGTCGAAGTTCGGCCGGGTCTCCTCCCGTGCCACCGTCACCCCCGTGGTGACCAGCGCCGACGGCAAGCTGGACAGGCAGCGGCCGGTCCGTGTCACCGGCGAGCGGGCCACCGTCGCCGTGCCCGCCCGGTCGGTGACGTCCTTCCTGGTCGAGGGCGTCTCGGGCGTCGCGAAGGACGCGGCGGAACTGCGCGCGGGCCACACGTACCGCCTGACCGGGGTGCAGAGCGGCAAGGACCTCGCGCTCGCCGGCGACGGCACGGGCCTGGTCATCCGCGGCGCCTCGGCCGGCCGGGCCGGCCGGGAGTGGACGGTGGAGCGGATCCGCGGCACCGACCACCGCAAGCGCTACGTCCTCGCCGAGTCCGCGTCGGGCAAGCGGCTCGCCGTCCGCGGCGGGGCCCTGGTCGCCGAGCCGGACACGGGCCGCCGCGACAGGGCCGCCGAGTGGATCGGCTCCACGACCGGCGACGGCACCTGGACCCTCGTCAACGCGGCCACCGGCCAACTCCCGGACGTCTCCGGCCAGTCCACGCGGGAGAACGCCCCCGTGGGCGTCTGGCAGCCCAACTCGGGGGCGAACCAGCGCTGGCGGGTGACGGAGGTGACGGGCTAAGCCGCCCCGCCGTCCTTCGGGGTAGTGCGTGGTCAGCACGTCGATCGGCAAGCGTGCCGGGGTTCCCCGCGAGGGGCCCCGGCCCCGGGGCGACTCGGCCGTCCGCGCGGGGCAGGAGGGGGCCGCGCGGGCGCGGCCTAACGGGTGGGCGCCGTGCGGAACCGGTCCGTCGCGGCCACCACCGCCCCCGCCGAGCCGCCGCCGGCCAGCCCGTGGCCCTCGTCGCCGATCAGCACGAGCTCGGCGTCCGGCCACACCCGGGCCAGGTGCCAGGCCACGTCCGGCGGCCCGCTGATGTCCATGCGGCCGTGGACGAGCACCCCGGGGATGCCGGCGAGCCTCCCGGCGTCGCGCAGCAGCGCCCCGTCCTCCAGGAACGCGGCGTGCCGCCAGTAGTGCGTGACGAGCCGGGCGAAGCGGAACCGGAAGCGCGGGTCCGCGAAGCGCGGGTCGGGACGGTGCCCCGGGTGCGTCGACACGTGCACGTCCTCCCACCGGCACCACTCCCGCGCGGCCCGCTCCCGCACGGCCGGATCCGGGTCGGCGAGCATCCGGGCGTACGCGTCCACCAGGCTCCCCTCGCGCTCCGCCTCCGGCACGGCGTCGCGGAACCGGGCCCACTCCTCGGGGAAGATCCGCCCCATGTCCCGCGTCACCCACTCCACTTCGCGGCGCGTGGTGTTGGTGACGCTGAACAGCACCAGCTCGGAGACGTGGCGGGGGTGCCGCTCGGCGTAGGCCAGGGCGAGGGTGACGCCCCAGGAGCCGCCCAGGACCAGCCACCGCTCGATGCCGAGGTGGAGCCGCAGCCGTTCGATGTCGGCGACCAGGTGCTGTGTGGTGTTGGCGGCGAGCGAGGTCTCCGGGTCCGCCGCGTCGGGCGTGCTGCGCCCGCAGCCGCGCTGGTCGAACAGCACGATGCGGTACGCCTCCGGGTCGAACAGCCGCCGCCAGGCCGGTCCCGCGCCGGAGCCGGGTCCGCCGTGCAGCACGAGCGCGGGCTTGCCGTCGGGGTTGCCGCAGGTCTCCCAGTGGACGAGGTTGCCGTCGCCCACGGCGAGCATGCCGTGGGCGTACGGCTCGATGGAGGCGGGATAGAGCTCGGGCATGCCGGAATCGTGTCACGCGAGCCGAACGCCGGGGTTCCGCAAGTGAATGCCCGCACAACTACCGCCGGGTAATGCGAAGATCACGTCCCAGGATGCCGACAATCCCGCCCCGGCCGCTCCCCGTGACCCGGCCCGGCTGGACACTGCCTGCGACCGACGCGATCGACCGACCAGTGCGATCGCCCGACCGACCGAGGGCACCGGGCCGACACCCGCGTGCCGAGGGGGAATCCACTCAGTGAGAACGACAGAACACGGCGGACGCCGCTCCGCCGCGCGCGCGGCCGGGCGTGTGCCCCGGCTGCGCGTCGCCCTCGCCGCCGCAGCGGCGCTCGCCGTCTGCGCGGCCACCGCGCCGCAGGCGATGGCCGCCCCGTCCACCGCGACCGACCCCCAGCCGGCCGTGCCGAGCCTGAACTGGGCCGACTGCCAGGGCGGGTTCGAGTGCGCGGACGCTCAGGTGCCGCTGGACTACCGCGACCCGCAGGGCCGGACCATCACCCTGGCGGTCGTCCGCAAGAAGGCCGCCGACCAGGGCGCGAAGAAGGGCACGCTCTTCCTCCAGCCCGGCGGCCCCGGCAACTCCGGCGTCGACTTCGTGCGCAACAACTACGCCGGCCTGCCCGCCTCCCTGCGCGACAACTTCGACGTCTTCGGCTACGACGTCCGTGGCGTCGGCCGGAGTTCGCAGGTGGTGTGCTGGGACGACCCGACGTACACGCAGGCCGTCACCGCCGCCAAGGGCACCCCCGGCCCGGACGCCTTCGAGCCCGCCGTGCGCCAGGCCGCCTCGTTCGTGCAGGGCTGCCAGGACAACGCCGGCGGCCTCGTGCCGTACGTGGGAACCGGGTACGTCGCCCGGGACATCGACCTGCTGCGTCAGGCGCTCGGGGAAGAGCAACTGACGTACTACGGGCGGTCCTTCGGCAGCTACATCGGGACCGTCTACGCCGCCATGTACCCCGAGCGCGTGCGCGCCCTCGTCCTCGACGGCGGCTACGACCCGGAGCACTACGCGAACAAGCCGTACGCCTACGACCGGCCCCAGTACCTGGCGCTGGACGGCGCGATGGGCCGCTTCCTCGACTGGTGCGAGACCGACCAGGCCACCTGCGGGTTCGGCGACGGCGACCCCCGGGGCGCGTTCGAGAAGCTCAAGGCCGACCTGGACGCCAACCCCGTACCGACCGCCAACGGCGGGCAGGCCAACGGCTACACCCTGGTCTACCGCCTGATGTTCAACATCAACGAGGGCAAGGTCATCTGGCCCTCCCTCGGCCAGGCCCTGCGCAAGGCGCAGCAGCGCGACAACACCTCGTTCCTGCTGCGGCCCCCGTCCCCGGCCAGCTACGACTTCCTCAACCCGAACGTGGCCGTCGAGTGCGTCGACAAGGACTACCCGCGTGATACGGCCCTGCTGAAGCGGCAGGTCACCCGGAACGCCGAACTGGCCCCGCTGCTGGGCCCGGCCATGGCGTACGGCCCGCCGACCTACGACCACCAGCACGCCACCGCCTGCGTCCAGTGGACCGGCGAGAAGCCCAGCCGCTACGCCGGCTCCTTCCGGGCCAAGGGCTCCGCGCCGATCCTGGTCCTCGGCACCACCGGCGACCCGGACACCCCGTACCAGGACGCGGTGGCCCTGTCCCGGAAGCTGGACAACGGCCGGCTGCTCACCTTCCGCGCCGAGGGGCACACCGCCTTCGGCCGCAGCGCCTGCGCGACGGACGCCGTGACCGGCTACCTCGTCGACCTCGAGGTGCCGGCGCGGGGCACCACCTGCGCGGACGAGACGCAGCCGCCGTCCGCCACGCCGAAGAAGGCCCCCGCGGGCACGACCCTCGGTGAGCTGCGCAACGGCGTCGACGAGCGGCTCGACCGCATCGGCACCCTGCGCTGACCCACCCCGCCCGGACCCCGGGCTCCCCGTGCCGCACGGGGAGCCCGGGGTTTCGCGTGTCCCGACCGCCCGCGGGCCGTCCCGGGGCGCGCCACGGGCGGGGGCTTTGCCATCTCTTTACAACCCGCCTGCCGCCCGCCTCGTCTCTCCGCACGACCTGTTCACCGATCTGGGAGTGCGACTCCATGCGCCGAACCGTCCTCAGCCTGCTGGCCCTCACGGGCACCGCCGTACTGATGGGCACGGGGCCCGCGTCCGCGGACGGGGCGACGGCCCCGAGCCCCGTCCCGTCGGCCGCCCGGCCGACCGCCCACCCGGCCACCGGCGACACGCCGCGGCCGGCCGCGCCCGCCGAGCGCAGCCGCCCCGCCCGCCCGGTCCCGAGCGCCGAGCCGACCCGGGCACCGGCGCGCGACCAGGTGTCCGTCGTGCCGAGCGGCGCGCCCGATACCGGCGTGACCACGGCGTCCGGCCGTCACCAGGGCTCCGGCACCGACGGCACGGCGATCGGCGCGGGCGCCGCGGCGGTGCTCCTCGTGGGCGGCGGCGCGGTCTTCGCCGTGCGCCGCCGGGCGACCGGGGCATGACCGCGTTCTCCAGGCGCGCGTTCACGGCCGGGGCCCTGGCGTCCGTGCTGACGGCCTGCGGTGGCGGCCCGGCGGCGCGACCGCGCGCCACCGGGACCGGGCGGGCGGGCACCCCGGCCGCGGGGGCGTCTCCCGCGGCCGGTGCGGCCCCGGTCCGGCTGCTGATCCCGGCGATCGGCGTCGACACCCCGGTCGTCCGGCTGGGCCTGGCGGCGGACGGCACCGTGCAGGTGCCGCCGGTCACGGCCCACGACCGGGCGGGCTGGTACCGGCACTCGCCGCCGCCGGGCCGGAAGGGGCCGTCGGTCCTCCTCGGCCACGTCACGGTCGGGCGGTTCGGCGACGGCGTCTTCCGCCACCTGGCCCGGCTGCGCCCCGGCGACCGGATCGAGGCGCGCCTGGAGAACGGCACGGCGGCGGTCTTCGCCGTCACCGCCGTACGGACCGTGCCGAAGCGCGACTTCCCGGCCGACGACGTCTACGGGAACGTGGCGCGCCCGGAGTTGCGGCTGATCACCTGCGGCGGAGCGCGTACCGGCGACGGCTACGCGGACAACGTGATCGTGTTCGCCGTGCAGGACGGCGCCGAGTCCCCCACCTCTGGAGAGCGTTGAAACGGTCCCGCGAGAAGGCCGCGTCCGAGCTGTTCGCCGCCCTCTACCCGCGTCTCGCCGGCTGGTGCCGCCGGCTCGTCGACGACGACGAGACGGCCCACGAGATCGCCTCCGAGGCGTTCACCCGGCTGTGGGCCCGCTGGACGTCCGTCGACGAGCCCCGCGGGTTCCTCTACGTCACCGCGGCCAACCTCGTCCGGGACCACTGGCGCAAGCTGGAGCGCGAGCGCCGGGCCCTGCACCGCGTCACCTCGGAGGCCGCCGTGCGCCCCCACCCCGAGCAGGCCGACCCGTCGGTGCGGCTGCTGGTGCAGGCGCTGCCGGAGCGACTGCGCGTCCCGATCCTCCTCCACTACTACGCTGACATGCCGGTCCGGGAGGTGTCCGCCCTGACCGGGCGCAAGGAAGGAACCGTCAAGGCCGATCTGCACGCGGCCCGGGAACTGCTCCGCGTCCATCTGAGGAGAAGCCTTGACCACACGCCTTGACGACGTCCCGGGCGAGCCCGAGTCCGGCCCCGACGACCCGCTCGCCGTGATCCTGCGGCCCTCCTCGCCCGACTACCTGGGCGCCCCGCCCGGCCAGTTCGAGGCGGTCCGCCGCCGGGCGACCCGCCGCCGCCTGCTGCGCACCGCGGCCGGGGCGGGCCTGTGCTGCGCCGTGGCCGCCCTCGTGGTCCTCCCGCTGCGCCTGGGCGCACCGCAGGCGCCACCCGTCCCGACGGTCCCGATGGCCCCGGCCCCCGCGACCCGGGCTCCCGCCACCCCGGTCCCCTCGCCCTCCGCGTCCCGCTCCGGCTCCCCGGCGGAGCGCTCCCGGACGCCCGCCCCCCGCACCGGCGGCCCCCGTGCCGAGGACTCCCGGCCCACCGCCCCCCGCACGGCCGCCACCCGCACCACCGCGCCCGCCGACCGCGCCGACGCCACGCCCGGTCCCCCCTCGGCCAGGCCGACCTCGGTACGGCCCGTCCCCTCCGGGGCCCGCACGGGCACGGCCGAGGAGCCGGCCACCGACCGCCGGTAGTCCCGGCGGCCCGCCGGTCCGGCCGCCCGGTCGCCGGGCAGGGGTTTGCGGAACCTTTGCCCGGGGGCCGGGCGTTGGCAGGGTGTGCGCGCGCGAGCGGGTGCGTCCTTTGACGGTGACGAATACCGAGGTGACGGCAATGGCAGTGTGGGACCGGCTGAAGGATCAGGCCAAGGCTCTCCAGCAGGGTCAGTCCGGACACGGCGCGCCCGGGGGGCACAGCGGCGGGCACGGCGCTCCGCGGTCCGGCGGGGGCGGCAAGGCCCAGCTGATCGGCCTGTTCAAGACGCAGCTCGGATCGCTGAAGAGCGAACTCAAGAGCGGCGCCTACCGGGACGCGAGCATGGCGATCTGCGCCCTGGTCGCGGCGGCCGACGGCCAGGTGGACGCCTCCGAGCGCCAGCAGGTCGAAAACATGATCCTCAGCAACGACGTGCTGCAGAACTTCCCGCCGGAGCAGCTGCGCCAGCGCTTCGGCAAGCACGTGGACCAGCTGACGGCGAACTTCCAGTACGGCAAGGCGGAGGCGATGCAGGAGATCGCCAAGGCGGCCAAGAAGCCCGGCGAGGCGCGGGCCGTGATCCAGACCGGCATGGTCATCGCCGGTGCCGACGGCCACTTCTCGCAGGCCGAGGCCCAGGTCCTGCGCGAGGCGTGCGCGGCGCTGGGGCTGTCCCCGGCGGAGTTCCAGCTCTGAGTCAGCGGGCGCGCAGGGCGTCCACCGCCAGGCGGGCCGTCGTGCCGATGACGGCGTCGGCGGCCGGCAGCAGCGCGGAGGTGCGGGCCGTGCGGGTGAAGACGGCGACGGCGTAGCGGCCCCCGTCGGGGTACTCGACGACGCCGACCTCGTTGCGCACGGTCGGCAGGCTGCCCGTCTTGCCCGCGACGTGCACGTCGTCGAAGGGGAAGCCGGAGGCCAGCCGGTGCGGCCACACCTGCAGTCCCAGGACCCGGCGGATGGCCGCGCCGTGCTCCGGCGGGCACGCCTCGTCGCGCCAGACGGCGGCGAGCAGCCGGGTCATGTCGCGCGGGGTGCTGCGGTTGGTGCGGGCCGGATCCAGCGCGCGGAGCCGGGTGACGACGTGCGGATCGGCCAGCGCCCCCGCGCCACCGGGACCGGCGTCCTCCTTGATGGTGGCCAGAAGCTCGCCGAAGGTGTGGACGGCGTGGGTGTGCGTCAGACCGAGGCGGGCCGTGGCGCGGTTGACGGCGTCCAGGCCGACGCGCCCCAGCAGCAGGTCGGCGGCGGCGTTGTCGCTGACGGACATCATCAAGAAGGCCAGGTCCCGCAGGGACAGCCGGGCCCCGTCGAGCATCGCGGCGAGCCCCGTCGGACCGGTGGTGCGCCCCTGCGGCGGGCACTCGACCTGCTCGGTGAGGTCCAGCAGCCCCTCGGCCGCCCGCTGGTGCAGCGCGACGAGCAGGCACAGCTTGTGGACGCTGGCGGTGCACACCGGCTGGTCGGCGCCGGCGTCGAGCTGCGCCCCGGAATCGATGTCGACGGCGTGCAGCCGGCCGGTGACCCCGGCGTCGGCGAAGGCCGCGTGGATGCGGGCGAGGACGTCGGTCACAGCCAGTACTCCGAGGCGGGGCGCAGATGGAGCGGGCGGGAGGGCAGGTCGGGGGTGGCACCGGCGGTGGCGCGCAACGCGCCCGCGGCGGCCTCGGCGAACGCGCCGACGGCGGCGTCGCCCCGCCCGCCGGGCCAGGCGACGGAGTGCCGCAGCGCGAGCGGGGCGCCGGTGAGCGGGCGCCACACGACGCCGCCGTCCGCTGTCTGGGGCGCAGTGCGCTCCGCGTCGCCGTGCGCGTCCCGCGGGCTGAGGGCCACCGCCCGGGCCGACAGCACCAGGCCGCGCACGAAGCTGGCGCCCTGGGCGTGGCGTACGGCGGGCGGGGTGTAGCCGTTGCGGGCGCAGGTGGTCAGCAGGTCGTCGTAGACGGCGGGGGCGGCCGCGCGGGGGAAGAGGATCAGGTCGTGGCCGGTCAGGGAGGCGAGCGGGACCTCGGCCAGGCCGGCCGCGGCCGCGTCGCCGGGCAGCAGCACGCCCAGTTCGCGGCGGAGCACCGGGCCCAGCTCCAGCCCGGAGACGTCGCAGGGGTGGTGGATGAGCCCGACGTCCAGTTCGTGCGCGGCGAACCGCTCCAGCTGCTGGGCGGTGGACAGTTCGTGCAGCTCCAGCTCCAGGCCGGCGGCGCCCTCGGTGAACGCCGTCAGCAGCGCGGCGACCGTCGCGCCGGAGACGTCCGGGGGCAGGGCGGCCCGCAGCAGCCCGGTCTCGCCGTCGCGGATGCGGCGCGCGGTGGCCAGCAGCGCCTCGGAGCGGGCGAGCACCTCGCGGGCCTCGGCCAGCAGCAGCGTCCCCGCCTCGGTGATGGTCACCTGCCGGCTGGTGCGTTCGAAGAGCCGGACGCCGAGGTGCCGCTCCAGGCGCTGGATGCGCTGCGACAGCGGCGGCTGGGCCATGCCGAGCCGGGCGGCGGCACGGCCGAAGTGTGACTCTTCTGCAACAGCCACGAAGCACTCCAGGTGCCGCACCAGGTCCACGAGCAGGAATCATATCGACTGGATATTGATCCGACACCGATACCGGTCTTGGACAGGATGCCGGGCCGCTGCTGTCCTCGGCGCATGGACACTCACACCGACCACACGGGCGTGATCACCGGCGGGTCCGGACCGCGCCGCAGGGGCCCGCGGGCCGTCGTCGCCGGGGCGGTGGTGCTGGCCGCCGTCGCGGGCGGGGCGTACGCGGCCGGTCTCGGGCCCTTCGCGCGGGACACCGGGCCCGATCCGGAGGCCGGCAGGCAGGCCCGGGCGTTCCTGGCCGACTGGGCCGCCGGCCGGGTCCCGGACGCGGCGGGCCGTACGACCAGTCCGGCGACGGCCCGGCGGGTGCTGGACAGCTTCACCACCGGGCTCGACATCAGCGAGCCGAAGCTCACGGCCGGCTCCGCGGCCGAGGCCGGGGACGGCACGGTCACCGTCCCCTTCACCGCCCGGATGCCGGTCACCGGCCTGGGCACCTGGACCTACGCGTCGAAGCTGCCGCTGCGCGAGCAGGACGACGGCACCTGGAAGGTGGACTGGACGCTGTCCCTCGTCCACCCGCGGCTGAGCGACACGGAGAAGTTCCGCCTGGAACGCGAGGAGACCGAGCCCCCCGAGGTGAAGGACCGCGACGGCACCACCCTGTCCGCCGCCGACCACCCCTCCCTGGCGCCGCTGATGACCCGGCTCGCCGGGGGCGACGGCGGGGAGACCGGGGCGCGGGGCGCGATCCGCCTGGTCGACCGCGCCACGGGGAAGGTGGAGCGCACGGAGGCCACGTTCGGCGCGAAGACGGTCCGGGCGGACCGGGGCCCGGTCGCCACGACCCTCGACGCCGACTGGCAGTCCGCCGCGGAGGAGGCCCTCGCCGCCCACGCCGGCGGCAAGAACGCCGCGCTGGTCGCACTGCGCGTCGACGACGGCGAGATCCTGGCCGTGGCCAACTCCCCGTCGTCGGGCTTCAACCGCGCGCTCTCCGGCACCTACGCGCCCGGCTCCACCTGGAAGATCGTCACCAGCAGCGCCCTGCTGCTGAAGGGCGCCGTCGCGCCGGACGACGTGGTGGACTGCCCCAAGTACCTCACGGTGGGCAAGCGGTTCCAGAACGTGGAGCTGTCCGAGCATCCGGGCGCGACCTTCGCCAAGGACTTCACCGAGTCGTGCAACACGGCGTTCATCAGCCTGCGCGACCGGCTCGACGACGGGGAACCGGGCGAGGTGGCCCGCCGGTACTTCGGCGTCGGGCAGGAGTGGCACGTCGGGGCGCCCACGTACGACGGCTCGGTGCCGGTGCCGAAGGACGAGACGGAGAAGGCCGCGTCGATGATCGGGCAGGGGCGGGTGCAGGCCAACCCGCTGATCATGGCGTCCGTGACGGCGACGGCCGTGTCCGGCAGGTTCCACCAGCCCTCGCTCACCGCCGGCACCGAGGACACGACCGACACGGCCCCGCTGCCCGGGCGCGTCGTCACGCAGCTGCGCGCGATGCTGCGGGCCACGGTCACCGACGGCACGGCGAGGATCCTCGCCGGCCTGCCCGGCGAGGTCGGCGCGAAGACCGGCACCGCCGAGGTCTCCGACGACCAGGACAACAACGGCTGGCTCGTCGCGCACCGGGGCGATGTGGCCGTCGCCTGCGTCGTGGAGGAGGGCGTCACCGGCGGCGGCTCGGCCGGACCGATCGTCCGGAGCCTGCTGGCCGCGGTTCCGGACCCCTCGTGAGGGAGATGAGCATCCGTATGCCCCTCGACCGGCCCGTGTCCTCCCGCCGCTCCTTCCTGGCCGCCGCGGCCCTGCTGCCGCTCCCCCTCGCCGGCTGCGGCGCCGGTGAGAGGCCTCCCGGCCGCCCCGGCCGGCAGGCGACGGCCACCGGGTCCGCCCCGCCGCCGGGCCGGCCGCCGGTGCACCGGCCCCGCTTCGCGGACCTGGAGCGCGCGTACGGCGCCCGGGTCGGGGTCTACGCGCTCGCGACCGGCACCGGGGCCACCGTCGAGCACCGCGCGGGGGAACGCTTCGCGTTCTGCTCGGTGTTCAAGGCCCTGGCCGCCGCTGCGGTGCTGCACCACCGCTCCCCGCACGACCTGGACCGGCGCGTCGCCTACACCCGGGCCGACCTGCGCTCCACCACACCAGTCACCGGACGGCACCTGGCGACGGGCATGACCCTGCGTCAGCTCTGCGACGCCGCCGTCCGCTTCAGCGACGGCGCGGCGGGCAACCTGCTGATGCGCGAGATCGGCGGCCCGCGCCGGCTCACCGCCTACCTGCGCGGACTCGGCGACCGGACCAGCCGCATGGACCACTACGAACCCGAGCTGCACGACGTCCCGCCGGGCGACCCCAGCGACACCACCACCCCCGAGGCGGTCGCCACCGACTTCCGCACGCTCCTGCTGGGCACCGCCCTGCCCGCCCGCGACCGCGCGCTGCTGCTGGACTGGCTCTCCCGCAACGCCACCCCCGTCGGCGCCCGCCGCATCCGGGCCGGGCTGCCCGCCGGCTGGCAGGTCGCCGACAAGACCGGCACGGGGCGTCACGGCCGGGCCAACGACGTCGCGGTCGTCCACCCGCCCCGCGGCGGGCCGCTCGTCCTCGCCGTGCTCACCGACCGCTGCAACCCCGGCGCCGAGCCCTCGGACGCCCTGATCGCCGAGGCGACCCGGCGGACCGTCGCCGCCCTCGGCCTGTCGGACCGGGGCGGGCTATAACGGGGCCATGATCTATCACGTCGTACCGAGCACCGTCTGGACCGCCGAGCCCGGCCGGCCGTACGCGCCCGCCTCCCTCGCCGAGGAGGGCTTCGTGCACTGCTCCCCGGACGAGGCGACCACGCTGGCCGTCGTCAACGCCTTCTACCGGGACGCGCCCCGGCCCCTGCTGGTGCTCGCGCTCGACGAGACGCGGCTGACCGCGCGGGTGGAGTGGGAGGCGGCGGCCCCCGCACCGCCGCCCGGGGTCGCCGGCGACACCCTGTTCCCGCACGTCTTCGGCCCGCTCGACCGGGACGCCGTCGACCACGTCCTCCAGGTGCGGTGGGACGGGCAGGGCCGGGCCTCGGAACTGAGTACGACAGGATGACCGGGTGACCGTCCGGAGTGTTGCCCCCACCGCCCCCACCGCCCCCGCCGTGCTCCCGGCCCGCTGCGCCGTCGCGGCCCTCGCCCTGGCCGCACTGGCCTGGGCCGTCCGGGCGGTGTGGCACCTGCGGCTGTTCCTGGCGGGGGAGCCGGCGTCCGGCCCGCCCGACCAGGGCGGGGGCACGCACCGCCCGCTGACCGCGCTGGAGGACTCCTACCACCAGGTCGCCGCGGCGGGCGGTGTCGTCACGGCCGTCTGCGCCGTGGTCTTCCTGTTCTGGCTGGACCGGGTGCGGGACAACGCCCGCGCCCTGTCGGGCAGCGCACCGCGCTACGGCTCCTTCTGGCTCTTCCTCGGCTGGATCGTGCCCGTCGCCAACCTGTGGATACCCCGGGGCGTGGTCGCGGACGTCCACCGCTCGGTCTTCCCCGGACGGCCGCTGCCCGCCGTCGTGAACTGGTGGTGGGGGCTGTGGCTGGCGGGTCTGGCGGGCGGCGCGGGAATCGTCCACGCCGACGACACCGACGAGGTCATCGCCCGCGCCTACACCGGGGTCCTGCCCCTGCTGGCCGCCGATCTGGCCGTCGTGGCGGCGGCCGTGGCCGCCGCCCTCATGATCCGTACGCTCACGGCGGCGCAGGACGAGCACCTCGCCCGCCAGGGCTACTGAGCGGACCCGGCGGGCCGGTACACCGACACGGCGAACGACGCGGTGACGTGCACCGGCGTCCCCAACCGGGCGACCCGGCCCGGCAGTTGCGCCGTGTCGAGGTGGTGCGCGGCCGGGCTCATGGCCACCAGGCGGACGACGTCCCCGGGCGTCAGGGCCGGGGTGAACTCCAGCCGCTCGGTGCCATCGAGCCGGAAGGCGGCCGACAGGGTCCGGCGCAGCCGTTCCTCCTTCCTGGGATCGACCGCCAGCAGCCCCAGGGGGCCGCGCAGTTCGCGCAGGTGCCGTGCCGTGGGCGTGACGACGAGCAGGGCGCCGTCCGCGCGCAGGACACGGCGGAACTCGGGGCCGTTGCGAGGGGCGAAGACGTTGAGGACGAGGTGGGCGCAGCCGGTGCGGACGGGCCAGGGCCGCCAGACGTCCCAGCCGGCGGCCCGCGCGCGGGGATGGGCCCGGGCCGTGGCGCGCAGGGCGGCGGCGGAGGTGTCCAGGCCGATGCCGAGGGCCCCGGGGAGGGCGTCCAGGACGGCGGCCAGGTAGTGGCCGGTGCCCGCGCCGGCGTCCAGCACGGTCGCGTCGGCGGGTGCCAGGCCGGCGGCGAGGTCGGCGAGGGTGCGGGCGAGCGGATCGTAGTGCCCGGAGCGCAGGAAGGCGGCGCGGCTGCTCACCATGGCGGCGGAGTCGGCGCTCGCGGGACGCCGGTGGCCGGTCAGCAGGCTCACATGGCCGTGGCGGGCGATGTCGAAGGTGTGCCGCGCGGGGCAGCGCAGGGCGCCGTCGGCGCGGGTGAGGCCGGAGTGGCACTGGGGGCAGGTCAGGACGGTCAGCAGCCGGTCGGACGGCAGGCGGGCGGGACCCGAGGGCATGGCGGTGCTCCTGGACGGCGCGGCGCGGCGAGGGGCCGGGCCGCGTGCGGGCGGTGGACGCGAGTCACCGGCGTCCGCCGGGGGCGGACATGCCGGGGACGGCGACGTGACGCGCTCACGTCGCCGTCGTCACCGCGGTGTCAGAGGAAGCAGTGCGGCAGGGCGTTGCATGCCAGGGCCATACCCCCAGGCTACCGGCGCCGCACCGGCCACGGGGAGCCGCCCGACGGGGCGCCGGTCGGCCCCGGGCCCCACCCGGCCGGGCACCGCGCCGACCACCGGGAGACGCCCGACGGGGCACCGCACCGGCCGCCGGGAAACGCCCGGCCGGGCGCCGCGTCGGCCGCCGGGAACGGCCCGACGGGGCGCCGCACCGATCACCGAGGGCCACCCGGCCAGGCGCCGCACCGACCCCGGGAGGCACCCGAGGAGGCTGCGGTCGGCGGGCACCAGGAGGCACCCGGCCGGGCCCCGCACCAGCCGCCGGAAGACACCCAAGGAGCAGCGGTCGGCGGGCACCGAGAGCCACCCGACCGGGCCCCGCAACCGGCCACCGAGAACCACCCGGCCAGGCCCCGCACCAGCCACCAGGACCCACCCAAGGAGCGGCAGTCGGCGGGTACGGAGAGCCACCCGACCGGGCCCCGCACCAGCCACCAGGACCCACCCAAGGAGCGGCAGTCGGCGGGTACCGAGAGCCACCCGGCCGGGCCCCGCACCACCCACCGAGGGCCCCCGGCCAGGCACCGTACCGGCCTCGGGAGGCACCCGAGGAGGCGGCGGTCGGCAGGCACCAACAGCCGCCCGGCAGGGCACCGCACCAGCCACCGGGAGGCATCCGAGGAGGCGGCGGTGCCGCGAGCCGCCCGGCCGGGCGCCGCGTCGGCTGTCGGGGGTCGTCCGGCCGGGGTGGTGGGCCGGGGGGTACGCGGACGGCCCGCGTCCGGGTGTCCGGGGCGGGCCGTCGTGGTGACGTCGGGTCAGGTCCGGGTCAGCTGTGATCGCGTGAGCGGAGCCTCAGCCGCGGTCCGTAGCGGAAGGCCGCGAAGCCCACCGCCGCCAGGGCTCCGGCCGCCGCCGCGAGGAGGCCGACGCCGCCCGCGCCGGTGGAGGCGAGGCTGCCGCCGTCGAGGTCGGTCGACGCGCCGCCCGTGGTGGCGGTGCCGCCCGTGGACGTGCCGTCACCGCCGGTCGTGCCGCCGGTGCTCGCCGAGGGGCTCGGGTCCGCCGACGGGCTCGGGCTGCCCGACGGGTCGTCGCCCGGGCCGGGGCCCCCGGTGCCGTCGCCGGGGACGACCTCGACCGCGAACTGGGTCATGGCACCGCCGGCCGACGCGGTCACGGTGTAGGTGCCCGTGCCGTCACCGGCCGTCAGGGTCGGGGCCGTCGCCCTGCCCCGCTCGTCGGTCTCGACCCGGACGACCCGCTCACCGTCCGCGAAGCGGGGCGCGTCCTCGCTCTCGTCCTCGACACGGAACTCGACCTCGGTGCCGGCCGGTGCCGCGGCGCCCGCCGTGACCACCTCGGCGGCCAGGGCCTCCTCGAAGTCCGCGCCCTGCTCGGCCCGCTGGCCGTCGCCGCCCGCGACGGAGACGGTGTACGCCGAGTCCTTCACCTCGACGGAGAAGACCGTCGAGACGCCGCCGGCCGTCGCGCGGACGGTGAACGCGCCTTCCTTGCCGCCCACCTGGATCGGCTGGGACTCGGCCCGGCCGCGGGCGTCGGTCGGCACCACGAGCTCGGTGGAGTCGGCGCCGCCCTTGACGTAGAAGAAGGCGCCCTGCCGGCCGGGATCCTCGATGGTGAAGGTGACGGAGGCGTTCTCGACGGCGTTGCCCGCCTTGTCCCGGGCCACCACGGCCAGCGGGCCGGCGCCGCCGCCCGGCTGGACGGTCTCGTCCGTGCCGGAGACCTGGACCAGTTCGGCGATGGCGGGGGTCTTCCACTGGAAGACCACGCGCCCGTCGCCGGAGCGGTCGGTGTTGACGCCGCCCTCGGCGATCCCACCGCGCACCGGCTCGCCGGACGGCTGCCAGAACGGGTCGTTCTTCGCCGGCGGCACCGTCCGGCTGCCGGTGAGCAGCCGGGCGTCCCGCACGCGCTCGGGGTCCACGTAACTGCTCCCGCCCGCGCCGCTGCCGATGGGGCCGCGCTCCTCGTCCGTGCCGCCGCCCCCGCCGCCGCCCGCGTGACCGGCGCCGCCGCCACCGCCGTAGCCGTGCGCGCCGGAGCCGCCGGCGCCGCCCTTGCCGCCGCCGGAGGCGTCGGCGCCCGAGGAGCCGTTGCCGCCGCCCGCACCGCCGGTGGCTCCGGCGGCGCCCTTGCCGCCGCGCTCGGACTCGGTGTCGTCCTGGCCGCGCTCGCCGCCGCCCGGGCCGCCCTGGCCGGCGTCCACGTCGCCGTAGCCACCGCCGCCGCCACCGGCCGCGATGAGCAGCGGCTCGCCGTCGGCGGAGCGCACCCCGCTGCTGTTGCCGCCGACCGCGGCGTACCGGCCGCCGCCCGCACCGCCGAGCGCGTCACCGAAGCGCTGCACGCCGACCGCGACCGACAGCTTCTCCCCGGGCGTGACACTGAGCGTGCCCGCGGTGTAGCCGCCCGCCCCGCCGTTGGCGAAGGGGGTGCCCTCGCCGCCCTGCCCCCAGGCGCGCACGTCGAGCGCCGTGACACCGGCCGGGACCCGGAAGTCCTCGCGGGCACCCGTCGGATCGAACAGCCGGCAGCCGGAGAACCCCTCCGTCGGCGTGCACGCCTTCCCGGCGAGCACCTGGCTGCCCGCGGCCGTGGCGGCGGAGGCGCCCGTCAGGGCGGTGCCGCCGGTCAGGGCCAGCAGGGTCAGAGCGGCGGCGCCACGCCGGTACCGGGCGCGCCGCGGCACGGCGGCATGGTGATGCATCAAGGGAACTCCCCCACTCGTCACACGCTCCCCCCCTGGGAGCCAGACACTGCTCGATCGGAATCGAACAGGAAGTGTGTGACAGCTGATCAAAGTCGAGGCGACCGGTCAACCGAGAATGACCGCTTCCGGACAACGGCATGACCGGCGTGACCGGCGTGAGGGGATCACCGGCGGGAAGGCCGGGCCGGGCTCCCGAGCGGCACACGCGGGGACGCGACGGCCCGGCCGGCCTTCCTCTGGCCGCAATCTGCCACCCGGCACCCCGCGGCGCCTCCCGGACGGGCCCGAACGTGGACGGCGGCCCGGACGGGGAACGGCCGGGCGAGGCTGCGATGATGCGCGCATGTCGACCCTCGCCACCGTCGCGGTCCTGGCCCTGGCCGCGCTGCACGTGTACATCCTCGTGCTGGAGATGTTCCTGTGGACCACGCCGCGTGGCCGCGCCGCCTTCGGCACCACGCCCGAATTCGCCGAGGCCACCAAGGCCCTCGCCGCCAACCAGGGCCTCTACAACGGCTTCCTCGCCGCCGGCCTGCTGTGGGGCGCGGTGGCCGCCGACCCGGTGGGCTTCCAGGTCTCGGTGTTCTTCCTGGTGTGCGTGGCGGTCGCCGGAGCGTACGGCGCCGCCACCGCCAGCCGGAGGATCCTCTTCGTGCAGACCGTCCCGGCACTGGCCGCGCTCGCCCTGGTGCTGATCGCGCACTAGGCCGGGTTCGCCGGGGTGCGGCGCTCACGCGCCCTGCGTGACGGCCCGTTCCATCAGCCGGTCCGCCTCGGCCCGAGCCGTCCCGGGCGGCACCACCAGCAGGTCCCAGCGGCCCCGGCCGGGGGCGAGCAGGCAGACGGTGTCGGAGGCGGTGGGCGAGTCCCTGCGGCCCACGTGGACCGCCCGGCCCGCCACGTCCACCCGCTCCGGGCAGTCGAGCCAGGTGTCCCCGTGGACCAGGACGCTGCTGATCCGGCCCCAGGCGCGCGGCAGCCCGGCCAGCAGCCCGGGCAGTTCCGCGGCCAGGTCGTGGGAGCGGGGCCACCACGCCCCGTCGATCCGGCGGGCCGTACGGCGCTCGCGCGGCTGGTCGGCGAGTCTCAGCCGGGCCCCGGACGAAGCGGGGTCCTGCGGCGGGGGCGAGGAGGCGGACGTCATGGAGGGCTCCTGCTGCGGACGGGGAGGCGGCCGGCAACCGTGTGCCGCCGCAGTGCGACCTACCCCGGTTCCTCCACCGTACCCCGCCCGCCGGTACGGGAGCCGGGCCTCGCGCTGCCGTCCGGCACTCCGCCCGGACCATCGGACATTCCGGGCGCTTTATACCAAGCTGTCGGCGATAATCGGAGCATGAATACGGCAACGTACGAAGTGCTGGCGGCGTCGTCAGACCACGCGGTCGCCGTGACCATCGCCTTCATCGCCGGGCTGGTCGTGGCGTGCGCGCTGATCTGGGGCGTGCGCGTCGGGATGCGGGTGATGGACAAGGACACCCACCACCCCGACCCGGCGGAGCAGCCGCACCTGCCGGAGACCGGCCCGGTCCGCGAGACGCGGGAGATGCGGGAGCCCGACGACGTGCCGGTCGTGGACCGCGGCGGGCGCCGGCTCATGCCGCACGAGCTGCACCGCGCGAGCACCAGGACCGGCAAGGACCAGCAACCGCGCCGCTGGTCCCCCGGATCCAGCGGGTCCTTCGGCGGCGGCGGCCTCGGCCGCACGTGATGCCATGAGCCGTGCGGCCACGGCTGCGGAGGCCCGTGATCCCATGAGTCGCGCGGCCACGGCTGCGGAGGCCCGTGATCCCATGAGCCGCGCGGCGACGGCTGCGGATGCCCGTGATCCCATGCGCCGTGCGGTCCGTACCGCTCCCCCGGGAGGCGACATGGCTGCTGCCCGTGATCGCGGACGCCGCAGGCGCGGGGCCGCGGCCGGGGCCGCCCTGGCGCTCGCCCTGACCGGTGTGCTCGCCGGCTGCGGCGGCGACAGCCCCGCGGACACCGCGCGCAAGGCCGAGTCGGCGGTCGGGTCGATCGCCTCGCAGGCCACCGAGGCGGTGGAGTCGGCCGCGGCGGAGGCCGAACGCCGGCTCGGCGACATCCAAGGCGGCGTCGACGCCAAGGGCGACGTCACGGCCGGCAGGCCCGTCACCGGCTCCGACGGCCGGGTCCGCAGCGAGGTCACCGTCCGCAACACCGACGACACGGCCCGGTCCTTCGCCGTCCAGGTCGACTTCGAGGACTCCGGCGGACGGCTGGTCGACACCGTGATCGTCACGGTGGGCCATGTGCAGGCCGGCCAGTCCGCCACGGCCACCGCCCGCAGCACCCACGACCTGTCCGGCGACGTCCGGGCGGAGGTGGCCCGGGCGGTCCGCCACTGACGCCCCGCGGCGGGCCCGCACCGGCGCGTCACCGGTCCGCTCCCGCCGATCGCGCTCACCCGCCCGGGGCGGCGCCCTCCCGGAGACGGTCGGCCGGCGCAGGGCGCCGACGGTCCCCGCGGCCCTCCGGGCGGACCCGCGCCCCCGAAGGGGCGCGGGCGGCCGCGCGGACCGGCGGGGCGGCTACCGGCCCAGCCACACCGTCGTGTCCGGCCCGACCCGGCCGTCCTCCAGCGGCGCGCTGCTCAGCAGCACCTCTCCGGCCGGCAGCGGGACCGCGGAGGCGGACAGGTTCGTCACACAGCGCCAGCCCTCGCAGCGGTCGAACTGCAGGACACCGTCCGGGGCGTCCGCCGCCCAGGTCAGCTCCTCACCGTCGAGCAGCTTGCGGCGCAGCCGCAGTGCCGTGCGGTACAGCTCCAGGGTCGAGCCCTCGACCCCGTCCTGCGCCTCGACGGCGTACGCGGCGAAACCGGGCGGCTGCGGCAGCCACGCCCCGCCCGGCCCGAAGCCGTACGAGGGTCCGGTCGTCGTCCACGGCAGCGGCACCCGGCAGCCGTCCCGGCCCTTGCGGACGTGGCCCGTCTGCTCCCAGATCGGGTCCTGGAGCACCTCGGTGGGCAGGTCGGCGACCTCCGGCAGGCCCAGT
Organism: Streptomyces sp. NPDC085931; assembly: GCF_044540565.1. NCBI lineage: Bacteria > Bacillati > Actinomycetota > Actinomycetes > Kitasatosporales > Streptomycetaceae > Streptomyces > Streptomyces sp. NPDC085931. Next base: position 286,277 of record NZ_JBITSK010000004.1, read on the forward strand.
TCCTCGCCCTGGTAGACGTAGGCCGAGCCGGGCAGCGCCAGCATCAGCAGGGTGGCCGCGCGGGCCCGGCGCAGCCCGGCCGCCTCGTCGACGGCCGGGGCCCGCCCGCCGGAGAGCAGCCAGGCGTTGAGGTCGGTGTCCGGCGGGAGCATCAGGCGGGAGGCGTGCCGGATCACGTCGTGGTTGGACAGCACCCAGGTCGCCGAGGCCCCGGCGGCCCGGGCGGTGGCGAGCGAGTCGGTGATGACCTGCCGCAGCTCACCGGCCTCCCAACGGGCTTGCAGGTACTCGAAGTTGAAGGCCTGGCCCAGCTCGTCGGGGCGGGCGTACAGCGCGCGCCGGGCGCCCGGCACCCACGCCTCGGCGACGGCCATGCGGGGCGGGCGGTAGGCGTCGAGGATCTTGCGCCAGTCGCGGTAGATCTCGTGCACCTCGTCCCGGTCGTAGAAGGGGTGGGTGCCGGGTGGCAGCGCGGTGAGCGCCTCCTCGCGGCTCAGCTCGGGCCGGCCGAGGTCGCGCAGCGGCTCGCTCAGGTCCTTGACCAGGGCGTGGGCGACGTCGACGCGGAAGCCGTCGACCCCGCGGTCGGACCAGAAGCGCAGGGTGGTCCGGTAGTCGGCGCGCACCTCCTGGTTCTCCCAGTTGAGGTCGGGCTGTTCGGGGGCGAACAGGTGCAGGTACCACTGCCCGTCGGGCACCCGCTTCCAGGCGCTGCCGCCGAAGACCGACTGCCAGTCGGTGGGCGGGAGTTCGCCGTGCTCGCCGCGGCCGTCGCGGAAGACGTACCGGTCGCGGGCGGCCGAGCCGGGCCCGGCGTCCAGGGCCTCCTCGAACCAGGGGTGCCGGTGCGAGGAGTGGTTGGGGACGATGTCGACGATGACCTTCAGGCCGAGGCGGTGGGCCTCGGCGACCAGCGCGTCGAAGTCGTCCAGGGTGCCCAGGCGCGGGTCGACGTCCCGGGGGTCGGCGACGTCGTAGCCGCCGTCGGCGAGTTCGGAGGGGTAGAAGGGGCTCAGCCACAGGGCGTCCACGCCCAGCGCGGCGAGATGGCCGAGGCGGCGGGTGATGCCACGCAGGTCGCCGAGTCCGTCACCGTCGGCGTCGGCGAAGCTGCGGGGGTAGACCTGGTAGACGACGGCCTGCCGCCACCAGTCGGGGTCGCGGGACGACAGGTCGAGAGTGGAGCGATCGGTCACGCGGTCTCCTTCGCAGGGCATACGGGCGACAGCATTGAATCTGTCCAGAATGCCGGAAAAAGGAACCATCAGGTTGATCGGAGTGATCCATTCCCACTGTGTCGGAAGTGTGATGGAGGGGTAACTTCCTTTGCGTTCCCGCAGGTTGACAGTGTGCTGCGGCACCGCCACCATGGGGGCTCACTGAGGCGCATGTGACCAATGAGCCCAGTGTTTCTCAGACCACTCCACCCGGTACGGCCCCGGCAGCCGCGCATCGCGCTGCCCGCATGGCGCCGTCCGGGTTCCGGCACACGCCAAGAAACGGGATACCCCTATGTCCATAGCGAGACGTGTCACCGCGCGCCGCCTGCTGGGGACGGGCGTCGCGGCCCTCGCCCTGTGCGCCGCCTCCGCCACCACCGCCTTCGCCCACGGGACACCCGGCGGTGACGGCTGGTCGTCCGGCGGCAGCTACAAGCCCGGGACGGGCGCGGGCACGGAGACGGGGACCGACCGCTGCCAGTTCTCGCTCGACGGCACCACCTTCCAGGACTCGGTCAAGGTCGACGACCAGAACCTGAAGCCGACCGAGGACGGCAAGGTGCACATCAAGGTGCGCACCGCCGGCGACGCCTCGACCTGCACGGCCTCCCTCGCCTCCTACCTGGCCCACGGCGCGACCTTCGCGACCTCCGGCGAGCAGGTGTTCGTCGACTTCGACACGGTGACGGTCAAGCCGGGCGCCACCGACTCGCTCGACATCGCCATCCCCGACCAGGGCTGCTTCGCGCAGATCGACCTCTACCGGGGCGCGGTGAAGTTCGACGGGGAGCTCGACGCGAAGGACGGCTTCGAGCACGGCGAGCTGCCGAAGGGCCCGGACCGCCCGGTCATCAAGGACAAGCTGATCGCGGCCTGGAACGGCGGCACCAAGGACTGCACGACCCCGCCGCCCGCCGAGGAGGAGCCGCCCGCCTCCACGCCGCCCGCGACCCCGTCGGAGCCGGCCGAGGGCACCACTCCGCCGGCGTCCCCGTCCGAGCCGTCGGAGCCCTCCGCCCCGCCGGCCGGGGACACGGAGACCCCCGCCCCGAGCGCCTCCGAGTCGACGCCCGCCGCCCCGAAGCCGAACGGCGGTGGCGGCGACCTCGCCGAGACCGGCGCCGACGGCAACACCGGCCCGATCGCCCTGGGCGCGGCGGCCCTGCTCGCGGGCGGCGCGGCCCTCGTCCTGACGACCCGCCGCCGGGCGAAGCGGAACGCGGCCGGCGCCTGATCCGCGTCCGGTGACGCCCCCGCGCTGCCGTCCGGCGGCGGCAGCGCGGGGGCGTCGTCCCGTTTCCGGTGCTAGAGCGCTTGCTCGACGGTCGCCAGGTACAGCCGCACGTAGCGCTCCACGTCCACGTCCAGGCCCACGTCCACCATCGGCTGTTCGCGGGTGCCCTCGTGCAGTTCGGACTCGCCCGGGCGCGGGCGGCGGTCGACGATCGTCATGCCGCGCGTGGGGCCGGGCGCCAGGGAGACGTCGACCGGCAGGCGGTGGGTCGTCAGGCCCTCCGGGTCGGCGACCGCGCAGAGCGCCCCCGCGTCACCGAGACCGCCAGCCGTCTCGGCCGGGTCGCCGGGACGGCTGCCGGGGTGGGCCGGGCGGTGGGCGAGCAGCTCACCGGCCAGCCGGGCCCCCGGCTCGGCGCTCGCGCGCAGGCGCCGCACCTGCTCCGCCGGGACGACGACCCGGCTGAACACGTCCAGCCCGTACATCGTGATCGGCACCCCGGCGGTGAGCAGGATCGCGGCCGCCTCCGGGTCGTGCCAGACGTTGAACTCCGCGACGGGCGTGGCGTTCCCGGTCGCCGCCGCGCCGCCCATGAACACGATCCGCTCGATGTTGCGCACCACCTCCGGGTGGGTGCGCAGCAGCAGCGCGATGTTGGTGAGGGGCGCGGTCGGCACCAGTGTCACCGGGCGCGGGGAGGCGAGGATCTCGCGCCGCAGCAGCGTCACGGCGTCCACGCCGGCGGGCTCGCGGGCCGGGGCCGGCAGCCCCAGGTCGCCCATGCCGTCGTCGCCGTGCACGTGCCGGGCGGAGCGGGGCGCCTCGATCAGCGGCCGCTCCGCGCCCCGGGCGACGGGGATGTCGGGGGCGCCCGCCTGCTCCAGCACGGTCAGGGTGTTGCGGACGACCCCGTCGACGTCGGTGTTCCCGGCCACGCAGGTGATCGCGCGGACGTCGAGCGCCGGGTGCCGTACGGCGAACAGCAGGGCGAGGGCGTCGTCGACACCGGTGTCGCAGTCGATGATCACCGGGATGCGCTGTCCGTCCGTCACGACGAGGACTCCTTCCACCTGTTCCGCGTTGGGGCCTGTCACCGGCGACCTTACGGCCTGCCGGGCACGGCCCGGGTGGCCCGGCCGCCCTCCCGGCAGGTGCCCGGTGACCGCGAAGCCCGTCGCTACGGGGTGGTGGCGCGGGAGGTCACCCGGGCGGTGATGTGGTCGAGCAGTTCCGCGCCGGGCAGCGGGGCCGTGCGGTGGCCGTCCCGCAGGCGTGGCGCCACCAGGCCGGCGGCGGCCTCCCGGGCGCCGATCACCGCCTGGTACGGCACCATCCGGGCCGCGCGGACCCGGGCCGCCAGGGTGCCCTCGCCGGGGTCGGCGACCTCGGCGCGCAGCCCCCGCTCCCGGGCCAGGGCGGCCAGCGCGTGCGCCCGTCCGGTCTGCTCGTCCCCCACCGGCAGGACGACCAGCTGCACCGGGGCCAGCCAGGGCGGGAAGGCGCCGCCGTGGGCCTCGACGAGATGGGCGACCGCGCGCTCCACGCTGCCGATGACGCTGCGGTGCACCATGACCGGCCGGTGCCTGGCCCCGTCCGGCCCGGTGTAGTGCAGGCCGAAGCGCTCGGGCTGGTGGAAGTCGATCTGGACGGTGGACAGGGTGGTCTCCCGGCCCGCCGGGTCGGCGATCTGCACGTCGATCTTGGGACCGTAGAAGGCGGCCTCCCCCTCGGCGGCCTCGTAGGGGACGCCGGACGCGTCCAGGACCTCCCGGAGCAGCGCGGTGGCCCGCCGCCACAGCCGCGGGTCGGCCACGTACTTGCCGCCCTCGCCGGGCAGCGACAGGCGGTACCGGGACGCCCGGATGCCCAGGTCCGCGTAGGCGCGCCCGATCAGCTCCAGCGCGGCCCGGGCCTCCGCCACGGCCTGCTCGGGGGTGCAGAAGATGTGCGCGTCGTTGAGGGTGATGGCCCGCACCCGGGTCAGCCCGCCGAGCACCCCGGACGGCTCCGAGCGGTACATGCCGCCCAACTCCGCCATCCGGAAGGGGAGTTCGCGGTAGCTGCGGGCGCGGGAGCGGTAGATCAGCGCGTGGTGGGGACAGAGGCTGGGGCGCAGCAGGACCTGTTCGGCGCCCACGTCCATCGGCGGGAACATGTCGTCGCCGTAGTGGTCCCAGTGGCCGGAGATCTCGTACAGCTCGCGCTTGCCGAGGACGGGCGAGTAGACGTGCCGGTAGCCGGCCCGCCGTTCCGCCTCGCGGACGTACTCCTCCAGGGTGTGCCGCACGACGGCGCCGTCGGGCAGCCAGTACGGCAGCCCCGCGCCCATCAGCGGGTCGGTGTCGAACAGCTCCAGTTCGCGGCCGAGTCGGCGGTGGTCGTGCATGGTGGCTCCTCCGGATGCGGATGTCCGGGCGAGCACCGCGTGACGAAGCCCCGGGGCACTCGCCCCGGGGCTTCGGTCGTCTGCGTCAGCAGTCAGCGCGCCGGGACACTCTCCGGCGTCGTCGTGGCGGACGGGAACGGCTGGACGCGCTGCATGGGCGTGACCGTAACAGCGGCGCCGCACGCGACGCGACGGTTTTTCGGCGGCGTCCCCGTCAGCGGTCCCCCCGGCCCCCGCGCGCGTCATACGGCATTCCGGTCCCCGGCCCCCCGCGCCACGCCCCGCGCCCGCGCCCGCTCACCCGGACGGCCCGGCGCGCTGGTGGCCCGGCTGTGGCGGTGGTGCCGTATGAGCAGCGCACCCGATCTCGGTCAGCCCCGGCCCGCCCACCAGGAGGCACTCCGATGACCCACCCGCCGGCCACCGCCCGTGCCCTCCTCGTCCCCGTCCTGGCCCTGGCCGCCCTGCTGGGCTCGGCCGGGTGCGCCGTCCAGGGCGAGCCGCGCCCCAAGTGGTTCTCGGCGTCCGCCTCGGCGTCCCCCGCCTCGCCCGCCGCCGAGCAGCCCGCCGGGCCCGGGGACGGCCTCACCGAGGCGCAGGCCCGGGCGGCCCTGATCACGGAGACCGACCTCGGAGAACCCTGGGGGCCGACCCGGGGCGCGCGGACCTGGCGCGACGGGCTGCTGAAGGCGACCACCGAGGACCCCGAGTGCCAGCGGCTGCTGGACGCCCTCTACACCGAGGAGCTGTTCGGCGCCCCCCAGGGCCCGGCCGCCACGGCCGCGTTCGACGCCGCCGACACCGACGCCCAGGTGCGCTACCAGGTCGTCGCCCGTCCCCCGGCCGACGTCGACCGCACCCTGGACTGGCTGAGGTCGCTGCCGGGCAGGTGCGGGCAGTTCACCGCCGCGAGCACGCGCGGCGGCGTCCAGGGCGTCGAGGTGGGGGACCTGCCGCTGCCGGCGGCCGGGGACGCCCGCCAGGCCCTGCGGATCACGCTGTCCGGCGAGACGGAGGAGGGCGAGCTGACCTATCTGACGGTGGACATCGCCGGCGTGCGGGTCGGCGAGGAGGCGATCGTCGTCACCCACGGCGGGCTCGACGAGGTGGACGCCGAGGTCACGCGGGAGACCGTACGGATCGGGGCGCAACGTCTGACGGAACTCACCCGGCGGGGCCGGGCGCAGATCTGACCGCCGGTCCCGCGCCGCCGGGATCCCGGCGGAGCCGCCCGTGCGCGGGCCGCGCCCTGCAACCGTCCCGCAACGCAACGCGAGCCGCCCCCGCCGGAGTCCCCGTGGCCCGCGCCCCGGTCGCGTCAGTCCCGTTCGCGTCAGGCCCGTTCGCGTCAGTCCCGTTCGCGTCAGTCCCGGTCGGATCCGTCCCGGTCGAAGCGCCGGCGGTGGGCGATGACGTCGCGGGCCACGTCCAGGGCCGTGCGCCCGCGCGCGAACGCGTCGCCCCGCAGCAGCGCGAGCGCGTCGTCCGTGCCGACCCCGAGCTGCGCCATGATCATGCCGACGGCCTGGTAGATCTCGTCGTGGTCCGAGGCGAGCCCGCTCAGCCAGGGCTCCCCGTCCTGCGTCCCGGGCTCGTCCCCGCGCGGCAGTGCCATCAGGGCGACGGTCATCACACCGGCCACCAGCCGGGCCACGTACAGCTGGCGCTCGGTGAGTCCGCCCGGGGTGTCGCGGTACAGGTCGAGGGTGCCCACGCACACCGCGTCGCTGCCGAGCGGCACCGCGTACACCGCGCGGACCCCGGCCGCGGTGGCCTGCTGGGCGAAGACCGGCCAGCGTCCGGCGTCCCGGCCGCTCGTCAGGTCGCAGGCGAGCACGGGCACCCCGTCCGCCACCGCGCTCTGGCAGGGGCCGTCGCCCAGGGTGGCCTGGATCTGCGCCAGATACGCGGCCTGCGGGCTGCTCGCGCTCAGGTGCACGGGCATGCCCTCGCTGCGCAGCGACACGCTCGCGCCGGTCACCGGCAGCAGTTCGACGGCCACCTGGCACAGCCGCGCGGGCACCTCACCGGCAGGGGCGCCGCGCACGCCCCGGGCGATCGCGTCAGCGGCCCGCACCCCGTCCAGGTCCAGGTCGCCGCCCCCCGCACCGCGTGCGCCGGGGTCGTCACCCGCCGCGCCGTGGGGGTCGTCCCTGGGCCGCACGGCCACCGCCTCCTTCGATCACCGCGATCTGCACTTCGCCGTTCCCGCGCGGGACGGGCCCGCGTGCGCACGCCGGGACGGCCGGACGCCCGCACCCGCGGCGGGCGGCACGAGATCACGTCGGGGTGGCCGTCCCCGCTGCCCCGCGACGCACCACGGGACGGCCCGCGGGGGCCCGCCCGGGCCGTCCGGGCCGTGCCCCGGCGCCCGCCCGGAGTGCTGCCCCGACTACCCGGGGCGGTGGGGCCGAAACCCGTGGTGGGGCCGTCACGGCGGGGTGCGGCCTCAGCGCTTCTCGTAGGGGTTGCCCGGCTGCGGCACCCGCCGTACGGACGTGGCGTCCAGGACCGGCGGCCAGGCGGCGTCCGTCCCGAGGGCGCCCTCGGGACGCCAGGTGCCGGTGACGGTGACCCAGGTGTCGACGGCCGGGGCGTCCGCGCCGCGCACCTCGGCCTTGGCGGCGCTCGCGTCGGCGGCGCAGCAGGAGACGAGGAGCCGGGTGACGTACCAGGTGCCGTCGGCGTCGCGGGTGACGAAGCCGGTGAGCCGGACCGTGCGTCCCCGCAGGGAGCGGCCGCTGTCGTAGACCGCCCGGGAGCCGAACTCCCCGAGGGTGAGGTCGAGCGGGTCGCCGTCCGGCAGCGCCGGGAAGGTGCCGACGCCCTGCGCCGCCCGCTGGGCCGCCTCCCGCTCGGCGCTGTAGGACCCGAGGGCGGGCGGCGGGAACAGCAGCAGCGCGAGAGCGGGCAGGGTGAGCAGCCAGGCGACGCGCGGGCCGTGGCCGTGGCCGTGGTCCGCGTCGTGGGGGTGGTCCGGGTCGTGGCCTCGGTGCGGGCGGTGGGCGTGGTCCGGGTCGTGGGCGTGGTCCGGGTGGTCAGGGTGCGGGTCGGGGGTGGGGGCGGTCGCGTGCCGGTCGTGGGCCTGCGGGCCGGCGTCCTGGCGCCGGCCGGGCCGTGCCGCCCCGGCGGTCCGGGCCGACACCGTCGCGACCACCGCCAGCAGCACCAGCGCCACCCCCGACACCACCAGGCAGGGCCGCAGCCCCGGCTGGACGTAGCGCAGGTACAGCTCGCTGAACAGGGACACCCGCAGGATCGCCGCCCCCACGAGCGCGAGCAGCACCGCCGGTCCGTGGCGCCTCACAGCAGCCACCACCCCGTCAGGACGCTGCTGCCCACCGCCACCACCCAGGTCGCGGCCGAGAACCGCACGGCGAAACCCCGGCCGAAGGTGCCCGCCTGCAGCGCGAGCAGCTTCAGGTCGACCATCGGCCCCACCACCATGAACGCCAGCCGCGCGGTCGGCGAGAAGCCGCTCAGCGAGGCCGCCACGAACGCGTCCGCCTCGCTGCACACGCACAGCACGACCGCCAGCAGCGCCAGCAGCAGCACCGACAGCCAGGGCGACCCGGTGAAGACGTCCAGCACGGACCGCGGCACGGTCACGGCGAACGTCGCCGCCGCCGCAGCGCCCACCACGAGGAAGCCGCCCGCGTGCAGGAAGTCGTGCTGAAGGCCCGCGACGAAGGCGCGGATGCCGCCGCCGGGCTCATGACCGGTGGCGCGCTGCGGCAGCCGCAGCCACTCCGCCCTGCCGAACCGCGCCCACAGCCAGCCCATCACCACGGCCGTGCCGAGCGAGGCGGCCAGCCGGCCCAGGACCATCGCGGGCTGCCCGGGGAAGGCGATCGAGGTCGACACCAGGACGACGGGGTTGATCGCGGGCGCCGACAGCAGGAAGGCCAGCGCGGCCGCCGGGGCGACACCCCGGCGCATCAGGCTGCCCGCGACCGGCACGGACGCGCACTCGCAGCCGGGCAGCACCACCCCGGCCGCCCCCGCGACCGGCACGGCGAGCGCCTCGCGCCGGGGCAGCAGCCGGGTGAGGACCCGCTGCGGCACGAACGCCCCGATCGCGGCCGACACCACCGTGCCCAGCAGCAGGAACGGCACGCCCTGGACGGCGATCGCCGTGAAGACCGTCCACCAGGCCGCGACCGGCGGGGTGTACAGATCGAGCGCGGCCAGCGGCCCGAGCACCGACACCACCGTCACGACGGCGATCAGCGCGGCGCCCCCGAGGACGGCGTACACCAGGGCCCGCAGGCCCAGCCGTATGCCGTCGGCGACCGTCGGTCGGTTCTCCACGTGCCCCGCCCCCATCGTTCCCGGGAGAGGCTAACCCGCACGGCTGTGCGCCAGCCGTGCCCGGTCACAGCGGGGGCTGTGCGGGCGCGGGCCCGAGGGTGGTGGTGCCGGGGGCCGTACGGTGCCCGAGGCCCGTGCGGTAGGCGTCCAGGGCCGCCTCCACCCGCCCGGCACGCCGCAGCAGGTCGCCGAGCAGCCGGCACAGGTCGGCCAGGTCGCCCGCGGCCCCGGCCCGCTCCAGCAGGCTCAGGGCGCGCACGTAGTGCTCCTCGGCGTCCTCGGTGCGGCGGGCGTCCTCGGCGATGATGCCGAGCAGCCGGTGCGCGGCGGCGGCGTGCACGGCGCCGCGCTCGGGGGACAGGTGCCCGAGGACGTCGTGCAGCAGGGCCGCGGCCTCGTCGGACCGGCCGCGCTTGTGCAGCACGTCGGCCAGTTCGACGGTGACCTGGCTGCTGTAGAGGGCGGCGCGCTTGGCCGACAGCATGCCGAGCGCCTCGCGCAGCTCCGCCTCCGCGCGCTCCAGCTGCCCGTCCTGGGCGTAGACGTAGCCGCGCATCCAGTGGCAGTTGGCCAGTTCGGTGCGGATCTGCAGGCCCCGGTACAGCTCGGCCGCCTTCGCCAGCGAGGCGTCGGCCTCGGCGAGCCGGCCCTCGGCGACCAGGGTGCGGGCCACCGAACGGTGCATCCGGGCGACCAGGGCCGGGTCGCCGGACTGCGGGGCGAGGGCCAGGGCGAGCTCGGCGGCCTGGGCGGCCCGGGCGTGCGCGCCCATGTCCATGTACGGGCCGATGGCGCTGGCGTAGAGCAGCAGCAGGGCGTCCGGGTCGTGCAGGCCGCCGCGGTTGAGCTCGTCGAGAGCCGTCTCCAGCAGGTAGACGGCGTAGCGCAGCTCGCCGGCGAGGTAGTGGGCGACGGCCCGGCCGCGCAGGGCGGGGACGCGGGCGGGCAGCGGCGCGTCGGCCAGGCAGGCCTCGGCGCGTTCGAAGTACCCGCGGCCCTCCTCCAGCTCGCCGGTCTCCAGGGCGCACTCGCCGAGCCCGAGCAGGGCGGCGGACTGCTCGGCGGCCAGGCCGTGCCGCTCGGCCTCGGCGAGCAGCTCGGCGTACTGCCCGGCCGCGGCCTCCGTCTCGCCGACGGCGAGGGTGCGCTGGGCCTCGGTCAGCCGCAGCCGCAGTTCGGTGACGAGCCGCGCGGAACGCCCGGTGGCGAGTTCGTCGAAGGCGACGCCGAGCCGGCCGGCGAGATGGCGCAGGGCGTCGTCGGAGGGCCGCACCCGGCCCGACTCCAGGGTGGAGATGTAGGCGGGGGTGTACACAGGTTCCGCCAACTGCCGTTGCGTCAGTCCTCGTTCGACACGCAATCGCTGCACCCGGCGCCCGATGGTCCCCGGATCGTCCCGCTCCCCCACGCCAACTCCCCCTGCGCCTCTTGCCGTTCGGCCTGGACAGCCCCTAGGTTAAACGGAGTGTTAAGCCGAATTGTCGAAGACGCTTAATACGCTGCCGCCGTAGTCGCCGCCCCTGTTGCGAGGTCGCCGTGCTGATGCGCACACGCACCGCCGAGCGGTACGCCCGGGGCTTCGCCGCCGCCCTGGTCGCCATGGCCACCCTCCTGCTGGCGGCCAACGCCGGACCGGCCGGCCCGGAGCAGCCCCCGCACGGCCAGCGGACCGTCGCCGACGCCCGCTGAGCCGGGGCCCGGGACGGCTCACGGTGTCCCCGGCACCGGGTCCGCCAGGGCCGTGGACAGGACGCTCCGGCCGAGCGGGCCCGGGAGGTCGCGCGGGGGCAGGCGCAGGCAGGCGGTGATCTGCTTGCCGGCGGCGCGGGGCGCGACGACGACCCGGTGGCTGACCTCGTGCACCAGGCGCAGGCCGTGCCCGCCGAAGCGGCGCGGGTCGTGCTCCTGGGCCACGGGCCGGCCGGGCGAGGTGTCCCACACGGTGATGGCCAGGTGGTCGCCGGAGAGCCGCAGGGCCATGCCGCAGGGTCCGGGAGCGTGTTGCAGCGCGTTGGTGACGAGTTCGCTGATCGCGAGTTCGGCGTCCTGGATCGTCGGGGCCGGCAGGGGAGCGCGGCCGGTGCGTGCGGCATGGGCGAGGACGGCGTGCAGGGCCCGGCGCGCGTCGACGGAGCGCGCCGTGCCCTCGGACCAGGCCACGCCGTAGTGCAGCGTGGCGTGCGTGCCTGGGTCCTGCTCATCTGCCGCCTGATTCCTAAGCGGGATGGCCATACGGACTCTTTCGTTGTGGTCGCCGTTCGGCGGCTTGCCGCGGTGCGTCTACCCGCCCGCGGGGCGGGCACACGGCGGGCGGGTACGCGGATACGGCCGGGACCGCGGTCAGTCCACGCGGTGGCCGCCGGGGCAGACGGCGCTGTCGGCCGCGACCAGGGCCCGGCAGTAGGGGCAGGGGCGGATGCGGCTGAGCGTGACCAGGGCCGGCTGCACGGCCCCTCCCACCGTCCGTCGCGTCCGGCACGCGACGGCGGTCAGTCTCCTCAGCAGGAGGCCGGTGACACCGGGCACGCCCACGTCCTTCCCTCGGGCGGGGCACAGCCCGCACACACTCCACGCTCGATCACGTGTTCCCGCCCTCGCGCCTCCCACACCGGGCGGAATTCAGTGCGGCAGCAGCGCCCTCAGGGCTTCGTCGAGGTGCTCCGCCACCTCCGCGTCCCCCGGCCGCCCGGGCCCGTACAGGGCGTCCAGTTCCGTGACGAGGGTCCGGGTGACGGCCCCGTACAACGGCGTGCGCGGGCGCTGCACGGCACCGCGCAGCGCCGGGAACAGGATGTCCCGGGAGTAGCTGACGCCGCCGGCGAAGCGGTCGGGCGCCTTGAGCTCGGCGCTCTCACCGGTCGGGGACGCCGACGGGCTCGCGCGGTAGGCGGAGGCGTGCCGGCACTCCGGCGGGCCGCCGGGGTCCGCGTAGGCGGAGGTGCGGGTCGCGGCGAACCCGGCGCGCAGCAGGCAGCGCTCGCTGTCGGGGTCGGTCAGGAACGCGATCAGCTCGGCGGCCTTGGCGGCCCGCCGCTCGGACGCCGACGAGGTGACGGCCAGGTTCTGCCCGCCGAGCACCGCCTTGCCGGGCAGCCGGGTCACGCCGAGGTCCCCCTCGAACCTCTCGTACAGCACCGGGTAGACGTACGGCCAGTGGCGCAGGAAGGTCGTGCGGCCCTCCGCGAAGGCGCTGAGCGACTCGGCCTCACGGGAGGAGGATGCCTCGGCGAGCATGTAAGGCGGCGCCGTGCGCTCGCGCAGCTCGCTCACCCCGGCCGTCAGCTGCGCCACGTCGGCGGTGTACCGCCCCTCGTCGTCGGTCAGCCCGAACCCGGGCACGGCCGAGGCGAAGGCCTCGATCGCGTTGACCGTACGGCCCTCGTAGGCGGCGAGCTGGGTGGTCCACCCGTCCTCCAGGCCCGGCGGCCGCGTGCGGTCGTTGACGGCCTCGATCAGCCCCCGCAGCTCGTCCCAGGTCACTCCGCCGCTCAGGTCGGTCCGGGAGGCGCCGGCGTCGCGCAGGTGGTCCTTGCGGTAGTACAGCAGGCCCACGTCGCTGTTGAAGGGGACCGCGTACCGCTTCCCGTCCCAGAACGACGTCGCGTCGACGGACCGGATGATGTCGTCCGGGTCCTTCACCGCCGCGCCGGTCAGCGGGCGGATCAGGCCGGCGGCGGCGAACTCCGGGATCCAGGTCACGTCCAGGTTCACCACGTCGTACTCGGCGCTGCCGGACTGGAGCGCGCCCAGCAGCTGGCTGCGCTGCTGGTCGGCGGAGCCGGGGAGCTCGACCAGGCGCGCCCGGTAGCCCTGCTCGCCCTCCCGGGCGTTCCAGGCGTCGATGAGCTGCTGGCGGATGCCGTTCTTGCCGGTGACGTCCTGGCCGCTGGCGACGACGATCCGGGGCGGGTCGGCGTCCGGCGGCTGCTCCCGCGCGTCGCCGCCGGTGCAGGAGGCGGAGCTGAGCAGCGACACCACGGTGAGCAGGACCGCGGCGGCGGTCGCCAGGCGGCGGGCCGGGCCCCGGCCCGGCGGGCCCGGGTGCGGGCGGGTTGCCGTCATTCCTCCCCCATTCCGGTGCGGGCGACCTCGTCGTGCAGGGCCGGCACCAGGTCGTCCCCGGCGTCCAGGCAGCGGCCCCGGCCCGCCTCGGCGATCCGGGTGGCGGGGCGGCCCTGGTCGCAGCCCGAGCTGGTCAGGGAGACCATGGCCACCGGGACGCCCGCGCCGCCGGCCCGGTCGAGCACGTCCCGCAGGGCCCGGCCGGTCAGCCGGTTGTCGTCCTCGCCGTCGGTCAGGTACACGATCAACTGCGGGCGTTCGTCGCCGGCGCCGCGCTCCGCCATGAACTCCAGGGCGTCCCGCAGGGCGGCGGCCGGGTCGGCCTCGGCGTCGCGCCACCGGGCCGCGTCGAGGTGCCGTTCGGCGTCGGCCCGCGCGTGCGTGGTGAAGCGCAGCAGCTCGGTGTGCGTGCGCCCGCCGACGCCGTGCACCGCCCACACGCCGTACTCGTCCTCCCCGCCGAGCCCCGGCAGGGTCTGCTTCAGGATGCCGGGGCCGCCGCTGTCGCCGTCCCACCGGCCGGCCATGGAGCCGGAGCTGTCCAGCAGGTACAGGACCCGGCCGGGTCCGTGCGCGTTGGCGTACCGCTCCAGGGCCAGGTCCATGTCCGCGGCCCGGGCCGGTCGCGCGGGGCGCACGGACTCGGCGAGGCCCTCGGGGACCTGCCGCGGGGTGAGCAGGCGGCGCTCACCGGTCGCGGAGCGGAAGCCGTGCTCGCCGAGCACCGCCAGGCCGCCCTCCCCGGTCAGCCAGGCACGGAAGCGGTCCACCGCGTCGTCCCGCGCCTCGGCGTCCCGGTCGCCGTCCTCCCAGCGCACCCGCACGAACGCCGGCTCCAGCCCGGGCACGTCGTCCGGGTAGACGGCGACGCGCGGGGCCCGGGTGGCCGGGTGGCAGCCGATGCCGCTCTTCAGCAGGAACTCCGGCACCAGCGCCGCGCTGCGGTCGTCCACGGCGTCGTCGTCGGGCAGGGTGCACAGCAGCCGCACGGCCGACGGCTCGGGCCGCCCGGCCCGGGTGACGCTCAGCTCGGCGCCGCGCGCGTCGGCCCGCTCGCCGTGCAGGGCCATCGTCGCCAGCAGGGCCGCGTCCGTGAACTCCGGGTCGGGGCGGTGCAGTTCGGCTCTGCCGTCGGCCCGCCGCAGGTCGGTGACCAGCCTGGACAGCGACCGGCCGGTGGGGTCGAGGCCGGCGTCGAGCGCCTTCGGCACGGCCAGCACGACCGGCGAGTAGGCGATCGGCCCGGCCGCCGGCTCCAGCCGGGCGAAGACGCGGTCCTCCCGGGCCGCGGCCTGGTTGACCCGGTCGACGTCGGCGCGGGTGGCGGGGATCCACACGTCCGGCTGCGGGCCGATGTCCCGCTGCGGGTTGTCGTCCTCGCGCGGCTGCTGCCAGGCGTCGGTCCGCTCGCCCAGCGCGGTCACCACGTCGGCGGCGCCCGCGCTGCCGACGGTGACCCCGCTGCGCCGGCAGCCGTCGCCGGTGGTGTTGGCGGCCGAGGCGACAAAGGCGTCGGCGGACGCCCGCATCGCCGGTTCCAGGTCGGGGTCGGTGAGCACGCGCAGCTCCAGGGAGGGGGCGCAGGGGGCGGTGCCGCCGATCAGCGCGAAGAGTCCGTAGCCGCCGGTGCCGGTGGCGACGAGGGCCAGCAGCAGGGTCAGCGCGGTCCGGCCGAGCCGGTCGGCGGCGGCCCGCAGGCGCCTGCGCGGGCGGGACGGGTAGGGGTGGCGGACCCGGGTGCCGGGGCGCGGCCGCGCCGGGGGAGCCGGCGGAGGGGGGACCGGCGCGGGGGCGGGTGTGGTGACCGGGGCGGGGTTGGGCGCCGGGGCGGGTGTGGGTGAGGGGACCGGCGCGGAGGCGGGGTCGGGGGCCGGGACGGGAGCGGGTGACGGGACCGGCGCGGGGTCGGGGACCGGCGCGGGGGCCGGTCCCGCGGCGAGCAGGATGTCCGCGTCCGGGTTCCACGGCGGGGCCAGCGCCTGCGGCTTCTGCCGGTCGTTGTCCTCCGCCTCGTAGCCCGCCTCGGCCATCCGCCGCTTCAGCGCGGGGTAGAGCGTGGACAGCCACACCGGTCCGCCCCCGTCGAGGACGCGCGCCAGCTCGCGGGTGAAC
This sequence comes from Streptomyces sp. NPDC085931, assembly GCF_044540565.1. Lineage (NCBI taxonomy): Bacteria > Bacillati > Actinomycetota > Actinomycetes > Kitasatosporales > Streptomycetaceae > Streptomyces > Streptomyces sp. NPDC085931. The sequence goes on from NZ_JBITSK010000004.1 coordinate 301,602, forward strand.
GGCGTCGCGACGTCCGCGTCCCCGCCCAGGATGCAGCGGTTGGGCTGCACGCTCATCAGGAGGAGGATCCTCTCCTTGCTCTCCTGCGGGGCCTCGAAGCGGTGCCAGATCGCCGCCGCGTTGCCCGCGTAGCAGCAGTCCAGGATCACCAGCACCTTCTCGGCGCGGCTCTGCGGAGCGCAGAGCTCGCCCAGCACCCCCGCGAAGCTCACCGCGCCCGGCAGCTCCTCGCCCGCGACCACCCGCGCGGTGCGCATCTGCAGGTGCAGCTTGTGGGTGGAGGTGTCGGTGACGACGGCGTGCCCGGCGAAGTAGAGCAGCAGCAGCCCCTCGGTCTCGCGGACGGCGCGGCGCAGCTCGCCGGTGAAGTCGTCCGGGGCCGGCGAGGCGAGCACCCTGATCTCGCCCGCGCGGAACACCCCGCCCCGGTGCAGCGCGTCCTCCAGGACCCTGCGGTTGTGGAGCACGGCGGGGAGCTGTCCCGACACGCCCTGCGGGTCCGGTGCCGTGTGGTCGTACTCGGACACGCCGACCAGCAGCGCCCTGTTCCGTCTGCCGCGCGGGTCGAAGCGGCTCACCGGACTACTCCCCGTCGGGGCCCAGTGGGCGTATCTCCGTGTCGGGTTCGCCGCCCTGGAGCCTGCGGCGGTTGTTCTTCCAGGTCTTCACGGCGCGGTTGGTGTACTCGGTCAGCGCCACGACCGTCGCCACGTCACCGAGCAGTTGGAGCACGAGTTCGATGTCGGGCCCCAGACGGCCCTTCTGCCCGTCGGTCCTGATCCGCTCCTCGATGCACAGCTGCTCGCCGGAGATCAGTTCCTCCAGCGGCTCGTCCCGCTCCAGCCATGCCTTCAGGGCTCTGACATCGTCCGTGGTCGCGCCGTCACCCAGCCGGACGCGTACGCCTAAGACAGCCACGTGGGTCCCCCTCTGTCAGGACCGACATCATGACACCGGGTCAGGCCCCGGCGGCAGACCCGTGACACGACCCGGACCGGTGACCGCACGCCCCCTTCACGCCAGGCGCACACGGCGCACGCGTGCTCAGCCCTGGGTCTGCAACTGCCGCAGCTGGCGCTGCACATGGTCCAGCGCTCCCTCGCGCCGGCCGGGCACCCGCCCCCGCAACGCGGCCAGCGCCGCGCCCAGTTCGCGGGCACCGGCCGGATCGCGGACCTGGCCCCACTGGTGGTGGGCCCGGTCGGCGGCGGCCTCGACGGCGGGGGAGTCCGCCGCCTGCCCGGCGTTCAGCCGGGCGGTGGCGACCGACAGCCAGGTGCGGCAGCTGCGTGCCGCGTCCCCGGCGAACATCGCCAGGTCGGCCCGGACCTCGGCCCAGTGCAGGGCCTCCTCGGATGCCGGCCCGTGCGCGGCGACGGCGCCCTGCTCGTAGCGGGCGGCGAGCGCGTCCGCCTCGGCGTGCCGGCCGCTCTGCACGGCGGCCGTGATGGCGGCGTGCGGATCCCCCGCCACCGGGCCGGGCGTGCTCAGCACCAGGTCCGTGCCCGCGCTCTCCGGCGCGATGCGGGCCAGCGCCTGCTGGTGCAACTGCTCGGCGGGCGGCCGGAATCCGCTGCGCAGGATCGTCGCGACGGCCTTCATGTACGCGGGTGCGGCGACCGCGCGCCGGGACGGGGGCGGGGCGACGCGACCGTGCACGGCGTTGCCGCGGCCCACGTCCAGCGGGGTGCCGCGCAGCAGTTCCCAGGTCTCGGCGTCGGCGTGCAGGTCGAGCAGGAAGGTGGTCGCCCCGGCGGGCCTGAGCCGCAGTTCCTCCCGGAACCAGTGCCAGGGGAAGGCCGTGTAGCGGGCGGTGGCGGGGGTGGTGCGGGCCAGCGCCAGGTGGGGCAGGCGCTGGCGGCGGTCGAGGAGGAGCTGTCCGGTGACGTAGACGGTGAGCGGGCCGGGGGCGGCCGCGGCGGCGCGCAGCCGGGTGAGGACGGCCTGCGGCTCCAGCGGGTCGGCGAGTTCGACGACGTTCGCGGTGTCCGTGCCGGACAGTACGGACGGCTCCACGGCGGCCAGGACGGGGAGCACGGAGGCGGCGTCGACCAGGCGCCCCCGGCCCACCGGTGAGGCCGCCAGCAGCAGCACGGTTCCGGGCATCGTCCCTCCCCCTGTGTCGATCACGTACCGCAGCACCGTAACCGCTGCGGCTGCGCCGGGAGGCCTCAGGACCGCAAACGTCCGCCTTCGAGTGCTTCACCCCGGGCGGTACCCGGCGCCCCCAGGGGCGCCGGGAACTGCGCGACCAGCCACCACGAGACCCGCACCCCGCCGCCCCCACGACACCCCTCACGGCGCTTCCGCCGGCCCCTCCGGGGCGGTGCGGCGGCGGACGGTGAAGATCGTCGTGTCGTCGGCGAGGCGGCCGCCGCAGTGCCGCAGGGTGCCGTCCCGCACCAGGGCGGCCAGCCGGGCCGGCTCGGCCGCGCCCGGGTCCTCGGCCACGGCCCGGGCCACCTCGCGGGCGAGCCCGTAGAACGCCCCGGTGCCGTCCCTGGCCTCCGTCACGCCGTCCGTCACCAGCAGCAGCGTCTCGTCGGCGGCCACCCGCACCCGCCGCGCCCCGGGCGGCCCCGGCGCGAGGTCCCCGAAGCCCAGCGGCAGCCCCGCCCCGGCCGGCAGGGCGCGCACCCCGCCCGGCCCGACCGCGAGCGGCGGTTCGTGCCCGAACACCAGGACGTCCACCGCCCCCGGGTCGTCGTCGGGGAAGCCGAGCAGGACGGCCGTGGCGAACCGGTCGCCGTCGGAGCGGCCCAGGGCGACCGTGTGCCCGCGGTGCCGGATCATCCGCGTCTCCAGCCACCCGGCGACGGTGGTGAGGTCGGCCTCGTGGTAGGCGGCCTCGCGGAACGTGCCGAGCAGCGCGGCCGCCGCCTCCACCGCGCCCAGGCCCTTGCCCTGCACGTCCCCGACCAGGACGCGGGTGCCGTGCGGGCCGGGCTGGATGTCGTAGAAGTCGCCGCCGACACGGGCCTCGGCGTCGGCGGTGAGGTAGACGCCGGCGTGGTCGAGGCCGCCCCAGCCCGGTGGCAGCGGGCGCAGCACCGTGCGGCGGATGGTCTCGGTGACGTCGCCCATGCGCAGCACGCGCTGCTCCTCGCGCACCCGGACGACGCAGGCCAGGGTGGCGAGGATGCCGCCGAGGGCGACGAGGACGAAGTCGGCGAGCCCGGCCTGGTACTCGTGCGGCCAGGCGCCGTCCACGACGACGTACGTCACCAGCGAGGCGAGGGCGAACAGGGCCGTGCCCCACACCCCGCAGATCGCGGCGGCGATCCCCGGCACCAGCACGATCCAGGAGATCATGCGGAACTCGCCGGTGGTGTGGTAGTCCCCCACGGCGATGGCGACGAGCAGCACCAGCGGCGGCAGCCAGGCCACGCGGTGCCCGCGCAGCCGCAGCAGCTCCTGCCGCCGCACGGGATCCCGTCCGCCGGCGTACCCGACTCCGGCCCGGCCGGACCCGGCCCGGCCGTACCCGTACCCGTACCCGTACCGGGCGTGCCCGTCGTCCATGCCGGTGTACCCGTCGCCGGCGGCCCGGGCAGGTCCGTCGCCGGCCCCGGGGTACCGGTCGAGCGGGCCGTGCCCCCCGCGGTGGCGCCTCACGCGCCCAGCGAAACACGGGGCCGGGCGGGCCGCATCCGGTTGCGGGCGTGCCGCCGACTTGCCCGCGGCTGCGCGCCGGTGTGCCCTGGAAGCCAGGGCAGGGACAGAGAGGAGAGCTGTCATGGCTCACGCGGCACCCGCCTCACGCCGGATGACCACGCCCCGGCGCAGGCCCGACGTCTTCAGCGCCCGGACCCACGCGGCCGCGGCGCTGGCGCTGCCCGTGGTGCTCGGGCTGGTCTACGGCTTCTGGGCCGCGGCCAACCGGCGTCACGGCGGGCCCATCACCGGCTGGAACCTGCTGTTCGGCTTCCTCACCGCGCTGGTCTTCGCGGTGGTGTTCGCCGCCGTGTGGCGGCTGGCCCCGCGGCTGCGCCGCGAGTTGCACGCGCTGGCCTGGTTCGCCTTCACGGGCTGCGCGATCGGCTTCCTCGTCAACCAGTCCGGCGAGTCCGTGCTGAAGTCCGCCGGGCTGGGACTGGCGGCCGGGGTGGGCGTCCTGCTGACGATGTTCTACCGCTATTACACCCGCGAGGACGCCGGGGGCCACCGCCGGGACTGACCCGGGCGAGCCCGCAGCCCTCCTCCCGAGGCCCGGGCCCCGGACGCGGAAGCACCCGTTCGGGTGAGGCACGCACCCGAAGGCGGCACGTCCCGCTCGGATCGCTGCCCGGGGGTGGGGAGCCCGTCCGGGGCGGCAGGGGGACCCGAATGCAGTCGTCCCGCTCGCGGCCGGGGCCCGGCGCGCCTTGCCTGGAAGGGTGCCCGAGCCGGACCGGGCGCCCGCTGCGGCGACGGCGCCCCCACGAGCGCGGAACGCCCTGTCGGCCGTTTCGCTCCTCCTCGCGTGCCTGCTCCTGCCGTTCGGCGCGCTGGCGTCCTGGGCGGCGCACGGGCCGGCCGACACCGACCGCTGGGTCCGGGCGATGGCGCCGCTCGCCGCCGACCCGGACGTGCGGCGCGCGGCCGCGGACGCCCTCGGGGACGGCGTCCTGCGCGCGGCCGGACCGGAACTGCACGGCGGGGCCGGGCCGTTCGTGCACGACGCGGCCCGCTCGTTCACCCGGACCGAGGCGTTCGCCACGGCCTGGGACGCCTCGAACCGGGCCGTGCACACGGCCGTGCTGCGCGCCCTGCGCTCCGACGCGCCGGCCGCCCCGGTCACCGTCGACCTCGCCCCCGTCGTCGACCGCGTCAGACACCGGCTCACCGAAGACCACGTGCCGTTCGCCCACCGCATCCCGGTCACGCACACCCGCGTCCCGGTGCTCCCGGCCGGCGACGTGGACCGACTGCGCAAGGGGTACCGGGTGCTGGACACCGCCGCCTTCTGGCTGCCGCTCGCCGCGGCCTGCCTCGCCGTCACCGGCATCGCCGTCGCCGCCTGCCGCCGCCGGGCGGTCACCGCCCTCGGCCTCGGCACGGCCCTGGGCGGGGCGCTGCTCGTCCTCGCCGTGGCCATCGGCCGCCGTCTGACCCTCGCCGACCTGCCCGCCGGCCTGCGGGGCCCGGCCGCGGGCGGGGTCTACGACGCCCTGACGGCCACCCTGCGCACGGTGTCCTGGCTGCTGTGCGCCCTCGGCCTCGCGGTGGCGCTCGGCGGATGGCTCACGGGCCGCTACGGTCCCCGGCTCGCCGCGCGGCGACGTGCGCGAGGGTCCGCAGGGCCCGCCGCAGATCCGGCTCCGGAGCCGACGCGAGCCCGAGCCTGACCGCGTCCGGCGTGTGGCCGGGGGCGACCGCGAAGGCGGGCCCGGGGGTGACGGCGATGCCGTGCGCCGCCGCGGCGGCCGTGAAGGTGTCGGCGCGCCACGGCGCGGGCAGCTCCCACCAGGCGAAGTAGGCGTGCGGGTCGGACCGCACGGCGAACCCCGCGAGTTCCTCGGCGAGGATCCGCTGGCGCCGCCCGGCGTCCGCCCGCTTGGCCTCCACCAGCCGGGCCACCGTCCCCTCGGCCGCCCACCGCACGGCCGCCTCCAGCGCGAACCGCCCCGCGCTCCAGCCGCCCGACCGCACGGCGTGGGCCACGGCGGCGACCCGGTGCGGCGGCACGACGAGGAAGCCGACGGTGAGCCCGGGGGCGACCCGCTTGGACAGCCCGTCGACGACATGGGTGAGGTCCGGGGCATGGGCGGCGAGGGGGACGGCGGGCTCGTGCAGGAACGACCAGATGCGGTCCTCCACGACCGGCAGGCCCAGGTCGTGCACCAGGCGGGCCAGGTGCAGCAGCCGGGTCCCGCTCGTCGTCAGGGACGTCGGATTGTGCAGCGTCGGCTGCACGTACAGGGCCGACAGGGGTGCCGTGCGGTGCGCGGCGGCGACGGCCTCCGGCAGCAGTCCGGCCGCGTCCCCGGCGAGCGGCACCAGCGTGATCCCGAGCCGCGCCGCGATCTCCTTGACCAGCGGATACGTCAGCTGCTCCACGCCGACCCGGCCGCCCGGCCGGACCAGGGAGGCCAGGACCGCGGCGATGGCCTGGCGGGCGTTCCCGGTGAACAGCAGCCGCTCGGGGCCGGGACGCCAGCCGGGGCCGGAGAGCAGGCCGGCGGCGGCCTCCCGGGCCTGCTCGGTGCCGGTGGCGGCGGCCGGTAACAGCGCCTCGGCCAGCACGTCGGGGCGCAGCAGCGGTGCGAGCACGGGCGCGAGCAGCTCCGACTGCCCGGGCGCGGACGGGTAGTTGAGCTCCAGGTTCACCGGCCCGCCGGACGCGCCGGTCTCGACGAGCGCCCGCCCCGCCGGCCCGTCCGGGGCGGCCCGGACGAAGGTGCCGCGCCCGACCTCGCCGACGACCAGTCCGCGCCGCACGAGTTCGCCGTACACCCGCCCGGCGGTCGACGGGGCGATCCCCCGCCTGCGGGCGAACACCCGCTGCGGCGGCAGTCGTTGGCCCGGCTTGAGCCGCCCGCCGGCGATGTCCTCGGCTATCCGGTCCGCGATGCGCCGGTAGTCACCCATCGGTCGGCCTCCCCCTCGCTGTCCTCGGATTGCACCGAGAGCAAAGATCCTATTGCACCGAGTAGTTGGGCCCGCCTAGGGTCGGCGCATGGCACCCTTCCTCGCATACGAGGACAAAGGCCCCGCATCCTCCCGGCAGCCCCTTGTCCCCCCGACTCCCCTGGTCCTGGTCCACGGACACCCCTTCGACCGCACCCTGTGGGCCCCGCAGCTGAAGACGTTCGCGGCGACCCGCCGTGTCGTCGCCCCCGACCTGCGCGGCTACGGCGCCTCCCCGGTGCGCCCCGCCCTCACGGACTTCTCCGGCTTCGCCCGGGACATCGAGGCCCTGCTGGACGAGCTGGGGGTGGACTCCTGCGTCCTGGCCGGCCTGTCCATGGGCGGCCAGATCGTCCTGGACTGCTACCGGCTGTTCCCCGAGCGCGTGCGGGGCCTGGTCCTCGCCGACACCTCCGCCGCCCCGGAGACCCCCGAGGGCGTCCGCGCCCGCGACGCCATGGCGGACCGCCTGCTCGCCGAGGGCCTGCGCGGCTACGCCGACGAGGTCCTGGAACGGATGGTCGCCCCGTCCGCGCCCGCCGAGGTCAAGGCCCACGTCCACGGCATGATGACGGCCACCTCCCCCGAGGGCGCCGCAGCGGCCCTGCGCGCCCGCGCCCGGCGCCCCGACCACCGGCCCCTGCTGCCGCGCGTGCGCGTCCCGGCCCTGGTCGTCGTGGGGGCCGACGACACCTACACGCCCGTCTCCGGCGCCCGCGCCCTGCACGCCGCCCTGCCCGACGTCACGCTGCACGTCGTCGAGGGCGCCGCCCACCTGCCGAACCTGGAACGCCCCGAGGTGTTCGACGCGGCACTGGCGGCGTTCCTGGCCCGCGTGGACGCCCGGCAACCTTCCTCCGCCCCACCTCGTCTCTGAGGGAGAATCCGGGCATCCCCCGCACGAACGGAAGGCCGGGACGTGGACACCGCCGCAGCCGAGTGGACCGCCACCGACGACGGGCCGCAGCAGCGCCCGCCCGGGCGACGCCTCGCCGCCTGGTGCGCCGGGCTGTTGTGCGCGGCGGTAAGCGTGATCGTCGGCTTCCGGGCGGCCGACAGCGACGGCATCACGCCCGTGCCGCAGTTTCTCGCCTTCCTCCCCTGGCTGCTCGTCCCCACCGCGGCCGCGCTGCTGCTCACGCTGCTGTCCCGCTGGTGGACCGGCACGGCCTGGGGCGTCCTGCTGCTCGGGCTGCTGGCCTGGTACATCGAGCCGTACGGCACGACCGACGACCCCGCGGGCCGCCCCGTCGCCACCCTGCGGGTGCTGACCTCCAACGTCGAGTTCGGCCAGGGCACCGGCTCCCTGGTCGCGGCCGTCCGCCGCGAGAAACCGGACGTCGTCTTCGTCCAGGAGTGCGACCACGCCTGCGACGCGCGGCTGCGGACGGACCTGGCGCGGGACTTCCCGCACCGCCGGGCCGTCGAGGGCGGCGGCTCCGAGGGGTCCGTCATCCTCAGCCGCTTCCCCCTGCGGCCCACGGCCGGCGTCCGCGGCACGATGGGCATGCCCGGGGCGGTCGCCGACGTGGACGGGCACGCCGTCCGGCTCCAGCTCGCCCACCCGATGCCCCCGCTGCCCGGCCAGGTCGACCTGTGGCGACGGGAACTGGGCGCCCTGCGCGACGCGGCCGCGGCCGACCGCTCCACCCCCCTGATCCTGGCCGGGGACTTCAACGCCTCCCAGGACCACGCCGCCTTCCGCCGCATCCTCGACACGGGTCTGCGCGACGCCTCCCGCCTGGACGGCGCCGGCCGCACGGCCACCTGGCCCGCCCTCACAGCCCCCACCCTCGGCGTGCAGATCGACCACGTGCTGCTCTCACGGCACTTCGCGGCCGACCGCACCCGGATCCTGGACCTGGCGGACACGGACCACCGGGCGGTGGTCACGGACCTGACCCTGCACGCGCCCCGGTGACGGCGAAGGGGGCGCCCCCCACGGACGCCCCCCCGCCTGACGCTCCTGCCGCGCCGCCCCGGTCAGACGCCGATGTCGCGGCCGTCGGCACGCCACACGGACACCACGGCCGGGCGGACGTACGACCCGGGCCCGTCGGGCCAGGTGCTGGCGGGCTTGTCCACGGTCGCGCCGTCGATCTCGCCCGGGTGCTGCACGGCCACGAGGACGCGCCGCTCCTGGATGATCGGGCCGCAGGTCTCGGCGCCCTTCGGCACGGTCAGGAACTGCTTGAGCTCACCGCGCCGCTCGCCCCGGGTCGCCACGCCGAACAGGCCGTCGTGCGAGCCGAGCTGGGCGCCGTCGGTGGAGATCCACAGGTTGCCGTGGGGGTCGAAGGCGACGTTGTCCGGGCAGGAGATGGGGCTGACGCCCTCCTTCGGGAAACCGGCGAAGTAGGTCGCCGGGTCCTGCGGGTCACCGGCGACGAGGAACAGCGACCAGGCGAACGTCGTGCTCTCCGGCCGGTTCCAGCGCTCGGTGAGCTCCAGGACGTGCCCGTGCTTGTTGGCGTGGCGCGGATTGGCCTCGTCCGCCTTGGGGTTGGCGCCGACGCCCCGGTTGGAGTTGTTGGTCAGGGCGACGTACACCTTGCCGGTGACCGGGTTGGGCTCGATGTCCTCGGGCCGGTCCATCTTCGTGGCGCCGACCTTGTCCCCGGCGAGCCGCGTGAAGACGAAGACCTCCTCCGCGCTCATCCCGTCCACGTGCGAGACGGCGCCCTCGGCGGTGGCCGTGGCCAGCGGGATCCACTCGCCGCTGCCGTCGAACTCGCCGTCGTTCGGCAGCTTGCCCGTGCCGTCGATCTCGATGGCCGGGGAGTCACCGGTGAGCCGGGCGACGTACAGGGTGCCCTCGTCGAGCAGCGACAGGTTGTGCTCGCGCACGGACCGCGAGGTGCCGTGCTTCATCCGCTTGCTGCTGACGAACTTGTAGAAGTAGTCGAACCGCTCGTCGTCGCCGGAGTACACGACGGGCCGGCCGTCGTGGGTGAGCCGCACGGTCGCGGCCTCGTGCTTGAACCGCCCGAGAGCGGTGTGCTTGCGGGGCGTGGAGTGGGGGTCGTACGGGTCGAACTCGACGACGTAGCCGAACCGGTGGACCTCGTTGGGCTCCCGGGCGACGTCGAACCGCTTGTCGAACCGCTCCCACTTGCGCTCGGTGGCCCCGGTCCCGATGCCGTACCGCTTGTCCGTCGCGCGGCTGCTGTTGGCGAAGTACTGGTTGAAGTTCTCCTCGCCGTGCAGGGTCGTGCCCCACGGGGTGACCCCGCCGGAGCAGTTGTTGAGGGTGCCGAGCACCTTGGTGCCGCTCGGGTCGGCGGAGGTCTTCACGAGGTCGGAGCCGGCCACGGGCCCGGTCAGCCGGAACTCGGTGGTGGCGGTGACGCGCCGGTTGAGCTGGTGCCGGGGGACGGCGGTGAGCCTGCCGCTCCTGCGGTCCTCCTCCACGACGACGGCGGACAGCCCGTGCGCGGCCCAGGCGATCTCCACCTGCTCGCGGGTGGGGGCGGCGGCGTCGTACCCGCGGAACATGAGCACCTCGTCGGTGTACTCGTGGTTCGCGACGAGCAGCTGCCGGCCCCGCTCGCCCGGCAGCGGAAGCAGCGCGAGGAAGTCGCAGTTGTACCCGAACTGCCCGGCCTGCGCCTTGGCGGTCTGCCTCTCCGGGTCGAAGGCGGGAGCACCGCGCAGGATCGGCTCGCCCCAGCGGATGACGACGTTCTGCCGGTACCCCTCCGGCACGGTCACGGCGTCGGCGGTGTTCGGCGCGACGGGCGCGAAGCGCAGACCCCGGGCGCCCTTGGTCCTGCTCCGGGCGGCCTCGCGGGCCGCGGCGGCCGGGACGCCGGTGCCCGGGGCGGCGGCGGCCTGCGGGGCCCGGGCCGCGCCCACGGCCCCCGCGCCCGCGGCGGCCACGGTCACCACGGCCGCGGCGCGCATCATCGAACGGCGGCTGAGAGCACCGGCGATCACGTCGCCGACGTACTCGTTGGAGCTGGTGTTGGGCACCTCGTGGAAGCAGGCGTCACCACACCGGAAACGACAGGTCATGGCGGACCGGCCGCCGGGGTGCGAATCGGACGGCGTTCCGATCAACGGCAGCAGCTTGCGCACTTTGCTCTCTCCTTGGATGCCCTGGGTGTCAGCGTGACCGTAGGGGCACATATGTGCGGGAGCCGGGCGCCCCGATGAACAACGAGTGAACCCGTGGCTGCCGTACGGGGGTTGCGGTGATTCAGCGCGCCGTCATCTGCGCAGGCCGGATGCCCTCTTGACAGCGAGGAGCCCGCATATCAGACCCTGCCCAAGATCACCCAGGAGGGCCGCTAACCTTACGTGTCCGTCCTGGCCAGGGATTGACGGGCTTCAACTCACGCGAAGGGTTGCGCGCACATGGGCATTCTCACTCGGTTGCGGAACGCGTTCGGACGGTCCCGCAAGTCACGGACCGCCGAGGCGGAGGGTGCGGCGCGGACGACGGAACCGACCACCACCGCACCGGCACCGGCCGAGCAGCCCTCCCCCACGGAGGCCGCCGAGCCCCGGGTCCCGTCCCCCTCCCCGGAACCCGACCCCACCCCCGCGGCGACCGTCCCCGAACCCCGCGTGTCGTCCCGCGACGAACACGACCTGGTGGCAGCGGCCTTCGACAAGGTGACGGTCCCCCGCCCCACCCGATCGGAGGACCGCCCCTCCGAGACGCCCACCCGGTCGGAGGACCGCCCCTCCGAGACGAACGAGAAAGCGGCGACCACGGAGCGCGAGCTGCGGGAGGAGCCGGGCGTCGAGGAGGCGGGCACGGAGAAGCTGGGCGTCGAGGAGCCGGTCGCGGAGAACGCGGTTGCCGCGGAGAAGGCGGGCGTGGAGGAGCCGGTCGCGGAGAAGGCGAGCGCGGAGACGGCGGGCGCAGAGACGGCGGTTGCTGCGGAGAAGCCGGGCGTGGAGGAGCCGGTCGCCGCGGAGGAGCCGGTCGCCGCGGAGGAGCCGGGCGCCGAGAAGGCGGCTGCTGCGGAGGGGCTGGTTGCCGCGGAGGAGCCGGTCGCCGCGGAGGAGCCGGGCGCCGAGAAGGCGGCTGCTGCGGAGGGGCTGGTTGCCGCGGAGGAGCCGGTTGCCGCGGAGCGGGAGATCGCGGAGGAGCCGGTGGCCGAGAGGCCGGCTGTCGCGGACCCGGAGAGCGTGGAGAAGCTCGAGGTGGAGGAGCCGGAGGCCGCCGAGGAGCCGAAGGCTGCGAAGCCCGAGGTGACCGAGGCACCGGCAGCCGCCGAGAAGCCCGAGGACACGGACGAGCCCGCCGACGCGGAGAAGTCGGCGGACGCGGAGAAGTCGGCGGACGCCGAGAAGGCGGACGACGCCGACGAGCCGAAGACCGCCGAGGCACCGGCAGCCGCCGAGAAGCCCGAGGACACGGACGAGTCGGCGGACGCCGCAAAGCCTGCCGTCAGCGAGAAGTCCGCCGTCACCGAGGACCCGGCGGTCGACGAGGAGCCGGAGGCCGAGGACAAGACCACGGCGCCGACCTCGGAGCCCCAGCCCCAGCCCGAGCCGGAGGCCGCCCCCGCCGAGAAGCCGGCGACCGCCGAGGCGCCGCAGGCGGACGAGCCGGAGACCACCGACGAGCCGGCGCCGGAGGCAAAGCGGGAAGCCGAGCCCGAGCAGCCGAAGGCCGAAGCCGAGGCGGCCGAAACGCAGCCCGCCCCCGTCAAGGACGAGGCCGAGGACGCGGACGAGGCCAGGAACGACACCACCCCCACCCCCGAACCCGCGGCCGCCGACGGCGACCAGGCCCCTCAGGGGCCACCCGCACCCGACGACGAAAGCCGCACGGGTGGTGCGGGTGGGAACGACACGGCCGAAGGCGAAGCCGAGGCCGAGGCCGAGGCCGAACCCGCCCTCACCCTCACCCAGCTCAAGACCCACGCCCCCGGCCTGGCCACCGCCTACCGCGCCGCAGCCAGCACCCTCAAGACCCACGACCTCACCGGCACCCGAGCCAAGGTCTACCTCGTCCTCGACCGCTCCGCCTCCATGCGCCCGTACTACAAGGACGGCAGCGCCCAGGCCCTCGCCGAGCAGACCCTCGCCCTCGCCGCCCACCTCGACCCCGAGGCCACCGTCCCGGTCGTCTTCTTCTCCACCGAAGTCGACGGCACCGGCGAGATCACCCTCACCGACCACGAGAACAAGATCGACACCCTGCACGCCTCCCTCGGCCGCATGGGCCGCACCAGCTACCACGCCGCGGTGGAGGCCGTCCTCGCCCACCACGACAAGGCGACCGCGGACACCCCCGGCACCCCGGCCCTGGTGATCTTCCAGACCGACGGCGCCCCCGACGCCAAGACCCCTGCCACCCAGGCCCTCACCGACGCGGCCAAGACCCACCCCGCCGTGTTCTTCTCCTTCGTCGCGTTCGGCGACCCGGAGAACAAGGCCTTCGACTACCTCCGCAAGCTCAAGACCCCCAACACGTCCCACTTCCTCGCCGGCGAGACCCCCCGCGAGCTCACGGACAAGGAGCTCTACGAGGGCGTACTCGCGAACTGGCGCCCGTAGACGCACCGCGGACCCCGCAGACCCCGCGGACCCCGCGGACCCCGCGGACCCCGCAGCCTCTCGGGGGGTGGACGGCGCACCCCACGGCCCGTCCACCCCCCGAAACGCGTGTGAGTCGATCTTCAGCCGCCCAGTAGGATTTCGACCATGGCGGCCACTGGATCCGAGAAGCAGGGGGCGAAGGCGTACTACGTCTCGACCCCCATCTACTACGTCAACGACGCTCCTCACCTGGGCCACGCCTATACGACCGTCGCAGGCGACGTGCTCACGCGCTGGCACCGTCAGCGTGGCGAGAAGGTGTGGTACCTCACCGGCACGGACGAGCACGGTCAGAAGATCATGCGCACGGCCGAGACCAACGGGGTCACTCCCCAGGCGTGGGCCGACAAACTCGTCACCGAAGCGTGGAAGCCTCTCTGGGAGCACCTGGAGATCGCCAACGACGACTTCATCCGCACCACCCAGAAGCGGCACACCGACCGCGTCCAGGAGTTCGTGCAGGACCTGTACGACAAGGGCGAGATCTACAAGGGCGGTTACGAGGGCCCGTACTGCGTCGGCTGCGAGGAGTACAAGCTCCCCGGCGAGCTGCTGGACGGCGAGGGCGAGTACGCGGGCGAGAAGCTCTGCCCGATCCACAAGAAGCCGGTGGAGATCCTCAGCGAGGAGAACTACTTCTTCAAGCTGAGCGCGTACGGCGAGAAGCTCCTCGCCCACTACGAGGCCAACCCCGGCTTCATCCAGCCCGAGTCCGCGCGCAACGAGGTCGTGAACTTCGTCCGCCAGGGCCTGCAGGACCTGTCCATCTCCCGCTCGACCTTCGACTGGGGCATCCCGATCCCCTGGGACGACAAGCACGTGATCTACGTGTGGGTCGACGCCCTGCTGAACTACGCCACGGCGGTCGGCTACAACGAGAACCAGGCGAAGTTCGAGGAGACCTTCCCGGCCGACGTCCACCTGGTCGGCAAGGACATCCTCCGCTTCCACGCGGTGATCTGGCCCGCGATGCTGATGGCGCAGGGCCTCCCGCTCCCCGGCAAGGTCGCGGCCAACGGCTGGCTGATGGTCGGCGGCGAGAAGATGTCGAAGTCGAACCTGACCGGCATCAAGCCGCAGGACCTGACCTCGCACTTCGGCGTGGACGCCTACCGCTGGTACTTCCTGCGCGCGATCGCCTTCGGCCAGGACGGCTCGTTCTCCTGGGAGGACTTCTCCGCCCGCTACACGAGCGAGCTGGCGAACGACTACGGCAACCTCGCGTCCCGCGTCGCGGCGATGGTCGGCAAGTACTTCGGCGGCGAACTGCCGGCGTCGGCGGCCGACGGCGACGCCGAGCGGGCGATCCACGAGGGCCTGGCCAAGGCCGTCTCGGAAGCGGACCGCCGCATCGGCGAGGAGCTGGACTTCCAGGGCGGCATCCTGGCGGTCTTCGACTTCGTCAAGCAGGTCAACGGCTACATCACCGAGCAGGAGCCCTGGAAGGTCGCCAAGGACACGTCCGACGAGGGCAGGGCCCGCCTGGCGACGATCCTCTACACGGCCGCGGAGTCCCTGCGCGCCGTCGCGGTCCTCCTCAACCCGGTCATGCCGGAGACGTCCCAGAAGCTGTGGGAGTCCCTCGGCGCGGAGGCCTCCCTCGGGGCCCTCGCGGACCAGCGGATCCAGGAGGCCGGCGACTGGGGCAGGCTCCCCGCCGGCACGACGGTCACCAAGGGCGCGGTCCTCTTCCCGCGCCTGGAGGAGAAGCCGACGGCGTAACAGCCGTAACACGCTCGCTACAGCAGGCGGCCCGGGAGAACGAGAGGCTTCTCCCGGGCCGCCTGCTTTGCGAAGATCCCTCCGAGGACGGCCGAGCGGCCGACCCAACATACAGGGGGAACCAACGATGGCACTGTTCGGCAACGCGCACACCGTGAACCCGGCCTCGGCCCAGCAGGACTACGCCCGCCTCCTCGGCCACGGCGAACAGGTCCACGCCGCGTTCCTGCTGATCCGCGACACGATCCTCTTCACCGACCGCCGCCTGATCCTCGTCGACAAGCAGGGCATCACCGGCAAGAAGGTCGAGTACCACTCCGTGCCCTACCGCAGCATCACCCACTTCTCGGTGGAAACGGCAGGCACCTTCGACCTGGACGCAGAACTCAAGATCTGGATCTCCGGCACCCCCGCCCCCATCGAAAAAACCTTCACCAAGGGCGTGGACATCTACGAGGTCCAGGCCATCCTCACCCAGTTCGTCGCCCGATAGCCCTTCGCACGACGGGAACGTTTTTGCTGTTCCCGAAAGAGTGAACGCACCCCGGACACCCGCATCACCGAATGCGAGGGGCCTACTTTGCCCACATGGTCACATCAACCCATGAGACCTCCCACCGGATCTTCCAGGACCATCCGGAGGTTCTCTTCCCCGTCTTCGAGGCCCTGGGGCTCCCGCCGCCCGCGAAGGCGACGATCGAGGCGCTGACACCCGACGCTACGGAGATCAAGCCCCTGGAGCGCCGGGTGGACACGGTGCTGAGAGTGGAGCCGTCAGAAGGCGACGGCTTTCTCATCGCCATCGAGGCCCAGACCGGCAAGGTCCGCGGCAAGGGACTCAGTTGGTCCTACTACGTGGCGTACCTGCATGCGAAGTTCGGCCTGCCGGTGCTGCTGGTCGCGGTGTGCAGGAACCGGCCGACGGCGGCCTGGGCGGCCGGGCCCTTCGAGTGCCGCGTCGGTACGTGGACGTCGCAGACCACGCGACCGTTCGTCCTGGGCCCGGACAACGTCCCGGAGATCACTGACGAATCCCTGGTCGCCCGTGCACCGGCGATGGCCACCTTCTCGGCCATCGTGCATAGCGAAAGCGAAAACGCCCCCGCCATACTGGACATGCTGGCCCGCGGAATGCGGTCGTTCGACAAGGCCACAGCGAAGTACTGGTGCGAATGGCTTGAAGTAGGACTGGAGAACACTCCGGTCCAGGAGACCTGGAGAGAGCTGGAGAAGATGGTCGCCACTTACTTCCCGGGCAGGGGAACCCTCTTCGAGCAGACCTACCTCGAAGGTAAGGCCGAAGGAAAGGCCGAGAACCAGGTCGAGTCCGTGCTTCGTGTGCTGGAGAAGCGTGGAGTCCCGCTCACCACAGACGACCGCGAACGCATCACCTCCTGCACGGACCTCGACACGCTCACCCTCTGGTTCGACCGGTCCCTGACCGTCGCCACCGCCGAAGAGCTCTTCTCCGAGGACTGAACGCGGCAGCGGCCCGGGCCGTTTCCGGTTCCGGGCCGCTCGTGTCTGTGCGTCCTACTTCGGCTGCGGCTTGCGCACCGTCAGGTGCAGTTCCTTCAGCCGGGCCTCCTCCAGCTCCGTCGGCGCGCCCATCATCAGGTCCTGGGCGTTGCCGTTGAGCGGGAAGGCGATGGTCTCGCGGATGTTGGGCTCGTCCGCGAGGAGCATGACGATGCGGTCGACGCCCGGGGCGATGCCGCCGTGCGGCGGGGCGCCGAAGCGGAAGGCGCGGAGCATGCCGGCGAACTTCTCCTCGACGGTCTCCCGGTCGTAGCCGGCGATCTCGAAGGCCTTGAGCATGATCTCCGGCTCGTGGTTCCGGATCGCGCCGGAGGACAGCTCGACGCCGTTGCAGACGATGTCGTACTGCCAGCCCAGGATGTCCAGCGGGTCCTGGGTCTGCAGGGCCTCCAGACCGCCCTGCGGCATGGAGAACGGGTTGTGCGAGAAGTCGATCGCGCCGGTCTCCTCGTCCTTCTCGTACATCGGGAAGTCGACGATCCAGCAGAACCGGAAGACGCCCTCCTCGAAGTGCCCGGCACGCTTGGCCGCCTCGACCCGGACCGCGCCCATGATCTTGGAGACCTCGTCGAACTCGCCCGCGCCGAAGAAGACGGCGTGGCCGGCGGCCAGGGAGAGCCGCTTGGTCAGCTCCGCGACGTTGTCCTCGGTGAGGAACTTCGCGATCGGGCCCGACAGCGAGCCGTCCTCGCCGACGCGGACCCAGGCCAGGCCCTTGGCGCCCTGCGAGACGGCGAAGTCGCCGAGCTGGTCGAAGAACTTGCGGGGCTGCGCGGAGACGTCCGGCACCGGCAGGGCGCGCACGTGCTTGCCCGCGAAGGCCTTGAACTCCGAGCCCTCGAAGATGTCGGTGATGTCGACGAGTTCGAGCTGGGCACGCAGGTCGGGCTTGTCGGAGCCGTACTTCAGCATCGCCTCGCGGAACGGGATCCGCGGGAACGGCGAGGTGACGTGGCGGCCGCCGCCGAACTCCTCGAACAGCTCGGTCATCAGCTTCTCGACGGGCTGGAAGACGTCCTCCTGCTCGACGAAGCTCATCTCGATGTCGAGCTGGTAGAACTCGCCCGGCGAGCGGTCGGCGCGGGCGTCCTCGTCGCGGAAGCAGGGCGCGATCTGGAAGTAGCGGTCGAAGCCGGAGATCATCAGCAGCTGCTTGAACTGCTGGGGCGCCTGCGGGAGGGCGTAGAACTTGCCCGGGTTCAGACGGGAGGGGACGACGAAGTCGCGGGCGCCCTCGGGGGAGGTCGCGGACAGGATCGGCGTCGCCATCTCGTTGAAGCCGAGGGCGACCATCTTCGAGCGGATCGAGGCGATCACCGACGACCGCAGCATGATGTTCTTGTGCATGCGCTCGCGGCGCAGGTCGAGGAAGCGGTACTCCAGGCGCCGCTCCTCGTTGACGCCGTCCTCGGTGTTGATCGTGAACGGCAGCGGGGCGGCCGCGCCGAGCAGTTCGACCTCGCCGACCTCGACCTCGACCTCACCGGTCGGCAGGTCGGGGTTGATGTTCTCGGCGCCGCGGGAGACGACCTTGCCGTCCACGCGGACGGTCGACTCCTTGGAGAGCTTGTCGAGGGCCTCGTAGGCGGCGGTGCCGGGACGGGCCACGAGCTGCGTGATGCCGTAGTGATCGCGCAGATCGATGAAGAGGATGCCGCCCAGGTCGCGCCGATTGTGCAGCCAGCCACTCAGCCGGACGTCGGTGCCGACGTCAGAGGAGCGGAGCTCGCCGCAGGTGTGGGACCTGTACCGATGCATCGTCGTTCATCCAGTCTTCGCTGATCGGGGTCTGTGTTTCACGTGAAACTGGTCCCCAGCGTACCGGGCAGGCGAAGATCGGCTCTCCCGAGTTCTCCGCGGACGACGGGCGAGCGCCCCGGCGAGGGGGACCGAGCACGCTGCCGCTCTCGGTGGCAGTGTGCGAGCGCGTCTTCTTAAAGTAGGGCAATGCGCACTGGCGAGCCCCTGCCCGCCGTGGGGGAGGCCCTCGCCGCCCTCGCGACCGGACTGTGGCACTGGGACACCGCCACCGGGCTGGTCACGGTCGACGCCGAGGCGGCACGGCTGCTCGGGCTGCCCGCCGAGCAGGTCACCCTCACGGAGGCCCAGGCCCGGGCCCGGCTGCACCCGGTCGACTGGAACGAGATCACCGGCGTGATCCAGCTGGCCGTCGCGGAGGGGACCCTCGCGGAGGTGCGGATCCGGATCATGGACGAACAGGGCCGGGTGGTCCGGGTCGTCCGCAGCCGCTCCAAGCCGACCTTCGACCGGGCCCGCAAGGCCTATCTGCTGATCGGCACGCTCCAGGAGGTCACCGAGCCGACACCGGGCACCCCGGCCGGGCGCAGTGCGGTCACCGGTGACTGGCGGCGCTCGCGGGAGGCGTTCCTGCTGGACGCCGGCCGGGCTCTGGCCGAGGCCCGCTCCACGCAGGAGGTCCTGCGCGTCACCGCGAATCTGTCCATGCCCGGGTTCTCGCCGGACGGGCTGGCGGTGTTCGGCGTGGAGGGCGACCGGCTGACGGTCATCGGCCACCACGGACAGCAGCGCGGCACCGAGAGCCCCTTCTCGGACATGCCGCTGGACACGGACTACCCGGCCGCCGAGGTGGTGCGAACCGGCCGGGCCGTGTATCTGTCCTCGCCCGAGCAGTACAAGGCCCGCTATCCGCTGACCTGGCCGCTCGCCGAGCGGTTCGGCCGCCGGTCCTGGGCGTTCCTGCCGCTGACCGTGGCGGGCCGCACGATGGGCGCCTGGATGGCGGCGTTCACCTACCCGGTCGCCTTCACCCCGGACGAGCGGTCCGTCCTGGCGACGGTGGCGCGGATGCTGGCCCAGGCGCTGACCCGGGCGGGCGTGGCCGAGAGCGAGCGGGCCCTGACGGACGGACTGCAGCGCACGATGCTGCCGAGGCTCGGCTCCCAGCGCATCCCGGGCATGAGCGTCGCCGCCCGCTACGTCCCGACCGGCGGCGGGCTCCAGGTCGGCGGCGACTGGTACGACGTGATCCCACTGCCCAGTGGGCGGTTCGCGCTGGTCATCGGGGACGTCCAGGGCCATGACGTGCGGGCGGCGGGGCTGATGGGGCAGCTGCGGATCGCCCTGCGGGCCTACGCCTCGGAGGGCCACCGCCCGGACGCGGTGCTCTCCCGCGCCTCGCGCTTCCTGCACGGCATCAGCGACGAGGACCCCTACGATCCGCGCTTCGCCACCTGCGTCTACGTGGAGGTCGATCCGGCCTCGGGGCTGCTGGACATCGCCCGCGCCGGGCATCCGGACCCGGCGATCCGGATGGCCGACGGCACGGTGCTGACCCGGCCGACCTCGGGGGGTCTGCCGCTGGGCATCGACCCGGACGCCGACTACCCGACGACCCGGCTCGCGCTGGAGCCGGGCGAGACCATGCTGATCTGCACGGACGGCCTGATCGAGACCGGCGGCCACGACCTGGACACGGGCTGGCGGCGGCTGCGCACGATCCTGGAGGAGCACAAGGGCGATCTGGAGGAGCTCGCCGACACGCTGGTGCAGGCCGTGCACGGCCCGTCCTCGCACCACACCACCGGCCCGCTGGTGGACCGCCGCGAGGACGACATCGCGATGCTGCTGCTGAGCCGGGACGGCGACGGCTGCGGCTGCGGCGACTCCCTGGCGGCGGCGCCGCCGGTGCGCCGCTCGGTGCTGACGGTCGCGCAGGCCGAGCCGGAGCGGATCGCGGTGGCCCGGCAGCAGCAGCGGGAGCTGCTGCACGACTGGGCCAGTCCCGACCAGGTGGACTCGGCGGTGCTGCTGCTGTCCGAGCTGCTGACGAACGTCCTCGTGCACACCGACTCCGACGCCCTGCTCGTCGCCGAGATCACCGGGGAGGTGGGGGAGCGGCGGCTGCGGATCGAGGTCGCCGACGCGGGCGACGACCTGCCGCACAAGCGCAGGCCCGGGGAGCTGGCGTCCTCCGGCCGCGGTCTGGTCCTGATCGAACTGCTCGCGCACGCCTGGGGGGTCGACCCGCGGGGCGAGGGCAAGAGCATCTGGTTCGAGCTGTACGAGTCGGTGAACGGCTCGGGGGACGGCTCCTGGTCGCCTTGACGGACCCATCCGTCAACTCCGCGAAGCCTATGCACCCTTTCGTGTGACCGCCGGGTGAGTGACGGCGACGCCCTTCACACCGCCTGCACGATAAGTCCCCTGGCCGCACTCCGACCGCAGGCAAGGAATTCGCATGGGCAAGTCCGCATCCCGGGAGGACCGGGGCAAGAGGTCCTCCTTCTCGGTGTCGTACGAGGGCGGCGGCCGACGCGACCCCTCCGCACAGGTCAAGCTGGGACGCCTGTCGTACAAGGGTCCCGCCACCGCCATGGTGGCCATCACCGCGGTGGCCGTGGTGGGCGTGGTCGGCTATCTGTGGCTCGACGGTCAGGGCGCCCAGGGCGGCGCGCAGGCCGGGGCGGGCACGAGCGTGACGACCGGTTCGTCCGCGTCCCCGGACCCGGGCGGGACGTCCGCGGCCACGGGCGGCACGCCGACGCCGGCACCGGCCGCCTCCCCGCCGGGCGCCGCCGCCCCGGCGGCCGACGCCGACGCGGCGGCCGCGGAGGTGCGGGAGCACCGCAAGGTGGTGCTGAGGTCCGGGGCCGGCACGGACCTGGACTTCAGCGAGGGATTCCCCGACATCACCTCCACCATGCCGACCGGCGGCAACGGCTGGACCATCGGCGGTGACAGGGGTGACATCGCCACCGTCGAAGGGGCGGCGACGCAGCAGAGCTGCGCCGCCGCCACCGACTTCGGCTTCACCATCGACCGGAAGAACATCCGCAAGGGCCTCACCGCCTGCGTGCTCACCGACGAGAACCGGGTCGCCTCCCTGACCGTCCTCGGCTGGCAGACGGACGACAACGGATTGTCGTCCGTCACCGTGGACGTCACCACCTGGGAGAACCCCGAGGCGCGGTGACGGCCGTCAGTCCTGCGGACCGCTCTCGGTCATGCCGTGCACGGCCGGGACCGTGCCCAGGCGGCCCTTCTGGAAGTCCTCGAAGGCCTGCATGAGCTCGTCCTTGGTGTTCATCACGAACGGGCCGTAGTGGGCCATCGGCTCACGGATCGGCTGCCCGCCGAGCAGGACGACCTCCAGGTCCGGCGTGCGGGAGTCCTGCTTCTCGTCGGCGCGGACGGTCAGCGAGGAGCCCGCGCCGAAGACGGCGGTCTGGCCCATGTGGACCGGGCGGCGCTCGGCGCCGACGCTGCCGCGCCCGGCCAGCACGTACGCCAGGCCGTTGAAGTCCTCGCGCCACGGCAGGGTCAGCTCGGCGCCCGGCGCCAGCGTGGCGTGGATCATCGTGATCGGCGTGTGCGTGATGCCCGGACCCTGGTGCCCGTCCAGCTCACCGGCGATGACCCGCAGCAGCGCACCGCCGTCGGGGCTGGTGAGCAGCTGGACCGAGCCGCCGCGGATGTCCTGGTAGCGCGGGGCCATCATCTTGTCCTTGGCCGGGAGGTTCACCCACAGCTGCAGGCCGTGGAAGAGCCCGCCGGACATCACCAGGTGCTCCGGTGGTGCCTCGATGTGCAGCAGGCCCGAGCCGGCGGTCATCCACTGGGTGTCCCCGTTGGTGATGGTGCCGCCACCGCCGTTGGAGTCCTGGTGGTCGAAGATGCCGTCGATGATGTAGGTGACGGTCTCGAAGCCGCGGTGCGGGTGCCAGGGGGTGCCCTTGGGCTCGCCCGGCGCGTACTCCACCTCGCCCATCTGGTCCATCATGATGAACGGGTCGAGGTGGCGGTAGTTGATCCCCGCGAACGCCCGGCGCACCGGGAAGCCCTCGCCCTCGAAACCGCTCGGGGCGGTCGTGACGGCGAGCACGGGACGTGCCACGGCGTCGGCGGAAGCGGTCACTCGGGGCAGCGTCAGCGGGTTCTCGACGGTCACAGCAGGCATGTCGGTTCCTCCTCGTGTACGCCCACTTTAGTTGAGCGTTGAACTTTCTGCCACCCCCAACCGAGAAACCGGGAGGCGCATTCCCGGCCCGGGGGACGGCGCAGCGAACCACGGCGGAGGGGCACGGCGAAAGGCCGTCACCCCCGCGGGGGTGACGGCCCGAGGACCCGGAGGCCAGACGGAATCCGCAGTTCGGCCGGCTGCGCGGCGAGGCGTCTAGCCGTACATGCGGCGCATCGCGAACTCGACCATCTGCTCGACGGCCTTCGCGTCGAACACCATGCGGTGCTCGCCCTCCATGTCGAGGACGAAGCCGTAGCCCGTGGGCAGCAGGTCCAGCACCTCGGCGCCGGTGATCACGAAGTACTTGGACTCCTTGCCCGCGTACCGGCGCAGCTCCTTGAGCGTGCTGAACATGGGGATCACCGGCTGCTGCGTGTTGTGCAGGGCGAGGAAGCCGGGGTTGTCGCCGCGCGGGCAGTACACCTTCGACGTGGCGAAGACCTGCTGGAAGTCCTCGGCCGCCATCTGCCCCGTCGTAAACGCGCGCACCGCGTCGGCGAGCGAGGGCGGGGACGGCTCGGGGTACAGCGGCGGCTGCTGCCCGTACCCGCCGGACATCGGCTGCTGCGGAGGGGCGTACTGCGCTTGCGGGCCCGCTGTCTGGTCGTAGCCGTACATGAGCGCAAGCGTACCGAGAGCGGCCGGGCGAAGTGCCCGCCCGCCGCAGGACGACTCACGGCGCCGGTCTGAGCCACGCGTCACAGATGACCGGATCGGGGTTGCCTCTTATTACCGACGGGTAGCATCATGTGTAGCTACTTGTTGGTACGTGAACTAGCGCGAGGATCCAGTGCCTCGCCGATCTCTCTACGGAGCCGGGAGCCGTCGCCATGGGGCACTACAAGTCGAATCTCCGCGACATCGAGTTCAACCTCTTCGAAGTACTCGGGCGCGACAAGGTCTACGGCACCGGCCCGTTCGAGGAGATGGACGTCGAGACCGCCAAGAGCATCCTGGAGGAGCTGACCCGCCTCTCGGAGAACGAGCTGGCCGAGTCCTTCGCCGATGCCGACCGCAACCCGCCGGTCTTCGACCCGGAGACCAACACCGCGCCGATCCCCGCGTCGTTCAAGAAGAGCTACCAGGCCTTCATGGACTCCGAGTACTGGCGCCTCGGCCTGCCCGAGGAGATCGGCGGCACCACCGCGCCGCGCTCCCTCATCTGGGCCTACGCCGAGCTGATCCTGGGCGCCAACCCGGCCGTGTGGATGTACTCCTCGGGCCCCGCCTTCGCCGGCATCCTCTTCGAGGAGGGCAACGAGGTCCAGAAGCACATAGCCAAGATCGCCACGGAGAAGCAGTGGGGCTCCACGATGGTGCTCACCGAGCCCGACGCGGGCTCCGACGTGGGCGCCGGCCGCACCAAGGCGGTCCAGCAGGAGGACGGCTCCTGGCACATCGAGGGCGTGAAGCGCTTCATCACCTCCGGTGAGCACGACATGTCGGAGAACATCCTCCACTACGTGCTGGCCCGCCCCGAGGGCGCCGGACCCGGCACCAAGGGCCTGTCCCTCTTCCTCGTCCCGAAGTACCTCTTCGACTTCGAGACCGGCGAGCTGGGCGAGCGCAACGGCGTCTACGCCACCAACGTCGAGCACAAGATGGGCCTGAAGGCGTCCAACACGTGCGAGATGACGTTCGGCGACAAGCACCCCGCCAAGGGCTGGCTGATCGGCGACAAGCACGACGGCATCCGCCAGATGTTCCGCATCATCGAGTTCGCCCGCATGATGGTCGGCACGAAGGCGATCTCCACGCTCTCCACGGGCTACCTGAACGCGCTCGAGTACGCCAAGGAGCGCGTCCAGGGCCCGGACCTGGCGAACTTCATGGACAAGACCGCGCCCAAGGTCACCATCACGCACCACCCGGACGTGCGCCGCGCGCTGATCACGCAGAAGGCGTACGCGGAGGGCATGCGCGCCCTGGTGATGTACACCGCCTCGATCCAGGACGCCATCCAGATCAAGGAGGCCGCCGGCGAGGACGCCACCACCGAGCACGCGCTGAACGACCTGCTCCTGCCGATCGTCAAGGGCTACGGCTCCGAGAAGGGCTACGAGCAGCTCGCCCAGTCGCTGCAGACCTTCGGCGGCTCCGGCTTCCTGCAGGAGTACCCGATCGAGCAGTACATCCGGGACTCCAAGATCGACACCCTCTACGAGGGCACCACGGCCATCCAGGGCCAGGACTTCTTCTTCCGGAAGATCGTCCGCAACCAGGGCGCCGCGCTGAACTCCCTCGCCGAGGACATCAAGAAGTTCCTGGCGCTCGGCACCGGCGGCGAGGAGCTGGCGGGCGCCCGCGAGCACCTGGCCAAGGCGGCCGTGGAGCTGGAGGCGATCGTCGGCCTGATGCTGACCGACCTCGCCGCCACCGAGCAGGACGTCAAGAACATCTACAAGGTCGGGCTCAACACCACCCGCCTGCTGATGGCCTCCGGTGACGTGGTCGTCGGCTACCTGCTGCTCAAGGGCGCCGCGATCGCCGCCGAGAAGCTTCAGACCGCTTCCGCCAAGGACAAGGCCTTCTACACCGGCAAGATCGCGGCCGCGAAGTTCTTCGCCGCCAACGTCCTGCCCGGCGTCACCCTGGCCCGCAAGGTCGCCGAGAGCGTCGAGCTGGACCTGATGGAGCTGGACGAGGCCGCGTTCTGATCCTCACGTCCTCGGTTCGAGGGCCTGTTCCCCTGCCCGGGGAGCGGGCCCTCGTCCGTCGTTAAGGTGAGGGCATGACCAACCCAGCGCGCTTCGACCGCGGCCACACCGACGACCTCATGTCCTTCCTGGCGGCGAGCCCGTCGCCGTACCACGCCGTGGCGAACGCCGCCGAACGGCTGGAGAAGGCCGGCTTCCGGCAGGTCGCCGAGACGGACGCCTGGGACGGGACGAGCGGCGGCAAGTACGTGCTGCGCGGCGGGGCGATCGTCGCCTGGTACGTGCCGGAGGGCGCCGCCGCGCACACGCCGTTCCGGATCGTCGGCGCCCACACCGACTCCCCCAACCTGCGCGTCAAGCCGCTGCCCGACACCGGGGCGCACGGCTGGCGCCAGGTGGCCGTGGAGATCTACGGCGGGCCCCTGCTCAACTCCTGGCTCGACCGCGACCTCGGCATCGCCGGCCGGCTGACCCTGCGCGACGGCTCGACGCGGCTGGTGAACGTCGACCGGCCGCTGCTGCGCGTCCCGCAGCTCGCCATCCACCTGGACCGCTCGGTGACGGCCGACGGCCTCAAGCTCGACAAGCAGCGGCACATGCAGCCGGTCTGGGGCCTGGGCCACGACGTGCGCGACGGCGACCTGATCGCCTTCCTGGAGGAGACCGCCGGCCTCCCCGCGGGCGAGGTCACCGGCTGGGACCTCATGACCCACTCCGTGGAGCCGCCCGCCTACCTGGGCCGCGACCGTGAACTGCTGGCCGGCCCGCGCATGGACAACCTGCTGTCGGTGCACGCCGGCACGGCGGCCCTCGCCGCCGTCGCCGCGTCGTCGCAGCCGGCCTCCATCCCGGTCCTGGCCGCCTTCGACCACGAGGAGAACGGCTCCCAGTCGGACACGGGCGCCGACGGACCGCTCCTCGGCAACGTCCTGGAGCGCTCGGTCCTCGCGCGCGGCGGCTCCTGGGAGGACCGGGCCCGCGCCTTCGCCGGATCGGTCTGCCTGTCCTCCGACACGGGCCACGCCGTCCACCCCAACTACGCGGAGCGGCACGACCCGACGCACCACCCGCGGGTCAACGGCGGCCCGATCCTCAAGGTCAACGTCAACAACCGCTACGCCACGGACGGTTCGGGCCGCGCGGAGTTCACGGCGGCCTGCGAGGCGGCGGACGTGCCGTTCCAGTCGTTCGTCTCCAACAACTCCATGCCGTGCGGCACCACCATCGGCCCGATCACCGCCGCCCGGCACGGCATCAGGACGGTCGACATCGGCGTGGCCATCCTGTCGATGCACAGCGTCCGCGAACTCTGCGGCGCCGACGACCCGTTCCTGCTGGCCAACGCCCTGACGGCCTTTCTGCAGCGGTAGAACGGCCCCTCACCGCATGGGTGTTCGCCCTGGGGGTACCCGGTGTTCCGGGACCGGAACGACCGGACCGTACAGGGAGGCGACACACATGGGCCTCGGCGGATGCATCATCCTCATCGCCGTGGGAGCCATCCTCACGTTCGCGACCGACTGGGACATGCAGGGGGTCAACCTCGACCTGGTCGGAGTGATCCTGATGATCGTCGGACTGATCGGCGTCACGACGTTCAGCAGCATCGCCAGGCGCCGGCGCGTGGTGGTGCCCCCCACGACGCCGGTCGTGGACGACGGACGGCGCCCGACGCGCGACGGCTACAGCGACGGCTACGGGGTCTGACCCCGGCACGGCTTCACCCGGGCGGGGCGGTCCGGCGAGAGGCGGGGGTGTGACCCCCCGTCACCGACCGGGCGCCTCGTCCATGCCCGCGAGGACCAGCGGCAGCCGGTCGGTGCCCGTCTCGGTGAGACGGACGGGGACGCCCCAGTCCTGCTGGTGCACATGGCAGGCCGGGTAGGGGTTGGCCGGGTCGTCGTCGCAGGACGCGGCCATCGCGGAGACGTGCAGCACGCCCTCCGGTACGGACGGGTCGAGTTCCACGGCGCGCGACAGGTCCGTCCCCGCGCCCTCGCCGGTCCGCAGCAGCTCCGGCGGGGTCGAGGAGACCAGCAGCCGCGTCGAGGGGCCGTACCGGGTGTCCAGCTTCTGGCCCGCCGGTGCCTGGAAGACCACGTCCACCCGGAGCCGCCCGGGAGCGACCTCGGCCGGCTCCCGCCGGGTGCGGTGGGCCACGTCCGGCACCTTCACCGCCTCCTCCGGCAGCCGCAGCCGGGTCAGCCGGTGCCGGGCCGACTCCACGACCACGATGTCGTCGCCCGCGAGTACCGCGTCGCTCGGCTCGCGCAGGTCCGTGGCCAGGGTCGTCACCTCGCCGGTCGCCGGGTCGTAGCGGCGCAGGGCGTGGTTGTAGGTGTCGCTGACGGCGACCGAGCCGTCGGGCAGGGCCGTGACGCCCAGCGGGTGCTGGAGCAGGGCCTGTGCGGCGGGGCCGTCCCGGTGGCCGAAGTCGAACAGGCCGGTGCCGACGGCGGTGTGGACCGAGCCGTCGGGATCCACCCAGCGCAGGGCGGACGTCTCCGCGTCGGCGAGCCACAGCCGCTCCTCCGTGGCGGCGAGTCCGGAGGGCTGCGCGAACCAGGCCTGGTCGCCCGGCCCGTCGACCAGCCCCTCGTTGGTCGTCCCGGCCGCGACGGCCACCGTCCCGTCCTGCGGGTCGTACGCCCACAGCTGGTGCACCCCGGCCATGGCGATCCACACCCGGCCCCGCCACCAGGCGACGTCCCAGGGGGAGGACAGGTCGACCTCGCGGGCCGGACCCGAGGTGGGGGAGCCCTGCCACCACTGCCGGCCGGTGCCGGCGAGGGTGGTGACCTCCCCGGTGGCGAGGTCCAGCCGCCGCAGGGCGTGGTTGACGGTGTCGGCGACGACCACCGACCCGTCGTCGAGGACGGCGAGCCCCTGCGGCTCGTTGAACGCGGCGGCACCGGCGGCCCCGTCGGCGAAGCCCCGCGTGCCGGCGCCGATCCTGCGCAGCACGCTCTCCCCGTCCGCGGCCAGCTCCACCAGCTGGTGCCGGGTCGTGTCGCTCACCAGGAAGGTGCCGCCCGGCAGCGGCACGGCCTTGCCCGGGAAGCGCAGCACCGTCGGCTCCGGCTCCGGCGCCACGTAGGGCCCGTCGCCGCGGCGCAGCGTGCCCTTGGCCGCGTGCTCCTCCTCCAGCTCCGCGACCAGCCGCTCGATGGCGTGCACATGGCCCTCACCGGCGTGCTGGGCGACGACGTACCCCTCGGGGTCGATCACCACGAGCGTCGGCCAGGCGCGCACGGCGTACTGCTTCCACGTGGCCAGCTCCGGGTCGTCCAGCACCGGGTGCTCCACGCCGTAGCGCTCCACCGCGTCGGCGACCGCCGCGTGCTCGGCCTCGTGCGCGAACTTCGGCGAGTGCACCCCGATGACCACGACCGTGTCCCGGTGCTTCTCCTCCAGCTCGCGCAGCTCGTCCAGGACGTGCAGGCAGTTGATGCAGCAGAAGGTCCAGAAGTCCAGGACGACGATGCGTCCGCGCAGGTCGGCGAGGGAGTACTGCCGCCCGCCCGTGTTCAGCCAGCCGCCCTCGCCGGTCAGCTCGGGGGCGCGGACGCGGACGCGCCGGGGTGCGGAGTCGTTCATGCGTCCAGCTTGCCATCCCGGCGCGACGCCGGATCGCCGGTCCGCGGCGGGCCCGGGGAGCGGTCAGCCCAGCGCGTGCCCCGTCGTGGCGTCCACGTGGTCCGGGACCTCGTCGTGGCGGTCGCCGACGGTGAGCGTGCCGGTCGGCTCGAACATCAGGATCGCGGCCGGCGCGGGCGCGTACGGCTTGTGTTCGGTGCCGCGCGGGACGGTGAAGACGCTGCCCCGGGGCAGGACGACCATGCGCTCGCCGGCCGGTTCGCGCAGGCCGATGTGGAGCTCGCCGTCGAGGACGAGGAAGAACTCGTCGGTGTGGTCGTGGACGTGCCAGACGTGCTCGCCCTCGACCTTGGCGATCCGGACGTCGTAGTCGTTGACGGCGGCGACGATGCGAGGGCTCCACCGCTCGGTGAAGGAGGCCAGGGCGTCGGCGAGAAAGACGGGTTCTGGGGTCATGAACCGATCCTGCGGGGTGCCGTACGGCGGCCGCGAGTGCTAGGAATCGCACATGTCGCAAGGATCCTCGCAGCGTCCGCACCGCCCGCACCGCCCGCACCAGGTCGCCGTGATCGTGGACGAGGGCACCAACCCGTTCGAGGTCGGGGTGGCCACCGAGCTGTTCGGGCTGCCGCGGCCCGAGCTGGGGCTGCCGGGGCCGCTGTACGAGGTGACGCTGTGCGCGCCCGCGCCGCGGATCCGGATGAACCACGGCTTCTTCACGCTGAGCGGCGTCCCGGGCCTGGACGCCGTGGACGGGGCGGACACGCTGGTGGTGCCGGGCCGGCCGGACAACGTCGTGCCCCGGGTCCCCGCCGTGCTGGACGCCGTCCGCCGCGCGCACGCGCGCGGCACCCGGGTGGTCAGCTTCTGCACCGGCACGTTCGCGCTCGCCGAGGCCGGGCTGCTGGACGGCCGGCGGGCGGCGACGCACTGGCGCTGGGCGGACTCCTTCCGCCGGCTGCACCCGCGGGTGCTGCTGGAGCCGGACGTCCTCTTCGTCGACGAGGGCGACGTCCTCACCGCGGCGGGCAGCGCGGCCGCGCTCGACCTGGGGCTGTACCTGTGGCGCCGTGACCACGGCGCCGAGATCGCCAACCACGTCTCCCGCCGGCTGGTGTTCGCCGCGCACCGGGACGGCGGGCAGCGGCAGTTCGTGGAACGGCCGGTGCCCGAGGTGCGGGACGCGTCGCTGGCGCCGCTGCTGCAGTGGGCGCAGGAGCGGCTGGGCGAGCCGCTGACGGTGGCGGACCTGGCCGCCCGCGCGCGGGTCAGCCCCGCCACGCTGCACCGCCGCTTCCGCGCCCAGCTCGGCACGACCCCGCTGGCATGGCTCACGGGCGAGCGCGTGGCGCTGGCCTGCCGGCTGATCGAGCGGGGCGAGGAGCGGCTGGAGGTGGTGGCGGCCCGCAGCGGGCTCGGCACGGCCGCCAACCTGCGGGCGCGGCTGCGGCGGGCGACCGGGCTCAGCCCGTCGGCCTATCGGCGGCGTTTCGGCGGCGGCGGCGGGGAAGCCCTGGTCTCATGAGATTCCTCGTGTACGACCGGCTCCTCGGCTTCGGTGACGACTACTGGATCGAGGACGAGCACGGCGCCAAGGTGTTCCTCGTCGACGGCAAGGCCCTGCGGCTGCGCGACACCTGGGAGCTGAAGGACGCCCAGGGCCGCGTCCTCGTCGACATCCACCAGAAGATGCTGGCCCTGCGCGACACGATGGTGCTGCAGCGGGCCGGGGAACCGCTGGCGACCATCCGCCGCAAACGGCTCTCCCTGCTGCGCAACCACTACCGGGTGTCCCTGGCCGACGGCAGCGAACTGGACGTCAGCGGCAAGATCCTGGACCGGGAGTTCGCCGTCGAGTACGACGGGGAGCTGCTCGCGGTGATCTCCCGGCGCTGGCTGACGCTGCGGGACACCTACGGCGTGGACGTCGTGCGCGAGGACGCGGACCCGGCGCTGCTGATCGCGGTGGCGGTGTGCGTGATCCACCTGGCGGAGAAGGAACGGGAGGACTGAGAGCGTCCGCTCAGGGTGTGCGCGGCGGCCGGAGTCCCAGCATCCGGTCCTTCAGTGCCGGGAACTGCTCCCGGGTCGCCGCGACCTTCGCCGGGTCGAACTCCACGGTGAGGACCTCCTCCCCCGCCCCGGCCTCGGCCAGCACCTCGCCCCAGGGGTCGACCACGACCGAGTGCCCCGACTGGGGGACACCCGCGTGCGTCCCGGCCGTCGCGCAGGCCAGGACGAACGACTGGTTCTCCACGGCCCGGGCCCGGGCCAGCAGCGTCCAGTGGGACCGGCGGCGCTCCGGCCAGCCCGCCGACACCACGAGCGTCTCGGCCCCGGCGTCGACGAGCCCGCGGAACAGCTCGGGGAAGCGGAGGTCGTAACAGGTCGCCAGGCCCAGGGTCGTGGCGGGCAGACGCACCGTCACCAGCTCCCTGCCGGCGCCCATCAGCACGGCCTC
The DNA here is from genome assembly GCF_044540565.1 of Streptomyces sp. NPDC085931. NCBI lineage: Bacteria > Bacillati > Actinomycetota > Actinomycetes > Kitasatosporales > Streptomycetaceae > Streptomyces > Streptomyces sp. NPDC085931. Next base: position 332,746 of record NZ_JBITSK010000004.1, read on the forward strand.
GCCCTTGTCGAAGCCGAACCGGTGGATCTTCCGGTAGGCGGCGGCCAGGTCGCCGGAGGGCGAGAAGACGAGGGAGGTGTTGTACAGGGGGCCGTCGGGGTCCCGCTCGGGGATCGACCCGGCGTGCAGCCAGACGCCCGCGTCGCTCGCGGCCTTGGCCATGGCCTCGTGGGTCGGGCCCTCGAGCGGTTCGGCCTCGGTGCCGAACGCGTCGTAGGCGAAGGCGCCGGTGGTCCACAGCTCGGGGAGGACGACGAGGTCGCTGCCGGCCTGCTCCCGGACCAGCGCGGCGGCCCGCAGGCGGCGCGATTCGACCGATTCGCCCTCGTCTACGGCGATCTGGATCACAGAGGCGCGCACACTACCACCGTCCTGGCATTCGAGCCGTCCACACGGGCCTACGATCGTCACACGAAAGCACTGCCGGGGTGCCCCACAGCAGCGTAACTTAGCTCGCAAGACACCCGCCGACAGCCGCCAACTCCCACTGGCAACGCCGCCACCACCTGCCCGTGCACCGACCGCCGAGGGGTCCCGTTCCGTGAGTCTGCATCCCACCCTCCAGCCCTACGCCGACGCCTGGACCCACTCCATCGAAGCGATATCCGAGCTGGTCCAGCCGCTCGCGGAGGCCGAATGGAACCGGCGTACGCCGTGCCCCGGGTGGTCGGTGCGGGACGTGGTGTCCCATGTCATCGGCCTGGACTGCGAGATGCTCGGTGACCCGCGCCCGATCCACTCGCTGCCGCGCGACCTGTTCCACGTCACGAACGACCACCAGCGCTACATGGAGATGCAGGTCGACGTCCGCCGCCACCACACGGCGCCGGAGATGACCTCCGAGCTGGAGTACGTGATCATCCGCCGCAACCGCCAGCTGCGCAACGACTCGCGCGACCCGGGCACGAAGGTGCGCGGGCCGCTCGGCGCGGAGCTGACCCTGGAGGAGTCCATGCGCCGGCACGCCTTCGCGGTGTGGGTGCACGAGCAGGACCTGCGCACGGCGCTCGGCCGGCCCGGCAACCTCGACTCCCCCGGCGCGCACGTCGCCCGTGACGTGCTGCTCGGTGAACTGCCGCGCGTGGTGGCGGAGGACGCGCAGGCGCCGCGCAGCTCGGCGATCGTCTTCGACGTGCACGGCCCGGTCGAGTTCCTGCGCACGATCCGGGTCGACATCCAGGGCCGCGGCACCCTGGAGACGGCCCCGGCGCTGGGCCCGGCGGCCACGCTCACCCTCGACTGGGAGACCTACGTCCGGCTGGCCTGCGGCCGCGTGACGCCCGAGGCGGTTGCCGACCGCCTGAAGACGGAGGGCGACCCGGACCTGACGGCGGCGATCCTCCGCAACTTCACGGTGACCCCGTAGGCCACGCCCTCACCCGGCGACGAGCGGCCCCGGCCCCGCCCGCCCGCGGACAGGCGCACCACCGGAGGGCTGGTCCCTGTGGGGGGAAACCGGACGGGGAACGCGACTTGCCGTATCGAGCCGCGCAACGCGAGGCCCCGCCCGGCACGGGCGGCACCGGCCGCGCCCGCCTGCGGCAACCGCGCCACCGGGCGACGGCCCCCGGCCGGAGCGGAACCGGGAGGTCCGGGGGCGGCGGGCGCGGTGGCGCCTCGTCGCGCCGAGGCGCGCAGGCCATGGCCCTCGACCGCCGACGCCCGGCACCGGCCACACCCCGCACGCGGCAACCGCGCTGCCACAACGGCGGCCTCCCACCCGGCGACGGAGCAACGCCGGGCACCGGGACACGGGCAGCCGCGCCGCCACGGCGACGGGCCCGGCCGGAGCGAGACCGAGAGGTCCGGGGGCGGCGGGCGCGGTGGCGCCTCGTCGCGCCGAGGCGCGCAGGCCATGGCCCTCGACCGCCGACGCCCGGCACCGGCCACACCCCCACGCGGGCAACCGCGCCGCCACAACGGCGGCCTCCCGTCCGGCGACGGGCAACGCCGGGCACCGGGACGCGGGCAACCGCGCCGCCACGGCGGCGGGCCCCGGGGTCCGGGTGGAGCCGGGAGCTTCGGTGGCCCGGGGGGGCCGAGGGGGTGCGTTTCCGGCCCGGCGGTCGGGCTGGGTGTCGATAAACCGGGTGCCGGCGCGCCGCGCCCCGCCGTAGCGTCCCCTCCCATGACCCCGCCACCCCGCCGCTCCGGCCGGCTCACCTTCCACGGCCCTCTGTCCGAGACCCGCGCGGACGCCCTCGTGCGACGCCTCGCCGGCAACTCCCCCGCCTCCGTCCTGGACATCGGCTGCGGCCGGGGCGAGCTCATGCTGCGCGTCCTGGCGGCCGCCCCGGGGGCGACCGGCCTCGGCGTCGACCTCGACGCCGAGGACCTGGCCCACGGCCGGCGGGCCGCCGAGGAACGGCAACTCACCTCCAGGGTCCGCTTCCTGGAGGAGTCCGCCACCGGCACGCCCCACGGCCCCGCCGACCTCGTCCTGTGCGTCGGCGCGAGCCAGGCCCTCGGCGGCGACCTCCCCGGGGCCCTGGCGGACCTGCGCGGGCTCGTCACCGACGGGGGCCGTGTCCTGCTCGGCGAGGGTTTCTGGCAGCGCACCCCGACCGTCGCCGAACTGTCCCGCATGTGGCCGGGCGCCGCCGCCACCGACCATCCCGGCCTGCCGGGCCTGATCGACCGGGTGATCGCGGCGGGGTTCCGGCCGGAGTGGACGGAGACCGCGAGTCTCGACGAGTGGGAGGCGTTCGAGTCGGCGTACCTGGCGGACACCGAGGTGTGGCTCGCCGAGCACCCCGGCCACCCGCAGGCCGAGGAGACCCGGCAGCGCGCCGACCGCCACCGCACCGCCTGGCTCACCTACCGCGGCGTCCTCGGGCTCGCGTACCTCACGCTCGTGCCCGTCGCGGCCCGCTGACACGGCCGGCTACGCCGGCACGTGCACCGTCTCCACCCGGCTCGCCACCAGCCGCTCCCGCTCCCGGCGGGCAGCCCGCCCGCCCAGCCGCAGGATCTGCGTGACGCCGAGCGCCTGCAGCACGAAGACCGCGGAGAAGGCCACCGTGTAGTCGTCGCCGGTGGCGTCCAGCAGCACGCCGATCGCGAAGAGCGTGGTCATGGACGCCACGAAACCGCCCATGTTGGTGATGCCGGAGGCCGTGCCCTGCCGCTCGGGCGGGTTCGCCGGCCGGGCGAAGTCGAAGCCGATCATCGACGCCGGCCCGCACGCCCCGAGCACCACGCACAGCACGACCAGCAGCCACATCGGCGCGTGCCGCCCCGGGTGGAAGATCGTCGCCGCCCACAGGACCGCCGTCGTGCCGACCGTGCCGAGGGCGAGCGGCAGCCGGGCGCCGTGGTGCCGGGCGACGATCTGGCCGTAGACCAGGCCGACGGCCATGTTGGACAGCACCACCAGCGTGAGGAGTTCACCGGCCGTGGCACGGGGCAGCCCCTGCGCCTCCACCAGGAACGGCAGGCCCCACAGCAGCAGGAACACCATCGCCGGGAACTGGGTCGTGAAGTGCACCCACAGACCCAGCCGCGTCCCCGGCTCCCGCCAGGAGGCGGCGATCTGGCGCCGTACGTAGGCCGCGCCCCGGTGCGGGACCGGCTCCGGTTCCTGACCCTCCGGGTGGTCCCTGAGGAACAGCAGCACCAGCGCGAACACCACGGCACCGGCGACCGCGCTGCCCGCGAAGGCCGCGGTCCAGCCGACGCCGTGCAGCAGCCGGGCCAGCACGAGCGTGGAGACCAGGTTGCCCGCCATGCCCACCAGCCCCGCGAACTGGGCGACGAGCGGCCCGCGCCGGGCGGGGAACCACCGGGTGCCCAGCCGCAGCACGCTGATGAACGTCAGCGCGTCACCGCAGCCGAGCAGCGCCCGCGAGGCGAGCGCCATGCCGTACGACGGGGAGAACGCGAAGCCCAGCTGCCCGGCCGTGAACAGCACCGCGCCGAGCGCGAGCACCTTCTTGGTGCCGAGCCGGTCGACGAGCAGGCCGACGGGTATCTGCATGCCCGCGTAGACCAGCAGCTGGAGGATGGAGAAGGTCGACAGCGCCGAGGCGTTGACGTGGAAGCGGTCGGCGGCGTCCAGGCCGGCCACGCCCAGGGACGTGCGGAAGATGACCGCGACGAAGTAGACGGAGACGCCGACGCCCCAGACGGCCAGGGCCCGCCGTCCGCCCGGGGGTGCCCCCTGCGGGGGAGGACCGCCCGGAAGCGCCGCCGAGCTCATCGGACCTCCCCGCGGGCCAGGTGGGAGAACCAGCCGACGTGCCGGTGGACGAGCCCGACGGCCGCCTCGGCGTCCCCCGCCCGCAGCGCGTCGAGGATCTCCTCGTGCTCGGCGAGGGTCTTGGCGATGCGGTCGGGGTGGGAGTGCATCACGGCCACGCCCATGCGCAACTGGCGGTCGCGCAGCTGGTCGTAGAGGCGGGAGAGGATCTCGTTGCCGCCGCTGCGGACGATCTCGGCGTGGAAGCAGCGGTCGGTCACGGCGGCCCCGGCGAGGTCTCCCGCGGCGGCCTGCCTCTTCTGCCGGGCCAGCAGCTCCTCCAGGCGCTCGATGAGCCCGGGGGGCGCGGGCACGGCCTTGCGCGCCGCGTGCTCCTCGACGAGCAGCCTTGTCTCGACGACGTCGGCGATCTCCTGCGCGGAGACGGGCAGGACCAGGGCCCCCTTCTTGGGGTAGAGCCGGATCAGACCCTCGGCCTCCAGCCGGAGCAGCGCCTCCCGCACGGGGGTGCGCGAGACCCCGACGGCCTCGGCCAGCTCGCCCTCGGTGAGGAGGGTCCCGCCCTCGTAGCGGCGCTCCAGGACGCCCTGTTTGACGTGGATGTAGACGCGGTCGGCGGCGGGGGGTTGCTTCACGGCCAGGGTCATGCGGACAGCATAGATACAACAGGTGTCCATGGACGCAGCCGTCCAGGATCCGGACGCGTATGTCACACATCTGTGGCAAAGCAGGGGTCCCGCGCGGTGTGAGCACAACCAACTGTGCTACTTACAAGTCAGACACGTGCGGCCCCTTTCTCCTCGTCCTCAACTCGGCCGCACCGTTGGGGCATTCAACGCAATCGGGGTATCTGACTTGATAACCGGCACTAAGGGCACCCGTTTCCGCAGAGCCGCGGCCGTCGCCGTGACCACCGGCGCCATGCTCGCGACCGGAGCCCTCACCACCACGCAGGCGCAGGCCGCCGCCACGCCCTCGATCGCCGCCAAGGGCGGCTACGTGATGAACAACGCGACCGGCACGTCGCTCTACACCAAGGCGGCCGACACCCGCCGCTCGACCGGCTCCACCACCAAGATCATGACCGCGCTGGTGGTGCTGAAGCAGTCGAACCTCAACCTGGACAGCAAGGTCACGGTCCAGAAGGCGTACAGCGACTACATCGTCGAGAACAACTGGGCGTCCAACGCCAAGCTGATCGTCGGCGACAAGGTCACCGTCCGCCAGCTGCTGTACGGGCTGATGCTGCCGTCCGGCTGCGACGCGGCCTACGCCCTCGCCGACAAGTTCGGCTCGGGTTCGACGCGGTCGGCGCGCGTTAAGTCGTTCATCGGCAAGATGAACACCACCGCCAAGAGCCTGGGCCTGAAGAACACGCACTTCGACTCGTTCGACGGCATCGGCAAGGGCGCCAACTACTCCACGCCGCGCGACCTGACGAAGCTCGCCAGCGCGGCGATGAAGAACTCCACGTTCCGCACGGTCGTCAAGACGAAGAAGTACACGGCGAAGACGACCACCAAGTCCGGCGGCACGCGGACGATGGCGCCGTGGGAGAACACCAACCCGCTGCTCAGCAGCTACACGGGCGCGATCGGTGTGAAGACCGGTTCCGGTCCGGAGGCCGGGTACTGCCTGGTCTTCGCCGCCACCCGCAACGGCAAGACGGTCATCGGCACGGTCCTGTCCTCGACCAACGGGACCACGCGCAAGTCCGACGCGACGAAGCTGCTCAACTACGGCTTCAGCAAGTAGAACCGCGCGACGGGGAAGGGGGGGGGGCCCCCCCCCGGGGGGGGGCCCCCCCCCCCGGCGGGGGGCCCCCGGCCCCCCCCCGGGCCCCGGGGGGGGCGGCCCCGGCCGCCCCCCCCCGGCCCCCACCACAAAGGCCCCCCCGCCCC
>NZ_JBITSK010000004.1:338854-539086 GCF_044540565.1 Streptomyces sp. NPDC085931
TGGGGGCCTGTGCCGCGCCCACCCCCAGGGCCCCCCGCCCACTCCCCCGCGCGATCTTCCACCACACCCCGGACAACACCTCTCACCCCGGGGGGGGGGGGGGGGGGGCCCCCCCCCCGGGGGGGGCCCCCCCCCCTTCTCGTGTGCGCCGGCTACGCCCAGGAGATGAGCCGCTTGGGCTGCTCCAGGATCGCCGCCACGTCGGCCAGGACCTTCGAGCCCAGCTCGCCGTCGACCAGGCGGTGGTCGAAGGAGAGGGCCAGCGTGGTGACCTGACGGGGCTTCACCTTGCCCTTGTGGACCCACGGCTGGAGCTTGATCGCCCCGACCGCGAGGATCGCGGACTCGCCCGGGTTCAGGATCGGCGTGCCCGTGTCGACGCCGAAGACGCCGACGTTGGTGATCGTCACCGTGCCGCCCTGCATGGCCGCCGGCGACGTCCTGCCCTCGCGGGCCGTCGCCACCAGTTCGCCCAGCGACTCCGCCAGCTGCGGCAGCGTCTTGGCGTGGGCGTCCTTGATGTTCGGCACGATCAGCCCGCGCGGGGTCGCGGCCGCGATGCCCAGGTTCACGTAGTGCTTGACCACGATCTCCTGGGCGGCCTCGTCCCAGGACGCGTTGATCTCCGGGTTGCGCTTGATGGCGACCAGGAGCGCCTTGGCGATGAGCAGCAGCGGGTTCACGCGCAGGCCCGCGAACTCCTTGTCCTGCTTCAGCTCCTCGACCAGCTTCATCGTGCGCGTCACGTCGACCGTCACGAACTCCGTGACGTGCGGCGCGGTGAACGCCGAGCCGACCATCGCGGCCGCCGTCGCCTTGCGGACGCCCTTGATCGGCACGCGGGTCTCGCGCGCGGTGTCGTACGAGGCCGGGGCGGCAGCCGGGACGGGCGTCGCGGCCGGAGCCGGGGCCGGGGCCGGGGCCTCCGAGGCGGTCGCGGCCACGGCCGCGTGCACGTCCTCGCGGGTGATGATGCCGTCCGGGCCGGTCGGGACGACCGTCGTCAGGTCGACGCCCAGGTCCTTGGCCAGCTTGCGCACCGGCGGCTTGGCCAGCGGGCGGTCCGCACCCGCCGGGGCCGGGGCGGCCGGGGCGGGGGCGGCCGGGGCGGGGGCCTGGGCCGCCGGCGCGTGGCCGTTCAGCTCGGTGTGGATCGCCGCCGAGGCCTGCTGGACCGGGACCTCCGGGCCCTTGCGGGGGCGGCGGCGGGTGGACGAGGTCGCCACCCCGTAGCCGACGAGGACCGGCTGGCGGCCGGAGCCCTCCGGCTTCGGCTCGGCCGGGGCCCCGGCGGCCTCGGGCCGCGGCTCGGCGGCGGGCGCCGGGGCGGCACCGCCGCTCACGTCGACCGCGATGATCGACGTGCCCACGTCGACCGTGGTGCCCTCCGGGAAGTGCAGCTCCCGGACCACGCCGTCGTAGGGGATGGGCAGTTCGACGGCCGCCTTCGCCGTCTCGACCTCGCACACCACCTGCCCGTCGGTGACCGTGTCACCGGGCTGGACGTACCACTTGAGGATCTCCGCCTCCGTGAGCCCCTCGCCCACGTCGGGCATCTTGAACTCGCGCACGGACGCTTCCGTCATCGTCGTCACGGCCCTCTCCTCAGTACGCCAGCGAGCGGTCGACGGCATCCAGCACCCGGTCCAGGTTCGGCAGGTACTCCTCCTCCAGGCGGGCCGGCGGGTACGGGGCGTGGTAGCCGCCGACCCTCAGCACCGGGGCCTCCAGGTGGTAGAAGCAGCGCTCCGTGATCCGGGCGGCGATCTCCGCGCCCGAGCCGAAGAACACCGGCGCCTCGTGGACGACGACCAGGCGGCGGGTCTTCTCCACCGAGGCCTGGACCGAGTCGAAGTCGAGCGGGGAGACCGAGCGCAGGTCCAGGACCTCCAGGCTCTTGCCCTCCTCGGCGGCCGCGTCGGCGGCCTCCTGGCAGAGCTTCACCATCGGGCCGTAGGCGGCCAGGGTCAGGTCGGTGCCCTCGCGGACCACCTGGGCCTTGTGCAGCGGGCCCGGGATGGCCTCCGTGTTGACCTCGCCCTTGTCCCAGTAGCGGCGCTTGGGCTCGAAGAAGATCACCGGGTCGTCGCTCTGGATGGCCTGCTGCATCATCCAGTAGGCGTCCGAGGCGTTCGAGGGGCTGACCACCTTCAGGCCCGCCACGTGCGCGAAGAGCGACTCGGGGGACTCCGAGTGGTGCTCGACCGCGCCGATGCCGCCGCCGTAGGGGATGCGCACGACGACCGGCATCTTGACCTTGCCCAGCGAGCGGGCGTGCATCTTCGCGAGCTGCGTGACGATCTGGTCGTACGCGGGGAAGACGAAGCCGTCGAACTGGATCTCCACCACCGGGCGGTAGCCGCGCAGGGCCAGGCCGACCGCGGTGCCGACGATGCCCGACTCGGCGAGCGGGGTGTCGATGACGCGGCTGTCGCCGAAGTCCTTCTGCAGGCCGTCCGTCACCCGGAACACGCCGCCCAGCTTGCCGACGTCCTCACCCATGATCAGGACCTTGGGGTCGGCTTCCAGAGCGCGGCGCAGCGACTCGTTGATCGCCTTGGCCAGTGCCATCTTCTCGGCCATCTCAGTTACCCCCCTCGTCGGCGAAGGACGCCTGGTACGCGGCGAACTGGGCGCGCTCCTCGTCGACCAGCGCGTGCCCGTCCGCGTAGACGTTCTCGAAGATCGCGAAGTGGTCCGGGTCCGGCATGGCCCGGACCGCCTCGCGCACGCGCCTGCCCAGCGCCTCGGACTCGGTCTCCAGTTCCGCGAAGAACGACTCGTCCGCGTGGCCCGAGGCCTCCAGGTAGCGGCGCAGGCGCAGGATCGGGTCCTTGGCCTCCCAGGCCTGGCGCTCCTCGTCGCCCCGGTAGCGGGTGGGGTCGTCGGAGGTGGTGTGGGCGCCCATGCGGTACGTGAACGCCTCGACGAGGGTCGGGCCCTCGCCGCTGCGCGCCCGCTCCAGCGCCCAGCGGGTGACCGCGAGGCAGCCGAGCACGTCGTTGCCGTCGACCCGGACGCCGGGGAAGCCGAAGCCCTGGGCGCGCTGGTAGATCGGCACGCGGGACTGCTTCTCGGTCGGCTCGGAGATGGCCCACTGGTTGTTCTGGCAGAAGAACACCACGGGGGCGTTGTAGACCGCGGAGAAGGTGAACGACTCGGCCACGTCGCCCTGGCTGGAGGCGCCGTCGCCGAAGTAGGCGATCACCGCGCTGTCCGCGCCGTCCTTGGCGACGCCCATGGCGTAGCCGGTGGCGTGCAGGGTCTGGGAGCCGATGACGATCGTGTAGAGGTGGAAGTTGTTGCCGTTGGGGTCCCAGCCACCGTTGTTCACGCCGCGGAACATGCCGAGCAGGTTGGTCGGGTCCACGCCGCGGCACCAGGCGACGCCGTGCTCGCGGTAGGTGGGGAAGACGTAGTCGTCGTCGCGCAGGGCGCGGCCGGAGCCGATCTGGGCGGCCTCCTGGCCGAGCAGCGAGGCCCACAGGCCCAGCTCGCCCTGGCGCTGCAGGGAGGTCGCCTCGGCGTCGAAGCGGCGGGTGAGCACCATGTCGCGGTAGAGGCCGCGGAGCTCTTCCGGGGTGACACCGGCGACGTACTTGTCGAACTCGGCGTTCTCGACCCGCTCGCCCTCGGGCGTCAGCAGCTGCACGAGCTGGGGCTCGGTGCCCTTGGCGCCGGCGTCCTTCTTGGCGGTGGTGCGGGTGGTGCGCTTGGTGCCGGTGGTGCCGGCCTTGCTTCCGGCGCTGCGTCGCGGTGTGCGCGCGGCAGTGCTCTCCACGGTCACGTGTGCTCCTCCGTCGGTCCGGCTCCCGGGGTTGCCGGTAGGCCTGGGGATCCCCCTTGCTCTGTGAGCCTGGGGGAGCGGCTCACCTGTTCTCGGCCCACGGGACACGGGGTGGGTGCCACTCGGCCGGGGACAGGCGTGACAGGTGCCCCGGCGAGCGCCCTGCAGAAAGCACGTTACCCAGTGCGCCACATCTCTGTGAAACCCCCTCTGACCTGCGATTTTGCTTGGATATCCAAGTAAATCGGGAAGGCGGCGAAAGGGCCCTGGTCACAGCCTTGCAGGAGGCCGGAGCTACCGCACGTTAACCCGGTGACCCAGGTCACGGGAAGAGTTCTTCTCCCGGCGTGCCCGAACGGCACGCTTTTGACCGGCGGTCAGCCACCGCCCTCGCCGCCGCCCGGGCCGCCGACGACACCGGTCGTGGTGCCCGCGTCGGTGCCGCCGGCCGCGTCGCCCGTCGGCGTCCCGCCCGGGTCCGTGGGCTCCTCGTCGGTCGGCTCGCCGGTCGGCTCCTCGGTGGTGGGCTCGTCCGTCGGCTCGCCGGTGGGCGACTGGGGGGCGCTCTGCGACGGCGTGTAGGACGGCGTGTACGAGGGCGTCCAGTTGCCGTTGCCGTTGCCCGTGCCGGTGCCGTCGTCCGTGGAGGTGTCGGTCGGCTGGTCGGTCGCGTCGTCGCTCGGCGTCTCGCTGGGCTTCTTGTCCTCGGTCGTCTGCGAGCTGGTCGGCGACTGCTTCTTGCCCGGGTCGTCCTTGCCGCCGCCGGTGTTCTGCAGGGCCAGCGCGACACCCGCGGCGACCGCGATCACCGCGAGCACGGCGAGGATCCACAGCTTGCCGCGGCCGCCGCCCCGGTTGCCCTGCCCCTCGAAGCCGCCGTCGTCCCCGTTGCCGTAGCCCGCGGGCAGGACGGGCGAGGGGATCTGCGTGGTGCCGGAGGCGTCCCCGGGGTGGCCCATGCCCATCACGGCCGTGCCGGCGAAGCCGCCCGAGGGGGTGTGCCGGCCGTCGTGCAGGTCGACCGGGCCGGTGTTCCAGGTGCCGGTGTGGCCGCCCTGGTCGTAGAGCATCTGCAGCGCGTACTGGACCAGTCCGCGCATCTCCTCGGCCGTCTGGAAGCGGTCGTCGGGCTCCTTGGCCAGCGAGCGCATGACCAGGCCGTCCAGCTCCGGCGGGCAGGCGTCGGAGGCCTCGGACGGCGGGGTCGGGATGTCCTGGACGTGCTGGTAGACCACCGACAGCGGGGTCTCGCCGGTGAAGGGCGGGCGCAGCGAGAGCAGCTCGTAGAGCAGGCAGCCCGTGGCGTACAGGTCGGAGCGGTGGTCGACGGCCTTGCCGAGGGCCTGCTCGGGGGAGAGGTACTGCGGCGTGCCCATGACCATGCCGGTCTGGGTCATCGTCGTGGAGGCGCCGTGCAGGGCGCGGGCGATGCCGAAGTCCATCACCTTCACGGCGCCGTTGTGCGTGATGATGACGTTGGCCGGCTTGATGTCGCGGTGCACGATGCCGTGCTGGTGCGAGTAGGCGAGCGCCTCCAGCACACCGGAGACGATGATCAGCGCCTGCTCGGGACCGGGCGCCTCGGCGTTCAGCAGCAGGTCGCGGATGGTGCGGCCCTCGACCAGCTCCATGACGATGTACGGCACGGACTGGCCGCCGACGAAGTCCTCGCCGGAGTCGTACACGGCGACGATGGCGTGGTGGTTGAGGCCGGCGACCGACTGGGCCTCACGCGTGAAGCGCGCCTTGGACACCGGGTCCTCGGCGAGGTCGGAGCGCAGCAGCTTCACGGCGACGGTGCGCCCGAGGCGCACGTCCTCGGCGGCGAACACCTCGGCCATGCCGCCCCGGCCGAGTCTGTGGGTCAGCCGGTACCGGCCGTCCCCGACCAGCCCGCCGTTCCCCCAGGACTCCGGCGCGTCCGACATGCCGCTGCCAGTCGCCTCGGGGTCGGACGGGCCCTGAGCGCGCTGCTGCTGTGCCATCAGTCCTCGCCGTCGTTTCTGCCCGCGGTGCGCGCGGTGTTGTTACGGTCTCCGTCGGCCACGCTACAGCCTCCGCGCAAGCCTCCGGTCCGAGACGGGGTGCCAGGACCGGCACGAGACGGACGGGCCATGAAACCTTCACTCCGCACTGTCGTGCAAATTCCGTGTGCCGCCCGTACGCCCCCTGTAACGCTTCCGCGACGCTTCTTTCGCGTACGGTCACGGAACGGGCACCGAGCTTGACGTGTCAGTGCCCTGGGGCAGACTTGGCCGGGAATGACCGTGTGGATCAACGGCGGATCAGCGACAGTCGGCGGCGCCTGCAAGGGCTACGGGGGACGGGGAACATGAGCCAGGACGGCGCACAGGGCCAGTACACGGGGCGGGCGCTCGCCAACGGCCGCTATCAGCTGCGCGATCTGCTCGGCCAGGGCGGCATGGCCTCGGTGCACCTCGCGTACGACAGCGTGCTCGACCGGCAGGTCGCCATCAAGACACTGCACACGGACCTCGGGCGGGAGCAGGCCTTCCGCGAGCGGTTCCGCCGCGAGGCCCAGTCCGTGGCCAAGCTCACGCACACCAACATCGTCTCGGTCTTCGACACCGGCGAGGACACCCTCGACTCCATGACGACGCCGTACATCGTCATGGAGTACGTCGAGGGCCGCCCGCTCGGCTCCGTGCTCGACGAGGACGTGCGGCAGCAGGGCGCGATGCCCGCCGACAAGGCGCTCAAGATCACCGCCGATGTGCTGGCCGCGCTGGAGATCAGCCACGAGATGGGCCTGGTCCACCGGGACATCAAGCCGGGCAACGTGATGATGACCAAGCGCGGTGTGGTCAAGGTCATGGACTTCGGCATCGCCCGCGCCATGCAGTCGGGTGTGACGTCGATGACGCAGACGGGCATGGTCGTCGGCACCCCGCAGTACCTCTCGCCGGAGCAGGCCCTCGGCCGCGGCGTCGACGCCCGCTCCGACCTGTACTCGGTCGGCATCATGCTGTTCCAGCTGGTCACCGGCCGGCTGCCGTTCGACGCCGACTCGCCGCTGGCCATCGCCTACGCGCACGTCCAGGAGGAGCCGCCGGTCGCGTCCACGATCAACCGGGCGCTGCCGCCGGCCGTGGACGCGCTGATCGCCCGCGCCCTGAAGAAGAACCCGAACGAGCGCTTCCCGAGCGCGGAGGCCATGCGCGGCGAGTGCCTGCGCGTGGCGGCGTCCTTGCAGCCCGCACCGCCGAGCATCGTGCCGGGTACGCCGGCGCAGAGCGGCGCGGGCGTCGGCTCGGCCGTGTTCCCGCCGGTCGACCAGGCGGCCCCGGCCCCGTCGGGCCAGGTGCAGACGCCGTACCAGCCGACCCCGCCGCCCAACCCGTACGGCACGCCCGCCCCGTCCCCGGCCTACGGCTATCCGCAGCAGGGCGGCTACCCGACGCCGAACCCGGCCGCGTACTCCCCGCAGCCCGGGCCGTCGACCCCGCCGCCGTACAACCTGACGCCCCGGTCCGGGTCCGCGCCCTCGGGCGGCGGCCGGAGCAACAAGCCGGTGATCATCGGCTCGATCATCGTGTCCGTCGTCGCGGTCGGCGGCCTCGTCACGGCGCTGCTCCTCAACGGCGGCAGCGAGGACGACAAGGGCGGCGGCAGCGGCAGCGCGAGCGCGTCGGCCTCCGCGGAGAAGAAGCCCGGCTACCGGGGTCCGGACCCGACGAAGACGATCGAGGCGACGGAGTGCACCGAGCCGCAGGAGTCGTACAACGACCCCGAGAAGATCGAGGTCCCGGACTTCAAGTTCAAGAACATCCAGTCGGTCAAGGCCTGCGCCCAGGCGGCCGGCTGGCAGATCGACACCAAGGACGTCGACGAGAACACCTACGGCCAGGGCACGGTGATGAACCAGTTCCCGTCCAAGGGCACCGACGTCGACCCGGACGACATGCCGACCATCGAGCTGAACGTCTCGACGGGCAACCCGCCGTCCTGACGGCCCGCGCGGCACGGACATGAGGAAGGGCCCGGCGGCTTCGGCCGCCGGGCCCTTGCGTCCGTGGAGCCCTGCCGGGGTCTACAGGTACGGGCCGCCGGAGCGGCCGCCGAGCTGCTGCTCGTCGGGGCCGTCGCCGCCGACGCCGGGCGGGAGGGCGCGGCGCATCTGCTCCAGCTGGGCGCGGGCCGCCATCTGCTGGGCGAAGAGGGTGGTCTGGATCCCGTGGAAGAGACCCTCCAGCCAGCCGACCAGCTGGGCCTGCGCGATGCGCAGTTCCGCGTCGCTGGGGGTCGCCTCGTCCGTGAAGGGCAGGGAGAGCCGCTCCAGTTCCTCGACCAGCTCGGGCGCCAGACCGTCCTCCAGCTCCTTCACCGAGCTGGCGTGGATCTCCTTGAGCCGGACCCGGCTGGCCTCGTCCAGGGGAGCCGCGCGCACTTCCTCCAGAAGCTGCTTGATCATGCTGCCGATCCGCATGACCTTGGCGGGCTGCTCCACCATCTCCGTCACCGGGGTCTCGCGGGAGTCGTCGTCTCCGTTGCCGCCACCGAGCGCCATGCCGTCCTGGCCGACCACCAGGATCTGCGGGTTCTCCGGCGACCTTTCGTTCCTCGGCATCTCCATGCCGCCATTCTCTCGCACGCCTGCACCTCACCTGTGTGTGCCCCCGGGTGAGGCTGATCCACCGTGTCCGGGAAGACGTGCCGGCCGGGCGCCGGGTTGCTCCGCCCCGGCCGTCGCCTTCCGGCGATTCCGTCCGTCGGCCGAATCCGGAGTGCCGCGGGGGCGGGGCGGTGTGAGGCTGAGGGCCTCGATATGACCGAACTTGCCGTTTCTGCCCCACCGGGCACGGCGGGAGGGGGTCACCCACGTGACTCCATGGCTACGCGCACTGCGGGCGACGGGACTGGTGGTCGCCCTGGGGGCGGGCGCGGTCATCACACCGATGGGAACCGTCGGTTCCCATGCCGCCGTGCCGCCCCACGCCGACGTGACCGCTGCGGGGGCCGTCGCCGCCCCGTCCGCCCGGCCCGCCCCGTCCGGGCCCGGGGAGCCGTCACGGGCCGGGAGCCGGGCGGGCGAGGGGCGGGAGCGGCCGGGGCGGACGGCGTGGCCGGAGAGCACCGAGGAGGGGCCGGACGCCGCTGAGCGCACCGCCACGCCCGAGGTGTCCGACGCCGCCCTCCCGCCCCCCGCCGCCCCGGCGGAGCCGCCCGTGCGGGAGGCCGCCGCCGCCCGGGCCGACCGCCCCGCCGGGCCGGTCCTGCGGATCCTGCCGCTGGGCAGCGGGCTGGTGCTGATCGGCCTCGGTCTCGCCCTGGCCTTCGTCGGCCTCCGCCTGCGCCGCCCGGGCCCGTACTAGGCGCTCCGCGGAGACCACCGGCGACCGCCCCGGGGGGGGGGACGGCCCTGGGGAGAGCCCCGGGGGCCCTGCCTTGCTTCCGCTGTGGTCGGCGCCGCAGCCGTCAGGCGCTGCGCGGTGCGATCAGCAGGACCTTGCCCACGTGGCCGCTCTCCTCCACGACCCGGTGCGCGGCGGCCGCCTCCTGCATCGGCAGCTCGCGGTCCACGACCGGGCGCAGCCGGCCGCCGGCGAACAGCGGCCAGACGTGCTCGCGGACGGCCGCGACGATGGCCGCCTTCTCCTCGCGCGGCCGGGCCCGCAGCGACGTGGCGGTGATGGCGGCCCGCTTGGCCAGCAGCGCGCCGATGTTCAGCTCGCCCTTCACGCCGCCCTGCATGCCGATGATCGCGAGCCGGCCGTTGACGGCGAGCGCCCTGACGTTGCGCTCCAGGTACTTGGCCCCCATGTTGTCGAGGATGACATCGGCCCCCGCACCGTCCGTGGCCTTCCTGACCTCCTCGACGAAGTCCTGCTCCCGGTAGTTGACCAGGATGTCCGCGCCCAGCTCGGCGCACCGGTCCAGCTTCTCCTTGGTGCCGGCCGTGACGGCGACGCGCGCGCCGAGGGCCTTGGCCAGCTGGATGGCCATGGTGCCGATGCCGCTGGAGCCGCCGTGCACGAGCAGCGTCTCGCCCGGGCGCAGGTGGGCGACCATGAAGACGTTCGACCAGACCGTGCAGACCACCTCGGGCAGCGCCGCGGCCTGCTTCAGGTCCACGCCCTCGGGCACGGGCAGCAGCTGCCCGGCCGGGACGACCACCTTCTCGGCGTAGCCGCCGCCGGCCAGCAGCGCGCACACCTCGTCGCCCGCGTTCCAGCCGGAGACGCCCGGGCCGATCGCGGCGACACGCCCGGAGCACTCCAGGCCCGGGTAGGGGGAGGCACCGGGCGGCGGGTCGTAGAAGCCCTGCCGCTGCAGGAGGTCGGCGCGGTTGACGGCCCCGGCCGTCACCTCGACCAGGACCTCGCCCTCGCCGGGCACCGGGTCGGGGACCTCGTCCCAGACCAGCGCCTCGGGCCCACCGGGTTCGGGAATCGTGATCGCATACATGAAGGGGACGCTACCCCTCGGTCCCGCGACCGAGTCCGCTCCGTCGCCGGACCGGTGCCCGCTGGTCCCTTGGTCCGGTCCTCGCGAAAACCGGTGTGCGGGACCGATGAGTTTGCGCGACGGTAAAGGTCTCCCCATGCGTAGCCCCCGTGCACCGGAAGGACCCGAAGCATGAGCACGCAGACGTCCGGCCTGGCGATCGAGACCGCCGGCCTGGTGAAGACCTTCGGCGAGACGAGGGCCGTCGACGGAGTCGACCTGGCCGTGCCCGCGGGCACGGTCTACGGCGTCCTCGGCCCGAACGGCGCCGGCAAGACCACCACCGTGAAGATGCTCGCCACGCTCCTGCGCCCGGACGGCGGCCAGGCGCACGTCTTCGGGCACGACGTGGTCCGCGAGGCCGACGAGGTGCGCGGCCGGGTGAGCCTGACCGGCCAGTACGCGTCGGTCGACGAGGACCTCACCGGCACGGAGAACCTGGTCCTGCTGGGCCGGCTGCTCGGCCACCACAAGAAGGCCGCCCGCGCCCGGGCCGCGCAGCTGCTGGAGGCCTTCGGGCTCACGGAGGCGGCGGGCAAGCAGGTCAAGCAGTACTCGGGCGGCATGCGGCGCCGGATCGACATCGCCGCGTCCATCCTCAACACCCCCGACCTGCTGTTCCTGGACGAGCCGACGACCGGCCTGGACCCGCGCAGCCGCAACCAGGTGTGGGAGATCGTCCGGGCGGTGGTCGCCCAGGGCACCACCGTGCTGCTGACCACGCAGTACCTGGACGAGGCGGACCAGCTGGCGTCCCGGATCGCCGTCATCGACCGGGGCAGGGTGATCGCCGAGGGCACCAAGGGCGAGCTGAAGTCGTCGGTCGGCGCCGGAACGGTCCATCTGCGGCTGCGCGACGCCGGCCAGCGTCCCCTCGCGGCCGACCTGCTGCGCCGCACGCTCGACGCGCGGGTGCAGCTGGAACCCGACCAGGTGGCCCTGACCGCCCGCCTCGGCTCGGCGGCCGGCGACGACTCGGCCGCCGAGCAGGCCGCCCGCGCGCTGAGCGAGCTGGCCCGGTCCGGGATCACCGTGGACAACTTCTCCCTGGGCCAGCCCAGCCTGGACGAGGTGTTCCTCGCCCTCACCGGGCACGACACGCACGACTCCCCCGGCCCCTCCACCGACCACTCCACCGACCACTCCACCGACAAGAAGGACGAGGTGGCGGCATGAGCACCGCGACGACCACCCAGAGCAAGGAACTCGCCCCGGTCAGCACCGAGTCCCTCGCCGCGCTGCTCATCGCCAAGGAGCGGCCGCCGCGGCCCAGCGCCTGGTCGGCGTCGATGACCTTCGGCTGGCGGGCGATCCTGAAGATCAAGCACGTGCCGGAGCAGCTGTTCGACGTCACGGCCTTCCCGATCATGATGGTGCTGATGTACACGTACCTGTTCGGCGGGGCGCTGGCCGGCTCGCCGAAGGAGTACATCCAGTTCCTGCTGCCGGGCATCCTCGTGATGTCGGTCGTGATGATCACGATGTACACGGGCGTCTCGGTCAACACCGACATCGAGAAGGGCGTCTTCGACCGGTTCCGCAGCCTGCCGATCTGGCGGCCGTCGACCATGGTCGGCTATCTGCTGGGCGACGCCCTGCGGTACACGATCGCGTCGGTGGTGATGCTGACCGTCGGCATGATCCTCGGCTACCGGGCGGACGGCGGGGTCGGGGGAGTGCTCGCCGGGATCGCGCTGCTGGTGCTGTTCTCGTTCGCCTTCTCGTGGATCTGGACGATGTTCGGGCTGCTGCTGCGCACCGAGAAGTCGGTGATGGGCGTCAGCATGATGGTGATCTTCCCGCTCACCTTCCTGTCCAACGTCTTCGTCGATCCGAAGACCATGCCGGGCTGGCTGCAGGCGTTCGTCAACAACAGCCCCGTCACCCACCTGGCGTCGGCGGTGCGCGGTCTGATGGCCGGCGACTGGCCGGCCGACGAGGTGGCCTGGACGCTGGGCTGGGCCGGACTGTTCGTGCTGGTCTTCGGGCCGGTCACGATGCGGCTGTACAACCGGAAGTAGCACCGCCGCACAGCACCGGCCCCCGCGCACCGGTCCCGTGCGCGGGGGCCGGTGCTGTGCGCGGGGGCCGGTGCCGTGCAGCCCGGGCCGAGGACGCCGTCAGTCGCGGTGCATGGGCCGGATGTCGGGGGTGACCTGGATGGCCGGTGTCTTGCGCACGATCGTGATGAGGCGGTCGGTCAGCTCCAGCCTCCCCACCGCCGGGTCGTCGTACCCGAGCACCCGGTGCCCGCGTATGACGCTGACCACCAGGTCGGCGACCTCGCGCGGCGTCTTGCCCACCTCGGCCTTGACGACCGGGCGCTCGACCAGGTCGAGGCCGCTGCCCTGCTGGATGAGGTCCTCCATCACCATGCCCGCGGAAGGGCTGAGCACGGACAGGCCGAGCAGCCGGCCGGCGGCGCTCGCGCTGGTGATGACGGCGTCGGCACCGGACTGCTTGAGCAGCGGCGCGTTCTCCTCCTCGCGCACCGCGGCCACGATCTTCGCCCCGCGGTTGAGCTGCCGGGCGGTCAGCGTCACCAGCACCGCCGTGTCGTCGCGCTGGGTGGCGATGATGATCTGGCGGGCCTTGTGCACCTCCGCCCGCTTCAGCACCTCGCTGCGGGTCGCGTCCCCGACGATCCCGGCGTAGCCCTCGGCGGTCGCCGCGTCTATCACCTTGGAACTGGGGTCGACCACGACGACCTGTTCCTTCTTCAGCCCCGTCGCGCAGACGGTCCGGATCGCCGACCGGCCCTTGGTGCCGAAGCCGATGACGACGGTGTGATCGCGCAAGGTGGACCTCCAGCGGGTCAGCCGCCACTCCTCCCGGGTGCGCTCGGTGAGGGCTTCGAGGGTGGTACCGACCAGGATGATCAGGAACAGCACGCGCAGGGGCGTGACGACGAGAATGTTCGTGAGCCGGGCGCTTTCACTGGCCGGCGTGATGTCACCGTAGCCGGTGGTGGAGAGGGTGACCGTCGCGTAGTAGAACGCGTCGAGGAGGCTGATGCCTCCGCCCGCGTTGTCGTTGTAGCCCTCGCGGTCGGCGTAGACGATCAGCGCGGTCGCGACGAGGACCACCAGGGCCATGGAGAGCCGTTTGGCGACCTGGCGGAACGGATGCTCCACCACCTTCCTCGGCAGCTTCACGCGATGGGTCACCAGATGCTCGTCGGCCTGGCGGGCGATCGCGTCCTGGCCCGGAAGTTTCACGTGAAACACACCCCGATTCCTCCGGACGCCCAGGGCAGGTCCAGCAGTTCCGCCTCCTGCCCGGGACGCGCGCCGCCGGGCGGTACGACGGCCAGCGCGTCGGCCGCGGCGATGCCGCGCAGCATGGCCGGGCCGTTGTAATGCAGCGGTACGGCGTGGTCGCCGCGCAGGGCCACGGGGACGAGCCGCGTGTCGTGCGGGTGTCCCTGGACGCCGTCGCGCAGCGCCAGGGTGTACGCCTCCGGGGCCGGGCGCGCGGCGAGGATCCGCAGCAGCGGCTCGGCGAGCGTCAGCAGCCCGGAGACGGCGGCGAGCGGATTGCCCGGCAGACCGACCAGGTGCTGGGTTTCCGCGGTGCGCGCCAGCAGCATGGGGTGGCCGGGGCGAACCTTGACGCCGTCGACGAGGAGTTCGGCTCCGAGCCGGCGCAGCGTGGGGTGGACATGGTCGACGGGTCCCGCCGCGGTGCCCCCGGTGGTGACGACGATGTCCGCCTCGGAGGTGCCGATCGCCTCGCGCAGGGCGTCGGCGTCGTCGCGCACCCGCCGTACGGCGGTGACCTCGGCGCCGAGCGCGCGGAGCCAGGGCGGCAGCATCGGGCCGAGGGCGTCCCGGATCAGCCCGTCGTGGGGCAGTCCCTCGGTGAGCAGTTCGTCGCCGAGGACGAGGACCTCGGCCCGGGGGCGCGCAACGGCGGTGAGGGTGTCGTACCCGGCCGCCGCGGCGAGTCCGAGCACGGCCGGGGTGACCAGGGTGCCGACGGGCAGGAGCTGGTCGCCGGTGCGGCATTCCTGGCCGCGCGGGCGGATGTCCTGGCCGGTCGTGACGTCCCGGGTGGCGTAGAGGCGGCCCTTGTCGTCGGTCCGGCCGTGCTCGGTGCGCAGGACGGCGCTGGTGTCCTGGGGGATGCGGGCGCCGGTGGCGATGGGAACGGCCTCGCCGTCGCCGAGGCGCTCCGGTCCGGCGTGCCCGGCCAGGACGCCGTCGTCCCGTACGGCCCAGGGGGCCGGGCCGGCGACCGCCCAGCCGTCCATCGCGGAGGTGTCGAAGGAGGGCAGGTCGGTGAGGGCGTCGAGCGGGGCGGCCAGGGTGAGGCCGAGGGCGTCGCCCAGCGGCACGCAGACGGGGGTGCGGCGAGCGGCCCGGACGGCGTCGCGCGCGGACCGTTCGGCGACGGCGCGGGCCTCCGGCCAGGGCGTCGCGCGGTGGCGGCCGGGGGGTGCCGGGGTGTCCTGCTGCCGGGGCGTGGAGGTGCTCGGCGCCTCGCTCCGGGCGGCGGGGCGGGACGCGTAGGAGCCGTTGCTGTCGTTCACGAGGGCGAGCACCTCCTCGACGTCGAGGTCCTCGGCGTCCTCACCGGTGCGGCTGCCGGGCGGCGTCATCCGGCGTCCGGCCGGGTGTCGGGGGTGGCGTCGGGAGCGACGTCGGCCCGGGTGGCGTCGACGCCGGACGGTCCGGAGCCGGACGGTGCGGCGTCTGACGGTCCGGAGTCGGCCGGTGCGGAGCCGGACGGTGCGGCGCCTGACGGTCCGGAGGCGGCCGGTTCCGCGCCGGACGGCGCGGAACCGGACGTGCTCTCCTCGGCCCAGCGCGTCGCGAGCGCCGCGGCCTTGCGGGCGGCCTCGGCGACCGCCTCGGGGCCGCCGCCCGCCCGTGCGGCCGCGTAGCCGACGAGGAAGGTGGTCAGCGGCGCCGCGGGCCTGGCCACTCCGTGCGCGGCGTCGCGGGCGAGGTCGAGCAGGCCGCGGGTGTCGACGTCGAGGTCGATGCCCAGTTCGTCCTTGACGGCGGTGATCCATTCATCCAACACGTGCCCATGCTCCCTGATACGTGCCCTGGCGGTGGCGATGTCGTCCCAGGTGTCGCAGTCGAAGGACGCGACGGGATCGGCGATGCGGGTGAGGTGCAGTCCGGCGACCAGGCGCCGCAGCGGAAGACCGTGCGGGGAGCCGTGCCGGGCGGTGAGGTGCGCCAGCGTCTCGCGCAGACGCGGCGCGCGGTACGCGGCCACGAGCGGCTGGTCGCGGCCGTCGGCGTCGGTCAGCAGCACGCCGTCGGCGCCGCTCGCGCGCAGCGTGTCCAGGAGCCGGCCGACGGTCGTCCCGTCGAGGAACGGCAGGTCGGCGGAGACCACCACGACGTGCTCGGCGGTGGTGTGCCGCAGTCCGGCGGCGAGCGCGGCGAGCGGGCCGCCGCCGGGCGGTTCCTCACGGGCCCAGGTCACGGGACGCGCGGTCGGCCGGGGCGCGGCGACCACGACGGTGGTTGCGGCGTCCGCGCAGGCCGCGAGCACGCGGTCGAGCAGGGGCCGCCCGCCCACGCGCACACCGGGTTTGTCCGCGCCGCCGAGGCGCCGTGCGGCACCACCGGCGAGCACCACGGCGTCGTACCCGACGGCGTCGTACCCGACGGCGTCGTGGGCGACGGCGTCGTGGGCGACGGCGTCGTGGGCGACGGGGTCGGCCCGCCGGCCGGGAGCGGTCGCGGCGCCTGGTTCCCCTGGGGGCTGGTGTGCGCTCACCCCCCGAGTATGCGTGCCCCCGCGATCACACGGAACGCGGGGGAAGCGACGCGATCACGAGCCGCAGCTCGCACAAGGAACAGGAATTACAGCGTCCGCAGCAGCACCGCCGGTTGCTCCACGCAGTCCGCCACGTACCGCAGGAAACCGCCCGCCACACCGCCGTCGCACACCCGGTGGTCGAAGGTGAGCGAGAGCTGCACGACCTGGCGCACCGCCAGCTCCCCCTCGTGCACCCACGGCTTGGGGACGATGCGGCCGACGCCGAGCATGGCGGCCTCGGGGTGGTTGATGATCGGCGTGGAGCCGTCGACGCCGAAGACGCCGTAGTTGTTCAGCGTGAAGGTCCCGCCGGTCAGGTCGGCCGGGGTCAGCGTCCCGGCCCGGCCCGCCTCGGTCAGCCGGGCGAACTCGGCGGTCAGCGACTCGGCATCGCGCGCGTGCGCGTCCCGTACGACCGGGACGACGAGCCCGCGGTCGGTCTGCGCCGCGAAGCCCAGGTGCACGTGGTCGAACCGGACGATCTCCCTGGCCTCGGTGTCGACCGTGGAGTTGAGCTCCGGGAAGCGGGCCAGGGCGGCGGTGCAGATCCGGGCCAGCAGGGCCAGGAGGGAGATCTTCGGGCCGCCGGCCGCGTTCATGGCCGCGCGGGCCCGCATCAGCTCCGTGGCGTCGGCGTCCACCCAGCAGGTCGCGTCCGGGATCTCCCGGCGGCTGCGCGCCAGCTTGTCGGCGACGGCGCCGCGGACGCCCTTGAGCGGCGTGCGGATCTCGCCGGGGGCCGGGGCCGCCGACGACCGGATCGCGGGGGCGGCCGTGTCCGCGGTCCGCACGGCGCCGGCCGCGCTCGCCGTCCGCGCCACGGCCGGGTGCGGTTCCGCCGCCGGGGCAGCCGGGACCGCCCGGGCCGTCGTGCCGCCGCGGCCCGCCGCGCGCAGGGCGTACTCCACGTCCGCCCGCAGGATCAGCCCGTCCGGGCCGGAGCCGGTCAGCTCGCGCAGGTCGAGGCCGTTCTGCCGGGCCAGCCGGCGCACCAGGGGCGAGATCACCGGGACGGGCCCGTCGTCGACGGCGAGGCCGCCCGCGTGCCCGTTCACCGGGCGGGCGGAGGTGCCTGCCTCCGCCGGTGCGGCCGCGCGGGCCGATCCGGCCGCACCGGTCCCGCCGCCCGGGGCCGCCTCGTCCCGCCCGTTCACGGCGGCGCCGGGGCGCGCGCCACCGGCGGCGGCCGCCGCGGGGGCACCCGTCACCGGCCGTCCCGGCCGGACCCTGCGGCGCCGCGCGGGCGCCTCGGACGTGCCGTAACCGACGAGGACGTTCCCCGAGCCGTCGCCTCCGGCCCGGGACGAGCCCGTGCCACCGCCACGGGACGAGCCCGCGGCCCCGCCACCGGACGAGGACCCGGCACCGGAACCGGAGCCGGACGAAGACCCGGCGCCCGGGTCACCGCTGTCGCCGGACGGCGTCCGCTCCCCCACCGCCACCGTGATCAGCGGCGCCCCGACGGGCAGTTCCTGGCCCTCCTCGCCGAAGCGGGCCGTGACCACGCCGCCGAAGGGGCAGGGCACCTCCACCATCGCCTTGGCCGTCTCGACCTCGACGACCGGCTGGTCGATGGCGACCACGTCGCCGACCTCGACCAGCCAGCGCACGATCTCCGCCTCGGTGAGCCCCTCTCCGAGGTCGGGCAGCTTGAACTCCAGCACTTGTGCCATCAGCTCTCGGCCTCCCACTGCAGGCGCCCCACGGCGTCCAGGATCCGGTCCACACCGGGCAGGTGGTGGCGCTCCAGCATCGGCGGCGGGTACGGGACGTCGAAGCCGGCCACGCGCAGCACCGGCGCCTCCAGATGGTGGAAGCAACGCTCCGTGACCCGGGCCGCGATCTCCCCGCCCGGGCCCCCGAAGGAGCCCGACTCGTGGACCACGACCGCGCGTCCCGTCCGCCGCACCGAGGCGCACACCGTCTCGTCGTCGAACGGCACCAGGGAGCGCAGATCGACGACTTCGAGGTCCCAGCCCTCGGCCCGGGCCGCCTCGGCCGCCTCCATGCAGACGGGTACGGACGGCCCGTACGTGATGAGCGTGGCGCTCCGGCCCGAGCGCCGCACCACCGCGCGGCCGATGGGTTCAACGGGCGCGGGCTCCTCCGGGTTCCAGGAGTCCTTCGACCAGTACAGCCGCTTGGGCTCCAGGAAGACGACCGGGTCGTCGGAGGCGATGGCGGCGCGCAGCAGCCCGTAGGCGTCGGCGACGGTCGCGGGCGTGACGACATGGAGCCCCGGAGTCGCCATGTAGTACGCCTCGGAGGAGTCGCTGTGGTGCTCGACGCCGCCGATCCCGCCGCCGTAGGGGACGCGGATGGTGAGCGGCAGGGGCATCGCGCCGCGGGTGCGGTTGCGCATCTTGGCCACGTGCGAGACGAGCTGCTCGAACGCCGGGTAGGCGAACGCGTCGAACTGCATCTCCACGACCGGGCGCAGGCCGTACATGGCCATGCCGACGGCCGTGCCGAGGATGCCCGCCTCGGCCAGCGGGGTGTCCGTGCAACGGTCGTCGCCGAACTCCTTGGCGAGT
This sequence comes from Streptomyces sp. NPDC085931, assembly GCF_044540565.1. NCBI lineage: Bacteria > Bacillati > Actinomycetota > Actinomycetes > Kitasatosporales > Streptomycetaceae > Streptomyces > Streptomyces sp. NPDC085931. The sequence goes on from NZ_JBITSK010000004.1 coordinate 357,422, forward strand.
CCGTCGGTGACGCGGAAGACGCCGCCCAGGGTGCCGACGTCCTCGCCCATGACGTGCACGGCGGGGTCGGCGGCCATCGCGTCGCGCAACGCGCGCGTGAGGGCCTGCGCCATGGTGGCCGGCTTGACGGCGACGGTGGTCATCGGTGCGTGCCCTCCTCCGGCTCGGCCTCGGCCTCCAGCTCGGCCCGCAGCTGCTCGCGCTGCTCCAGCAGCTGGGGCGTGGGCTCGGCGTAGACGTGGGTGAACAGGTCCATCGGGTCGAGGACCGGGTCCTGGTTCATCTGCTCGCGCAAGGCGGCGGCCATGGTCTCGGCGTCCTGGCGGGCGGCCTCGATGCCGGCCTCGTCGAGCAGGCCGCGCGCGGTCAGCTCGCGCTCCAGCAGCGCGATCGGGTCGTGCGCGCGCCAGGCCTCGACCTCGGCGTCGCCCCGGTAGCGGGTCGCGTCGTCGGCGTTGGTGTGCGCGTCCATGCGGTAGGTGATCGCCTCGACGAGGGTCGGGCCGCCGCCCGCGCGGGCGTGGGCCACGGCGTCGGAGAGCACCTCGTGGACGGCCGCCGCGTCGTTGCCGTCGACCAGGCGGCCGGGCATGCCGTAGCCGACGGCCTTGTGGGCCAGCGACGGGGCCGCGGTCTGCTTGGCGAGCGGCACGGAGATCGCGAAGCCGTTGTTCTGCACGAGGAAGACGACCGGGGCCTGCCAGACGGCGGCGAAGTTCAGCGCCTCGTGGAAGTCGCCCTCGCTGGTGCCGCCGTCGCCGACCATGGCCAGCGCGACCACATCGTCGCCCTTGAGGCGGGCGGCGTGCGCGAGGCCCACGGCGTGCGGCAGCTGCGTGGCCAGCGGGGTCGACAGGGGCGCGACCCGGTGCTCGTAGGGGTCGTAGCCGGTGTGCCAGTCGCCGCGCAGCAGCGTGAGCGCCTGGGCCGGCTCCACGCCGCGGGCGACCACGGCGAGGGTGTCGCGGTAGCTCGGGAAGAGCCAGTCCTGCTCCTGGAGCACCATCGCGGCGGCGACCTCGCAGGCCTCCTGCCCGGTGGTGGAGGGGTACACGGCGAGGCGGCCCTGCTTGGTGAGGGCGGTGGCCTGCGCGTTGTAGCGGCGGCCGCGGACCAGCTGGGCGTACAGCGTCCGCAGCAGCTCCGGGTCGGCCTCGGCGGCCGCCTCGGTGCCCAGGACGCGGTACGGCTCGGCGTCGGGCAGCAGCGGTGCGGGGTCGGTACGCGGCTGCCAGGCGGGCGGCGGGGTCGGCCGGTACGCGCCCCGCTGCTCCATGACCGTCATGACGGCACCTCCTCGTGGGAGCGGCTTGGAGGCACGTCGGCTGTGATGCGCCTCACCTACCGATTGTTCGGTCGTCGGCACATTTTGGCTACGGGTGGCCTCAGGCTGTGGACAAACGGTTCTCCACAGCCTGAGATGGACGCAGGACGTCCATGGCGGGGAGGGTGGCGCGGGTGGCAGCTGAACAAATGGCCGAGAGTCCGGACGACAGCGGCGCGCTGCCGCCGGCCCGGCCGCTGGACGCCGTCGACCAGGACATCCTGCGCATGCTCCAGGCGGACGGCCGCGCCTCGATACGGTCCGTGGCCGAGCGCGTCCACGTCTCGCGCGCCAACGCCTACGCCCGCATCAACCGGCTCGTCGAGGACGGCGTGATCCGCGGCTTCGGCGCCCGGGTCGACCACGAGCGGGCGGGGCAGGGCACGTCCGCGTACATCACCCTGAAGATCGTGCAGAACTCCTGGCGCACGGTGCGCGAGCAGCTCAGACAGCTGCCGGGCGCCTCCCACATCGCCCTGGTGGGCGGGGACTTCGACGTGCTGCTGCTGGTGCACGTGTCCGACAACCGGTCGCTGCGCGAACTGGTGCTGACCCGGCTCCAGGCGATCCCGGAGGTGCTCAGCACGCGCACGCTGCTGGTCTTCGAGGAGGAGGACCTGGAGCCGCAGGGCTGAGCCGAGCCGCGCCCGCCCTCCTTGGCCGCTCCCCGCCGCCCTCAGCCGGGCCCCGCCGGCCTCAGCCGCTCCCGCCGGCCTCAGCCGCTCCTGCGGAGCCCGCCGAAGGCCAGCTGCACCACCGCGTCGGCCACCTCGCGCTCGTTCATCCCGCGCCCGTCCGGCCGGTACCACTCGACGATCGAGTTGATCATCCCGAAGACCAGCCGGGTCACCAGCCGCACCTCCACGTCGCCGCGCACGTCCCCGTCGGCCGCCGCCGCCTTGAGCAGGTCGGCGACCCGGTGGTCGAAGTCGCGGCGCCGGTCCAGGGCCCACCGCTCGGTGCCGGTGTTGCCGCGCACGCGCAGCAGCAGCGTCACATAGGGCAGTTCGGCTATCAGCACCTCGACCATGCGCCGCACGACGTACTCCAGGCGCTCGGCGGCCCGCCCCACGCGCGCGGGCTCCTCGTCGAGGATCCCGAACAGGCCGTCCAGGGCGCGGCTCACGGCCCGGCGCAGCAGCTCCTCCTTGCCGGTGACGTGGTGGTAGATCGAGGACTTGGAGATGCCGGCCGCCTTGGACAGGTGCTCCATGGAGGTGCCGTCGTAGCCGCGCTCGTTGAACACCCGGACGGCGACGGACAGCAGCGTGTCCGGGGTGTAGGTGTCGCGCTTGGCGGTGGTCATGAGGCGTTGCCCTCCCGCGGGTCGGAGGCGTGGGCGTGGCGGTAGAGCGCGAGGGACGGCGCGTAGCGCCCCGAGGGGTCGCGCAGGTGCAGGTCGTCCAGGAGCGCGTACGCCCAGGAGCGGCCGAGCCTGCGGCTCCACTCGAAGGGACCCAGAGGGTAGTTGACCCCGAGGCGCATCGCCGTGTCGATGTCCTCCTCGGTGGCGACGCCCTTGGCGACCGCGTCGTGCGCGAGGTCGATGATCCGGGCGACCGTGCGCGCGACGATCATGCCGGGGACGTCGCCGATGACGGTGACCTTCTTGCCGAGCGCCTGGAAGAGGCCGATCGCCTCGGCGAGGGTCTGCGGGGCGGTGTCCTGGGATGCGGACAGGGCGATCCGGGTCGCCGTGCGGTAGTCCAGGGCCAGGTCGAAGTAGACGACGTCCCGGAACTCCACGGAGGTCTGCCCGTCGGCGAGGGCCAGCTGCCCGCCGCTCGGCAGCACCAGGCGGGTGCCGTTGTCCTCGTCCTCCTGGCGGACCTGGATCCCCGCCTCGCGGATCAGCGCGAGCAGGTCCGCGGCCGGCCCGAGGTCACCCTCGGCGACCACGTGGGCGGGCGGCTGCCGCCGCTCCGCCGTGTCCGGCTCGGGCCGCTCGGCGCCGTCCCGGTGGTCGTACCAGCCGTGGCCGGTCTTGCGGCCCAGCCGGCCCGACTCGACCAAGCGGCGCTGGGCGAGGGAGGGGGTGAAGCGCACGTCGTGGAAGAACGACTCCCAGACCGACCGCGTGACGGACTCGTTGACGTCCTGGCCGATCAGGTCGGTCAGCTCGAACGCGCCCATCCGGAAGCCGCCCGACTCGCGCAGCACGGCGTCGATGGTGGCCGGGTCGGCGCCCTGTGCCTCGTACACGGCGAAGGCCTCGGCGTAGAAGGGCCGGGCGATGCGGTTGACGATGAAGCCGGGGGTGTCCGCGCAAGCGACCGGGGTCTTGCCCCAGGCGCGGGCGGTCTCGTACGCGCGCGTGGCGTAGGTGACGTCGGTGGCGAAGCCGGAGACGACCTCCACCAGCGGCAGCAGCGGAGCGGGGTTGAAGAAGTGCAGGCCGACGAAGCGGCCGGGGACGCGCAGGGCGCCGCCGATGGCGGTGACGGACAGGGAGGAGGTGTTGGTGGCGAGCAGGCAGTCCTCGCCGACGATGTCCTCCAGCTCGCGGAACAGCTCCTGCTTGACGTCCAGCCGCTCCAGGACGGCCTCGACGACCAGGGAGCAGTCGGCCAGCTCGGCGAGGGTCTCGGCGGGCAGCAGACGGGCGCGGGCGGCGTCCCGGTCGGCGGCGCTGAGCCGCTCCTTCTCGACGAGCCGGTCGAGGCGGGCCCCGATCGCGTCGGCCGCCTGCCGCGCCCGCCCCGGGAGGGCGTCGTACAGCCGTACCGGATGGCCCGCGACCAGCGCGACCTGGGCGATTCCCTGGCCCATGGTGCCGGTGCCGACGACGGCCACGGGGCTGCTGAGGTCCAGTGCTGTCATGTGCGCGATCCTCCCGCACGGGGTTTTCCACAGATGCGGCGGACCCCCTTGAACCGACCGATCGTTCGGTTACTCTAGCTCTGTCCGAGTGTTCCTGCCCAGGTTTCTGCCCAGGTCATGAACTCGACGAAGAGTTCTTGAGACGAGGAGTTGGTCACCCATGACCGCCGCACTCTCGGCGCACGAGCTGATCGCCCGGCACCGGTCCACCCTCGACCAGGCGCTGGAAGCGATCCGCACGCGCGCGTACTGGTCCCCGCACCCCGAGCACCCCAAGGCCTACGGGGAGAACGGCAGCCTGGACGCGGCGGCGGGCAAGGCCGCCTTCGACGCTCTGCTCGGCAGCCGCCTCGACCTCGGCCAGCCCGGGACGGACGACTGGGTGGGCGGTGAGACGTCCCCGTACGGCATCGACCTGGGCGTGACATACCCGCACGCGGACCTCGACGTGCTGCTGCCCGCCATGAAGGCCGGGCAGCGGGCCTGGCGGGACGCGGGCGCCGAGCAGCGCGCGGTGGTCTGCCTGGAGATCCTCAAGCGCATCAGCGACCGGACGCACGAGTTCGCCCACGCGGTCATGCACACCTCCGGCCAGGCGTTCATGATGGCGTTCCAGGCCGGCGGGCCGCACGCGCAGGACCGCGGCCTGGAGGCGGTGGCGTACGCGTACGTGGAGCAGGTGCGCACGCCCGACAACGCCGAGTGGACCAAGCCGCAGGGCAAGCGCGACCCGCTGGCGATGACCAAGCAGTTCACGCCGGTCCCGCGCGGCATCGCCCTGATGATCGGCTGCAACACGTTCCCGACGTGGAACGGCTACCCGGGCCTGTTCGCCTCCCTCGCCACGGGCAACGCGGTCCTGGTCAAGCCCCACCCGCGCGCGGTGCTGCCGCTCGCCCTCACCGTGCAGGTGGCCCGCGAGGTGCTGGCCGAGACCGGCTTCGACCCGAACCTGGTCGCGCTGGCCGCCGAGCGCCCCGGCGAGGGCATCGCCAAGACGCTCGCGCTGCGCCCCGAGATCCGGATCATCGACTACACGGGCTCGACGGAGTTCGGCGACTGGCTGGAGGCCAACGCCCGCCAGGCGCAGGTCTACACGGAGAAGGCCGGCGTCAACACGGTCGTCGTGCACTCCACGGCGGACTACAAGGGCATGCTCTCCAACCTGGCGTTCTCGCTGTCCCTGTACAGCGGCCAGATGTGCACGACCCCGCAGAACCTGCTGATCCCGCGCGAGGGCATCTCGACGGACCAGGGCCCCAAGTCCTACGACGAGGTGGTCGCCGATCTCGCCCGCGCGGTGGACGGGCTCCTGGGCGACGACGCCCGGGCCAACGCCCTGCTCGGCGCGATCGTCAACCCGGACGTGAAGGCCCGGCTGGAGGCCGCGGCCGGGCTCGGCGAAGTCGCCCTGGCCTCCCGCGAGATCACCAACCCGGACTTCCCGGGGGCGGTCGTGCGCTCGCCGGTCATCGTGAAGCTGGACGGGGCCAAGCCGGACGCCGAGGCCGCCTACATGAGCGAGTGCTTCGGGCCGGTGTCCTTCGCCGTCGCGGTCGACTCGGTCACGGACGCGGTGGAGCTGCTGGGCCGCACCATCCGCGAGAAGGGCGCGATGACGGTCGGCGCGTACACCACCGACCCCGAGGTCGAGCAGGCCGTGCAGGAGGTCTGCCTGGAGGAGGCGGCGCAGCTGTCGCTGAACCTGACCGGCGGGGTGTACGTGAACCAGACGGCCGCGTTCTCCGACTTCCACGGCTCGGGCGGCAACCCGGCGGCCAGCGCGGCGCTGTGCGACGGCGCGTTCGTCGCGAACCGCTTCCGCGTGGTCGAGGTCCGCAGGGAGGCCTGACGGCCCGGGATGCGGGGTGCGGGGTGCGGGGTGCGGGGTGCGGGTCGCTGTGCGGCCGCGGGCCGTCCGTGGTCGTCCGCGCCGTTCCCCGCGCCCCTAACGGGGCGCTGCCAGGCTCCAGTGGTAGAGCGTCATCGCCACGCTCGTCGCCAGGTTGTAGCTGCTGACCTGGGGGCGCATCGGCAGGGACAGCAGGTGGTCGGCACGCGCGCGCAGCTCGGGTGACAAGCCGGTGCGCTCCGAGCCGAACGCCAGGACGGCGTCGTCCGGCAGCGCGACGCCCCGGATGTCGTCGCCCTCCGGCTCGAGGGCGAACAGGGGTCCCGAGGGCAGTTCGCCGACGGTCAGGCGTTCCACCGCCGTCGCGAAGTGCAGGCCCGCGCCGCCGCGCACGACCGTCGGATGCCAGGGGTCGACCGTGCCGGTCGTCACCACGCCGGTCGCCCCGAAACCGGCCGCGAGGCGGATCACCGCGCCCGCGTTGCCGAGGTTGCGCGGGTTGTCCAGCACCACGACCGGGGCCGTGCGCGGGGCGTGCGCCAGCCGCTCCAGGTGGGACTCCCGCGAGGGACGGACCGCCAGGGCCGCCACGGCCGTCGGGTGCGGGCGCGGCACGAGCGAGGTGTACGTCCCGTGCGGGACCTCCGTCAGCAGCGCGTCCAGCGCGTCCCGCACGTCCGGGGCCAGCTCGTCCGCCAGGGCGAGCGCGGCGGCCCGGTCGGCGGTGACCGCCACCGGCACCTCGGCGCCGAACCGCACCGCGTGCTTGAGGGCGTGGAAGCCGTCGAGCAGGACGGTGGTGGCGGCGAGCCGGTGCCAGTCGGCGACGGGGTCGGTCATGCCCCGAAGCCTACGTGCGTGGCCTCGGCGCTCTCGTGGCCGCGCTGTCCGGGCACCCGGGGGCGCTCGGCGCGCCGGCGCGGGAGGCGGTCCCGCACGCGAGCCGCCCCGGCGCCCAGACGGCGCAGGAACGCCGTCGGCAGGAACACCGCGTCCACCGCGATCATCGCGAGCGAGAAGAACGGCAGACCGAGAACGACCGCGATCGCGGCGTGCTCGACGATCATGACGGCCAGCAGGACGTTCTTCACCCGCCGGTTGAGCAGCGTGAACGGGAACGCGACCTGGACCAGGACCGTCCCGTAGGTCACGAGCATCACGAGCGTGCCGCTGGCGGACAGCAGATCGGCGAGGGCGGGCCAGGGCGAGAAGGACTCCAGGTGGAGCGGGTAGTAGACGGCGGTGCCGTCCTGCCAGCGGGACCCCTGGATCTTGTACCAGCCGGCCGTCGCGTAGATCAGGCACGCCTCGGCCATGATCACGAGCAGGGCGCCGTTGTGCACGACGTCGGCGACGACGTCGAGCACGATCCGCGGCTCGCCCGAGCCGGCGCGGCGGCCGGCCAGCCACCACAGGGCCTGCGCCGCCCACACGGTCCACAGCAGGGCCGGGATGAGCCAGTCGCCCTGCATCCGGCCGGCCAGGGTCACCGCGAGCAGCACGCACCCGAGGACGCCCCACAGGGCCGGTCCCGTCCGGTCGGTGACCCGCTCGCCGCGCCCGCGTGCCGCCCGGTCCCGCGCGGCACGCCGGGCGTCCAGCGACCACACCCGGGCGCAGCGCGTGAACACCAGGTAGATCGACATCAGGTGCAGCACGTTGTCGCCGCCGTCGCCCATGAAGACGCTGCGGTTCTGCAGCGACAGCACGCCGACCATGAACAGCACCGACATGGTGCGGGTGCGCCAGCCCAGCAGCAGCAGGGCGCTGGTGAGGATGGCCAGCGCGTAGACGACCTCGAACCAGACACGGCCGTCGAACCACAGCAGGGCGGTGAAGGCGCCGTTCGAGCCGATCAGCTGCTCGGCCAGGTCCCGGCTCCAGGGCCCGTCGGGGCCGTAGAGCTCCTGGCGGTGGGGGATCTCGCGGAGCAGGAACAGCAGCCAGGTGGCGCTGAAGCCGATGCGGACGACGGCGGTCTGGTGGGGGCCGAGGGCCGCCCCGGTGACCCGGGCGATGCCGCGCGAGACGGCCAGCAAGAAGCGGTTCACCGCACGCCTCCCACAGCCTCGTCGCGCGGCACGTCCCACCAGGGCAGCTCACGGTAGGAGGGCGTCGTGGCGACCTTCTCGCGGCTCCACTCGGGCGGGGGCACGTTGCTGGTGCGCGAGCGCATCTGCACCCGCTCCACGACTCCGCCACCGCCCGTCGTGGCCCGAACCGCGTCGTTGCGGTCCAGGCGCAGCACCGCGATCCGGCGCAGATACGCCTCCGAGAGCGCGCCGCGCAGGCCCACGGGGCGGTTCCGGGCGTAGTGGGTGGCGACGTAGAAGTCCCACGCGCGGCGCAGCTCGTTCTGCTGGGTGTGGCTGGGCAGCGGGTTGCCGTCGATCGCCCGGCCGTCCTCGGCGGACAGGTCGTACCAGCCGGTGGTCACGGTCATGCCGTCCGCCCCGCGCACCGAGGCCCTGACCTGCACGGAGATGTTCTGCTGCAGCGGATTGGGGGCGAAGAGCTTCCAGTTCTGCTCGAACTCCGGGTAGATCCACTCGTCCACGGCCTCGCCGTGCTCCCGGGTGACGGTGTTCGCCGGCGCCACGTGCAGGAACGTCATCCCGAGGTGCACACAGACCCCGACCGCGACGACCGCGAGGGCCAGCGCCACGACGATCCGGTACGGCAGGGCCAGCACGGCGACACCGCCCCGGGCCTCACCGGGCGGGCCGGGCACGGGAGGCGGGCCGGGCAGGGGGGACGGGCCGGGAAGGGGGGACGGGCCGCCCTCGACGTGTGCACGCGGGGCGGGGAGCGGCCCCAGGGTCGGTCGAGGCCCCGACGAAGCCGACCCCGCCGACGCCGCCGACACCCCGGACTTCGTAGACACCTCGGACGTCGGCGACACCTCGGACTCCGTAGGCACCTCGGACGCCGCCGACGTCTCGGACTCCGTCGACGCCTCGGACTCCCCGGACGACCCCGGCTGGGCCGGCACGCCCGGGCCGGTCCGGGCGGTCGAGCCCTCGTCGTACGCGTCCACTCCGCCCCGTTCCACGATCCCGGTCCGTCGTTCCGTCCGCCCGGCCGCGAGGGCGTCGCACCGGGCGCGCACCCCTGCGCGATCCCGGCACCGGCACGGTACTCAGGCCGCCCACCCCGGCACAGCCCCCTGTGGCGACGGCCACGGTGCGGACCGCTCGGCAGACCCCGCAGGCTGTCCACGGGGCACCCCCGCCGGCCGTCCAGGAGGGACACCCTACGGCGCCCGCCGTACGCCCGTTCCCCTCTCCTGGAACCCGCGGGCGCGAGGGCGTCGTCCTCGCCGAGCGGACGTGCGCGCCGGCGCTCGGGGAGCGGGCGCTGTGCAGGCGGAACGGCAGGCCTAGAGGACGAACCCGGGCTGCCCGTCGTCGGTCACCACGGGGCGGCCCGCCGCCTCCCACACCTGCATGCCGCCCTCGACGTTCACGGCGTCGACGCCCTGCTGGGCCAGGTACATGGTGACCTGGGCGGAACGGCCGCCGGAGCGGCAGATCACGTGCACCCGGCCGTCCTGCGGCGCCGCCTCGGTCAGCTCGCCGTACCGGGCGACGAACTCGCTGATGGGGATGTGCAGCGCACCCTCGGCATGACCCGCCTTCCACTCGTCGTCCTCCCGGACGTCCAGCAGGAAGTCGCCGTCCTTGAGGTCCGCGACCGCGACGGTGGGCACACCAGCTCCAAAACTCATGCGTCCGACGCTACCCGAACCCGCCCCGGGACGGCCGGGACGGCCAGGGCGGCCGGGACGCCGATCAGCCCGTGCCCTCGCCGAGCAGCGCGGCCAGCTCCGACTCCCGCTCACCGACCTGCGTGCGCAACTGCTGCCCGATCTCGTCCAGGAGGCGGTCCGGGTCGTCCGGGGCCAGCTGGAGCATGTGGCCTATGGCGCTGTCCTCCAGCTCCTTGGCGAGCACGGCGAGCAGTTCCTTGCGCTGGGCGAGCCATTCGAGGCGGGCGTACAGCTCCTCGGCACGGCTCGGGCCCCGGTGCAGCTCGGGTCCCCTGGCCCATTCCTCGGCGAGCTCGCGCAGCTCCGCCTCGTCGCCGCGGGCGTAGGCGGCGTTGACCCGGGTGATGAACTCCTCGCGCCGCTCGCGCTCCTTCTCCTCCTGCGCCAGGTCCGGGTGGGCCTTGCGGGCGAGGTCGCGGTAGAGCTTGCGGGCCTCCTCGCTGGGCCGCACGCGCTGCGGGGGCCGGACCGCCTGGTCCGTGAGCATCGCCACGGCCTCCGGGAACAGGCCGCTGTCGTCCATCCAGCCGTGCAGCAGCTCCTCCACGCCCGGGATGGGCGCGAGCCGGGCACGGGCCTCCTGCGCCCGGCGGTGGTCCTCCGGGTCACCGCTGCGGGCGGCCCGGGCCTCCAGGATCCGGGCGTCCAGCTCCTCGAGCCGGGCGTAGAGCGGACCGAGCTTCTGTTCGTGGAGCCGGGAGAAGTTCTCGACCTCGACGCGGAAGGTCTCCACCGCGATCTCGTACTCGATCAGCGCCTGCTCGGCGGCCCGTACGGCCCGCTCCAGCCGCGCCTCGGGGCGCGCCGCCTCGTCCTCGGGCGTCACCTGTTCCTCACCGGCGCCGCCACCACCCTGCTCAGCTTCCGGGGTCGTCACCCGACCAGCCTAGGCCACGACCGGGCCGGGCCCGCGCGCCCGCCCGCCGCCGTCCCACGCCGGTCTCCGCCGCCCGGCACGCCGGTCTCCACCAGCGTCACACGCCCGTCTCCACCGCCACGCCCTTCTCCACCGCACGCCACGCCCGTACCTGCCGCACGTCACGCCCGTGGCGGCCGCACCTCACACCCGTGGCAGCCGCGCCTCACGCCCGTCTCCCTCGCACGTCACACGCCCGTCTCCGCCGCGACCTTCCCCGCGCGCACCGCCGCCACCAGGTCCGCGTGGTCCGCCTCCGTGCGGTCGGCGTAGGCCACCGCGAAGGCCGCCATCGCCTCGTCGAGTTCCTCGTTCTTCCCGCAGTACCCGGCGATGAGCCGCGGGTCGGCGCTGTGGGCGTGGGCCCGGGCCAGGAGGGCGCCGGTCATCCGGCCGTAGTCGTCGAGCTGGTCGGCGGCCAGGGCGGCCGGGTCGACGCTGCCCTTGCGGTTGCGGAACTGGCGCACCTGGAAGGGGCGTCCGTCGACCGTCGTCCAGCCGAGCAGGTTGTCGCTGACGACCTGCATGCGCTTCTGGCCGAGCACGACCCGGCGGCCCTCGTGACCTGCCTCGGGCGGTTCGAAGCCGGCCGTCACCAGATGCGGCACCAGCGCCGAGGCGCGCGCCTCCTTCACCTGGAGCACCAGCGGCTCCCCCCGGTGGTCCAGGAGCAGCACGACGTAGGACCGGGTGCCGACGCTGCCGGTGCCGACGACGCGGAACGCCACGTCGTGCACCGCGTACCGGGCGAGCAGGGGCAGGCGGTCCTCCGGCAGGGTCTCCCGGTACTCCTCCAGGGACGCCGCCACCGCCGCGGCCTCCTCGTCCGGGACGCGGCGCAGCACCGGCGGGGCGTCGACGAAACGGCGTCCGCCGTCCTCCGTGGCCTCGGTCGACTTGGCCGCGAAGCGCCCGCTGGTGTTGAGACGGGCCTTGTCCGAGACCCGCTCCAGCGTGCCGAGCAGGTCGTGGGCGTCCGTGTGGGAGACGAGCTCCTCGTCCGCGATGGCGTTCCACGCGTCCAGGACCGGGAGCTTGGCCAGCAGCCGCATCGTGCGGCGGTAGGCGCCCGCCGCGTCGTGGGCCGCCTTGCGGCAGGTGTCCTCGTCCGCGCCCGCCTCACGGCCGGCCAGCACCAGGGAGGTCGTCAGGCGCTTGAGGTCCCATTCCCAGGGGCCGTGCACCGTCTCGTCGAAGTCGTTCAGGTCGATGACCAGGCCGCCGCGCGCGTCGCCGTACAGGCCGAAGTTGGCCGCGTGGGCGTCGCCGCAGATCTGGGCCCCGATCCGGGTCATGGGGGTGCGCGCCAGGTCGTGGGCCATGAGGCCGGCCGCGCCGCGCAGGAACGTGAACGGGGTGGCGGCCATGCGGCCCACCCGCAGGGGCGTCAGCTCGGGGAGCCGGCCGCGGCCCGACTCCTCGACCGCGCTCAGCGCGTCGGGCCGGGAGGGGTCCGGCTCGAACGCGGCGTGCGCGCTGCGCGGGACGCGCTCGCGCAGGGCCTTGCCGTCCTCCTTGGGCGAGCCCGCGGAGGGCCACTCCGCGAAGCCGCGCACCCGGGGCAGCCGGGGCGCCGTCCCGTCCCCGCCGCCCCTGCCCGTGTCGTCCCCGTCGCTCTTCCCCGCCGCCGTTCCGGTCATCCCGGCCCCGCCTCCCCCGCACGCGCACGAACATCAACTCGTGCCGACGGTACAACCGGCGGCCGCGACGCGTCAGACCCTGTGGACAACTCCACGACTGTGGACAACTCCCGCGCCCACCCACGGCGCCCCCGCCCGCCCCGTCACGCGCACCACCGGCCGCGCCACCGCCGCCCGCACCCCGCCGGACCACCCACCGCCGAGCACGGCCCGCACTCCGCCGGACCACCCACCACCGGGCACGTCCCCCACCCCGCCCAACGGCCCACCGCCGGAGCACCCGGCCCAACGGCCCGCCGCCGAATTCCCCCGGCCCGGCCGACCTCCGCCTACGCCCCGGAAGGCGCCTCCACCGGCACGACCCCCTCCGGCCCCCCGGCCACCCGCTCCCCCTCCGAAGCCCCGCCCGAACCCGCACCGGGCGTCCGCACCGAACCCCCGCCCGCACCCGCACCCGGCCCCCGCTCCGAGACCGGGTCCTCCGTCACCCACCCCTGCGCCAGCACCCGCTCCGCGCGGTTCTCCGAGATGTCGAGGCGGGCCAGCATCGCGGGGACGGCGATGCTCGGCAGGAAGTGCTCGAACATCACCACGACACGGCGCTCCAGGTCCTGCCGCTGGCAGCGCAGCTGGGACAGCAGCTGCACCCCGGAGAAGCTGCCGACCAGCAGCTCCGCCGTCTCCGCCACGTCCACGTGCGGCAGCAGTTCGCCCTGGGCCTTCGCCTCGCCCAGCCGCTGCACGTTCTGGTCGATCCACATCTGGAAGGCCGGTGTGCGGTCGAGGTCCATGGCGCCCTGGTCCAGGGCGAGCCCCACGCTGGCGCGCACCAGCGGCTCGGACCGCAGCCGGCGGGCCAGCACCAGCCCGGAGTCGACGAGTTCCTGGAGCTTGCTGGACTGCGGCGGGAGCGTGATCGCGAGCTGTTCCTCGAACACCCCGATCGCCAGCTCCTCCTTGGAGCCGAAGTGGAAGTACAGCGCGCCCTTGGTGACGCCCGCCCGGTCCAGGATCTCGCCGATGGTCGCCGAGGTGTAGCCGCGTTCGTCGAAGACGGCCGCGGCCGCCTCCAGGATGGTCCGCCGAGTGCGGATCGCGCGCTCCTGTCGCGCCATCGGGTGCCTCCTGATCTCCGTCGATCCTTGTCAACTCGCAGTGTGGCGAGGGCGCGAGAGCCTGTTGCGGCGGCTTGGTCTTCCCTTTGAAAAAAACCGGCTCGTCCGTATCTTAGTCAAACGCCGACCACAGCCGGGCAGCCGATGAGCGGGGGTTCTCATGCCGCGGACAGGACCTTCGAGCGCACTCACGGACGATCAGACCCGACGAGCGGACCGCTGGGCAAACGCGGCCGCGCCGGTCGTCGAGAACGCGCCACACCGGACCGTCACGAAGGAACTCGCCCACCGCACCGCCGACACCGACGTCTTCCCCACCGGGTGGACCCGAATCTCCGACACCCGCTTCCGCTTCACCGCGCACTGGCCGGCCGCCCACCCCTTCTTCGGCCCCGTGGACGCGGCCCACCAGGACCCGATGATCGTGGGCGAAACGTTGCGGCAGGCGGCGATGGTGCTCGCGCACGCCGAGTTCGGGGCCCCCGCCGACACCCATTTCGTCATGTGGGACCTCACCGTCCACACCGACCCGGCCGCGCTGCCCCTGGCGGAGGCCGCCGAGCCGGTCGTCGTCGACGTCGTCTGCTCCGAGATACGCCGCCGTGGCCGCGGCCTGGCCGGGATGCGGACCACGATGGAGTTCCGCCGCGCGGGCCGGTTCGTCGCCCGCGGCACCGGCAGCACCGGCTGCACCTCACCGCTCGCCTACCGGCGCCTGCGCGGGCGGCAGCTGGCCGCCATGGACACGCCCGTGCCGCTGCTGCCGGGCGTCGCTCCCGGGCTCGCCGGCCGCAGCCGCGCCGAGGACGTCGTCCTCGCGCCCGGCGACCGGCCCGGCGTCTGGCGGCTGCGCGTGGACACCGGCCACCCCGTCCTCTTCCCCCGGTCCAACGACCACGTCCCCGGCATGCTCCTGTTCGAGGCGGCCCGCCAGGCCGCGACCGCCGCCTCCGGCCTGCACCCCTTCCTGCCGCGCGCGATGTCGGCCACCTTCGCCCGCTACGCCGAACTGCACAGCCCCTGCCTGCTGGAGACCGAGGTGCTCGAGGACAACCCCGAGGAGGTGACCGTCCGGGTGTCCGGGCGGCAGGACGGCGAGCCGGTCTTCACGGCCACCCTCACCTCCGCGCGGCCCGGGCCGGCACGGCCCCTGTCATGACGGTCACCTTCCTCCTCACCGGTGCGAGCGGCTTCGTCGGCAGCCGGGTGGCGGACGCGGCCCGCCGGCGCCCGGGTGTGCGCGTACGGCCGCTGTCCCGGCAGGGCGCGCACGACCCCGACGCCGTCCGCGGCGACCTGGCCGACCCGTCCTCCCTGCGCGGTGCCTGCGCCGGCGTCGACGTGCTGGTGCACTGCGCCTCCCGGATCGGCGGCGACGACGCCACCGTCGAGGCCGTCAACGACCACGGCACCCGGGCCCTGGTCGAGGAGGCCGTGCGCGCCGGAGTGCGCCGGATCGTGTACGTGAGCACGGCCGCCGTCCACGGCCGGGGCCCCTTCCGCGGCGTACGCCCCGGTCAGGCCCCGATCGCGCCCGCGTCGGCCACCAGCCGCACCCGGGCCGCCGCCGATCGGCACGTGCTCGACGCGGGTGGCCTGGTGCTGCGCCCGCACCTCGTGTACGGCGAGGGCGACCGCTGGGTCGTCCCCGGAGTGGCGTGGCTGCTGGGCGAGTTGTCCGCGACGGTGACCGGCTGCACGGCGCTGCAGTCGATGATCGACGTCTCCACCCTGGGCCGCGCGGTGGTGGCCGCGGCGCTGTCCCCGGAGCACGGCGGCGGCGTGCACTACGTCGGCCACCCCGAGCCGGTGCCCGTCACCGAACTGCTCGGGGCCGTGCACGAGGAGCTGGGGGTGCCCGGCGGCGGTGCGGCGGTGGACGTCGCCACCGCCCTGGACCGGGCCGCCGGTTCACCGCGCGCCCTGCACCACCTCGCCATGCTCACGGTCGACCACTGGTTCGTGGACGACGGGTTCTGGAAGGACCTCGACTGCTCGCCCGGGGACGGGTTCGCGGCCGGATTCAGGCGCTCGGCACCCTGGTACCGCTCGTTCCTCGCAGGCCGGACAGCTTCCTGACCGCCTCCGCCTCCTCCGGGCGCGGGCCCGTCCGCGGGCCGTGCAGCAGCACCGGCAACTCCCGGTGGCCGGTGGAGATGATCGAGCGCAGCCGCTGCGGCGGGCGCCCCGGATCGGCCAGGGCGAGGCGCGGGAACCGCTCGAACAGCGACGTCAGCGCCACCGTCGCCTCGGCCATCGCCAGGGGCCGGCCCAGGCAGTGGTGCACGCCGTGGCCGAAGGACACGTGGTCGCGGCTGGTGGCGCGCGTGATGTCGAACCGGTCGGCGTCCGGGCCGTGCCGCTGCGGGTCGCGTCCGGCGCCGGCGAAGGAGACGACGACGGGGTCGCCCTTCGGGATGACGAGATCCGGCTCGATCTCGATGTCCTCCACGGCGTAGCGCAGGCCCGACATGGCGCCCGGCGCCTCGTACCGCAGCGACTCCTCCAGGGCGTCCTCCCAGGTCGCCCGGCCGGAGCGGACCAGGTCCAGCTGGTCGGGGTGGGCGAGCAGGCTGTGCACGGTGTTGTCGATGAGGTTGACCGTGGTCTCGAAGCCCGCGGTGAGCAGCAGGATGAGGTTGTCCATCAGCTCCTGTTCGCTCAGGCTGCCTTCGTCGTGGGCGGCGATGAGGGCCGTGGTCAGGTCGTCGGCCGGGTGCGCGCGCTTGTGACTCAGGAAGGCGCTCAGCGTGGCGTAGAGGTCGACCGCGTTGGCCTGGGCGTCCTCCAGGGAGATCGCCGTGTCGAAGAAGCGGCCGATGATGCGGTACAGGGCCCGGCGCGGGCCGTCCTCGCCGTGCGGTACGCCGAACAGTTCGCACACCACCTCGTGCGGCACGGGCGCCGCGAACGCCGCGCGCAGGTCGACGACTTCACCCTCCGGCAGCCGCTCCAGGTCGTCCAGGGCCCGGTCGACGATCTCCTGCACGCGGGGCAGCAGCGCGTCGACGCGGCGTTTGGTGAAGGCGGCCGCCATCGGCTTGCGCAGCCGGCCGTGGTCGTCGCCGTAGGCGGTGACCATGTTGCGCACGGAGACCCAGATGGCCAGCGGCCAGGTGCGGGAGATGTCCCCGTTGATCCAGGCGGGCCAGTGCCGGTAGGCGTCCTTGCTGGTCTCCGGTCCGGCCAGGAGCCGTTTGTTCAGCTCCAGGCCGTTGATCCACCACGCCCGTACGCCGCCCGGGAGTTCCACCTCCACGGCCGGGCCCTCGGCGCGGATCCGGGCTATCTCGTCGTAGAGGTGCTGGCCGGACGGGTCGATCGTCAGGAAGGGGCAGGCCGGTCGTGCCATGAGCGTCGCTCCTCGGTTCCCGGGGGCTGGGAGACCATCGTGCGATCCGGGCGCGAAAAATACTTGGCAACCGGTTTGTTCCGGTCATCCGACGCCGCCCGGCCGTCCGCCGGAGCGGGGCGTGGCAGGCCGGTCGAGGGCGCCGCTACCGCAGGGCCAGCGGCTCGGGAGCGGGCTCCTGCGGGGCCGGGGCCTGGTCCGTCCCCGGCGCCCGCCGGTCCGGTTCGCGCCCGGCCGGGTCCAGGGCGCCGGCGAGGTGCGGTGCGGCCACGCAGGGCAGGAGCAGGTGCCACAGTTCGGTGAGCGACGGGCGGGCGAGCCAGCCGCGGTCCTCGCGGGCCAGCACCTCGATGCCGGTGGTGGCGGCGAGGACGACGGCACCCGTGCGGTGCGGCGGCACCCCGGCGGCCAGTTCACCGCCGCGCTCCGCCTCCTTCAGCAGGTCGTGCACACACGCCCGCCACTCCCGGCGCAGGTCACGCGCCCGCCCGGCGGCCGCCTCGGCGTTGAGCCGCAGCCCCGCCCGGACCACGACGTCGGCGCGGAGCAGCCGGGCGACCCGGTGCGTGACGTCCACGAGCCGCTGCAGGGCGCACGCGTCGCCGCCGCGGCCCGTGAGCGCCACCCGGCGCAGGGCACGGGCGGCGGCCTGCTCGACGGCGTCCGCCACGGCGGCCTTGTTGTCGAAGTGGAAGTGCAGCGCGCCGGAGCTGACGCCGGCCCCCGCGCTGATCTCCGCCAGGCTGGCCCGGTCGTAACCGCGGGCCTCGAAGTGCTCGGCCGCCGAACGGATCAGCGCGCGACGGGTCCGCACGGCCCGGTCCTGTTTGGTCACCCGTGGCTCCCCTGCAGGGCTTCGAATGGCGACGCAATGAAACCAAGTCGCCGGTTTTTCCACAACGCGGCCGGTCCCTTCCCGGCCGCCCCTACGCGCGCAGGTACGCCAGCACCGCCAGCACCCGGCGGTGGGTGTCCTCCGCCGGGGGCAGGTCCAGCTTGGTGAGGATGCCCGAGACGTGCTTGCCCACGGCCGCCTCGGAGACGACCAGCCGGCGGGCGATCGCGCCGTTCGACCGGCCCTCGGCGATCAGCGCCAGCACCTCCCGCTCGCGGGGGCTGAGCCGCTCCAGCGGGTCGCGGCGGCGGCGCAGCAACTGCCGGACCACCTCCGGGTCGACGACCGTGCCGCCGTCGGCCACCTCGCCGAGCGCCGTGACGAACTCCTCGACCTGGCCGACCCGGTCCTTCAGCAGGTAGCCGACGCCCGTGCCGTCGCCGGAGTCGAGCAGCTCGGCGGCGTAGCGGCGCTGCACGTACTGGCTGAGGACCAGCACCGGCAGCGTGGGCCGCTCACCGCGCAGCCGCACCGCCGCGTGCAGGCCCTCGTCCTGGAAGCCGGGCGGCATCCGCACGTCCGTCACGACCACGTCCGGGTCGTGCTCCCCGACGGCGGCGACCAGGGCCTCGGCGTCGCCCACCGCGGCGGCGACCTCGTGCCCGCAGCGGCCGAGCAGCCCGACGAGCCCGTCCCGCAGCAGCACGCTGTCCTCGGCCAGGACGACCCGCAGCGGGCGGTCAACGCGCAGGGCCACAGGGGATCTCCACACACAGCAGGGTCGGTCCGCCGGGCGGACTGGACAGGGAGAGTCTGCCATCGAGCACCGACACCCGGTCGGCGAGTCCGGTCAGCCCGCTGCCCTTCCCGGCCCGGGCGCCGCCGTGTCCGTCGTCGCGGATCCGCAGCGACAGCCGGCCGTCGCGGTGCCCGCCGCTGATCTCCGCCCGGCTCGCCCCGCTGTGCCGGTCCACGTTGGCGAGCGCCTCGCACACCACGAAGTAGGCGGTGGCCTCGACGGCCGCGGGGAGCCGCCCGGGCAGGTCCAGGTCGACGTCCACGGGCACGGCCGAACGGTCGGCGGCGTCGGCCACGGCGGCTTCGAGGCCGTAGTCGGCGAGGACCTGGGGGTGGATGCCGTGGATGAGCTCGCGCAGCTCCGCGAGGGCGGCGCCGGCCTGCTCGTGCGCCGTGGCCAGCTGGTCGGCGAGGGGACCGGGCGGGGCGTCGAGGCGGGCCAGGCCGAGCGTCATCGTCAGGGCGACGAGCCGCTGCTGGGCCCCGTCGTGCAGATCGCGTTCGATGCGCCGCCGCTCCGCCTCGAAGGCGTCCACCAACCGCGCCCGGGACCGGGTCAGTTCCCCCACCCGCGCCCCCAGACCGGCCTCCCGCGGCGCGATGAGCAGCCGGGTCAGACCGGCCCGGGCCCCGGCCGCGACCCCCAGCAGATAACCGCCGAGGGCCAGCAGGAGCAGCCCCAGCACGGCCCACCCGAAGGCGGCCGGCCAGCCGGTGACCAGCCACAGCTTGAGCACTTTCGCCTCGCCCGAGACGAGCAGCAGCAGCGGTGTGAGCACCACGGACAGCGGCAGCAGCAGCCCGGCGGTGAACACCAGGGCGTCCACCGGCCACAGCAGCCCCGCGAACAGCAGCGCGTGCCCCAGTTCCCGCCAGGTGGCCCGCTCCCGCAGCCGCGTCGACAGCCAGGCCCGCAACCCCGGCGCGGCGGGCGGCTCGTGCGGGTCGGGCGCCGGCTCGGCGTCGACCAGCCGCAGCCGCAGCCGTTCCGCCGCCGCCACCGGAAGTCCCGCCAGAGCGGTGGCGAGCAGCAGCGGGATCCCCACCAGGGCGAGCGCGAGCACACCGCCCGCCACCGCCGACAGCACGATCCCCACGAGCACGACGGCCCCGGTGAGCGCGCCGGTGAGCAGGTAACCGGCCGACCGCCAGGGCCACGCCGACAGCGGGTAGCCGGGGCGGGCCAGGGCCTGCCACACGTTCGATGGGTGCATGGGGATCACCGTAGGAGCCCGGACGCCGGCCCGGCCATGGGCGTGGGCGGAGGTCCCGGGGTAGGTCTGGCCCTACCCCGGGTGTAGGTCCCGCCGCACTGCGCCGGACCGCTCCCGCCGGGTTTCGTGGAGGCGGCACCGGCCAGCGGTGGCCCACACGGCTCCACACCAGGGGGACTTCATGACGCACGACGCCGTCCGGCTCGACTCGGTCACCAGGAGGTACGGGGCGGTGACCGCGCTCGACGCGGTCTCGCTGGCGCTGCCCGCCGGGAGCTTCACCGCCGTGATGGGCCCCTCCGGCTCCGGCAAGTCCACGCTGCTGCAGTGCGCCGCGGGCCTGGACCGGCCGGACTCCGGCTCGGTCACCGTGGGCGGCACCGAACTGACCGGCCTGAGCGAGCGGCGGCTGACGCTGCTGCGCCGCGAACACGTCGGGTTCGTCTTCCAGGCGTTCAACCTGCTGCCCGCCCTGACCGCCGAGCAGAACGTGGCCCTGCCGCTGCGCCTGGCGGGCCGCCGCGTGCCCCGGGCCCGGGTCCGGCAGGCGCTGGAGCAGGTCGGACTCGCCGGCCGGGCCCGGCACCGGCCCGGTGAGCTCAGCGGCGGCCAGCAGCAACGCGTCGCCCTGGCACGGGCGTTGGTCACCCGCCCGGCGGTGCTCTTCGGCGACGAACCGACCGGCGCGCTGGACACCCGTACCGGCCGGGAGGTGCTCGGGCTGCTGCGCGGCATGGTCGACCGCGAGGGCCAGACGGTCGTCATGGTCACCCACGACCCGGTGGCCGCCGCCTGCGCCGACCGCGTGGTCTTCCTGGTGGACGGCCGTATCGGCGCGGAGCTGACCGGTGCCGACGCCGGCACCGTCGCCGCGCGCATGACCCGGCTGGAGGCCGCCCCGTGCTGAGCGTCGCCCTGCGCACCCTGCGCGTCCGCTGGACCGCCTTCACGGGCAGCTTCGTCGCGCTCGCCCTGGGCGTGGGCCTGCTGACCGTCATGGGTCTGGCCCTCGCCTCCTCGGTGTCCGCCCCGGAGCGGCCGCCCGGGCGGCTCGCCGCCGCGCCGGTCGTCGTGACCGGCCAGGACACCTTGCGCGTACCGACCCCGGCCGGCGAGCGCATGGCCCGGCTCGCCCACCCGCGCCCGATCCCCGCCGCGACCGTCGCCCGGCTGAGAAAGCTGGGGCCCGTGGTGACGGACCGGTCCGCCGCCGGTGTCCACCGGCTGGGGATCGAGGCCCGTCCGGCGGCCGTCCGGGAGGTGGTGGGCGACGGCGCCCGGGTCCTCACCGGGACCGCGCGCCGCCTCGCCGACCCCGGCCGCGAGCGGGACCGCGAGGCGCTCACCGCCATGAACGCCCTGTTCGGCACCGCGGGCGGGGTCAGCGCCTTCGTGTCGGTGTTCGTCGTGGCGTCCACCTTCGCCTTCGCGGTGGCCCAGCGGCGCCGGGAGTTCGCGCTGCTGCGCACGGCCGGGGCCACCCCGGGCCAGATCCGGCGGACCGTCCTCGCCGAGGCCCTCGCCGTCGGCGTCCTCGCCTCCGCGGCCGGCTGCGCCCTCGGCTCGCGCGCCGCGCCGCTGCTGACCGCCCGGCTGGCCGAACAGGGCCTGGCCCCGGCCTGGTTCACGGTCGGCGACCACGTCTGGCCCTACCACGCGGCCTTCTGGACGGGCCTGTGCGTCGCCCTGTGCGGGGCGGCCGCGGCCTCCTGGCGGGCCGGTCGCACGGCCCCCGCCGAGGCCCTGCGCGAGGCCTCGGCGGACCGCGGCACGATCACCCGGGGCCGGCTGCTCTGCGGCACGGCCCTGCTGCTCACCGCCGCCGTCACGCTGGCCCTGGCCCTGGCCCGCGACCCGGGCGAGCTGCTCCACCGCAAGACCTACGTCAGCCGCCCCATGCTGCTGATCACGGCGGCCGCCCTGCTGTCCCCGCTGTGCGTACGCCCCCTGACCCGCCTGCTCACCCGGCTGCCGGGCGTGTGCGCCCTGCTGGTGCGCGAGAACACCGCCGCCGGGGTCCGCCGCGGTGCCGCGCTCGCCGCTCCCGTCCTGGTCACGGTCGCCCTCGCGGGGTCCCTCCTCGGCACGACCGCCACCCTGGACCGGGCGAAGGCGGCCGAGGCGCGGGAGCGCACCACCGCCGCGTTCGTCGTGCTCCCGGCGGACGGCACCGGTTTCGACGCGGCGGCCCTGCGGCGGCTGCGGGCGGTGCCGGGCGCCGTCGTCTCCCCGTCGTCCCCGACGGCCGTGCACGTGCTGGAGGACGGCGTGGCCCTGATCCGCTCCGAGGCCCGGGCGGTGGCCCCCGCCGCCCTGGCCGCCACGGCCCGCCCGCCCCTGGCCGCGGGCCGGGTGGGCGACCTCGACGACGACTCCATCATCGTCAACGAGGAGTGGCGGCGGCACCGGGTCGGCGAACGGGTCCGCGTCTGGCTCGGCGACGGCACCCCGCGGACCCTGCGGATCGCCGCGGTGATGCCCACCGGCACCGGCGGCAACGGCGCCTACGTCACCGAGCGCAACGCACCGGGCGCCCGGGCCGACCGGGTCGACGTGGCCCTGGCCGAGGGCGCGGACCCCGCGGCCGTGGCCACCGCCCTGCGCGCCGCGGCCGGCACCGCCCGGGTCCTCACCCGGGACGCCTGGCTGCGCGCCTCCCACCCCGGCACCCAGCGCACCACCCGCCTGGGCCTCCTGCTGGTCCTCGGCATCGCGCTGCTGTACACGGGCATCTCGGTGGCCGGCACCACGGTCATGGGCCGGGCCGACCAGGTCCGGGACACGGCCGTGCTGCGGCTGGCCGGGGCCACGCGGGGGCAGGTGCTGCGGCTGGCCGGGGCCGAGGCGCTGACGGTCGTGGCGGCGGGCGCCCTCCTCGGCCTGCTGGTCACCGCCGTCAACCTGGCCGGGCTGGCGGCCGCCCTCGCCCTGCAGTCGGCCCCGCCCGCCGTCGCCTTCCCGTGGCGGGCGCTGGGCGCGACGACGGCCGCCTGCGCACTGCTCGCCGTGACCTGCGCGGTCGTGCCCACCGCCGCCACCCTGCGCCGCCGCGCGGTGGACCTGGCGGCAGCCCGCCCGTGACGCCCGCACGAACCCTCGGTCTCATCATGAGACCGAGGGGGCAGGACCGCCCTACAGTGGAGTCCATGCGACGGACCTCGTTCAGCGGCTGGCCCTGCTCGATCGCCCGCGCCGCCGACCTCCTGGGCGACGCCTGGACCCTGCTGGTGCTGCGCGAACTCTTCTACGGCGAGTCCCGCTTCGACGGTTTCACCGGCACCCTCGGCATCGCCCGCAACACCCTCACCGACCGGCTGCGCCGCCTGGAGGCGGAGGGCCTGATCGAACGGCGGGCGTACCAGAGCGAGCCGGTCCGCCACGCGTACCTGCTGACGGACAAGGGCCGTGACTTCTTCGGCGTGCTCGCCGCGCTCAGCGCCTGGGGCGACCGCTGGCTGGCCGGGGACGCGGGCGCCCCGGTCGTCCTGCACCACATGCCCTGCGGCCACGACACCGAGGCCCGCGTCGTCTGCTCCCACTGCGGCGACACCCTGCACCAACGGGACCTGACCGCGCGCACCGGCCCCGGCTACCCGGACCGGCTGCTCGCCGACCCCGTCGTACGGTCCCGCTTCGGCACCGGCCGCCCCCTCGGCGACGACGGCTCCGGGCGGCCCTGACACCGCGCCACGTCCGGCCCGTGAGATAGCTCACGACGGGACGCGGGACGTCCGGAGGCAGCTGTGGCACGGCTCACTGGATCACGCAAAAGATTAGGGCCCCTGCGGTGAGTTCCGTCACCGCAGGGGCCCGAATCGCTGTGCGCGAGGGGGGAGTTGAACCCCCACGCCCTTGCGGGCACTGGAACCTGAATCCAGCGCGTCTGCCTATTCCGCCACCCGCGCATTGGGTGTGTCCTGGGCTCCGGCCCTTTGGGGCTGGCGCCTTCCGACACCCAGAACATTAGCACGCTGGACGGGGTGGGTTCACATCCCTTCTTCCCGCAGGCAGCGGCCCCGCCGAACCTTCCGTGGCCCCGCCACGTATCAACGCGTGCCGCTTCACGTATCAACCTCGTACCGGTACCCGCTTCCTCCCCACGAGGCGGTCCGGGTCCACAGCCGGGTGCGGGACACTGGTCTCCGGCCGCCTCTACGATCCATGGCGGGAGTACCTGAAGCGGTTGCGCGCGGCAGTACCCCGGCAGGAGTTCGAAGGGGAGCTCCACAGGGAACTTCGTCATGCGTCGACACCCGTCGGCCGGCCTGACAGGGGGAACCAGCCGATCGACCGGCGCGTGGATACGATCAGTAAGCAGTACCAGGCAAGTGGCCCGCAGGGCAGTGCACAGGACGGCAGCGACGGAGGAGGTGCCCCATGGGAGTCCTGAAGAAGTTCGAGCAGCGTCTCGAAGGTCTGGTCAACGGCACCTTCGCCAAGGTGTTCAAGTCCGAGGTCCAGCCCGTGGAGATCGCGGGAGCGCTCCAGCGCGAGTGCGACAACAACGCCACCATCTGGAACCGCGACCGGACGGTCGTCCCCAACGACTTCATCGTCGAGCTGAGCACGCCGGACTTCGAGCGGCTCAGCCCCTACTCCGGCCAGCTCGGCGACGAGCTCGCCGGCATGGTGCGCGACTACGCCAAGCAGCAGCGCTACACCTTCATGGGCCCGATCAAGGTGCACCTGGAGAAGGCCGACGACCTGGACACCGGCCTGTACCGGGTGCGCAGCCGCACGCTCGCCTCCTCCAGCAGCCAGCAGGGCGCCCCGGGCGCCGGCGCCGCGCCCGCCGCCCCGGCCGGCCGCCCCGGCGGCTACGGCTACCCGCCGGCCGCCTCCCCCGCCGGTGCCCCGCCCATGCCGGCCGCGCCGCCCCCCGGCGGCCGCCCCGGCGGGTACGGCTACCCGCCGGCCGCGAGCGCGCAGCGGCCCCCGGCCGCCCCGGCCGCCGGCGGACGCACGCGCCACTGGATCGAGATCAACGGCACCCGCCATCAGATCTCCCGCCCGACGCTGGTGCTGGGCCGCAGCACCGACGCCGACGTGCGGATCGACGACCCCGGCGTCTCCCGCCGGCACTGCGAGATCCGGACCGGAACGCCCTCGACGATCCAGGATCTCGGATCCACCAACGGCATCGTGGTGGACGGGCAGCACACCACCCGCGCTACGCTCCGCGACGGCTCGCGGATCGTCGTGGGCAGCACCACCGTTATCTATAGGCAAGCCGAAGGGTGAAGCGGGGGCAATGTCAGAGCTGACCCTCACGGTCATGCGGCTGGGGTTCCTGGCCGTACTGTGGCTGTTCGTGATCGTGGCCGTGCAGGTCATCCGGAGCGACCTGTTCGGTACGCGGGTCACCCAGCGCGGATCGCGCCGCGAGGCCGGCCGCCAGCAGCAGGCCGCCCGTCAGGCGCCGCCGCCGCAGCGCCAGCAGTCCGGCGGCGGCCGCCGCGGCCGCAACGCTCCCACCAAGCTCGTCGTGACCGAGGGCACCCTCACCGGCACGACGGTCGCGCTCCAGGGCCAGACCATCACCCTGGGCCGGGCGCACGACTCGACGATCGTGCTGGACGACGACTACGCCTCCAGCCGCCATGCCAGGATCTACCCGGACCGCGACGGCCAGTGGATCGTCGAGGACCTCGGCTCCACCAACGGCACGTACCTGGACCGGACCCGGCTGACGACTCCCACACCGATTGCGCTGGGCGCGCCGATCCGCATCGGCAAGACCGTCATCGAGCTGCGGAAGTAGTGCTACATCATGGATAGGCGCGAGCGGAGCGAGCACGCAGTGGCGGGCCCCACCCCGGGCCCCGGCGCGCTCCCGACCGGAGGGTGGGCAGTGTGGCTCGACACGACCGGCTGTACCCGGAGCCGACAGGCGAGGTGCGCATGAGTCTGTCACTGCGCTTCGCGGCCGGATCGCACAAGGGCATGATCCGGGAGGGCAACGAGGACTCCGGGTACGCCGGCCCGCGCCTGCTCGCCATCGCCGACGGCATGGGCGGCGCCGCCGCCGGTGAGGTCGCCTCCTCCGAGGCCATCTCCACCATCGTCGCCCTCGACGACGACGTCCCCGGCTCCGACGTCCTCACCTCGCTCGGCACGGCGGTGCAGCGCGCCAACGACCAGCTGCGCTCCATGGTCGAGGACGACCCGCAGCTGGAGGGCATGGGGACGACCCTCACCGCCCTGCTGTGGACCGGCCAGCGCCTCGGCCTGGTCCACGTCGGCGACTCGCGCGCCTACCTGCTCCGCGACGGCGTGCTGACGCAGATCACCCAGGACCACACCTGGGTGCAGCGCCTGGTCGACGAGGGCCGGATCACCGAGGAGGAGGCGACCACGCACCCGCAGCGCTCGCTGCTGATGCGCGCCCTCGGCTCCGGCGACCACGTCGAGCCGGACCTGTCCATCCGCGAAGTCCGCGCCGGCGACCGCTATCTGATCTGCTCCGACGGCCTGTCCGGCGTGGTGTCCCACCAGACGCTTGAGGACACCCTCGCCAGCTACCAGGGCCCCCAGGAGACCGTCCAGAACCTCATCGAGCTGGCGCTGCGCGGCGGCGGCCCGGACAACATCACGGTCATCGTCGCCGACGTCCTGGACCTGGACACCGGCGACACCCTCGCGGGGCAGCTCTCCGACACCCCGGTCGTGGTCGGCGCCGTCGCCGAGAACCAGCACCAGCTGCACGACAACGGCATCATGCAGACCCCCGCCGGCCGCGCCTCCGGGCTCGGCCGCCAGGGACACGGCGGCGGGGGCGGGGAGTTCGGCCCGCCCGGCTCCGGCGACACCACCGGCTACATCCCCGCGGCCGGCTTCGACTACGACGACGGCGACTTCACCAAGCCCCGCAGGAAGGGCCGCTGGCTGAAGCGGTCCGTCTACGGCGTCCTGGCCCTCGCCGTCGTCGGCGGCGGCCTGTACGGCGGCTGGCGCTGGACGCAGACGCAGTACTACGTCGGCGCCCAGGACGAGCACGTCGCGCTGTACCGGGGCATCAGCCAGGACCTGGCGTGGGTGTCGCTGTCGAAGGTCGAGAAGGACCACCCCGAGATCGAACTCAAGTACCTCCCGCCCTACCAGCAGAAGCTGGTCAAGGGGACCATCGCCGAGGGCGACCTGAAGAACGCCCAGGCGAAGATCGAGGAACTGTCGGTGCAGGCCTCCGCGTGCAAGAAGGAGGCGCAGCGGCGCGAAGCCGAGAGCAACAACGCCAGGACCGGCGAAGGCGAGGCCGGGGGCACCACGGGAACCACTCCCGCCTCCTTCACGTCCAAGGCCACACCGACGCCGAACCCGTCGAACCCGTCGGGCTCGCCGTCGGCGCCTGAGAAGTCCACGCCCCCGACCACGACCGCACCCACTCCCAGCCCCGGCCCCAGCCTCTCGGAGGAAGAGCAGAAGGTCGTCTCGCTGTGCGGTAAGCAGTAGGCAAGCCGTGAGAGGCCCCGTCACACGATGAGCAGTACTTCCAACTCGCCGACGCACCACACGTCCACCATCGGCGCGATCGGCGCCCCGAGCCGCCGCAACACCGAGCTGGCACTCCTGGTGTTCGCCGTCGTCATCCCGGTGTTCGCCTACGCCAACGTCGGGCTGGCCATCAACGACTCGGTCCCGCCGGGCCTGCTGAGCTACGGTCTCGGACTCGGCCTGCTCGCCGGCGTCGGCCACCTCGTCGTGCGGAAGTTCGCGCCGTACGCGGACCCGCTGATGCTGCCGCTGGCGACGCTGCTGAACGGGCTCGGGCTGGTCGTCATCTGGCGCCTGGACCAGTCCAAGCGGCTCAGCAACTACGCCGAGGCCGCGCCGCGCCAGCTGCTGTACTCGGCGATGGGCGTGGCCCTGCTGGCGGTCGTGCTGATCTTCCTCAAGGACCACCGCGTCCTGCAGCGCTACACGTACATCTCCATGGCCGGGGCGCTGTTCCTGCTGATCCTGCCGCTCGTGCCGGGCCTCGGCGCGAACATCTACGGCGCCAAGATCTGGATCAAGATCCCCGGTCTCGGCACGCTGCAGCCCGGTGAGTTCGCCAAGATCGTGCTCGCGGTCTTCTTCGCCGGCTACCTCATGGTCAAACGGGACGCGCTCGCCCTGGCCAGCCGCCGCTTCATGGGCCTGTACCTGCCGCGCGGCCGCGACCTCGGCCCGATCCTCGTGGTCTGGGTCATCTCGATCCTCATCCTGGTCTTCGAGACCGACCTCGGTACGTCCCTGCTGTTCTTCGGGATGTTCGTCATCATGCTGTACGTCGCCACCGAGCGGACCAGCTGGATCGTCTTCGGTCTGCTGATGTCCGCGGTCGGCGCCGTCGGCGTGGCGAGCTTCGAGCCGCACATCCAAACGCGTGTGCAGGCCTGGCTGGACCCGATGCGCGAGTTCGAGCTCTCCCGCGCGGGCGTCCAGGACGGTGTCGTCCACTCCGAGCAGGCCATGCAGGCGCTGTGGGCCTTCGGCTCCGGCGGCACGCTCGGCACCGGCCTCGGCCAGGGCAACTCCGACCTCATCGGCTTCGCCGCCAACTCCGACTTCATCCTCGCCACCTTCGGCGAGGAACTCGGGCTGGCCGGCGTCATGGCGATCCTGCTCCTGTACGGCCTGATCATCGAGCGGGGTGTGCGCACCGCGCTCGCGGCCCGCGACCCGTTCGGCAAGCTGCTGGCCATCGGCCTGTCCGGCGCCTTCGGCCTCCAGGTCTTCGTCGTGGCCGGCGGTGTCATGGGCCTCATCCCGCTGACCGGTATGACGCTGCCGTTCGTGGCCTACGGCGGATCCTCCGTGATCGCCAACTGGGCGCTGATCGGCATCCTGCTGCGCATCAGCGACACCGCCCGACGCCCGGCCCCCGCCCCCGCCGCCAACCCCGACGCCGAGATGACCCAGGTGGTCCGCCCGTCATGAACAAGCCCCTGCGCCGGATCGCGATCTTCTGCGGCCTGCTCGTGCTGGCTCTGCTGATCCGCGACAACTGGATCCAGTACGTCCAGGCCGACGAGCTGAGGACCGACCCCAAGAACCGCCGCGTCATCATCGAGCGGTACGCCGCCCCGCGCGGCGACATCATCGTCGGCGGCAAGCCCATCACCGGCTCCACGGAGACGTCGGGCAGCGACTTCAAGTTCAAGCGGACCTACAAGGACGGCCCCATGTGGGCGCCGGTCACCGGGTACGCCTCGCAGGCCTTCGGCGCCACGCAGCTGGAGTCCATCGAGGACGGCATCCTCACCGGCAACGACGACCGGCTCTTCTTCCGCAACACCCTCGACATGCTCACCGGCGAGAAGCAGGGCGGCGGCAACGTCGTCACCACGCTCAACGCCGCCGCGCAGAAGGCCGCCTACAACGGTCTGAAGCGGCAGGGCGGCAAGGGCGCGGTCGTCGCCCTGGAGCCGTCGACGGGCAAGATCCTGGCGCTGGCGTCCTACCCGTCGTACGACCCGTCGTCCTTCGCCGGGAACTCCACGACCACGGACACCAAGGCCTGGCAGAAGCTGCAGAAGAAGAACAACGCCAACGACCCGATGCTCAACCGGGCGCTGCGCGAGACCTACCCGCCCGGCTCCACGTTCAAGGTGGTCACCGCGGCCGCGGCCCTGGAGAACGGGCTGTACGAGGACGCGGACGAGCGGACGGACTCGCCGGACCCCTGGGTCATGACGGGCACCACCACCAGGCTGCCCAACGAGGGCAACATCCCCTGCAAGAACGCGACGCTGCGGGTGGCGCTCCAGTACTCCTGCAACACGGTCTTCGGCAAGATCGGCGCCGACCTCGGCAACGAGAAGATGCTGAAGGAGGCCGAGGAGTTCGGCTTCGGCAAGGAGCAGTTCACGCCGGTCCGGGCCAACGCCTCGGTGTTCTCCGACGACATGAACCCCTCGCAGACGGCGCTGTCCTCCATCGGCCAGTTCAACACCGCCGCGACGCCGCTGCAGATGGCCATGGTGGCCTCGGCCGTCGCCAACGACGGCAAGCTGATGAAGCCGTACATGGTCGACGAGCTCCAGTCGCCCGGCCTCGACCCGATCGAGAAGACCGACCCGGAGGAGCTGAGCCAGCCGCTGTCCCCGGAGAACGCGCAGATCCTGCAGTCGATGATGGAGACGGTCGTCGACAAGGGCACCGGCTCCAACGCCAAGATCGACGGCGTCAAGGTGGGCGGCAAGACCGGTACCGCCCAGCACGGTGTGGACAACAGCGAGAACCCCTACGCGTGGTTCATCTCCTACGCCAAGAACTCCGACGGCAGCGCGCCGGTCGCCGTCGCGGTCGTCGTCGAGGACGACAACGCCGTGCGGGACGACATCTCCGGCGGCGGCCTCGCGGCACCGATCGCGAGGGACGTGATGGAGGCGGTCATCAACGGCAAGAAGTGACCCCGCTCACGTCTGCTTCACATCGGTGCACGTTGCGATACCGGTCCTGTATCGGCTGACGGGCTTGGCCAGGTCACACAAAGCGAGCCGGGTACGGTAGGCCCGGACGGCAGCCTCCGACCGTACAAGCGTGCCGGTCGGGACCGACGGAGAGGGCTGGTAGGTAGCTATGGAAGAGCCGCGTCGCCTCGGCGGCCGGTACGAACTGGGCCAGGTGCTCGGGCGTGGTGGCATGGCGGAGGTCTACCTCGCGCATGACACCCGCCTCGGGCGCACCGTGGCGGTGAAGACGCTGCGCGCCGACCTCGCGCGCGACCCTTCCTTCCAGGCCCGGTTCCGCCGGGAGGCCCAGTCGGCCGCCTCGCTCAACCATCCCGCGATCGTCGCGGTCTACGACACGGGCGAGGACTACATCGACAACGTGTCGATCCCGTACATCGTCATGGAGTACGTGGACGGCTCGACGCTCCGTGAGCTGCTGCACTCCGGCCGCAAGCTGCTGCCGGAGCGTGCCATGGAGATGACCATCGGCATCCTGCAGGGCCTGGAGTACGCCCACCGCAACGGCATCGTCCACCGTGACATCAAGCCCGCGAACGTCATGCTGACGCGGGGCGGCCAGGTCAAGGTGATGGACTTCGGCATCGCCCGCGCCATGGGCGACTCCGGCATGACCATGACGCAGACCGCGGCCGTCATCGGCACCGCCCAGTACCTCTCCCCGGAGCAGGCCAAGGGCGAGCAGGTGGACGCCCGCTCGGACCTGTACTCCACGGGCTGTCTGCTCTACGAGCTGCTCACGGTCCGCCCGCCGTTCGTGGGCGACTCCCCGGTCGCCGTCGCCTACCAGCACGTACGGGAAGAGGCCCAGGCCCCCTCCGTCTTCGACCCCGAGATCACGCCCGAGATGGACGCGATCGTGCTGAAGGCGCTCGTCAAGGACCCCGACTACCGCTACCAGTCGGCCGACGAGATGCGCGCCGACATCGAGGCCTGCCTCGACGGCCAGCCCGTCGCCGCCACCGCGGCCATGGGCTCGGTCGGCTACGGCGGCTACCCCGACGACCAGCCGACCACGGCCCTGCGCGCCGACTCCGGCGCCGGCGCCACGTCGATGCTGCCCCCCATGAACCCGGACGACGGCGGCTACGGCTACGACGAGCGCCCCGACCGGCGCCGCGGGCAGCAGCGCAAGTCCAGCACCTCCACGATCCTGCTGGTGGTGGCGGGCATCCTCGTCCTGGTCGGCGCGATCCTGATCGGCCGGTGGGCGTTCAGCGGCGACAGCGCGAGCGACGACACCCTGCCGGCGCCCAACTTCGTCGGCGAGACCGAGCAGAACGCCCGCAAGCTGGCGACCAACTCCGACCTGGAGCTGACGTTCTCGAAGAAGCCCTGCGAGAACCAGGCCAAGGGCAACGTCTGCAGCCAGAACCCCGAGGCCGGCACGGACGTCCAGAAGGGGGACACCATCGAGCTGGTGGTGTCGACCGGGGCGCCGAAGGTGGCGGTGCCGAGTGTCGTCGGGCAGAGCCTGGACGACGCGCGGGCCAAGCTCGAGGGCGACAAGTACGAGTTCGAGGTCAAGACGAAGAGCAGGGTGTCCTCGGAGGACCCCGGCACCGTCCTGGAACAGGACCCGGAACTGGGCGCCGAGGTGGAGAAGGGCTCCACCATCACCCTCGTCATCGCCAAGGCGGAGGCGAAGTCCACCGTCCCGGACGTGCTCGGCCAGACCTGTGACGCGGCCAAGCAGCAGATGCAGGCGAGCAACCTGGTCGGCAACTGCACCGAGATCGAGACCGACGACGACAACCAGGTCGGCAAGGTCATCGCGACCACCCCGCAGGCCGGCACCTCCGTCGACAAGAACTCCTCGGTCACCCTGCAGATCGGCAAGAAGAAGCAGGAACAGCAGAAGACGCGCGTCCCGCAGGTCGTCGGCCAGACCGTCGCCCAGGCCAAGCAGACGCTGGCGGCGGCCGGGTTCACCAACATCCAGTTCGCCAACGGCAGCGACCAGAGCGACAACGCCCGCGTCGTGGCCCAGGACCCCCAGGGCAACCAGGAGGTCGACAACCCGGCCGGTACGACGGTGACCCTGCAGACGGTCAACTTCGACGGCAACGGCGGCAACAACAACGGCGGCGGCGGCAACGGCGGCATCTTCGGCGGCCTCAACGGCGACGACTGACACGACCGCCCGCTCACACGGAGAACCCCGGCACCCTGAGGGTGCCGGGGTTCTCCGTGCGGTGCCGCGGACCGTTTTGGGTCAGCGCAGTTCCTTCGGCGGGGTGCGGTCCTCGTCGACCTTCTCCACGCGTTCCAGTTCGCCCCACACGACGTAGCGGTAGGTGCTCGTGTACACCGGCGTGCACGTCGTCAGCGTGATGTAGTGGCCCGGCTTCTTCCGGCCGGACTCCTTCGGCACGTTCGCGAGGACCTTGACGTTGAACTTCGAGGTCTCGGGAAGGATGGCGTAGGTCTTGTAGACGTACCACTTGTCCTTCGTCTCGAAGACGATCGGGTCGCCCTTCTCGATCTTGTCGATGTCGTGGAACTTGGCGCCGTGCCCGTCCCGGTGGGCGGCCAGGGAGAAGTTGCCGGGCTTGCCCGACATCGGCAGGGCCGACTTGACCGGTTCGGTGTAGTAGCCGGCCACACCGTCGTTGAGGATCTTGTTCGACGTGCCCTTCTCGACCAGGACCTCGTCCCTGCTCATGGCCGGCACGTGCAGGAAGCCGATGCCGTTCTTCGTGTCCAGCGCGCCCGGCCCGCCCCGGCCGTGCGCCCAGTCGTCACGGACCTGGTCCGCCTGCTTGCCGGCCGCGCGGTCGGCGACGACGTTCGTCCACCACAGCGAGTAGACGACGAACAGGCCGAGGACCAGGCCCGCGGTGATGAGGAGTTCCCCGAAGAGGCTGACCACCCTGGCGATCGGGCCGGGGCGGCGGCGTGCCGCAGGCGGCCGGGTGGCCGCGCCGGTGTGCTCTTCGTGCTCCGTGTCGGTGGTCGCTGCCACTGGTCATCCGCCCTTAACTGACGAGCGCATCCGGCTTGCCCTTGCTGCGCGGCCGTTCCTCGACCATCTTGCCCCAGACGATCATCCGGTACTTGCTGGTGAACTCCGGCGTGCACGTGGTCAGCGTGATGTAGCGGCCGGGCTTGGTGAACCCCGATCCCGTGGGGATCGGATTGAGGACGCTCGTGTTGCTCGGCGACGTCACCGGCAGGATCGAGGCCATCTTGTAGACGTAGTACTCGTCCTGCGTCTCCACGACGATCGGATCGCCGGGAGCGAGCTTGTTGATGTAGCGGAACGGTTCTCCGTGGGTGTTGCGGTGCCCCGCGAGCCCGAAGTTCCCGGTCTTGTCCCCGGGCATCGCGGTCTTCAGCGCGCCCTCGGCGTAGTGCCCGACCATGCCCCGGTCGAGCACGCCCTTGCTGCTGGTGCCCTCCGCGATGGGCACCACGACGTCCAGCTTCGGGATGTGCAGGATGGCGAAGCCCTGCCCCGGCTCGAAGACGCCCGGGTTGCGCTTGCCGCTCGCCCAGTCGTTCTGGAGGCTGCTGGCCTCCTTGCCGGCCTGTGCGTGCGCCCGGACGTTCGTCCACCACAGCTGGTAGGTGACGAACAGCAGCATCAGCACACCGGTGGTGATGAACACCTCACCGATCGCCCGGCTGGCCACGACCGCCACGCCGGGTTTGCGCGCCCGCGCCTGCCGTCGCGCCTCGACCCGTGACAGCGGCGCCCGGGCCCCTTCCCGGGCCGGAGCGCCGGCGGGGGCCTCGGCCGGGCCGCCATGACGCCCGTGACGGCGCTTGGCGGCCTTTCTGCGGGCCGCACGGCCACCGGAGGCCGACCCGTCCCGCCGAGCGCGCGAAGCAGCCCGAGAGCCCACTATGGGGTCCCCTGCCGAGTCGCCGTCCGAGGGCGGCGGATCCGGTATCCGCAGCGCGACCGTCTCCTCGTCGGCGGGCGGCAGAAACGGCTCCCCGACACCGACATCGGCACCGACACCGGCGCCTGCTTCGTACGGCTCGGCGTACGGGTCCGGCTGCGGCACCGGTTGCGGCTGCGGCTGCGGCTGCGGCATATAGGGCTGGGGCTGGGGCTGGGGCCCCGGTGCGTAGGGCTGGGACCCCGGGCCCCCCGGGTAGGCCCGGGCCTGTGCCTCCGGCGAGTACGGCTGCGGCTCCGGCCGCGGGGCCGCGCCGTACGCCCCGCCCGACCAGTCCTCCGACGCGCCCGGCACCCCGTACGACTGCTGCCCGTACGAGGTGTCGGACTCGCGCTCGGGGCGCAGCGCGGTCACGCCGTGGCCCTGCCCACCACCGGGGCGAGCCCGGCCGACCTCGCCACCGCGCCCTGGTCGCCGCACTCCACCAGCCAGTTGGCCAGCATCCGGTGCCCGTGCTCGGTCAGCACCGACTCGGGGTGGAACTGCACACCCTCGACCGGCAGTTCACGGTGTCTGAGGCCCATGACGATGCCGTCGTGCGTCCGGGCCGTGACCTCCAGCTCGGCCGGGACCGTCGCCGGCTCGGCGGCCAGGGAGTGGTAGCGGGTCGCCGTGAAGGGGGACGGCAGGCCCGCGAAGACACCCCCGCCGTTGTGCTCGACCAGCGAGGTCTTGCCGTGCAGCAGTTCCGGCGCCCGGTCCACCACTCCGCCGTACGCCACCTGCATCGACTGCATGCCGAGGCAGACGCCGAAGACGGGCACGCCGGTCGCGGCGCAGTGCCGGACCATGTCCACGCACACCCCGGCCTGCTCCGGCGCCCCGGGCCCCGGAGAGAGCAGGACCCCGTCGAAGCCGTCCTGGGCGTGTGCCGTCGAGACCTCGTCGTTGCGCAGGACCTCGCACTCGGCGCCCAGCTGGTACAGGTACTGGACCAGGTTGAAGACGAAGCTGTCGTAGTTGTCGACGACGAGAATGCGCGCGCTCACTGGTTGTCCACCGTCACATCGTTGAAGGGCAGCAGCGGTTCCGCCCACGGGAAGACGTACTGGAAGAGGACGTAGACCACGGCCACGACCAGGACGAGCGAGATCACTGCCTTCACCCACGTGTTCCCCGGCAGATGCCGCCAGATCCAGCCGTACATGCCGTCCCTTCCGTCGTACCACGGCACCAGACCCACGCCGTACAGCCACCAGACTAACGGCGCAACGCCTCGGGTTTCCCGGCCTCCACAGGCTGTGTGGAGGCCAGGTGCGCCCAGACGATCAGCCGGTGACTGTGCCCCCACTCGGGTTCGCACGTGGTCAGCGTCAGATACCGGCCCGGACGCGTGTACCCGGAAGTACGGGGGACAGGGTCGATCACCTCGATGTCCGAGGGCACTGTTTTGTGCGGGCCTTTGTCGATCCGATACGTGAACCAGGTCGTGCTGTCGGTCAGCACCACCGCGTCCCCGCGCCGCAGCCGGGGGAAGTCCTTGAGGGGGTCGCCGTGGGTGCGGCGGTGGCCGGCGACCGCGAAGTTCCCCCGCTGCCCGAGCCGGGCGGTCTCCGGGTAGTGGCCGAGCCCTTTCTTCAGGGTGGCGGTGGCTTGTTCCACGTGAAACCGAGCCGCGGGATGTACATGATCGCGAAGGGCCTGCCCCGGGCGTAGGGCTTCGGTCCGCCCGGGCCGGCGGGGGACGCGCCGCTGGGCGGGCCGGCCCTGGACCACTCCTCGCGGAGCAGGTCGATCTGGCCGTCCATGACGCCGTCGGCCCGCACGCCCGTCCAGAACAGCAGGTAGACGACGAACAGCACGATCAGGGTGCCGACGGTGACGCAGAGTTCGCCGGCGGTCCTGACGATCACGCGCACCGGCGGCTCCCCCGGCCTGGGCTGCTACTCCACGGGCTTCGCGTAGTGCAGATCCACTGTGCCCGAGTAGCCGGGCAGCGTCACCGGGCCGTTCTCCTCGACTTTCCAGCCGAGCCCGTAGACGTTGACGTAGACCATGTAGTTCTGGATCGCCGGTGATGCCGCCAGCGCCTTCTGCAGCTTCGCCGGGTCACCGACCGCCGTGATCTTGTACGGGGGTGAGTAGACGCGGCCCTGGAGGATCAGCGTGTTGCCCACGCAGCGCACCGCGCTCGTGGAGATCAGCCGCTGGTCCATGACCTTGATGCCCTTGGCCCCGCCCTGCCAGAGCGCGTTCACCACCGCCTGCAGGTCCTGCTGGTGGATGACGAGGTAGTCGGGCTGCGGCTCGGGATAGCCGGGCAGCTTGGCGGTGGCGTCCGGCGGGGCGTCGTTGAGCGTGACGGTGATCGCGTCGCCCGTGAGCTTCTGCGTGCCCGCGCGCTTCTCCAGGGCGGCGAGCTTCTCGTCCTCCGCCTTGGTGGAGCCGTCGTCCCGCTCGGCGAGCGCCTCTATGTCCTTGCGCAGGACAGCGTTCGTCTCGTCCAGCCGGCCGTTCTCCCGGCTGCGCTCCTGGATGAGGTCGGACAGCTTCAGCAGCGAGGTGTCCGAGCGGATGTTGGTGCCCTTCGCGGTGTTGAAGCTGGTGAAGAAGATCAGCCCGGCGAGAGCGAAGACGGCCGCCGTGAGGATCCGCACGGGCCGGAAACGGCGCGCGTGCCCAGGGGTGGATCCCGTCCCGGGGGAGTCGGCAGAATTGCTCAACGTACCCTTATCTCCTTCGGCGCGGCGGAAGCACTACGCTAACGGACGCCCGGGGGAGCATTCGGAGTCCCCTC
Source organism: Streptomyces sp. NPDC085931 (assembly GCF_044540565.1). Lineage (NCBI taxonomy): Bacteria > Bacillati > Actinomycetota > Actinomycetes > Kitasatosporales > Streptomycetaceae > Streptomyces > Streptomyces sp. NPDC085931. Next base: position 394,156 of record NZ_JBITSK010000004.1, read on the forward strand.
ACGCTGCCCCGAGACCGACCCAGTTACCTGCGCGGCCACGCAGCGCATCGACAGGAGAGACCCTCGTGCCGAAGTCACGTATCCGCAAGAAGGCCGATTTCACGCCGCCGCCGGCGAAGCAGGCGACCGCGATCAAGCTGAACAGCCGCGCCTGGGTCGCACCGGTCATGCTGGCCATGTTCCTCATCGGCCTGGCCTGGATCGTCGTCTTCTACGTCACGGACGGCTCGCTGCCCATCGACTCGCTGGGCAACTGGAACATCGTGGTGGGCTTCGGCTTCATCGCCGCCGGATTCGGCGTCTCGACCCAGTGGAAGTAGCCGTCGCCGGACGCTGAACGCAGCTCTGCCCAGGGCTGCTCGCCGAGTTATCCACAGCGGTTATCCACATGGGGAAAAGAAAGACGATCTGTGGATAACTCGTCGGGCGTTGACGCCGGTATGACGGAAGTACCGCCACTCGAAAACATGTTCGCCCCCTGCCTGACCTGCGAAAACACGGGTCGGTGACAGGGGGCACATGTGTTCCCGCACACTGTGCACAAGATCCGCCACCCGCTGTGGACAACGGGTGGCAGCGGGTGCGCTCAGCTGAGCTGAGCCGTCCTCACCAGGGTCACCAGGACCACCGCCGCCAGGACCAGGGCACAGGTCCCGTACTGGATCAGGGCGCGGCGCTCGCGCGGGGCGTGGACCATGGCGTATCCGACGGCGACACCGGCGACGAGTCCGCCGATGTGGGCCTGCCAGGAGATGTTGAAGCCCGGGCTGAAGGTGAAGATCAGGTTGATCGCCAGCAGCGCGATGATCGGCCGCATGTCGTAGTTGAGCCGGCGCATCAGCACGGCCGTGGCGCCGAAGAGGCCGAAGATCGCACCGGAGGCGCCGAGCGTGGCCGTGTCGGGGGCGGTCAGCAGGTACGCGAGCGCGCTGCCCGCGAGACCCGAGACGAGGTAGAGCGCGACGTAGCGCAGGCGTCCCAGGGCCGCTTCGAGGGGGCCGCCGAGCCACCAGAGGCTGAGCATGTTGAACGCGATGTGCCAGATCTCCTGGTGCGTGAAGACCGACGTGACCATGCGGTACCACTCGCCTCCCGCCACACCCTGGGTGGGGGTGAAGGGAGCGGGCGGCCAGGCGCCGAGCAGGACGAGGTCGCCGAGGAGCGACTCGTGGACCTTGACGGCGATGAAGACGGCCAGGTTGATCCCGATGAGGATCTTCGTGAGCAGGCGGGGATCGGCGGCGATGCTGCCGCCCGCCAGCGTCCGGGGCATCGAGGCCGAGGGGGCGTGCCCGGTGCCGGAGCCGGTGCGGACGCACTCGGGGCACTGGAAACCGACGGAGGCGTCGACCATGCACTCGGGGCAGATCGGGCGCTCGCAGCGGGTGCAGCGGATGCCCGTCTCACGGTCCGGGTGGCGGTAGCACATGGGGACGCTGTGGGCGTCCTGCGGGCTGCCCGCAGCCTGCTCGTCCATGGGTTTCCCCTCGGTCGTGGTGAAAAAGCCCGCCCTGCTCATCCCTACGGATGAGCAGGGCGATTGGTTCCCTGCCAGGGCCTCGGTAGGTGCCTCAGCGGGTCTCGATCACGACGGACTCGATCACCACGTCGTTGACCGGGCGGTCGGTGCGCGGGTTCGTCTGGGTGGTGGCGATGGTGTCCACCACCTTCTGGCTGGCCGCGTCGGTGACCTCACCGAAGATGGTGTGCTTGCGGTTCAGCCACGCCGTCGGGGAGACGGTGATGAAGAACTGCGAGCCGTTGGTGCCCGGACCGGCGTTGGCCATCGCCAGCAGGTAGGGCTTGTCGAAGCGCAGGTCCGGGTGGAACTCGTCCTCGAACTGGTAGCCGGGGCCGCCGGTGCCGTTGCCCAGCGGGTCACCGCCCTGGATCATGAAGCCGCTGATCACCCGGTGGAAGACCGTGCCGTCGTAGAGCCTGTCCGTGGACTTCTGGCCCGTCTCCGGGTGCGTCCACTCCCGCTCGCCCTGGGCGAGCTCGACGAAGTTCTTGACCGTCTTGGGGGCGTGGTTCGGCAGCAGCCGGACCTCGATGTCGCCGTGGTTGGTCTTCAGGGTGGCGTAGAGCTGCTCAGCCACGATCTGCCTTCCGTTGTCTTTCTGTGACTCCCTGATCCTCGCATGGACGGGCCGCCGCGTCGCCCGACCTCCGCGCAGCGGGGGGAAACCCTCGGCGGGCGGTCGCGGAAAAGCGGTCGAGTCGTCGCGGGGCAGGGGCGCGCGGCGCCGATCCGTGGCATTGTCGACCACAAGCTCCCGTTGCCCCTTGTTCATCCGCTCTTGCACACGATCGGCACTGGATGCCGGTTTTTCCGTGACCCGGATGCCCTCCCACGCATGCCTGGTAGGGCACCCGGAGGCATGATCCGTAAAAGGGTGGAAAGTCGAAATACCGTACGCCACCGAGGAGGAGGAACCCGTGACCCGCATCGACAGCGTGCGCGCCGCGACCGGTTCGGCGAAGGACAGCGTGCTGCACGCCGCGGAAGTGGTGGCGCCCTACGCCGACACGGCCAAGGACAGGGCCGCGCACTACGCACACGAGGCGCGCGTACGGCTGGCGCCCAAGGTGACGCAGGCCGCCGGGCAGGCACGTGTCCAGTACGGCGCCCATGTGCAGCCTTATCTGGAGCAGGCCCGCTCCCATGTACCGCCGAACGTCGACCAGGCCGCCCGCGAGGCCGCCGTCCGCACGCGCAAGGCCGCCCGTCAGGCGGCGGAGTACTCCCGGCCGAAGCTGGAGCAGGCGATGGCCGCGGCCGTGCCCGTGACGACCGAGGCCGCGGCCCGCAGCGCGGCCGCGATGGCCGCGCTGCGCGGTCAGGTCTCGTCCAAGGAGATCCAGAAGCTGGTCCGCCGGCAGGAACGGCGGGCGAGGGCCGGCAAGGCCGTGAAGACACTGGTGATCCTCGGCGCCGTGGCCGGTGGTGCCTTCGCCGCCTGGAAGTGGTGGGACAAGCAGGCCAACCCGGACTGGCTGGTCGAGCCGCCCGCCGCGACCGAGGTCCCGGAGTCGGGCCGGCTGTCCGCCGTGGACGGCAGCGGCCAGTCGGCGCTGGACCCCGAGGTCCAGGCCAAGGAAGCCGAGGAGGAGGCCGCTCAGCGCGACGACCGTTCCTGAGCGTCGCCGATATCAACAGTGCGGCGGGGCGGGAGACTTGAGGGCGATCCTCGGCGTCTCCCGCCCCGCCGCACTGTTTCACGTGAAACACCCGCCGCCCTGTCGGCGAAGGCGCACGAAAAAACGCCCTCCGTGTCTGCTTTTCCGCAGCTCGGAGGGCGTTTCGAGGTGGAGCCTAGGGGAGTCGAACCCCTGACATCTGCCATGCAAAGACAGCGCTCTACCAACTGAGCTAAGGCCCCGAAGAAGACGTCCGGCCGGAGAAACCGCGTCCGGGCGGGCGTCGGAGACCAGAGTACCGGGTCACCCCCGTGGTTCCGCAAAAAGATAGGGGGTCCCCGTCGACGACCACTCTCCGTAAGATGCTCGGCGTGGTTCGCTACCGCGAACCGCCGTACTCGGGGAAGCGATGGGGAGACGCAATGGACGCCGCACAGCAGGAAGCCACCGCAAGAGCGCGGGAACTGCAGCGGAACTGGTACGGGGAGCCGCTGGGGGCGCTCTTCCGCAAGCTCATCGACGATCTTGGTCTCAACCAGGCTCGTCTCGCGGGGGTGCTGGGACTGTCGGCGCCGATGCTGTCCCAGCTGATGAGCGGTCAGCGGGCGAAGATCGGCAACCCGGCCGTGGTGCAGCGGGTGCAGCTGCTGCAGGACCTGGCGGGGCAGGTCGCGGACGGCAGCGTCAGCGCGGCCGAGGCGACCGAGCGCATGGAGGAGATCAAGAAGTCGCAGGGGGGCTCGGTGCTCAGCAACACCACGCAGACGACGAGCAGTTCGGGGGCTCCCACGGTCAAGCGGGTCGTGCGCGAGATCCAGTCGCTGCTGCGCTCGGTGGCCGCCGCGGGCGACATCATCGATGCCGCGGACACCCTCGCCCCGACCCACCCGGAGCTGGCAGAGTTCCTCCGGGTCTACGGCGCCGGCCGTACCTCGGACGCGGTCGCGCACTACCAGTCCCACCAGAGCTGATCCCGCCGCCCGGCCGCCGAAGGGGGTTCGGTAGCGGGCCCGGGGGTGAAGTGACGGGGGTGCGTCACGGTACGGACGGACACGTGGGGGCGTGTCCCGTACGGGGGACCGGCCGACGCGAAGGGGTGCAACGTCCCTCGGGAGTCCGGGACGGGGACGGCCGGAGGGGCCGGGGGAGTCTTTCGCCCGTCGAGGAGTCTTTCGCCCGTCGGGGAGTCGCAGCACTCGCCGAGGGGGAGGCAAGGGGGGAGACCACAGGGGGAGGAGCGACGTACAGCCATGGGTGAGGTGTTCGCCGGCCGGTACGAACTGGTCGACCCGATCGGACGCGGAGGCGTCGGCGCGGTCTGGCGCGCCTGGGACCACCGTCGCCGTCGCTATGTGGCCGCCAAGGTCCTGCTGCAGAGCGACGCGCACGCGCTGCTGCGTTTCGTCCGCGAGCAGGCCCTGCGGATCGACCATCCCCATGTGCTCGCCCCCACCAGCTGGGCCGCCGACGACGACAAGGTCCTGTTCACGATGGACCTGGTCGCCGGGGGTTCCCTGGTGCATCTCGTCGGGGACTACGGCCCTCTGCCGCCGGCGTTCGTCTGCACCCTGCTCGACCAGCTGCTGGCCGGGCTGGCCGCGGTGCACGCGGAGGGCGTGGTGCACCGGGACGTGAAGCCCGCCAACGTGCTGCTGGAGGCCACCGGCACCGGCCGGCCGCGCCTGCGGCTGGGCGACTTCGGCATCGCGATGCGGCTGGGCGAGCCCCGGCTGACCGAGACCAACCTGGTCGTCGGGACGCCCGGCTATCTCGCGCCCGAGCAGCTGATGGGCGCCGAGCCGGACTTCCCCGCCGACCTGTTCGCCGTGGGCCTGGTCGCGCTGTACCTGCTGGAGGGCGCGAAGCCGGACAGCAAGGCGCTGATCCAGTACTTCGCCGAGCACGGCACGCCGGGAGCGCCCAAGGGCATCCCCGAGCCGTTGTGGCAGGTGGTCGCCACCCTGTTGCAGCCCGACCCGGAGGCACGCTTCCGTACGGCGACGGGGGCCCGCAAGGCGCTCGCGGCCGCGGCGGAGCTGCTCCCCGAGCCGGGCCCGGACGACGAGCTGATCGAGATCTTCGACCAACTCGGGCCTCTGCCGAAGGGGTTCGCACCCGAGGGGCCGCTGGAACGAGCACGCGGGCTGGGGCCGGGACCGGGGGAGGACGGGCCAGGGCCCGAGGCGCGGACGAACGGCAGTTCGTCCGGCTCGCGAGCCGGGGCGGCACCGGCGAGACCGCGGCGGGAATCCCCCACGCCGTCGGGAACGGCGTCCACTGGGGCCCGGCGGCGTGCCGGCGCTCCCGGCACTCCCGGCGCAGCGAACGGCCGGCCCGCCCCGGGCGCGGAGCCCTCACAGCATGATCCCCGGCAGGCACCCGACCCGACGCCCACGCCCACTCCGCAGCCCTCCATGTCGGACACGGGCAGCTTCCACCTGCCGCCTCCGCAGCCCACGGTCACCTCCTCCCCCGCGCCGGGAGCACCCCACCAGGCACAGCCTCAACTCCCTTACCAGCAGCCCCGGTTCTCCCCCCACGACGTCACACGGCCCCGGCCCGTCGCCCAGCCGCTCCCCCCGGCCTACCCGGGCCCGCAGCCGCCTCCGGCCGACCCGCCCCGCGCCCACGCCGTCACCGCCTCGTACACCGCCCACTCCCCCCAGGCCCCGCCGGCCACGGGCGGCCAGCCCGCGTCCCGGCACCGGGCACCGCGCCCGTCCCGCCCCGGCCCTCCGGCCAAGGTGGCCGTCCCCCTGCTCCTTCTGGCTCTGGCCTGCTACGCCGTGGGCTTCTGGGCGCTGACCCGCATCTGACGCCCCGGCACGGCTACGCGGCGTTCCTGCGCCGGGCCACCAGGGTCCACACCCCCAGCCCCACGAGCACCGCGCTCCCGGTGCCGATGCCGCCCACGGCGATCACCCGCATCGCGGTGTCATCGCCCGACGCGGGCACGCCCTCCGCCGCCGCCTCCCGGTCCCGCTCCGAGACGTCGAAGACGCCCTCCGGCCGCGACTCCCCCGTGTATTCGGGCCCGCCGCGGGGCTCGCCGCCGACCTGCACGCGCAGGGTCATCCGGAACGGCCCGTTCCCGAAGCTGCCGGCGACGTCCCGCGCGAGGTGGGCGACGAGGTAGTAGGAGCCGGCGAAGCGCATCGCGTTGACCTGGGCGAGGGCGCCGTAGCGGTTGGCACGGTCGACCGGCGGCAGCGGCGGCAGGCTGCCGGAGTTCTGGTCGCCGTCGTAGCCGACGCTCACGACCGCGGCGCGGCCGCGCGCGGGGTTGTAGAGGGCCAGGTCGAGGGCGCCGGCCGCGTACCCGGTGCCGCCGGAGTCGGAGCTGCCCAGGTCGGCCGTCACCGCCAGCTGCTGGCCCCAGTCGACCGGCACCTCGTAGAAGAGCGTCTGGCCGGGCCGCATGTCGTCGCGCCAGACCCCTTGGTCGAGGGGGGTCGCCCGGGCGAAGCCGGCCCCGCCGCGGCGGCGTTCGGGTTCGCCCTGGAGCGGCTGGGGGGTGGCCGAGTTCCACACCTGGGGCGCGCTGGTGGCGCCGGTCTTCGCCGTCGGCGGCTCGGTCGTGGTGAACAGTTCCAGGTCCCAGGCGTCGGACGAGGAGCCCTCGGGGTCGGCGCGCTCGACGGACACGTAGTAGGCGCCGGCCTGCTGGCACAGCGACCTGGTGGGCGAGATCTCGCGCATGCCCCAGGCGGCGATCGGATGGGGGCTGCGAGCGGCGCCGAAGCTCGCGGTGTCGGAGGAGCAGGAGTTGCCCTCGGCGTCCTGCACGGACACCTTGAGCCCGTCGACGACCGACACGGTGCTGCCGGGGGAGGGAACGGCGGTGACGGAGACGTACGCGCTGGACGTGGCGTCGAGCACGAGACGGTAGTTGACCTTGCCGCTGCCCGGCAGGGAGCTGCGGTAGGTGGTGCCGGGCGTCAGGCGTACGGCGTCGGCGGTGCTGCGCGCTCCCTCGACGCTGCGGGCGCCTTCGGCGAAGGCGTACGGGCTCGGCGTGGCCGCCCGGGCGGAGTCACCGGCGGCCCATGCGGCCGGTACCGGTCCCACGGCGGCCGTCGTCCCCAGTACCACGGCCACGGCGCCCAGGCGCACGGCCGTCGACGACCGGCCGCACCGCGCCCCCGCACGCCGCTCGCGCGCCGTACACCACCGTCCCCTCACGCGCCACCTCTCACCGTCGCCGGACCTCGGAACCGTGAACCGGGGCCCATCCTGCCTCGCCGCGCGGGCTCACGACCGGCCCTCGGCACACAAAACCCCGACCGCGAGGCGGCCGGGGTGTGCTCGAAAGGGGTTGTCGTGACTCACGAACCCGTGGGCACGGAGTCAGTCGCCTCCGTCCACAGATCCTGCTCGGCGCGATCCGCCTGGATCTGGCGGTACACGAGGAGCCCGCCGATGGCGGCCAGTGCGACCAGGAGAAGCTTCTTCACCGCGCGACCTCGTCTTTCCTTGACGTAGGGGACCTCTGGCGCCCGACTATACACACCGACCGATACCGATCGGTGACCTGCTCCGGCTGTCAACTCCCGTCCCGGACACCGGGATAGAAGCGGAGTTCACCGCTCCGATCGGAGGGTGATCACACCCCGACGGATAGTTACTTCGACCGCTCTCCTCCCCTCTTCTGGCGTTTTCGGCCCTCTTGCGCCCATCCGGGTGGTGTTCATCGGAACATCGCCGCGCCACGAGCAGAGGTCCACCACTTCTCGCCCCCCATACACATCATGAGGAAAGTACGCAAATCGCCCAACCCGAAAGTGAGGGGCCATGGCCCGGAACAAGGTCATGAAGCTGTGGACCGCGATCGTCACCGCCTTCCTCGCCCTGTGCACGGCGCTCGGATTCATCACCACGACCGCCGCGGCGGCGGTACCGCAGACCGAGCAGAAGCGCAACGGCGAGCGCGTCCCGCACCAGCGGACGGCGCCGGCGGCCGCCCCCTGGTCCCAGGCGAGGGCCCTGCCCCCCACGATGAAGCAGCGCATCCGCGCCGAGGCCCACGGCAAGTCCCCCCGCTGCCGCCACCGCTCCCTCACGGACTCGACGGCGCCGACCACGCCCGACTGCCCCGACGACGACACGGACGACGAGGGCGACCCCGCCGCCCACCGCCTGACGCCCCTCACGCGCTGACCGCCCGGTCCCTGGTACGTCCTGGCGATCTTGCGTACCCCACGACCCACCAGAGACCCCGAAGACCCCGGCCACTCCCGGCCGGGGTCTTCGCCTGTCCCGATCACTGCGACAGCGCGGTGAGCACCACGGTGACCGCCGCGAGCACGCTGGATCCGGCAGCCGTGGCCACCGCGATCCTGGCGGCGATGGCCTGGGTAGGCCCGATCAGGGAGGGCGGATCCCGCCGTTCCAGCTTCGTGTTGCTGAGCGAGGCCCGCAGCCCGATCGACGGGCCGGCTCCGTCCACGAGAAGCACGTACGTCAGCGTCTGCCCCTTGTGGAAGGGCGTGTCCGCCGAGACGGTCACCGTGTGGTCGTCCTCACGCGCGGGAAGCACCCGCTGCGTCGCGGGCTTCGAACTGCTCTGCAGGACCGAGAGCACACGCGCGCTGGAGGTGATCTCCAGCGGCTGACCGTGGAAGTGCGCGGGCTCCAGGTCCTTGTTCCCCACGTTGCTCAGCTGCACCTCGACGATGTGCGGCCGGTCCAGCCGCTGCCCGGTGAAGGAGATGGTCAGCCGTTCCGTGTGCGCGGCGCCGTGGCTCATCAGAGGGCTGACACGGACCGACCACCGAACCCTGCGCCTCGGCCACACGGCCCGGTAGGCCAGCCACCCCACACCGATGGCCGTGGGCACGGCGAGCACCGCCGCCATGGCCCCCAGCGCCGTCCAGAACGTCTCGTCCACCGCAGCCGCCATGATGGTCATCACGGCACCAATACAGCACCCCTGCAGGGCTTCCGTCCCCTGGATACCGAAAGACCCCCGGCCCACAGGACCGGGGGTCTCTTCGCTGGTGGGGCTAACAGGATTTGAACCTGTGGCCTCATCCTTATCAGGTCGATCACAGCGTCTCTGGGGCATGGAAGGATCCGTGCTCCCCGCAGGGGTGAGGTTCGGTGGGAGTCGCCCTCGTCCGGCCCGATCCGTCGGTGTTGGTGTCAGACGCTGATGTCAGACATCACTCGCGGACTTGACAGTCCTGAAAGTCCTCAACGACTGCGACCCCGGCGGCAAGCATCCTCGCCACTACAAGCTCAGACAGTTCGTCATCACAGATGACCTCGGCCATAGGCGGATCACCCCTGCGTATCGGCAGATAGCCCATGTCGCTTCGGAAGAGGGCCCACCGTCCCCGCTCGGTGGTCCACATTTCTTCATACTCAGACAGATCTCGCTCGCTCATGAACACCCCCTGGGCGGCAGATTAGCTCGCTACCTCAACACACCACCCTCCCCAGCTCCCATCCCGTCCGCCGTCGACCCACACACCGTGGAGCGGGCGTGGTTCAGGGGCGTCAAGGTGGAGCGCGCCACTGTACGAACGACCTTGACGCCCCTGGGCCGCGTCTGCTCGGCTCTGCCTGGGTCGACGGCGGACGGGATGGGAGCTCCCCACGCACGCCACTACGGACCTGCGGGCGGAAACGGCGCCCCCTCCATCCCGGTGCCGGCCGATCCCCCGCCGGAGGCATTGCCTTGACCGGGAGCCGCTCTGTGCGGTGATCGACTCATGGCCACCGGCCCTATCCACACGTGGGCGCGCGTCGGCGCAGCGCGGGCGGAGCGGGCCGAAGGCAGGAGCGGCGCCCGCAGCGGAGCCGGGAAGCGCGCCCGGCGGAGCGGAGCGCAGCCGGGGCTTGATGAGGTAGAGAAACCTGTAACAGCTCTCGCTCTTGCCCGGGTCAAGCCGAAGGCGCGTCGGTGGTCAGGAGTCGGCTCGTGAATCCGGCTTGGCGCAGGCGCTCGTATGCCTCGCGCACGTCGGCGGGTACCGGTTGGCTGATCATGAATCCCTGCTCGGGGTAGATCATCAGTCGTTGAAGCGCACCGACCAGCATGTCGATCACCAGACGGGCGTCACCGATGGAGTCGACGTACTGGTCGAGCGTCATAGGAGTGGAAGCGCTGACGACCTCGACTTCGGGCCAGAGCTTGCGCGCGGTGGCATACGCCCGCCGCTCCTCATACGGCTTGCTGATCAGGAGTACCGAGGACACCTCGATCCCCCCCTCTTCCAACAGCTCTCGCGAGAAGCGGATGTTCTCGCCCGTGTTGCGGGCTCGCGGCTCCACGAGAACGGCCGTACTGGGGACGCCGAGCTCCAGTGCCCGTTCCCGGTAGTGGACGGCTTCACCGCGGGGCATGCGTTCCCGCGTCGTGGGGCTGGTGGCACCGGTGAACAGGAGCAGCGGGGCCATGCCGCGCTTGTACAGGTCCACTGCCGTGTCGGCCACGCCCAGGTCGTGGCTGCCGAGTCCGATGGCAACCGAGCACGGCCGGGGTGAGTGGCCCATCTGGTGGTACTCCCACACGCGCCGGGCGTCTGCCCAATCCTGCGTCGAGATCACTGCTGACCTTCCCTATCCTTCGCCGAGTCGGGCACCTTGAAGTCGTACTCCCATGCGAAGCGCGATGCCGCGTGTACCCCGATGGCGAACTCCACGACGGTGCCGTCGGCCGTGTAGGTCGTCCGATGCAGCTCGACGACCGGTTCGCCCGGCGGCAGCTGGAGCTGCTTCACCTCGTCCGGTGTGGCGGCACGGGCGAACAGTCGCTCCTTCATGTGATCGATCTCGTAACCCGCGTCGTACAGCACGCGAAATCCACCGCCGCGGCCGGCGGGCCCCGGCGTGGGGTCCACCAGTCGCGTACCTTCCACGTGCTCGGGCCGGTAGTAGCTGGTCAGCGTGTGGGTCGGCTGGTCCCCTTCCTTGACCAGTCGCGCGCGGGCGTAGACCTCGGCGCCTTCCGGTAGCCCGTGTGCGGCTGCCGCCTCCGGTGGCGCCACGACGCGACTGACCGTCTGGGTCTGCTCGTTCCGGCGGTACCCCCGGCCCGAAGCCACGCGGTCCGCGATGAAGGCGACCTCGTCGCCGTCCCGCCACTTGGCCTTGTCGTACCGGGCGATGCCCAAGCGCTTGAGGGGAACTTGCTGGCGCACGACCGTGCCGTGGCCGCGCGACGAGGTGACCAGACCTTCGGCTTCCAGCGCCTTGTAGGCGGCATGCACGGTGGCCTTGGAGCCTTCGCCTGCCTCGACAAGCTCTCTGATGTGCGGCAGTCGCTGGCCGGGGGCGTAATCACCCCTCCTGATCTGCTCGGCCAGCTTGTCTGCCAGCTCCCGCCACTTGGGCGCCATCTCGAACCCCTCTCGACAAGGTCCAGTGAAACATAGTCCTAGGACTGTTGACAGTCCTAGGACTGCGGTGCACTATCTCTCTCGGCGGCTCGCAGTCCTAGGACAGCGAGCGTCATGCAGTCCGGTTTGGGCTGCCTCGTCTTCAACGCTGGGAGAACTGATGCCGTCCTTCAAGATCGACACTTCGACTGCTGTGGTGTTCGTGGCGACCGCGCCGGTGCCGAAGCTGGCCAACGCCAAAACCGGGGAGCGGGCGATGGACCGGGAGACCGGGGCTCCGCTGTCGACGGTGGGCCTGCTGGTCTCGGACGAGGGGGAGGGGAACCTCTACCAGGTGACCATCCCGGAGACGGGCCTGCCGGAAGGGCTCCAGCCGGGCATGCCGGTGCGGGTCGTCGGGCTCAAGGCGCGGGACTGGGAGAACGAGTTCAACGGCCAGAAGCGGCACGGGATCTCCTTCCGCGCGGTCGCGATCACCCCGGCGGCCTGACCATGAGCGACTGGACGTTGTGGCTGGAGGCCACGGGGGCGTTAGCGGGGGCCGGCGGTGTCGGCTACGCCAAGGCTCGGGCTCCGCGCGTGTACTGGTCGACGGTGGGTCTGCCGCTGACGTGGGGCCGCTTCGCCTGGTCCTACCGGTCCACGATGGAGGTGTGCGGGCTGACCGTGCAGCCGACGGGGCTGCGGGCGTTCATGACCCGCAACCTGGCCCGGCGTGAGGTCCGGCCCGTCGCGCCGAAGGTCCGCCGCATCCGCCCGACCTCGACGGGCCTGCGGGTGACGCTGCGGCTGCCGGCCGGTCTGGAGCCGGTCGACGTGGCGGCGTCCTCGGAGCGGCTGCGGCACGCCTTCGGGGTGCAGTCGGTGACCGTGGCGGAGACCAAGCCGGGCTATGTCGAGCTGCGGATGACGGGCTACGACGTGCTGCGCCGGGTGCGTCTGCCGCGCAAGGCCCGGCCGCGTGACCTGGTGGTGCCGGTGGCGCTGCGGGAGGACGGCACGGTCTTCGAGCGGGACTACCGCAAGATGCCGCACGCCCTGACCCTGGGGGCGAACTCGTCGGGGAAGTCCATGTACCAGCGCAACCTGGTGATGGGCCTGGCGAAGCTCCCGGTCGGCCTGGTGGGGATCGACTGCAAGCGCGGTGTCGAGCACAGCCGGTACCTGCCCCGCCTGTCGGCGCTGGCCACCGATCCGGACATGGCCGGCCGTCTGATAGACGCGCTGGTGCTGGAGATGAGCGAACGGTTCGATCTCCTCGCCCTGCACGGGGTCTCCGACCTGTGGGACCTGCCCGAGAAGCTGCGGCCGGTGCCGCTGGTCGTCCTGGTCGACGAGGTGGCAGAGCTGTTCTTCGTCACCTCCAAGAAGGACGAAGCGGCGCGGGACCGGACCGTCATGCAGCTCGTGCGGCTGGGGCAGATGGCCCGCGCGGTCGGGATCTACCTGGAGGTGTGCGGACAGCGCTTCGGCTCCGACCTCGGCCGCGGTGCGACCGCGCTGCGGGCTCAACTCACCGGCCGTGTGGTGCACCGCGTCAACGACAAGCAGACGGCAGAGATGGGCCTGGGTGACATCGCCCCTGAGGCGGTCGTGTCCGCGACCTCGATCCGGGTGGACCGTCCCGGTGTCGCGGTGGCCGGTGACACCTCCGGTGGCTGGTCGCGCATCCGCACCCCCGAGACCACGCCGGCGCAAGCGGCGGCCGTCTGCCGGGAGTACGCCCACCTGACCCCGGACCTGCCCTTCCTGGCCTCGTTCCGCCCGCCCGTAGCGGTGCCGCCGATGCCCACCACACCGCCGTCCGTCCCGCAGCCCTAACCACTGAGGGGAGGTGAGGACGTGTTCCGCTCGATCCGCATCGATGCCGTGCTCATTCAGGCCGTGATCGCCGGTGCTCTGTCCTTCGCCCACCTGCACGACCTCGCCGAAGCGGCCGGACAGTCCGGCTGGAAGGCGTGGGCCTACCCGGTCTCCGTCGACCTGCTGTTGGTAGCGGCCTGGCGCCGACTGCGCGGCGCCCGACGGGACCGCTCGGCCTGGACGTGGTTCGTCATCGCCCTGGTCGCCTCCCTCGGCGCGAACGTCGCGACCGCCGGACTCCTCGACCTCGACCACGTACCGGCCTGGTTGCGCATCCTCGTCGCTGGCTGGCCCGCGCTGGCCTTCCTCGGCGGAACCCTCCTCGTCCACCAGCCCACCGAACCCACACCAACAGCGGCACCCGCGCCCGCGGCTTCTGCCGATCCCGCGCCGGTCATCGACCGCCCCGACGTTGCGGACGACGGACCGGAGATCGCCCCGGCCAAACCGGTCCCGGCTCTGCCGGAAGCCCCGGCCTCGGTGCCGGTGGTGCCCCCGGCTCTGGTCGACCACGCACGCAAGGTCGCCACCGAGCACCGCACCCGCACCGGGACCGACATCGACACCGCCACCCTGCGCGCTCGCCTCGGCATCCCGGAAGACCTCGCCGGCGCGATCGTCGCCCAACTCGCCTGAAAGGAGGTGGCCAGGTGCGCCCGAACCGCTTCTACGACGTGATCCGCATCGGACCCGTGAGGGTCGGCACGTTCAACAACGGCCGTGGCCAGACCCGTCACACCGCCGCCTGCACCGCCCCAGAGTGCGGCTTCTCCACCGAACACCGCGACCGCTCGGCGGCCGAACTCGCCGCCCGCACCCACCGCTGCACCTGAGAGGAGGACACCGCCATGCAGTTCCCTGAGGACCAGCTCCGCGCCGGACACATCCCCGCTGACGTCTACCGGCGGCTCCCGCCCGGCACCGTTGTGCGACGTGTCGTGATCGTGCAGGAAGCACCCCGCTCCTACACAGGGCCGATCGTGCTGACGCTCGTCGTCGTCACCGGGTCGATCGCGGTGCTGCTGGTCATCGCCTTCGTCGCCCAGGTCGTGGCCGGTGCCGCCGTCGCGGTCCTGTCGGCCACCAGCGGACTCACCTACTCGATCAACCGCGCGGCCAAGCGCCGCGCTGTCAGCAAGTAACGCCCTCCGGGGCGGCCTCGGTCGCCAAACTTCCGCCGCCCCGGACGGCTCCACCCATCCAGATCCAACGGACCCGAAAGGGAAGCCACATCATGCCCCAGCACGCCCAGAACACGCGTGTCTGCCGCGACTGCGACGGCTTCGCCACCGCCGCGATCACCACTGGAGTCCCCCGCCCGGACGGCTCTCGCGCCACTCTCCGCGTCACCTGCCCGACGTGCAAGGGCACTGGCACCGCCCGCCGTGTGCGCTCGCTGGGGGCGGTGATCAAGTGACCGACACCGCCACGATGGCGGGCCTGGACCCGGCCACCCTCACCGACGTGCTGAGGCTGGCCGGGTCTCCCGGCTTCGACCGCATCCAGGACCAGATCCGCCGTACCGGCGGCTGCACCGACCCAATCCGCCTGACCGGCTCGACCGTCACCCGCGACGCAGCCACGGGACAGGTGCTGCACTCCTACTCCACCGACACCGAGCCCGGTGGGGTCCTGCGCGTCGCCTGCGGCAACCGCCGCGCCTCCCGCTGCCCGGCCTGCGCCTGGACCTACGCGGGCGACACCTACCACCTGATCCGCGCCGGCCTCGTCGGCGACCCCGCCAAGGGCACCCCGGAGACGATCCGGGATCACCCTCGGGTGTTCGCCACGCTGACCGCGCCGTCATTCGGACCGGTCCACAACCGGCCCGGCAACCGGCCCTGTCGCTGCGGTACCTGGCACGCGGAGGACGCCCCCGAGCTGGGCACTCCGCTCGACCCGGACGCCTACGACTACGCGGGCTCGGTGCTGTGGAACAACCACGCCTCCGAGCTGTGGCGCTACTTCACGATCTACCTGCGCCGGGAGATCGCCAAGCGGGCCGGACTCACGCAGAAGGCCGCACGCGAGCAGTCGCGGGTGTCGTTCGGGAAGGTTGCCGAATACCAGAAGCGCGGGGCGGTGCACTTCCATGCCGTGATCCGCTTCGACGGCCCGGCCGGCCCCGACGACCCGCCCCCGGCGTGGGCCACCCTCGACCTGCTCACCGACGCCATTCATGCCTCTACCGCCCGCGTGAAAGTCGACGTACCCCCGTCCGGGGACCAACCGGCCCGGACCCTGCGATGGGGCACCCAGCTCGACGTACGCCCGATCCGCGCCTTCGGCGACGGCGAGGACATCACCGAGCAGGCGGTCGCCTCCTACGTCGCCAAGTACGCCACCAAAGCAGCCGAGACCACCGGCACCGTGGACCGCCGCATCGGCAACAAGGAAGCCCTGGTCCTGCTCGACGTCCCCGAGCACCCGGCCCGGCTCATCGCCGCCTGCCTCGACCTCCACCCGCTCTACCCGGACCGCAAGCTCCGCGACTGGGCCCACATGCTCGGCTTCCGCGGCCACTTCTCCACCAAGTCCCGCCGCTACTCCACCACCCTCGGCGAACTGCGCCAGGCGCGCGCCGACTACCGCGCCGCCCAGCAACGCGCCGCCCTCGGCCTGCCCGACCCCGACGACGAGGAAGCCACCACGCTCACCCTCGCCCACTGGGCCTACGCCGGCCACGGCCACACCCCCGGCGAATCCTGGCTCGCCACCAACATCCGCCGGGACATCCAGCACAACCGCGACACCGCCCGCGAGGAGCTACCCGCCTTGCTCGACCTGGAAGGAGCTGCCGCATGACCACCGCTGCTCCGGAGCTGTTGACCGTGCCCGAAGTCATGGCGCGGCTGAAAATGGGCCGGACCAAGGTCTACGACCTGATCCGCACCCATCGCCTCGTGTCCATCAAGGTCGACGGATGCCGCCGCATCCCGGACCACGCCGTCCGCGACTTCATCGCCGGGCAGAACGGGGAGGCTGCCTGATGGCCAAGCGTCGGCCCAATGGCGGTGGCACGATCACGAAGCGGTCCGATGGCCGGTACCAGGGGGCCGCCTACGTGACCGACACGGACGGCAACCGGGTGCGCAAGTACGTGTACGGCCGGACGTGGGACGAGGCGAACGAGAAGCTCGGCAAGCTCCAGGACCAGGAGCGCAACGGCATCCCGGTGCCTTCTCGGTCCTGGACGCTCGGCGTGTGGCTGGCCTACTGGTTGGAACACATCGTCAAGCCGGAACGCGAGCACAACACGTACGTGAAGTACGAGTCCAAGGTGCGGCTGTACCTGCTGCCGCATCTCGGCAAGAAGCCGCTGGTCAAGCTCACCCCGGCGCAGATCCGGGCCTTCATGGCCACGCTGGCCCGGGAGAAGGTCGGCGCCTCGGCTCGCTTCGAGGTCCTCCGCGTCCTCCGCAACGCCCTGAACCGGGCCATGCGCGAGGAGCTGGTCACGCGCAACGTCGCGCTCCTGGTCGACATGCCCAAGGTCATCAAGGACAGGGGCACGGCATGGAACGCCAGGGAAGCCATCGCCTTCCTGCGGTCGGTCCGCGCCCACCGGCTCTACGCGGCCTGCGTCCTCGTCCTGGTCCTCGGGCTCCGTCGCAGTGAGGTGCTCGGCCTGCGCTGGCAGGACATCGACTTCGAGGCCGGCCGCTTCACCCCGGTCAAGCAGGTCCAGCGGGTCAAGGGCGTCGGCCTGGTCCTCAAGGACCTCAAGACGGAGTCCTCACAAGCCGTGCTCCCGCTTCCCGAGTTCTGCGCCCGTGTCCTGGAGGAGCGGCGCGAGCTGCAAGCCCTGGAACGGAAGATCGCCGGTGAGCACTGGTCCCAGGCGCCGGATCAGGACTTGATCTTCTCCTCGGAGCACGGCGGCATGATCGACCCGGTCGGCTTCTCCCGCACCTTCGATCGGCTCGTCAAGCGCGCCGGCGTCCGCCGGATCACCGTCCGCCTCGCCCGGCACACCTGCGGGACCCTGCTCGCCTTCCTGAAGGTGCACCCCAAGGTCGCCCAGGCGATCCTCCGGCACAGCCAGATCAGCATGACCATGGACGTCTACACGCACGTGGTCGGCGACAGTGAGCGGGAAGCGGTCGGCATGCTCGCCGAGCTTCTGGAAGATCCGCTCATCGGCTGATGTCAGCCATGGATGTCAAAGACCCCCAGCCGATATCGACTGGGGGTCTTTACGCTGGTGGGGCTAACAGGATTTGAACCTGTGGCCTCATCCTTATCAGGGATGCGCTCTAACCAACTGAGCTATAGCCCCGCCGCGCTCTGCGGTGTGTGTCCCGCGCGCTGACTCCTGAAGATTAGCGCACGACATGGGCAGTCCCAAAATCGGTTGTGGGGGCGGCCACCGAGGGGCGTCACTCGTCCTCGGCGAGCGTCAGTTCCACACCGCCCACGAAGCCCGCGGACAGGTTGTAGATGAACGCGCCGAGCGTCGCGAGGGCCGTCGCGAGGACGACGTCGATGACCGCGATGATCGACGTGAACAGCAGGACGTTGGGCAGCGACAGGAAGGCCTGCAGGTCGAAGCCGTTGGACTCGTTGGAGCCGGTGGCCTCGGAGATCGTGCCGCCGACCGTCGAGAACACGCCCATCGCGTCCATGACCATCCACAGCACCGCGGCCGCGACGATCGTGCAGATGCCCAGCGCGATGGAGAGCAGGAAGCTGACCTTCATCACCGACCACGGGTCGGCCTTCGCCACCCGCAGACGCGCCTTGCGGACCCGCGGCGTGGTGCGCGCCCCCGTGCGCGGCCGCCGCACCGCTGCCGCGGCCCCCGCGTCGGCCCCGGCCGCCGCCCCCTGCTGCGCCGGATAGGCCTGCGGCGGGTGGTACGGCCCGGCCGGCTGCTGCGTCTGCCGTTCCCCCGGCAGCGGCGACGCCGGCTGCGCGGCGGCGGCCGGGTCCTGGGCGGCCGGCTGCGGCTGCGCCGGTGCGCCCGTGGCGGCCGGGCCCGCCCCGGGCTTCTGCCGGGTCCGCGAACCCCGCGTGTCCGTCACAGTTCCCCCCTGTGATCCATGCGTGTCAGGCGAGGGCGCGTCCTTGGCCGGGGACTTGATCGCCTTCAGGTTGGTCGTGTGCGGATCCGCCGCACGCGCGGCGGAGCCACGGCCGCCGCCGTCCGTCTCCGTACCCTTGGAGGTACCGGCCGGTCCGGCGCCCGTGGCTCCGCTCACGCTGACTCACTCCTCGTCCTACTCGGCCGAGGGCGCCTCACCCTCGTCCGTGCCGGTGGTCCCGGGACCCTCGGCGGTGTCGTCGACGACCACGTCGCCGTCGACCTCCTCCGCCTCGCGTCCCGCCTCGGCGTTACGAGCGATGCCCACGACGGCATCGCGCTTGCCCAGATTGATCAGTTGGACGCCCATGGTGTCACGGCCGGTTTCCCTGATCTCGTTGACTCGCGTACGAATCACACCGCCCGACAGCGTGATGGCGAGGATCTCGTCGGTCTCCTCGACCACCAGCGCGCCGACGAGGGAACCACGGTCCTCGACGATCTTGGCGGCCTTGATGCCGAGGCCGCCGCGACCCTGGACGCGGTACTCGTCGACGGCGGTCCGCTTCGCGTACCCGCCGTCTGTGGCAGTGAACACGAACGTACCGGGTCGAACAACATTCATCGAGAGCAGCTCGTCGCCCTCGCGGAAGCTCATGCCCTTGACACCCGAGGTGGCACGGCCCATGGGGCGGAGGGTGTCGTCCGATGCGGTGAACCTGATCGACTGGGCCTTCTTGCTGATCAGAAGCAGATCGTCATCGGCCGAGACGAGTTCGGCACCGATCAGTTCGTCGTCCGAGCCGTCCTCCATCGACCGGAGGTTGATCGCGATCACACCGCCGGAACGGGGCGAATCGTAATCCTTCAGAGGCGTCTTCTTCACCAGTCCCGCCTTGGTGGCGAGCACCAGGTACGGAACGGCCTCGTAGTCGCGGATCGCCAGGATCTCGGCGATGGCCTCGTCCGGCTGGAAGGCGAGCAGGTTCGCCACGTGCTGGCCGCGCGCGTCCCGGCCGGCGTCCGGCAGCTCGTAGCCCTTCACGCGGTAGACGCGGCCCTTGTTCGTGAAGAACAGCAGCCAGTGGTGCGTGGTGGACACGAAGAAGTGGTCGACGATGTCGTCTTCCTTGAGCTTCGCGCCGCGCACGCCCTTGCCGCCGCGCTTCTGGGCGCGGTAGTCGTCGGTCTTGGTGCGCTTGATGTAGCCGCCCCGGGTGACCGTGACGACGATGTCCTCCTCGGCGATCAGGTCCTCGATGGACATGTCGCCCTCGTACGGGATCAGCTTGGTCTTGCGGTCGTCGCCGTACTTCTCGACGATCGCGGCCAGCTCCGCGCTGACGATGCCCCGCTGGCGGACCGGGGAGGCCAGGATCTCGTTGTACTCGTTGATCTTCGCCTGGAGCTCGTCGTGCTCCTGGACGATCTTCTGGCGCTCCAGGGCGGCCAGCCGGCGCAGCTGCATCTCCAGGATGGCGTTGGCCTGGATCTCGTCGATCTCCAGCAGGCTCATCAGGCCGCCGCGGGCGATCTCGACGGTGTCGCTGCGCCGGATCAGCGCGATGACCTCGTCGATGGCGTCCAGGGCCTTCAGCAGGCCGCGCAGAATGTGCGCCCGCTCCTCGGCCTTGCGCAGCCGGAAGCGCGTGCGGCGGACGATGACCTCGATCTGGTGCGTCACCCAGTGGCGGATGAACGCGTCCAGCGACAGCGTGCGCGGCACGCCGTCCACCAGCGCCAGCATGTTGGCGCCGAAGTTCGTCTGCAGGTCGGTGTGCTTGTACAGGTTGTTCAGGACGACCTTGGCGACCGCGTCCCGCTTGAGCACGATCACCAGCCGCTGGCCCGTGCGGGAGGACGTCTCGTCGCGGACGTCCGCGATGCCGCCGATCTTGCCGTCCTTGACGAGGTCGGCGATCTTCTGCGCCAGGTTGTCCGGGTTCACCTGGTAGGGCAGCTCGGTGACGACCAGGCACTGGCGGCCCTGGATCTCCTCGACCTCGACCACCGCGCGCATGGTGATGGAGCCGCGGCCGGTGCGGTACGCCTCCTCGATGCCCTTGCGGCCGACGACGAGCGCGCCGGTCGGGAAGTCCGGGCCCTTGATGCGCTCCAGGAGGGCGTCCAACAGCTCCTCGTGCGAGACCTCGGGGTTCTCCAGGTACCACTGGGCGCCGGCCGCGACCTCGCGCAGGTTGTGCGGCGGGATGTTGGTCGCCATGCCGACCGCGATGCCGGCTGAGCCGTTGATCAGCAGGTTCGGGAAGCGGGCCGGCAGGACGGTCGGCTCCTGGGAGCGGCCGTCGTAGTTGTCCGTGAAGTCGACGGTCTCCTCGTCGATGTCGCGGACCATCTCCATCGACAGCGGCGCCATCTTGCACTCGGTGTACCGCATGGCCGCGGCCGGGTCGTTGCCCGGGGAGCCGAAGTTGCCGTTGGAGTCGACGAGCGGCATGCGCATCGACCAGGGCTGGGCGAGGCGCACGAGCGCGTCGTAGATCGAGGAGTCGCCGTGCGGGTGGTAGTTGCCCATGACGTCGCCGACGACGCGGGCGCACTTGTAGAAGCCGCGCTCGGGGCGGTAGCCGCCGTCGTACATGGCGTACAGGACGCGGCGGTGCACGGGCTTGAGGCCGTCACGGACGTCGGGCAGCGCGCGCGAGACGATGACGGACATCGCGTAGTCGAGGTACGAGCGCTGCATCTCGGTCTCGAGCCCGACGGGCTCGACACGCATGGCGAGGTCGCCGCCCTCTTCCGGGGTGACGGGAGTGTTCTCGTCGGTCATTGCTGGTGGGGATCCTTCCTGGTGCGGTCAGCTGAGACCGACTCAGATGTCGAGGAAGCGGACGTCCTTGGCGTTGCGCTGGATGAACTGGCGGCGGGCCTCGACGTCCTCGCCCATCAGGACCGAGAACAGGTCGTCGGCCTGCGCGGCGTCGTCCAGGGTGACCTGGCCGAGGACCCGGTGCTCCTGGTCCATCGTGGTCACGCGCAGCTCCTCGGCGTTCATCTCGCCGAGGCCCTTGAAGCGCTGGATCGAGTCCTCGCGGACGCGCTTGCCGCGCTGGCGGCCCATCTCGATCAGCGCGTCGCGCTCGCGGTCCGAGTAGGCGTACTCGATGTCGTCCCGGCCCCACTTGATCTTGTACAGCGGGGGACGGGACAGGTACACGTGCCCGGCCTCGACCAGCGGCCGCATGAAGCGGAACAGGAAGGTCAGCAGCAGCGTGCTGATGTGCTGGCCGTCGACGTCGGCGTCCGCCATCAGGATGATCTTGTGATAGCGGAGCTTCTCGATGTCGAAGTCCTCGTGCACACCCGTGCCGAAGGCCGAGATCAGCGCCTGGATCTCCTGGTTCTGCAGGATCTTGTCGATCCGCGCCTTCTCGACGTTGAGGATCTTGCCGCGGATCGGGAGGATCGCCTGGTACTGCGGGTTGCGGCCGGACTTGGCCGAGCCGCCGGCGGAGTCACCCTCGACGATGAAGATCTCGCACTTGGTGGGGTCGTTGGACTGGCAGTCGGAGAGCTTGCCCGGCAGGGACGCGGTCTCCAGCAGGCCCTTGCGGCGGGTCAGGTCGCGGGCCTTGCGGGCGGCCACGCGCGCGGTGGCGGCCTGGATGCCCTTGCGGACGATGTCGGCGGCCTCGACCGGGTTGCGGTCCAGCCAGTCGTTGAGGTGCTCGTAGACGGCCTTCTGGACGAAGGTCTTCGCCTCCGTGTTGCCCAGCTTGGTCTTGGTCTGGCCCTCGAACTGCGGCTCGCTCAGCTTCACCGAGATGATCGCGGTGAGACCCTCGCGGATGTCGTCGCCCGTGAGGTTGTCGTCCTTCTCGCGGAGCAGCTTCTTGTCGCGCGCGTACTTGTTGATCAGGTTCGTCAGCGCCGCGCGGAAGCCCTCTTCGTGGGTGCCGCCCTCGTGGGTGTGGATGATGTTGGCGAACGAGTACACGCCCTCGCTGTAGCCGCTGTTCCACTGCATGGCGACTTCGAGGGAGAGGGACTTGTCCTTGTCCTCGGCCTCCAGGTCGATCACCGTCGGGTGCACCGCTTCTCCCTTGCGGGAGTTGAGGTACTTCACGAAGTCGACGATGCCGCCCTCGTAGTGGTACGTGACCGTCTTGACCTCGGCGGTCTCGTCCGCGCCGGCCTCGTCCGCGCCGGAGGTGGCCTTCGCCGACTCGCGCTCGTCGGTGAGCTTGATGGTCAGGCCCTTGTTGAGGAAGGCCATCTCCTGGAAGCGCCGCGACAGCGTCTCGAAGGAGTAGTCGGTGGTCTCGAAGATGTCGCCGTCGGCCCAGAAGGTGACCGAGGTGCCCGTCTCGTCCGTGGCCTCGTGCTTGGCCAGCGGCGCCGTCGGCACGCCCATCTTGTAGTCCTGCGTCCAGCGGTGGCCGTCCGTCTTCACCTCGACGGAGACCTTGCTGGACAGGGCGTTCACGACGGAGACGCCGACGCCGTGCAGACCACCGGAGACCGCGTAGCCGCCGCCGCCGAACTTGCCGCCCGCGTGCAGCACGGTCAGGACGACCTCGACGGCCGGCTTGCCCTCGGACGGGACGATGCCCACCGGGATGCCACGGCCGTTGTCGACGACCCGGACGCCGCCGTCGGCGAGGATCGTCACCTCGATGGTGTCCGCGTGCCCGGCCAGCGCCTCGTCGACGGAGTTGTCGACGACCTCGTACACGAGGTGGTGCAGGCCGCGCTCACCGGTGGAACCGATGTACATACCGGGTCGCTTGCGGACCGCGTCCAGACCCTCGAGGACGGTGATGGCACTGGCGTCGTACGACGCCGTTACGGAGGCCTCGGCGACTCCGGCCGGGGCCTCGGTGGACGGGATGTTCTCGTTGGGGTTGCCGGAATCGGCCACGAAGCGCCCTTTCTGGCACAGCACGAGCCAGGCTCTGGGGGTCCCCCCTCCGGGGGAGGGTTGCCGGAGCGGCTGCGGCATGTTGCGTTGGTAAGCCTTGATCAGCGTTGCTCAGCTTTTCCCGGACGGTCCCCAGCGAGTGGGGCGGGATTGCTTCCAGTCTACCGGTAGCACTGACACTGATGGGGGTTTGCCGGTACCTGAGTCCGCATGTGCCGCCCTCGATGGGTCTTGTCCGACTCCCGATATACGGATGGGGGCTCCAAGAGGCTCACGGAGCCACTCAGCGCTTCCGGCCGTCAACCCTTGGCTACTTCGGAGTCAGGTCCCGATTCGCAACCGTGTGCGGTGCCGCGACGGGACGGCCGCGCGGGCCGGTCCGGGGCGAGAAGACGTGACGTAAGTCACCTGTAGGTGTCGCCAGGTCCCCTGCTGCCGGGGGCGCGCAGAGGGCCGTAACGGCGCGCGGGAGCGCTGGGACCGACGACCTTGATCTGCCGCACGGTGCCGTGCCCGAGGTCCTCGTTGAGCCGCGCGACGAGCACGGGCGCGAGGCGGCGCACCTCGGTCGCCCAGACCGGCGACTCGCACTGCACGACCAGGACGCGCTCGTCCTCGTCGTACCGCTGCGGGGTGCAGTGGTCGGCGAGCTTCTCGCCGACGATCTGCGGCCAGCGGCCCATCACCCCGCCCACCGCGGCCGGGGCCTCCCAGCCGCGCTCGGTGATCAGCCGGTTGATCGCGGGCCCGAGCGCCATGGGGTCGCGGCCGTCGGCGCGCGCGCCGGAGCGCAGCCCACCGCCCCGGCGCGCCTGCTTCTTCTGCTGCGCCGCGTCCCCCCGCGCGCGGGCGGCCTCCTTCGCGGCGCGCAACGCCACGCGTGCGAGGTCGACCCCCGAGGGCTCAGGCTCCTTCTTCGGCTCCTGCGTGCTCATACGCGCTCCACCGTCCCCTCGGACACGGCGAACCGCACCCCGGACAGCACATGCGGAACGTCGTCGTCCACCGCCGCGGTGACCAGGACCTGCTCCCCGGGGGCGACCAGCTCGGCGAGCCGCTCGCGCCGGCGGGTGTCGAGTTCGGCGAAGACGTCGTCGAGCACCAGCACCGGCTCGTTGCCCTCCGCCCGCAGCAGGTCGTACGAGGCCAGCCGCAGCGCCAGCGCGTACGACCAGGACTCGCCGTGGGAGGCGTAGCCCTTGGCGGGCAGCTGGCCGAGCTTGAGCAGCAGGTCGTCCCGGTGCGGTCCCACGAGGGTGACGCCCCGCTCGATCTCCTGCTTGCGGGCCTCGGCGAGCGCGGCGATCAGCTGCTCGAACAGGTCCTCACGGGTGTGCGCCTCGCCCGGCGCGGACGGCTTGTACTCCAGGGCGACCGGGCCGCCGCCGGGGGCGAGCTGCTCGTAGGCCTTGTCGGCCAGCGGCTGGAGCGTGGCGATCAGATCGAGCCGCTGGGCGAGCAACTCGGCGCCCGCGCGCGCGAGGTGCTGGTCCCAGACGTCCAGCGTGGACATGTCCATGGAACGGCCGCCGTGCCGTCGGGCGAGCGCGGCCGACTTCAGCAGGGTGTTGCGCTGCTTGAGGACCCGGTCGTAGTCGGAGCGGACCCCGGCCATGCGCGGGGAGCGGGCGGTGATCAGCTCGTCGAGGAAGCGGCGCCGCTCCCCGGGGTCGCCCTTGACCAGGGCGAGATCCTCCGGCGCGAACAGCACGGTCCGGACGATCCCCAGCACGTCACGCGGTCTGACCTGCGAGGACCTGTTGATGCGGGCGCGGTTGGCGCGGCCCGGGTTGAGCTCCAGCTCGACGAGCTGCTGCCGTTCACCCTGTCTGACCTGGGCCCGGATGATCGCCCGCTCGGCGCCCATGCGGACCAGGGGGGCGTCGGAGGAGACCCGGTGGCTGCCGAGGGTGGCGAGATAGCCGACGGCCTCGACGAGGTTGGTCTTGCCCTGCCCGTTCGGCCCGACGAAGGCCGTCACCCCCGGGTCGAGCGGGACCTCGACCCGGGGATAGGAGCGGAAGTCGGCCAGCGACAGATGCGTGACGTGCATGGTCGTTTCGCCGACCTCCCTCGGTGCTCGGTTGCTTCCGGCTACTGCTTCTCGGCTACTTCTTCTCGACCGCGTGGCCGCCGAACTGGTTCCGCAGCGCGGCGATCATCTTCATCTGGGGCGAGTCCTCCTGGCGGGAGGCGAACCGCGCGAACAGCGACGCGGTGATCGCCGGCAGCGGCACCGCGTTGTCGATCGCGGCCTCCACCGTCCAGCGTCCCTCGCCGGAGTCCTGTGCATAACCCCGGAGCCCGTCCAGGTGCTCGTCCTCGTCGAGCGCGTTCACCGCGAGGTCGAGCAGCCAGGAGCGGATGACCGTGCCCTCCTGCCAGGAGCGGAAGACCTCCCGGACGTCGGTCACGGAGTCGACCTTCTCCAGCAGCTCCCAGCCCTCGGCGTAAGCCTGCATCATCGCGTACTCGATGCCGTTGTGGACCATCTTGGCGAAGTGGCCCGCGCCGACCTTGCCGGCGTGCACCGAGCCGAAGTCGCCCGCCGGCTTGAGGGCGTCGAAGACCGGCTGCACCTTCGCGACGTTCTCGGCGTCGCCGCCGTACATCAGCGCGTAGCCGTTCTCCAGGCCCCACACGCCGCCGGAGACACCGCAGTCGACGAAGCCGATGCCCTTGGCCGCCAGCTCCTCGGCGTGCTTCTCGTCGTCCGTCCAGCGGGAGTTGCCGCCGTCGACGACGACGTCACCGGGCTCCAGCAGCTCGGCGAGCCGGTCGATGGTGGACTGGGTGGCCTCGCCCGCCGGGACCATCACCCAGACCACGCGCGGTCCGCTGAGCTTGCCCACCAGCTCTTCCAGGCTGTGGACATCGGCGAGGTCCGGGTTGCGGTCGTATCCGTAGACGGTGTGGCCCGCGCGGCGGATCCGCTCGCGCATGTTGCCGCCCATCTTGCCGAGGCCGACGAGACCGAGCTCCATCAGTTGTTTTCCTTAGGTTCGCAGGTGTCCGACGTGGCGCTGCGGCACGTGTGTGCCGCGTCCGAGCCTAATCCCGGACGCTCGCGCACATCTGTGGGCATACGCGCTCACTCGCACGCCCTCACCTGCGGCTTTACCCCCAGCCTGTGGACAGCCGGCAGGGCTCAGCCGCTGAGGCGCACCGGCATGATCAGGTACTTGTAGGCCTCGTCCGCCTCGGCGTCCAGCGCCGGCTTGCCGCTGAGCAGCGCGGGCTTGGTGGACGTCGTGAACGACAGCTGGGCGACCGGGGAGTCGATGGCGCTCAGACCGTCCAGCAGGAACGTCGGGTTGAAGGCGATCGAGATGTCGTCACCCTCCAGCTGGGCGTCGACCCTCTCCACAGCCTGTGCGTCGTCGCTGGAGCCGGCCTCCAGGATGAGCACGCCCTGCTCGAAGCTGAGCCGCACCGGGGTGTTCCGCTCGGCGACCAGGGCCACGCGCTTGACGGCCTCCACGAAGGGGGCGGTCTCGATCACGGCGACGCTGTTGAACTCGGTCGGGAACAGCGTGCGGTACTTCGGGAGGTCGCCCTCCAGCAGGCGGGTCGTGGTCCGGCGGCCGGCGCCCTCGAAGCCGATCAGGCCCTCGCCCGCGCCCGAGCCGGACAGCGCCAGGGTCACCTGGTCGCCGCTGGTCAGGGCCTTGGCGGTGTCCAGGAGCGTCTTGGCGGGGACCAGGGCCACCGCGGAGGCGTCCGGGTTCTCCGGCTTCCACAGGAACTCGCGGACCGCGAAGCGGTAGCGGTCGGTGGAGGCCAGCGTGACCGTGTCGCCCTCGATCTCGATGCGGACGCCGGTGAGGACGGGCAGCGTGTCGTCGCGGCCGGCGGCGATGGCCACCTGGGCGGCCGCGGAGGCGAAGACCTCACCGGGGACCGTGCCCGTCGCGTTCGGCATCTGCGGCAGGGCCGGGTACTCCTCCACGGGCAGGGTGTGGAGGGTGAACCGCGAGGAGCCGCAGACCACCGTCGCCCGTACACCGTCTGTGGAAATCTCCACCGGGCGGTTGGGCAGCGCGCGGCAGATGTCCGCGAGCAGGCGGCCGGAGACCAGGACCGTGCCCTCCTCCTCGACCTCGGCCTCGACGCCCACCCGGGCGGAGACCTCGTAGTCGAAGCCGGACAGGCTCAGCTGGCCGTCCTCGGCCTTGAGGAGCAGGCCGGCGAGGACAGGCGCCGGCGGACGGGCCGGGAGGCTGCGAGCCGCCCAGGCCACTGCCTCCGCGAGTACGTCGCGTTCCACCCGGATCTTCACTGTTGCCGCCTCCTGCTGTTGCCGGCGCTTCTCGCTCTGCCTGGCCCTCGTCGTCTGTCTCGGTGCCGACGGTCCCTGTGAGGGGGAGGGCACCGGGGACCAGTCTGACGCACCCCACTGACAGTAGGTGCCTCTCGGGGTCAAGTCGTGACGAGGGGCGGCCGGGCACCGGAGAGCGAGTTGTGCACAGGACCCGCTTCGAAACGGATTCCGCTCTCTCTCTAGTCGGGAGTAGTAGTAGGGCCTGTGGATACCGTGGATAACCACGTTTGCCCAGCTCAGAGCGGAAATTTTGTCCACCGGGCCTGTGGGTGGAGGCGGTGGACAACCCGGGGTCTCTGTGGAGAACGGAAAGTTCTGCACACCCCGTGCACAGGGAGGGGCGAGTTCTCCCCAGTGCCGTCCCCAGGTTTACCCACCTTTCCCACAGCCCAACCCGGCACCTTCGTGTGACGCCTTTCACTCGACGCGGTGAGGAGGCGCGTCGGGTTGCCGAACAGTGGACAGCCATGTGGAGAAGCCGCTGATCGCTGGGGACAACCGCCCCCAGCCTGTGGGCGGCCCGTGGACAACTCGGTGCACAGCCTGTGGATCACCGCTTCGTCCACAGTCTGTGGAGATCGTTCGTCCACCAATCCACAAGCGGCTGAGCTGGTCTGATGGTCTTTCGACAGCGCTGCCTGTGGACACGATCTGGACAACTTCCCGGTCCCCAGCATGTGGACGGCAGAAAGTCACCGAATCTGTGGAGGGAGGCCGTAACCCCGCGGCTATTCGAACAGCGGGGTACGGACGAGGACCGGCACGGACGTCCGCGCACATGCGCGAGGGCGCCCCCGGGAGGCTCCGGGGGCGCCCTCAGCGGCTAGCGAAGCGGCGTTCAGCCGTTCTTGATGCGGTTCGTGAGCTCCGTGACCTGGTTGTAGATGGAGCGGCGCTCGGCCATCAGATTGCGGATCTTGCGGTCCGCGTGCATGACCGTCGTGTGGTCGCGGCCGCCGAACAGCGCGCCGATCTTCGGCAGCGACAGGTCCGTCAGCTCCCGGCACAGGTACATGGCGATCTGCCGGGCGGTGACAAGGGCCCGGCCGCGGGACGTGCCGCAGAGATCCTCGACCGTCAGCCCGAAGTAGTCCGCCGTGGCGCCCATGATCGCGGTGGAGGTGATCTCGGGAGCCGAGTCGTCGCCGCCGGGGATGAGGTCCTTGAGGACGATCTCCGTCAGCCCCAGGTCCACGGGCTGCCGGTTGAGCGAGGCGAACGCCGTGACCCGGATCAGCGCGCCCTCCAGCTCACGGATGTTCCGCGAGATCCGGGACGCGATGAACTCCAGCACCTCCGGCGGCGCGTTCAGCTGCTCCTGCACCGCCTTCTTGCGCAGGATCGCGATCCGCGTCTCCAGCTCGGGCGGCTGGACGTCCGTGATCAGACCCCACTCGAAGCGGTTGCGCAGCCGGTCCTCCAGCGTCACCAGCTGCTTGGGCGGCCGGTCGCTGGAGAGCACGATCTGCTTGTTGGCGTTGTGGAGCGTGTTGAAGGTGTGGAAGAACTCCTCCTGCGTCGACTCCTTGTCCGCGAGGAACTGGATGTCGTCGACGAGCAGGATGTCCATCTCCCGGTACCGCTTGCGGAAGCTGTCGCCCTTGCCGTCCCGGATGGAGTTGATGAACTCGTTCGTGAACTCCTCCGAGCTCACGTACCGCACCCGCGTGCCGGGGTACAGGCTGCGCGCGTAGTGCCCGATGGCGTGCAGCAGGTGGGTCTTGCCGAGTCCGGACTCCCCGTAGATGAACAAGGGGTTGTACGCCTTGGCCGGCGCCTCCGCGACGGCGACCGCGGCCGCGTGCGCGAAGCGGTTGGACGCGCCGATGACGAACGTGTCGAAGAGGTACTTGGGGTTCAGGCGGGCGGTGGGCTCGCCCGGGCCGGTCGCCGGCGCGGGCTGCGCGGCCAGCGGGCCGGGCGCCCCCGTCGTCGGCAGGTTCGGGCCGACCGGGCCGCCCCGGTGCACGTGCCCCGAGCCGGCCGGCGGCTCCGGCAGCTCGCGGCGGACCGGGTCGCGCTGGTCGTAGTCGGGGCGCGCGGCCTCGTAATCGGAGCGCGGCTGCTCGTAGGAGGGGCGCTCCATGGGCTGCGGACGGTAGTCCTGCGATCCGTACGGCTCCTTGGGGGCGCCGTAGGAGTCCTGCCCGCCGTAGGCGTCCTGGGACGGTGACGCGTACGGGTCACGGTCGGGGAAGCCGAGGCGTTGCTGCTGCCAGCCGTAGTCGTCCTGCGCCGGCCGCGGCCAGGAGCCGGGCTCGGGGCGCTGGTACTCGGAGGGGTACGCCGGGCGGGCCGTCGGCAGCTGATCCGCGCGCGTGGGCGGCAACTGGTCGCCGGACGTTCCCGGCAACGGCTCGGCGCGGTGCCGGCCGTAGCCCTCGTACCCACCGTCACGGTCCTGGCGGCCGTCGTAGCCGTCGCGGTCGGGGCGGTCCGGGCGGTCGGGGCGGTTGTCGTACGCGTCACGATCCTGTCGGCCGTCGTACGTGCCGCGGTCCTGGCGGGCGTCATAGCCGTCACGGTCCTTGCGGCCGTCGCGGCCGTCGCGCTCAGGGCGGGCCTCGTATCCGTCGCGTGGCTCGTAGCCGTCGCGGTCCTGGCGGCCGTCGTACGTATCGCGGTCCTGGCGCGCGGACGGGAGCTCGGGCTCCTCGTAGCGCTGCTGGGGACGGGCGGGGGGCGCCGGCGTGGCCGGGGGCTCGCCCGCGGAGTCGTCCACGGTGATCGCGATCCGGATCGGGCGGCCGCACTCGCGGCTCAGCGTCTCGCTGACGACCGGCGCCAGGCGGCCCTCGAGCACGCCCTTCGCGAATTCGTTCGGCACGGCGAGCAGGGCCGTGTCGGCGACCAGCGCGAGCGGCTGGCAGCGCCGGATCCAGTGCTCGTCCTTCGCCTCGACCCCTTGGCCGCGGCCCTCCCCGAGGAGCTGCTCCAATACGCGTGGCCACACTGCGGCAAGATCGGCAGGTACGTCAGCCACAGGGCACGCTCTCTCACGGGTCCCTCGAAGGTGTGATCCGGGGACGGGTCGGGATGTAAATCGGGTCGGGCAGGGATAAGGGAACGAATCGGAGTCCAGTCACGGTAGTCAGGGCGGCGGGTACGGTTCAAGTTGTTGTCCCCAGCCTGTGGACAAGTGTCTCCCGGCGACTCCCGGTTTGACCGGATGGCGTAGCCGCGCGTACCGTAACCAGGTCGAGTTGTCGATGGCTGCTGCCGCCTGCCTCCGATGGGCACAGATCACTGGGGTGATCGGTCAGCGGTGCACTCGGGCGTAACTGCGAGCTACTCGTGGGCGCACGGTGACAGCCAGGACGGCACCCCGCAACCACCGATTCTTTCTGGAGCCCCCGAGTGAGCAAGCGCACCTTCCAGCCGAACAACCGTCGTCGCGCGAAGACCCACGGCTTCCGGCTGCGTATGCGCACCCGTGCCGGCCGCGCGATTCTCGCGTCCCGCCGTAGCAAGGGTCGCGCCCGCCTGTCCGCCTGATCCCGATCAGGTCATGACGTCGTGCTGCCCACCGAGAACCGGCTGAGGCGGCGCGAGGACTTCGCGACCGCGGTACGACGAGGTCGTCGGGCAGGCCGCCCGACCCTCGTCGTCCACCTTCGAAGCGGTGCCACGGACCCGCATGCGCCTGGGGAGAGCGCTCCCCCGACGCGTGCGGGTTTCGTCGTGAGCAAAGCCGTGGGTGGCGCGGTCGTGCGCAACAAGGTGAAGCGCAGGCTTCGCCACCTGATGCGCGAGCGAGTCGCCCAGCTGCCCCCCGGTAGCCTGGTAGTCGTACGAGCGCTGCCCGGATCGGGCGACGCCGACCATGCACAGCTGGCCCGAGACCTGGACGCCGCCCTTCAACGGCTGCTGGGAGGGGGCGCGCGATGAAGTACCCGCTGCTGGCTCTGATCAAGCTCTACCAGTGGACGATCAGTCCGCTGCTCGGGCCGGTCTGCAAGTACTACCCGTCGTGCTCCCACTACGGCTACACGGCCATCGACCGGCACGGTGCCATCAAGGGCACGGCACTCACGGCCTGGCGCATCCTGCGGTGCAATCCGTGGTCGCTGGGCGGTGTGGACCACGTCCCGCCGCGCAAGCGTCCGCGGTGGCACGAAATGCTGCGCAACGCGTGGCGCGCACGCAAGGGCGGGCCCTCCTCCGCCGACCCGGCCACCGAGGGACAGACTTCTCCCACAAGTCCGTCGAGTCCGTCGAGCCCGGCCGCAGAGACACCGTCCCATGCCCAAGGAGCATGATTAGTGGACACGATTGCCAGCCTCTTCAGCTTCATCACCACACCCGTCTCCTGGGTCATCGTCCAGTTCCACACGGTGTACGGCGCCATCTTCGGCCCCGACACCGGGTGGGCCTGGGGCCTGTCGATCGTGTCCCTGGTGATCCTGATCCGTATCTGCCTGATCCCGCTCTTCGTGAAGCAGATCAAGGCGACCCGGGCGATGCAGACGCTCCAGCCCGAGATGAAGAAGATCCAGGAGCGCTACAAGAACGACAAGCAGCGTCAGTCCGAAGAGATGATGAAGCTGTACAAGGAGACGGGCACCAACCCGCTCTCCTCGTGCCTTCCCATCCTGGCGCAGTCCCCGTTCTTCTTCGCCCTGTACCACGTGCTCAACAGCATCGCCTCGAACGACACCATCGGCGTGATCAACGAGAACCTGCTGCAGAGCGCGCAGAAGGCGCACATCGTCGGTGCCCCCCTCGCGGTGAAGTTCACCGACAGCTCGTCGAAGGTGGAGGCGCTCGGCGCCACCCTCACCGACGTCCGCGTGGTCACCGCCGTCATGATCATTCTGATGTCGGCGTCGCAGTTCTTCACCCAGCGCCAGCTGATGACGAAGAACGTCGACACCACGGTGAAGACGCCGTTCATGCAGCAGCAGAAGATGCTGATGTACGTCTTCCCGGTCATGTTCGCCGTCTTCGGCATCAACTTCCCCGTCGGTGTCCTCGTCTACTGGTTGACCACCAACGTGTGGACCATGGGCCAGCAGATGTACGTCATCCGCAACAATCCGACGCCGGGTTCCAAGGCACAGGCCGAGTACCTGGAGCGACTGCACAAGCACGTCACGCAGCGCGAGAAGGTCGCCCGGCGCCGCGACCGGGTCATCGTGAAGGCCATCGTCGCCAAGGGCCGGGACCGCAACGAGTACGAGCGCAAGTTCATCAACGGCCTGAGCAAGGCCGGACTCGCCGCGCAGGCCGACGGCACCGTGATCAAGAGCGAAGCCGCTGCCGCCGTCCAGGCCGAGGACGGTACGCCCACCACCACCGGTACGCCGAAGCGCCAGCAGCCCAAGCGGCAGACCAAGGCGCAGCGCCAGTCCGGCGCCCTCGCAGGTGCGAAGGCGGCCGGTGAGCAGGAGCCGAAGACCTCGCTGACCAAGTCCGACGAGCCCGAGGACGCCAAGCCCGCCGCTGCCAAGAAGGGCGGCGCGAAGCCCGCCGGCGGTACCCGCAGCAAGGCCCAGTCCGGGCAGCGCAAGGGCCCCCAGCGGCCCAAGTCCCCGTCCAAGAAGTAAGAAGGAGTCCATCCCGTGACGGAAGGCACCACCTCCGCCGCTGCCGAGGGTGCAGACACCCTGACTCGCCTGGAGCAGGAAGGCGAGATCGCGGCGGACTACCTGGAGGGTCTGCTCGACATCGCCGACCTCGACGGCGACATCGACATGGACGTCGAGGCCGACCGTGCCTCCGTCTCGATCATCAGCGACACGGGCAGCCGTGACCTGCAGAAGCTGGTCGGCCGTGACGGTGAGGTGCTGGAGGCGCTCCAGGAGCTCACCCGTCTGGCCGTGCACCGGGAGACCGGTGACCGCAGCCGTCTGATGCTCGACATCGCGGGATACCGCGCCCGCAAGCGCTCCGAGCTGTCCGAGCTGGGCGCCAAGGCCGCCGCCGAGGCCAAGAGCAGCGGCGAGGCCGTGAAGCTGCAGCCGATGACGCCGTTCGAGCGCAAGGTCGTGCACGACGCGGTCAAGGCCGCCGGCCTGCGCAGCGAGTCCGAGGGCGAGGAGCCGCAGCGCTTCGTCGTCGTGCTGCCCGCCTGATCGGCACCTGCTTTCCCCGGCCCCGTCTGTTGCGCAGACGGGGCCGAACTTTGTCAGCCTGATAGTTCTGTGGTTCTGAGGTCGGCGCCGGGTGCGCCGACGCGGTACGGAAGGACGGTCCCCCGTGACGGAGGCAGCGGAGCTTCCCCCCGCGCCCGAGCAGGCGCGTGAGGTGTTCGGCGACCGCTTCGCGGATGCGGTGCGGTACGCCGAGCTGCTCGCCGAGGCGGGCGTGCAGCGCGGTCTCATCGGTCCACGCGAAGTGCCCCGCCTGTGGGAGCGGCACCTGCTGAACTGCGCCGTGCTCTCGGAGGTCGTGCCCGAGGGGGTGACGGTGTGCGACGTCGGCTCGGGCGCCGGCTTGCCGGGCATTCCACTGGCGCTGGTCCGGGAGGACCTGAAGATCACCCTGCTGGAGCCGCTGCTGCGGCGGACCAACTTCCTCACCGAGGTCGTGGAGCTGCTCGGCCTCGACCACGTGACGGTCATGCGCGGCCGGGCCGAAGAGGTCATGGGGAAGATCCAGCCCGTGCACGTGGTGACCGCCCGAGCCGTCGCGCCTCTCGACCGTCTTGCCACCTGGGGCATCCCTCTGCTGCGCCCGTACGGCGAGATGCTGGCGCTCAAGGGTGATGCGGCCGAGGAGGAGCTGAAGAGCGCCTCGGCGGCACTGAGCAAACTGGGAGCCGTGGGAACCTCCATCCTGCATGTGGGCGAGGGCGTGGTGGACCCGATGTCCACCGTGGTGCGGGTCGAGGTCGGGGAGAGTCCTGGGGGCGTGCGCTTCGCCGCGAAGCGGGCCAAGGCGGCTCGGACGGGTCGCGCGCGGCGGCGTCGCTGATCCGTCCTGCGGACGAGACGTACTCCACACAAGCTGCCAAACCTACGCATGCCGGAGTGTCGCGGCTGTCCGGCCACGGCTGCCCTGCATCGTGTTTCACGTGAAACGTCGCTCACTGCTGCACGGCATCATCAGTCGTGGCCGCGCTGCGGCCGAACCCCGCGACCGTAATAAGCCCCTCGGTTCACTCGACGAGGGAGCCGAGTTGTCCACAGAGGTGGATTTCTCCACAGAACGCCAGGCCTCACTGGTTCACGACCCCGAAGACATGGGAGGCTCTGTTCATTGCGAGCCTGAAGTCGAGGAGAGTGAATCCTTGCGGTCCGACGCCAACATCGCGGGACCGATGACCGATCCGGTCCCCGGTCCCCGTACCGAGTCGATGGGGGCGGATGTTTCACGTGAAACACCGCCTCCGATGGACGACACTCCCATCGGTCGTGCTGCCCAACTGGCGGTGGAGGCTCTGGGCCGCGCCGGCGAGGGCCTGCCGCGGCCCGAGCAGACCCGGATCATCGTGGTCGCCAACCAGAAGGGCGGTGTGGGCAAGACGACGACGACTGTCAATCTGGCCGCGTCGCTGGCTCTGCACGGTGGCCGGGTGCTGGTGGTCGACCTCGACCCGCAGGGGAACGCGTCCACCGCGCTGGGAATCGACCACCACGCCGAAGTTCCGTCCATCTACGACGTGTTGGTGGAGAGCAAGCCGCTCTCCGAGGTCGTCCAGCCGGTTCCCGATGTGGAGGGTCTCTTCTGCGCCCCCGCCACGATCGATCTCGCCGGTGCGGAGATCGAGCTAGTGTCCCTGGTGGCGCGGGAGAGCAGACTGCAGCGCGCCATCCAGGCGTACGAGCAGCCGCTGGACTACATCCTCATCGACTGCCCGCCCTCTCTCGGCCTCCTGACGGTCAACGCGCTGGTGGCGGGTCAAGAGGTGCTGATCCCGATCCAGTGTGAGTACTACGCGCTGGAGGGCCTCGGCCAGTTGCTGCGCAACGTCGACCTGGTGCGGGGACATCTCAATCCCACCCTGCACGTGTCGACCATTCTGCTCACCATGTACGACGGCCGGACGCGTCTGGCGTCGCAGGTCGCCGAGGAGGTGCGCACGCACTTCGGCGACGAGGTGCTGCGGACGAGCATCCCCCGGTCCGTCCGTATCTCCGAGGCACCGAGTTACGGGCAGACAGTCCTGACTTACGATCCAGGATCGAGTGGTGCCCTCTCATATCTTGAGGCGGCACGAGAGATCGCGCTGAGGGGCGTGGGCATCAGCTATGACGCCACACACGCCCACATCGGCGCACAGCAGAACGACCCGAGCATGGTGGAGGGCATCCAGTGAGCGAGCGACGGAGAGGGCTGGGCCGTGGTCTCGGCGCACTGATCCCTGCCGCCCCGACAGAGAAGTCGGTGGCCCAGGCGGCGGCAGGAGGTGGTGCTTCCACGTCCCCTGCGGCAGTGCCCGTGCTGCCCAACGAGCGTGGCGTGGCCGCTGCGAAGGTAGCGACACTGCCGGCTGTTTCACGTGAAACAGAGGAACCGGCGCAGCCCGCTGCCCCGGCCATGCCCCCTGCACCGATCGGTGCGCACTTCGCGGAGCTTCCGCTCGACTCGATCACCCCGAACCCGCGGCAGCCGCGTGAGGTCTTCGACGAGGACGCGCTCTCCGAGCTCATCACCTCCATCAAGGAAGTGGGGCTCCTCCAGCCGGTCGTCGTCCGGCAGGTGGGTCCCGGCCGCTACGAGCTCATCATGGGCGAGCGTCGCTGGCGGGCCTGCCGTGAAGCCGGCCTGGACGCGATCCCGGCGATCGTCCGGGCCACGGAGGACGAGAAGCTCCTCCTGGACGCCCTCCTGGAGAACCTGCACCGTGCTCAGCTGAACCCGCTGGAAGAGGCCGCCGCCTACGACCAGTTGCTCCGGGACTTCAACTGCACGCACGACCAGCTGGCGGATCGCATCGGCCGCTCCCGCCCGCAGGTCTCCAACACCCTGCGTCTGCTGAAGCTCTCGCCGGCTGTGCAGCGCCGGGTCGCCGCTGGGGTCCTCTCCGCCGGTCATGCCCGGGCTCTGCTGTCCGTCGAGGACTCGGAGGAGCAGGACAAGCTGGCCCACCGCATCGTCGCCGAAGGGCTCTCGGTCCGTGCCGTCGAAGAGATCGTGACCCTCATGGGGTCGCGGCCTCAGAAGGCTCAGCGGCCCAAGGGGCCCCGAGCCGGGGCGCGGGTCTCTCCCGCGCTGTCCGAGCTCGCCACGCGGCTCTCGGACCGCTTCGAGACGCGGGTGAAGGTCGACCTCGGGCAGAAGAAGGGCAAGATCACCGTCGAGTTCGCCTCGATGGAGGACCTTGAGCGGATCCTCGGTTCACTCGCCCCCGGCGAGGGACCGGTCCTGCAGAAGAGTCTTCTGGAGGGCGACTCCGAGGAAAGCGAGTCCTGAGCCTCCGGACGGAGTCTCGACAGTGCATCCGAACAGAGCGGGCCGTGTCCGGTGTGTACCGGAACATGGCTCGCTCTTTCCTTTCTGGCGGTTTCGATGGAATCGCATCGTCGATACGATGCGTTCGGGCACGGCGCGATCACCCGGCAGCACCTCTGAGAGGGAGGCAGGGGCCATGCGAACGATGAGCCGCACCGGTCTGGTGAGCGCCGGTCTGGGGCTGGGAGCCGTCGGTGGGTTCATCGGCAGTCTCCTCAGGGAACGGAGTGCTCTCACAGCCGCCCGCGATGTGGCGGGCGAAGGAAGCGAGGAACAGCCTTCATGGGGCGTCGGCTTGCACCGCTCACGCTGGACAACCTTCAGGACCTTCCCCAGCGCTGTCGCTCGTGCGTCTTCTGGGAACTCGACCCGGTCAGCGGTGAGGCAGCGGTAAAGGGGGGCACGTCCGACCTGGAGAAGGAGGCCTGGATCTCAGCGGTATTGCTGGACTGGGGCTCCTGCGGCCGGGTCGTCTACGTGGACGACGTGCCGGTGGGCTTCGTGCTCTACGCCCCACCCGCCTACGTCCCCCGCTCCACGGCGTTCCCCACGAGCCCGGTCTCCCCCGATGCCGTTCAGCTGATGACCGCGTTCATCGTGCCGGGGTACCAGGGGCAGGGACTGGGCCGGGTGATGGTCCAGACGGTGGCGAAGGATCTGCTGCGACGCGGCTTCAAGGCGATCGAGGCGTTCGGAGACGCGCGCTGGAAGGAGCCTGCCTGTGTGCTCCCCGCCGATCATCTTCTGGCGGTGGGCTTCAAGACGGTGCGGCAGCACCCCACCCACCCACGGCTGAGACTGGAGCTGCGGTCCACGCTCTCCTGGAAGGAAGACGTGGAGATGGCGCTCGACCGGCTGCTGGGGGCCGTCCAGAAGGAACCGGCGCTGCGGCCGCTGTAGCGGCAGGCGTACACACGAATGGGCCGACCCGTCCGGGTCGGCCCATTCGTGTTTCACGTGAAACATGCACCGTCGGCGTGACGGCTCAGCCGTCTTACTCGGCGATGAACTCCTCCAGGTCGCGCACGATCGCGGCCTTCGGCTTGGCTCCCACGATGGTCTTGGCGACCTCGCCACCCTGGTAGACGTTCAGGGTCGGAATCGACATGACGCCGTACTTGGCGGCCGTACCCGGGTTCTCGTCGATGTTCAGCTTGACGACCTCGATCTTGTCGCCGTACTCGGAGGCGATCGCCTCGAGGGACGGCGCGATCTGACGGCACGGACCGCACCAGGCGGCCCAGAAGTCCACCAGGAC
The DNA here is from genome assembly GCF_044540565.1 of Streptomyces sp. NPDC085931. NCBI lineage: Bacteria > Bacillati > Actinomycetota > Actinomycetes > Kitasatosporales > Streptomycetaceae > Streptomyces > Streptomyces sp. NPDC085931. Next base: position 432,382 of record NZ_JBITSK010000004.1, read on the forward strand.
GGGCTTGTCGCTCTTGAGGACGTCCTGCTCGAAGGAGTCGTCGGTCACATTCTTCAGGGTGCCGGCCACGGCGGGCTCCTTAACTGTTGGTGCGTGGGGCGGGTAGGGAGGGGTCAGACAGCGGTCTTCTCGGGCTCCGGCTGCTCCTCGTCCGCGAGAGCGGCCAGGAAGCGCTCGGCGTCCAGAGCGGCGGAGCAGCCGGTCCCGGCCGCGGTGATCGCCTGCCGGTAGGTGTGGTCCACGACGTCACCGGCACCGAAGACGCCCGGCAGGTTCGTGCGCGTCGACGGCGCGTTCACCTTCAGATAGCCCTCTTCGTCGAGGTCGAGCTGACCCTTGAAGAGCTCGGTGCGCGGGTCGTGACCGATGGCGATGAACAGACCGGTCACCGGCAGGTCCGAGAGCTCGCCGGTCTTGAGGTTGCGCAGCTTCAGACCGGACAGCTTCGGGTCGCCCTGGATCTCGGCGACCTCGCTGTCCCACACGAACGAGATCTTCGGGTCGGCGAAGGCGCGCTCCTGCATGGCCTTGGAGGCACGCAGGGTGTCGCGCCGGTGGACCACGGTGACGGACTTGGCGAACCGGGACAGGAAGGTGGCTTCCTCCATCGCGGTGTCGCCACCGCCGATCACGGCGATGTCCTGGTCCTTGAAGAAGAACCCGTCACAGGTGGCACACCACGACACGCCACGACCGGAGAGCGCGTCCTCGTTCGGCAGACCGAGCTTGCGGTGCTGCGAGCCCGTCGCCACGATGACGGCCTTGGCCCGGTGGACCGTGCCGGCCGTGTCCGTGACGGTCTTGATCTCACCGGTCAGGTCGACGGCCACCACGTCGTCCGGGACGAGCTCGGCGCCGAAGCGCTCCGCCTGTGCGCGCATGTTGTCCATGAGCTCGGGGCCCATGATGCCGTCCTGGAAGCCCGGGAAGTTCTCGACGTCGGTGGTGTTCATGAGCGCACCACCCGCGGTCACGGCGCCCTCGAACACCAGGGGCTTCAGCGACGCGCGTGCGGTGTACAGCGCCGCCGTGTAACCGGCGGGCCCGGAGCCGATGATGATCACGTTACGGACGTCGCTCACGGCTTGATTCCTCGTCTCTGGACTGCGTCGTACGGCCGGTGGGAGCTTCTCTCGGAGCTCTCACCCCACCCAACGGATCCTAAGGGGCGCGCATTCCCGCTGTGTCCGGGCACACGGAGATGCGCCCCCGTGCCGGATACCACGTAGGGGGAAGACGCGGCGCCGGCTCAGGACGAGGGGTAGGAGCGCTCCAGGAGAACCGTGCCCTTGGACGCGGAGCCCTTCTGATCCACACAGGTGGCGTCGACGACGTACGCGGTGACGCGGGTCGCGTCGGCCGCGTCAGGAAGCAGCACGAGCATGGCCTTCTTCCCTTGGTAGCGGCCGTTCTCGACAGCGAGGGCGGCATCCTCACGCCCGAGGCCGTCACGCACGCAGCCGGGCACGACGACCTCCCTGAAGACCTTGGTCTTGTTGCCGCCGGGGGCGGTCGCCGCGCCGAAGGGAGTACGTGAACCGCCGTCCCCTTCGGTCTCGCTCTTGTTTTCGGAGAGGAGATCGGAGACCTGGTTCTTCAGCTGCCCCTCGGAGAAGGTGTCCGCGGGGCTGGTCTGCCCTCCGCCTGCCGTGTCACGGGTGGGCTCACCGTCGCCGAGGGAGGACAGCAGGACGGACCCCAGCCCGAACGCGGCGACGGTGAAGACGGTGCCCAGAACGGCGATCCTGCGCCGCCCGTTCCGGGTGCGTCCCTTGCGTCCCGGGCCGGTGGTCGAGGAGCGGGGGCGTCCGGCGGGCCGGTCGGGGGAGGACGATGTTTCACGTGAAACATGCGCACCGCTGTCGTCCTGCGCGCCGGATCCGACGTCGGAATCGGCGTCGTGATCGGCACCGGCGTCGTGATCGGACTCGGCACCGTGATCGGACTCGGCACCGTGATCGGGCTCGGCTGCAGCGTCCGCGGCGGGGGCACTTGTGGAGGCGGCCGGGCTGTCCGGGGCTTCCGGGCGCGTAGCCGTCAGCAGAGCCTCCGCGGCGAGAGCGGCATCGATGCGGCCGGCGACCTCGGCGGGCATGCGCGGGGGGCCCGGCAGGGTGCCGAGCAGCCCCCGGATCTCCTCCAGGGAGGCGTACACGTCGGCACAGAGTTCACACGCGTCGAGGTGCCGCCGCAGGTCACTGCTCCGGGTCGGTGGGAGGAGGCCCTCGGCGAGGTCGGAGATCTCCGAGACATCCGGGTGCCCGGCCATGTCTGTCGTCGACGTCACGCTCGTCCACCTCCGCCCTTCGCTACGGCTGAGTCGCTCGGTCCTGTGTCCGGCGGTTCCGCTGGGAGCGGCCCCGCTGCGGGTGGGACGGCCGACTCCGGCGTCCGGTTCCGTTCCGCGCCCGTCTTCTTGCCGCTGCTCTTCGGCCGGAGGTGGGTGAGCAGCGGCAGGAGTCTGGCTCTGCCGCGTGCGCACCGGCTCTTCACCGTGCCGGTCGGTACCTCGAGGATGCGGGCCGCCTCCGCGACGGGGTAGCCCTGCATGTCCACCAGGACCAGCGCAGCGCGCTGGTCGGCCGGCAGCGTGCCCAGCGCCTCGATGAGCTGCCGGTGCAGATCGTTGCGCTCGGCGGGGGCCGAGGCGGACTCGTGCGGCTCCAGCAGCTGCTCGAGCCGCTCGGGGTCGTCGACGGGAGAGGTCTTCCGGGAGGCGGCCTTGCGGGCCCGGTCCAGGCAGGCGTTCACCGTGATCCTGTGCAGCCAGGTCGTGACGGCCGACTGGCCCCGGAAGGTGTGGGCGGCCCGGTAGGCGGAGACCAGGGCGTCCTGGACCGCGTCAGCGGCCTCCTCGCGGTCCCCCAGTGTCCTCAGGGCGACCGCCCAGAGCCGATCGCGGTGGCGTCGGACGAGCTCACCGAAGGCGTCGGGATCACCCGCGACATGCCGGGCGAGGAGTTCCTGGTCCGTGGCACCGCTGTGCTCGGCGCGGTCCCCCATGGAACCCCTCCCCTCGGTCGGCTCTCAGCCCGTGAACTTCACTTCGGTGATGGCCTGCTTGTAACCCGGGTCGCTGAAGTTCGACGGGTCGGCGCCCGAGTACGGCAGCGCCGTCAGCCAGACGAGGACGTACCGGCTCTTGAGGGGCTTGTCCACGGTGACCTTCGCGGAGGTGCCGCTCGTCGTCGTGTCGCCGAGCTTCTTCATCGAGCTCAGCGGGACGGCGGAACCGAGGGAGTCGGTCGCGTACAGCTCCACCGTCGTGTGGTCACCGCCGTACCGGAGCGACAGGGACGCGGCCGAGACCTGCTGCTCGGATCCCAGGTCGTAGACGATGCCGACGCCGGGCTTTATCACCATCTTCGGACCGTCGAGGTAGCTGTTGGTCCGCCAGCCCGTGGACGCGTCGCCGTCGTAGGTCTTGCCCACGTCGGCGGCGTGCTGGGCCTCGCCCTTGGCGACGTACTCCTCGGAACCCTTGATCGCGAGCGGCTTCGGGGCCGGGCGGTTCTTGTTCTTGTCGCCGCCCTCGTTGTTCTGCGTCTTGGTCGGGTCGTCCGACGCGCCGCCCTGGTCCATGAGGGCGTCGGCCAGCTGCCAGCTGCCGAGACCCAGGGCGGCGATCAGCAGGGCGGACACGGCCCACTTCAGCGCCTTGCCGGTGCGGCTCTGCAGCGGGGGCGGCGGGGGCGCGATCGGCTGGGCGGCGCCGGGGGCCTGGCGGCCGTAGCTGCCCTGCTGGTAGGTCGTTCGCTGGTATTCGGGCGGGGCGGTGAACGCCGGCTCCGGCGGGCGGATGCGGGGCATCTCGCCGATCGCCTTGACCAGCTCCTCGGGCGTGGTGCACGGCGACTCGTGCCGCGAGGCGGTGGCGCCGTCGTTGGCGAGGGCGCGCATGGCGAGCTCGGACAGGCCGCGGTGCACACCGGCCCGCACCTGGTCCGGTGCGATGAGGCCGATGTCCTTGGGCAGCCCCGACAGCCCGTAGGCGTCGTTCTCGTACGGCCAGCGCTGGGTGAGCGCCGCGTACAGCAGGGCGCCGATGGCCTCGGTGTCGGTGCGCTGCGGGGTGTCGGACGAGATGCCGCGCAGGGCGGCGTTGACGGCGAGGCCGCGGATGCGCCACTGGCCGGTGGAGGCACGCAGGACGGCGTTGGGGTTCAGGCGCAGATGGGCGAGGCCCTCGCGGTGGGCGGCGGCCATGGCGGCGGTGACCTGGCTGACCATCTGGTAGGCGTCGTACGGCTCCAGCGGTCCGGAGGCGAGGAGGGTGGTCAGCTCCGTGGCGTCCGGGAGCCACTCGTGGACCACGTAGACGACGTCGTTCTCCTCCACCGCGTCCAGGACCTGGACGAAGCGCGGGTCGCCGAGGAGCGCGGAGGAGCGGGCGGCGGCCAGGACGGACCGGGCCCGTGGGTGGTCCGCGGGCAGGATGTGCACACCGACGGCACGGCGGAGCTTCTCGTCCACGGCACGCCAACTGCTGAAACCGTCCAGACGGGTGACGCACTCCTCGAGGCGGTAGCGCCTGGCGAGTTTGTGACCGCTGTGCAGTTCAGGCGTCGAGGTCTTCCCGGAACCGTCGGTCCGGGGGCTCTCCTGTGCCTCGTCGCTGTCCGTGTCCCGCTCCCGGTTCTTGGCCACCCCGTCGGCCGTGGACTGGTCCGCCTGTGCGGTCAGCGACGTGTCGCCGCTGTTGTCTGCCACGTCGACGGCAGCCGTACTCCGTTCCGCCACCGTCGTTCCTGCCTCCCCATCCCATGCGCGCCGGCCGGCAGCCGTTGCGCGCCGTCCGACGCCGAAACCAATTGTGCCCACAGTCCGCCGCTATGCACGACACGCGGTGGCTGACGATGGTTGTGTGCCTGCCCCCGCCCTAGCGTCCCAGGCGTCCGCGGACCATGCCGACCAGCGAGTTGAGTTCCTCGATGCGCATGCGGCGGGCGGCGACGAAGAAGACCCCGAGCAGCACGGCACCTCCGGCGAACACCGCGACGAGCGAGCCCGCGACGCCCTGGCCCAGCGTGTGGCCGATGCCGTAGACGGCCGCGCCGCTGAGCAGGGCCGCCGGGATCGACGCGATGCACAGCCGGGCGTAAGTCCGCAGGACGCGGGCGCCGTCGAGGTCTCCGCCGAGCCGCTTGCGCAGCCGGCGCCAGGCGACGCCGACGCCGATCGCGTAGGCCAGACCGTAGGAGGCCGCCATGCCGACCACGGCCCAGCGCGGCGGGATGACGAAGTAGCAGACCGCCGAGGCGCCGGCGTTCACCGCGGCCACGATGACCGTGTTGTAGAAGGGAGTTCGGGTGTCCTCGTAGGCGTAGAAGGCGCGCAGGACCACGTACTGCACGGAGTACGGGATCAGGCCGAGGCCGAACGCCATCAGCATGTACCCCATGTTGGTGGCTTCGCTGGTGCCGGAGGAGCCGAACATCAGCGTGCACATCGGGATGCCGAGCGAGAGGAATCCGAAGGCGATCGGCACGATCGCGACGGCCGTGTTGCGCAGGCCCTGGGAGATGTCGTCCCGGACCGCGCCGCCGTCGCCCTCCGCCGCCGAGCGCGACAGACGCGGCAGCAGGGCGGCCATGAGGGAGACGGTGATGATGGCCTGCGGCAGGCCCCAGATCAGCTGGGCGTTGGCGTAGGCGGCGAAGCCGGTGCCGTCGACGGGCGAGGCCTTGCCCGCCGCGGTGGACAGCTGGATGACGATCATGGCGCCCGCCTGGTTGGCGAGGACGAACAGCACCGTCCACTTGGCGAGTGTGACGGCCTTGCCCAGGCCCTGGCCCTTCCAGTCGAAGCGCAGCCGCAGCCGGAACCCGGTCTCGCGCAGGTAGGGGATCATCGCCAGTGCCTGGACCACGAGGCCGAGCAGGACGCCGACGCCGAGCAGGCGCTGGCCCTCCGGCGGGATGGTCGCCGCCTCCATCCCGGAGTCGGCGGCCGTGCCGTAGACGTAGATGAACATGCCCAGCGTCACGATGATGACGATGTTGTTCAGGACCGGGGTCCACATCATCGCGCCGAACCTGCCGCGCGCGTTGAGGATCTGGCCCATCACGACGTGGATGCCCATGAAGAAGATCGTGGGCAGGAAGAACTGGGCGAAGGTGATGGCGACCTGGTTCGCTGCCGGATCGCTGGCGACCCCGTTGGACAGCACGCGGATCAGCAGCGGCGCGCCGAGCACCGAGAGCGCGGTGAGTCCGCCGAGCGTGACGATGACCAGGGTCAGCAGACGGTTGGCGTAGGCCTCGCCGCCGTCCTCGTCCTCCTTCATGGCGCGCACCAGCTGCGGTACGAACACGGAGTTCAGACCGCCGCCGACGGTGAGGATGTAGATCATCGTCGGCAACTGGTAGGCGACCTGGAAGGTGTCACCGAGAAGGCCGACGCCCAGGGCCGACACGATCAGCGCCGAGCGGACGAAGCCCGTGAGGCGGGAGACCATCGTGCCCGCCGCCATCACGGCGCTGGACTTCATCAGGCCCCCGGCGCGGCTCGCCTTCTTCGGGGCGGGCGCGGCGGTGGACTCCGGGGCGGAGGGCTCGTCGGTCAGCGGTGCCGTCGCCGCGGTCTGCTCCGGTGCCGCGTACTGGCCCCGCGCCATGGGCGCCGGGGACGGTCCGGGAACCGAGGGCGACTCGTAGGAGGGGTGGCCGCTGCTCTGCTGCTGGTCGCGGAAGAGGTGCGCGAACGCGTCCGGCTCCTGGCGCGGCTCGCCCGCCTGGGAGACGAGGTCGTCCACGCCGACGAACTGAGTGGTGCGGGGGTCGTCGCCGTACGGCAGGTGCCGCGTCGGGCCCTCCGGCTCGGGCGCGGGCGTCTGGGCCCACACCCGCGGGTCGGGGGCGTACGGCGACTGCGGCGGCTGGGCGTACAGCTGCTGCTGGGGCGGGTAGGTGCCCGGGGCGGGCGGCGGGTGCGCGGCACGGTCGTAGAGCGCCTCGCCGACCGGGTCCTGGGCGGCGAGGTCGTGTGCCTGGTACGGGTCCGGGGCGTAGGCGTCCTGGAGGTACATGTCCGCGGGCGGCTGCGGCGGTACCTGGCCGTGCTCGGCCGGCGAGCCCTCGGGCCCGCCCGACTCGGGGTGGCCCGGGCTGCCCGCGGCACGGCCGCGGTCACCGTCGTACGGCGCGTTCATGGTTACCCCACCTCATCGTCCCGGGCCCACCGGCCACGACATCTCAACGGTCCACTCTCTCACCCGTGCCGGACGGGTCGGCGCTTTCCGCTGCGGTGTCCGGGGCCGGGTCACTCGGCTGCTCCGGGGCGCCTGCCCGGGAGCCGGCAGTGGTCTCCTCCGTGAGACGGTCACCGGCGGTGTGCGGGTTCTGCGGGGCGCCGGCCGTTTCCTGCGGGTCGCCGGCCGCCTGCTCGGGCTCGGCGGACTCTTCCGGCTCGGCGGTTTCCCGGGCGGCGGCGCGCTTGCGCTGGGTGTACATCCGGAAACCGGCCAGGACCAGCAGCAGGAAGCCGCCGCCGATGACCAGCATCACGGTGGGGGTGACCTCGGTCACCCGCACGTCGAAGGCGACCGGGTCGCCGTAGGGCCGGCCGTCCTCGGTGTACAGCTGGGCGACCACCTTGGCCTGTCCGTTGGCGTTGGCGGACGTGGTGAACTTCACCGACTGGCTGTGGCCGCCGTTGACCGCGACGGGCTGCTCCTCGTAGGGGTCGTCGCCGATCTTGAGGCGGGTCGGGTTCTGCGACGTGAGCCGCAGCTCCAGGTGTTCGACGCCCTGCACCAGGTTGTTCTGGACGGTCACCGGGATCGTGGCGCTGCGGCCGGAGAGCTTGGTCTCCGTCTTCTTGATCAGCCTGACGCCGCCGATGAGCCCGTCGAGGTAGGACTCGATGTCGCTGCGGTAGCCCATGGCCGCGACGCCCCGGCCGCGCCAGGACGTGGACATCTCGCGGTTCATGGCCCGGCCGAACGGCGTGACCACACGGGACTGGATGGTGAGGATCACCTTGAACTTGTCGAGCTTGCCCTGGGTCCTGGCGATCTGCTCGAACGCGTCCTGTCCCAGTTCCTGCCTGCGCAGGTCACGGGGGTAGTCCGACGCCGGCGGCACCTTCGTGTTGGCGGCGGGGTCGGGCTTGGCCTTGGCGGCGTCCGCGAGGTCCTGCGACTCGGACCAGTTACCGCCCTGCAGAGCTGCCAGGGCTTCCGCCATGGCCTGCGCCTGGCTGACGGTGGGCATGCGCGGGGGAGCGACGACGACGCTGCGCTGCTTGCCGGTCTGCAGGCCCAGCGTCAGGCTCTGGGCCAGGAAGCGCTGGACGGCGAGCGTGGACGCGGAGGGCTTCGTCAGATCGGCCTGGAACGGCGTGGACATCCTGGCGTCCGCCACGACCGCCGTGGTGCCGCCGCCGATGGGCCGGGCGGCGGAGGGCGTGTACGACAGGTTGTCCTGGAGGCTGTCGCCGCGGGCGATCACCTTGTCGGCGCCGGCGGATGTCGCGACCTTCACGATCGACGGGTCGATGGCACCGTCGACGGGCCAGGCGAAGTCCGTGTCCGGCTTCACATGGAGGATCGTCTCCACCGTGTCGTCGATGACGTCGGTGGCTTCCTTGAGGTGGCTCAGCGAACCGGTGACGCGCGTGCCGTTGTGGGCGAGGGAGGCCAGGTCGGGGTCGCCGAAGGGCAGGGCGACGACTTCCTTCCCGGCGACCGCCTGCTGGAGCTCGGTCAGCCAGGTGTTGGCGAGCTTCTGGTTCCTGCCGGGGGTGGTGGTGCCGTCCGCGGCGCGAACCTCGTAGCTCCTCGTCATGGCGTCGACGGAGGCCAGCAGGTCGGGGTCGACCACCCACGTGACGTCGAGGTCCTTGCCCAGCGACACCATCTGGTCCAGGCGGCCGCCCGGGGAGATCTCCTTCGCGAGCTCCTCGTCACGGAAGACCGGTGTCTGCTGCTCGTTCGACCCGGTCTCGGCCGCCATGTGCGACGCGGAGACCAGGGGCCACAGGAACGTGGTCCTCGTCTTCGTGCCGGCTTCCTCCGGCTGCCAGGGCAGGAACGTGCGCTGGATGCCCAGGATCCGGTCCCAGGGCTGTGCGGCCGTCTCCCCGGAGAGGGTGACGCCCAGCTGGTAGACACCGTCACCGCCGAGGTCCAGCTCGTCCACCGGTACGGAGATCGCGAAGGGCTCCTCGACGCCCGGCGTGAGCGTGGGGAACTTCTCGGTGTACTTCCCGCCGACCTCTTCGCCGAGAGGACCCTGGATGTCGTCGCTCTTCTTGGCCAGGGTGTCGATGGACGAGCGGGTGTCGACCTGGGGGCCCACCCGCAGGTCGACATGGGCGTCGGTGACCGCCTGCTTGCCGTGGTTGATGACCGTGCCCGACACCGTCACCGTGTCCCCTTCGGTGGGGACGCTGGGGGTGAGCGAGTCGACCGAGACGGAGACCGAGCCCGCGCCGGAGGCCGCCTGCGGGGATTCCTGGACCGCCGCGTCCGCGGGGGCCGCGGCGGGCAGCTGGAGGAGTCCGGCCAGCAGGGGCGCACCGGCGAGCAGTGCCCCGGTGCGCCGCAGCCACCGGCGGGCAGGTGAGGCACTGGTCCCCTGGAAGTCTGCCGCGTCGGCCACGCGCTCGCCCGTCCCTCGTCGTCGTCAGTGGTCGTCGGAATGTGCGTCCACGCATGGTAACGATGCGCGCTGAGGGGAAGTGCCGCGGTCCGCCCCACAAGATCGCGGGCCGATGCCCCCCTTGCCTGGTTTGCGGCCCTATGGAAGGGAGCGGTTCTTTACCGCTCAAGGGCAGCCCTTGTGCGGGTATGCAGGGAGGTGTCCCCGCCCGATATAGGGGGCGCTGAGGGGCGCCCGGGCCACGTACCCTCTTCTTTTGTGCCGAACGCCAACGAAGAAACGTCCAGTGTCCTGAGCCAGGTGCAGCACCGCGCGGTGAGTGAACTGCTGCGGGTCGCCCCTGTCGCCGACGACCTCGCCCGCCGCTTCCAGGAGGCCGGGTTCTCACTCGCCCTGGTCGGCGGCTCGGTCCGGGACGCGCTGCTGGGCCGGCTCGGCAACGATCTCGACTTCACGACCGACGCCCGCCCCCAGGACGTGCTCAAGATCGTGCGCCCGTGGGCGGACGCCGTCTGGGAGGTCGGGATCGCCTTCGGCACGGTCGGCGCCCACAAGGATGGCTACCAGATCGAGGTGACCACCTACCGGTCGGAGGCGTACGACCGGACCTCGCGCAAGCCCGAGGTGTCGTACGGCGACTCGATCGAGGAGGACCTCGTCCGCCGTGACTTCACCGTCAACGCGATGGCCGTCGCGCTGCCGGAGAAGGAGTTCGTCGACCCGCACGGGGGTCTGGAGGATCTCGCGGCGCGTGTCCTGCGCACCCCGGGCACGCCGCAGGACTCCTTCTCGGACGACCCGCTGCGGATGATGCGGGCTGCGCGCTTCGCGGCCCAGCTCGACTTCGAGGTCGCCCCCGAGGTCGTCGCCGCGATGAAGGAGATGGCCGGACGGATCGAGATCGTCTCGGCCGAGCGGGTCCGGGACGAGCTGAACAAGCTGATCCTCTCCCCGCACCCGCGCAAGGGCCTGTCGCTGCTCGTGGACAGCGGCCTCGCCGACCACGTGCTGCCCGAGCTGCCGGCCCTGCGCCTGGAGCGTGACGAGCACCACCGGCACAAGGACGTCTACGACCACACGCTGATCGTGCTGGAGCAGGCGATGGCGCTGGAGGAGGACGGTCCCGACCTGACGCTCCGGCTGGCCGCCCTGCTGCACGACATCGGCAAGCCGCGCACCCGGCGTTTCGAGAAGGACGGCCGGGTCTCCTTCCACCACCACGAGGTGGTCGGGGCGAAGATGACCAAGAAGCGCATGACCGCGCTGAAGTACTCCAACGAGCTTGTGAAGGACGTCTCCCGGCTCGTCGAGCTCCACCTGCGTTTCCACGGCTACGGCACCGGCGAGTGGACGGACTCCGCGGTCCGCCGCTATGTCCGGGACGCCGGCCCGCTCCTCGACCGGCTCCACAAGCTGACCCGCTCGGACTGCACCACGCGCAACAAGCGCAAGGCGGCGGCCCTGTCCCGGGCGTACGACGGGCTGGAGGAGCGGATCGCCCGGCTGCAGGAGCAGGAGGAGCTGGACTCCATCCGCCCCGACCTCGACGGCAACCAGATCATGGAGATCCTGGGCGTGGGCCCCGGCCCGGTCATCGGCCGCGCCTACAAGCACATGCTGGAGATGCGGCTGGAGCACGGGCCGATGGAGCATGACGCGGCCGTCGCGGTGCTCAAGGAGTGGTGGGCCGAGCAGGAGGGCTGAGCCTGTGGAACGGGGTCATGTTTCACGTGAAACATGACCCCGAACCGAACCGGCCGGGAGCCGGAGACAGCACAAGGGGCGGTGTTTCACGTGAAACACCGCCCCTCTCCGCGTCCGCGTTACTTGTAGTCCTTCAGGCAGAGCAGGAAGTCCTTGCCGTCACCGCTCTCGGTGTAGGTGTACTGGAAGTCCTTGGCCTCGGCCTCGCACTTGCTCGACGCCAGGGTCTCCGTGAGGTACGCGCCCTCGATCTTGGCCAGCACCTTGAACTGGGCCTTGGCGTCGCTGCACTCGACGACCTCGAGATCCGGGTTGTTGTCGTTGGTGCTGCCACGGTGCATGCAGTCACCGACGGCCGCCGTGTTGGCGTCGTCCCGGCTGGTGATCCAGCCGCCGATGGCGATGCCCGCCACCGCGACGACGATCACGATGTTCTTGATGGTCTTGAAGCTCAGCTTGCGGCCGGACGGCTGCGGCGGAACCGGGGCGTACGGACCCGCGCCCTGGGGCGGGATGCCGGGCTGGCCGGGCTGCTGGGGGTAGCCGCCCTGCGGCGGGTACGGAGCCTGGGGCTGACCCGCGGGCTGGTTCTGCGCGAACGGGTTGCCCTGGGGCGGCGGAGTAGACACTTGGGGGTCCCCCTAAAAAACATGGATGAGTGACGCGAACATGTCGCGAGATAAGACCCACGTAAGGTAGCGGTCCGCACTGACAACGCAGTAGTCAGGAGTGGCTCTGTGTCATTGATGTGACACTGACTCGCGGCCAAATCGGGCCATAGCCGTAGCTACTGTCGCGTAGATAACGGCGATTGTGATCACCAGCGGCACGGATCGGCCGTCCGGCGGCAGCATCAGGGCGGCCACGGCGGCCGCCCCGACGAAGAAGACGTTGAACAGGACGTCGTAAACGGAGAAGATCCGGCCACGGAAGCCGTCGTCGACAGAGGACTGGACGATGGTGTCGGTGGCGATCTTCGCGCCCTGCGTGGTCAGGCCCAGGACGAACGCGGCGACGATCAGGGGCACGGTGGCGAACGGCAGCCCGAGAGCGGGCTCCAGCAGGGCTGCGGCTCCGGCGCACACGACGATCCAGCGGCCCGGACCGAGCCGTCCCGCGGTCCAGGGCGTCACCACCGCCGCCGCGAAGAAGCCGGCGCCCGAGACGCCCAACGCGAGTCCCAGCAGGGCGAGTCCGTCGTCCGTGGTCGAGGTGAGCGCGTACCGGCAGAGCATCAGCAGCATCACGAGCAGGGCGCCGTAGCAGAACCGCATCAGGGACATCGCCGCGAGGGCCCAGGCGGCCTCCCGGCGGGGCGGTGCGGCCAGGTGCCGTACGCCTGCCGCGAGTTCGCGCAGCGTGCCGGTGAGCGCGTCGCCGATCCGCACGCGCGCCGCGCTCCGGTCGGGGCCGAGGAGGTCGCGGCCCATCCTCAGCGTCGCCAGGGCCGCGCACAGGTACAGCCCGGCCGCCACGAGCACCACGGCGGCGTCCGAGTCCGCCACCACCAGGCGGACGGCGAAGGCGAGGCCGCCGCCCGCGGTGGCCGCCAGCGTCCCGGCCGTCGGGGAGAGGGAGTTGGCGAGGACGAGGCGTTCGGCGTCGACCACGCGCGGCAGGGCGGCGGAGAGGCCGGACAGGACGAAGCGGTTGACGGCCGTGACGCACAGGGCGGAGACGTAGAAGAGCCAGTCCGGCGCCGGGCTCAGTATCAGCAGGGCCGTCGCGCAGGCCAGCAGAGCGCGCAGCAGGCTGCCGTGGAGCAGGACCTGACGGCGCCGCCAGCGGTCGAGCAGGACGCCGGCGAAGGGGCCGACGAGCGAGTACGGGAGCAGCAGGACGGCCATCGCGGAGGCGATCGCGGCCGCCGAGGTCTGTCTCTCCGGGGAGAAGACGACGTAGGCGGCGAGCGCGACCTGGTACACACCGTCGGCGCCCTGGGAGAGCAGGCGGACGGCGAGCAGGCGCCGGAAGCCCTGGAAGCGCAGCAGTACGCGCAGGTCACGGACGACGGCCATGGGGACCAGCCTCACATACGGGGAGGGTCCCCGGGTCATACGACCCGGGGACCCTCACAGCCCTGGCAGGAGCGACTGGTTGCGGCGCGTCAGCGCTCGACCTCACCCTTGATGAACTTCTCGACGTTCTCGCGGGCCTCGTCGTCGAAGTACTGCACGGGCGGGGACTTCATGAAGTAGCTCGACGCCGACAGGATCGGGCCGCCGATGCCGCGGTCCTTGGCGATCTTCGCGGCGCGCAGGGCGTCGATGATGACGCCGGCGGAGTTCGGGGAGTCCCAGACCTCGAGCTTGTACTCCAGGTTCAGCGGGACGTCACCGAAGGCGCGGCCCTCCAGGCGGACGTAGGCCCACTTGCGGTCGTCGAGCCAGGCGACGTAGTCGGACGGGCCGATGTGCACGTTGCCCTCGCCCAGTTCGCGGTCGCGGATCTGGGAGGTGACGGCCTGCGTCTTGGAGATCTTCTTCGACTCGAGGCGGTCGCGCTCGAGCATGTTCTTGAAGTCCATGTTGCCGCCGACGTTCAGCTGCATCGTGCGGTCCAGGATGACGCCCCGGTCCTCGAACAGCTTCGCCATGACGCGGTGCGTGATGGTGGCGCCGACCTGCGACTTGATGTCGTCACCGACGATCGGGACGCCCGCCTCGGTGAACTTGTCGGCCCACTCCTTGGTGCCGGCGATGAAGACCGGGAGGGCGTTGACGAAGGCGACCTTGGCGTCGATGGCGCACTGGGCGTAGAACTTCGCCGCGTCCTCGGAGCCGACGGGCAGGTAGCAGACCAGGACGTCGACCTGCTGGTCCTTGAGGACCTGGACGACGTCGACGGGCTCCTCGGCGGACTCCTCGATGGTCTCGCGGTAGTACCGGCCGAGGCCGTCGAGGGTGTGGCCGCGCTGGACCGTCACACCGGTGCGGGGCACGTCGCAGATCTTGATGGTGTTGTTCTCGGAGGCGCCGATGGCGTCCGCGAGGTCGAGACCGACCTTCTTGGCGTCCACGTCGAACGCGGCGACGAACTCGACGTCGCGGACGTGGTAGTCGCCGAACTGGACGTGCATCAGGCCCGGCACCCTGGCCGCCGGGTCGGCGTCCTTGTAGTACTCGACTCCCTGCACCAGCGACGCGGCGCAGTTGCCCACGCCGACGATGGCTACGCGAACCGAACCCATTCCGGTTGCTCCCTGTGTGTACGAGTGAGGCCCGCGGCGGGCTCTCACGTGGCGGTGTCGTCGGGCGTATCCGGACGGGGGTCGTCCCCCGGCCGGGGCAGGACGCCCGACGCTCCAGATGTGGTGTCACGCGAGGCGGGGTCCCCGGAGGCGGGCCCCTTGAGGTCCCGTCCCGCCCGCTCGCTCTCGATGAGCTCGTTCAGCCAGCGCACCTCGCGCTCCACGGACTCCATCCCGTGGCGCTGAAGCTCGAGCGTGTAGTCGTCGAGTCGCTCGCGGGTCCGGGCCAGGGAGGCGCGCATCTTCTCCAGGCGCTCCTCCAGCCGGCTGCGGCGCCCTTCCAGTACGCGCATGCGGACATCGCGTGAGGTCTGCCCGAAGAACGCGAAACGGGCGGCGAAGGTCTCGTCCTCGTAGGCGTCGGGCCCGGTCTGCGAGAGCAGCTGCTCGAAGTGTTCCTTACCTTCCGCCGTCAACCGGTAGACGATCTTGGCGCGGCGGCCGGTCAGGGGCACGGCCTCGGACTCGTTCCCCGGTTCCTCGATCAACCAGCCGTTGGCGACCAGCGTCTTGAGGCAGGGGTAGAGCGTCCCGTAGCTGAACGCGCGGAACACGCCCAAGGACGTGTTGAGGCGTTTGCGCAGCTCGTAGCCGTGCATCGGAGATTCGCGGAGCAGGCCGAGTACGGCGAACTCGAGGATGCCGGAACGCCGGCTCATCGTCGCCTCCTCCCCGCCCGGTATGCGGGTCTCCGTCCATGTATCGCTCCGATGTCTCGGAGCGATGTGTCGAGCTGATGTATCGACTCGATACATCACGACGATAGAACGGCCTTCCGCATGCGACAAGAGGGGGTGTGGTGAACGGGATCACATCACTGATTCATCGGACACGAGTTGCCTGATTTGAGGTGAACTTCGGGGCTCGGCGGGTTTTGACGGTGCGTAGTCTGTGCGCCATGCACATCACCGGGAACCGAGTGACGCGCGAGAGCGTCGTCGTCTTCGGTGTAGTACGGGTGCATGCGGGACCGATGAATGCGGAGCCGACCGCATCCGTACTTCGGGGGGACCGGAAACCAGCCGCCGTTTCCAGGCGCGCAAGGGTGCGCCTGCCCGAGGAGTAGTCGTTCGATGAGCGAGCACCGTCGCAAACCGCCGCAGCCGCAGGGAGGCGGACGTGCCGCGGCCCGACGCGGCCAGTCCGGCTCGTCCTCCGGCCGCCGAGCGGCACCGCGAGGCGCCACCGGGTCTCCGTCCGACTCCTATGGGTCGGACTCCTACGGCTCGGGGGGGGAGGAGCGTGCGTACGGCGGCCGTGCCGAGGCCCGGCGTGCGGCGCAGAGAAGTGGGGGCGGCCGCCGCAGGGTGGCCGAACCGCCGCGAGGCGGCCGGCGTGGCGCAGCCATGGGCGCGGCCGGGGCAGCCGCCGGCCGGGGGCGGGGGCGTGGGGCCGCCGTGTCCGACAAGAAGCGGCTGATCGACTATCCGCGGGCCGGCAAATACGGCTGGCAGCGCTGGATGCCGTCCTGGAAGCTCGTCTCCGGCCTGTGCATCGGCTTCTTCGGCAGCCTGGTGGCCGTGGCGGGCATCGGCTACGCCATGGTGGGCGTCCCCACCGAGGAGAACGCGGCGGCCCGGTCGCAGAACAACGTCTACCTGTGGTCCAACGGCCAGCAGATGGTCGCGACGGGCAGTGGCCAGAACCGGCAGAACGTCACGATCGACCGGATCCCGAAGGCCATGCAGGACGCGGTGATCTCGGCCGAGAACAAGACCTTCTACGAGGACTCGGGCGTCGACCCCATGGGCATCGCGCGAGCCCTGGCGAACATGGCGCGGGGCGGTGACACCCAGGGCGGCTCCACGATCACCCAGCAGTTCGTGAAGAACACGTACCTGAGCCAGGAGCAGACGGTCTCCCGCAAGTTCAAGGAGATGTTCATCTCCATCAAGGTGGGCACGAAGCTCGGCAAGAAGGAGATCCTCCAGGGCTACCTCAACACCTCGTACTACGGGCGGGGCGCCTACGGCATCCAGGCCGCCGCGCAGACGTACTACGGCAAGGACGCGCACCAGCTCGAGCCGAGCGAGTGCGCCTTCCTCGCGGCGCTGCTCAAGGGCCCGACGTACTACGACCCGGCGGGCAACGAGAGCCTGGACCCGGCGGCGAGCAGGGACGCCAACCTCAAGCGGTCCAAGGAGCGCTGGGCCTGGATCCTCGAGCAGATGCACAACGACGACAAGCTCACGGACGAGCAGTACCAGAAGGCGATCAAGAGGTACCCCACGCCGCAGGGCCGCAAGGCCACCAAGGGCATGACCGGTCAGATCAGCTACCTGGTGGACACGGCCAAGAAGTACGTCCTGAACCACTCCAACATCACGGAGCAGCAGTTCGACCAGGGCGGCTACCAGATCAAGACGACCTTCGAGAAGAGCAAGGTCGAGGCCTTGGCCAGGGCCGTGAAGAAGATCGAGAAGGAGAAGCTGGACCCGGAGAAGCGCGAGCTGGACAAGCACGTCCAGTTCGGCGCGGCGTCGGTGAAGCCCAAGGACGGTGCGATCGTCGCCCTCTACGGTGGTGCCGGCTACGAGAACGGCCACTTCAACAACAACGCGGACACCTCGGGTGTCCCCGTCGGTTCGACGTGGAAGCCGTTCGTGCTCGCCGCGGCCATGGAGCACGGGACCTACCGCAGTGACGGTCCGCTCTCGCCGATGAGCAAGTACAACGGCAACGACCGTCTGAAGGTCCTGAACAACGACGGCTCGTACGTCCTGAAGAAGGACAACACGCCGTTCCTGCAGAAGAACGAGAGCGACCGCGCCTGGGGCTACATCACCCTTCGCAAGGCGATGGAGCAGTCCGTCAACACGCCGTTCGTGCAGCTCGGCATGGACGTGGGGATGAGGAACGTGCGGGACGTGGCCGAGAGGGCCGGCATCCTGGACGGCAGCTTCGCCACGCTCAACCCGTCGTTCGCGCTCGGTACGTCCACCCCCAGCGCGATCCGCATGGCCGACGCCTACGCGACGTTCGCCGCCGCCGGCAAGCAGGCCGCTCCGTACTCGGTGACCAGCGTCAAGTTCAACGGTGAGGAGATCGGCGGCTTCACCAAGCCGAGGATCACGCAGGCGATGCCCGAGAACGTGGCCAACAACGTCACGGACGTCCTGGAGAACGTCATCCAGAACGGCACGGGCCAGAAGGCGCTGGCGCTGGGCCGTACGGCGGCCGGCAAGACCGGTACGACGGACGAGAACAAGTCGGCCTGGTTCGTCGGCTACACGCAGCAGCTGTCGACCTCGGTCGCGATGTTCCGTGAGGATCCCAAGAGCGCCAAGCTGCTCTCCATGAACGGCACAGCGGGTGAGAAGTCCATCCACGGTGGTGACGTCCCGACGCTGGTGTGGACCGAGTACATGAAGGCCGCGCTCAAGGGCGAGCCCGACCCCGGCTTCCCCGCCGCCGAGCCGATCGGCGACGTCCAGGACGCGGTCGGTGCCCCGTCGCCCACCCCGACCCCCAGTGAGCAGCCGAGCGAGACGCCGAGCGAGACGCCGAGCGCCACGCCCAGCGAGACGCCGACCTCTCCCTCGCCCACGCCGAGCGACACCTGTGGCTTCTTCGGCTGTGAGGAGGAGAACGGCGGCCAGAACGGTGGCGAGGACAACGGGGGCACGGACGGAGGAGCGAGTACCGAGCCCAGCCCGACCGGTACCGACCTGGACGGCGGCAACACCAGAGGCAATGGCAACGGGGGCATCTTCGGAGGCCCCGCCGGATAGCCGACCGATCGCCCGGCTTGGGTGTTTCACGTGAAACACGCTGTTTCACGTGAAACAAGGGCCGCCGTACCTTCCCGGGTACGGCGGCCCTCGACGTTTTTCCGGACCCGTACGGCAGGATGTGCGACATGCCCAGCGCAGAAACGACGCCAGCGAGCGTCCACGAGCCGGACCCGGTGCGGCCGACGCACGAGGACAAGGTCGCCGCGGCCGGCAGCGAGCTGATCGGCGGCCCGCTCGGGCGGCGCGCCCTGCTCGGGGCGTCCTGGTGGACTCCCGTCCGGGTGATCGCCCTGGTGGCGATCGGGATGTTCGCCCTCGGCCTGGTCCAGAAGGCGCCCTGCTACAACGGCGCCTGGTTCTTCGGCGCCAGCTCCCAGTACACGCACGCCTGTTACTCGGACATTCCGCACCTCTACCAGGGGCGCGGTTTCGCCGACGGGCTCGTGCCGTACTTCGACCGGCTCCCCGGCGACATGCAGTACCTGGAGTACCCGGTGCTGACCGGCGTCTTCATGGAGGTCGCCTCCTGGCTCACGCCCGGCAGCGGCACCATCCAGGACCAGGAACAGTGGTACTGGATGGTCAACGCCGGGATGCTCATGGTCTGCGCGTCCGTCATCGCCGTCTGCGTGACCCGCACTCACGCCCGGCGCCCCTGGGACGGCCTGCTGGTCGCCCTGGCACCCGCCTTCGCGCTGACGGCGACGATCAACTGGGACCTGCTGGCGGTCGCTCTGACGGCCGCCGCGATGCTGATGTGGTCCCGCGGCCGCTCCCTGGCCTTCGGCGTCCTGCTGGGGCTGGCCACGGCCGCCAAGCTGTACCCCTTCCTGCTGCTCGGGCCGCTGCTGGTGCTGTGCTGGCGCGCCGGCCGCTGGCGCGAGTTCGCCACGGCCGTGGGCGGCGCGGTCGTGGCCTGGATCGTCGTCAACGGTCCGGTGATGCTCTTCGCCTTCGAAGGCTGGTCGAAGTTCTACACGTTCAGCCAGGAGCGGGGCGTCGACTTCGGCTCGTTCTGGCTGATCATGGCCCAGAACTCGGACGACCCACTTGCCACCGACACCGTCAACACCCTGGCGACGCTGCTGATGCTGGTGTGCTGCGCGGGTGTCGCGGCCCTCGCGCTGACCGCTCCGCGCCGTCCGCGGTTCGCCCAGCTCGCCTTCCTGATCGTCGCGGCGTTCATCCTCACCAACAAGGTCTACTCGCCCCAGTACGTGCTGTGGCTGGTGCCGCTGGCCGCCCTCGCCCGGCCCAAGTGGCGGGATTTTTTGATCTGGCAGGCCTGCGAGGTGGCGTACTTCCTGGGGATCTGGCTGTACCTCGCGTACACGACCAGCGGGGACGCCCACAAAGGGCTGCCCACCGACGGCTACCACTGGGCCATCGCCCTGCATCTGCTGGGCACGCTCTACCTCTGCGTGATGGTCGTACGCGACATCTTCCTGCCGGAGCGCGACCCGGTGCGCCGGTCGGGCGACGACGACCCCTCGGGCGGGGTCCTCGACGGCGCCGAGGACGTGTTCGTCCTCGGTCCCGCGGCCCGCTCCCGCCGGCAGGCGGAGGCCCATGCCGCGGGGACGCCCATCGAGTGGGGCAAGCGGGACGCCGCGGGCGGTTCGCTCTGAGCGAACGCAGCGCGGCGTAGGCGCCGGTCATGCGGAAGGCCGTACAGGGAGACCCTGTACGGCCTTCTCGTCGGCGTGTGGCGGTCAGCGGTCCACGAGCCGGTCGAACTGCGTGGTGGTGTGCCGCAGATGGGCCACCAGCTCGTCGCCGACCTTCGGCTCGGGCGCGTCCGCGGGGACGAACAGGATCGACACCTGCATGTGCGGCGGTTCGGCGAACCAGCGCTGCTTGCCGCCCCAGACGAAGGGAGAAAGGTTCCGGTTCACCGTCGCCAGGCCGGCGCGGGCGACGCCCTTGGCGCGCGGCATGACCCCGTGCAGCGCCTTCGGGGCCTCCAGGCCCACCCCGTGCGACGTTCCGCCCGCCACGACCACCAGGAAGCCGTCGGAGGCGGCCTTCTGTTGCCGGTAGCCGAAGCGGTCGCCCTTGGCGACGCGCGTGACGTCGAGGACGGCGCCGCGGTACTCGGTGGCGTCGTGGTCCCCCAGCCACAGCCGCGTGCCGATACGGGCCCGGAACCGGGTCTGCGGGAACTGCTGCTGGAGCCGGACGAGATCCTCGGCCTTGAGGTGGCTGACGAACATCGTGTGCAGCGGCAGCCGGGCCGCGCGCAGCCGATCCATCCAGCCGATGACCTCCTCGACCGCGTCCGACCCGTCGGTGCGATCCAGGGGCAGGTGGAGGGCGAAACCCTCCAGCCGGACGTTCTCGATGGCGGCGTGCAGCTGGGCCAGGTCCTCCTCGCCGATGCCGTGCCGCTTCATCGAGGACATCACCTCGATCACCACACGGGCGCCGACGAGGCCGTACACACCGTCTATCGACGAGACCGAGCGGATCACCCGGTCCGGCAGCGGCACCGGCTCCTCGCCGCGCCGGTAGGGCGTCAGCACCAGCAGGTCCCCGCTGAACCAGTCCTTGATCCGGGCGGCTTCGTACGTCGTGCCGACGGCCAGGACGTCCGAGCCCAGCCGCGTGGCCTCCTCCGCCAGCCGCTCGTGCCCGAAACCGTAGCCGTTGCCCTTGCAGACCGGCACGAGGCCGGGGAACTGCTCCTGCACGTGCTTGTGGTGCGCCCGCCAGCGCGCGGTGTCGACGTAGAGCGTGAGCGCCATGGCCGGACCTGGAACCTTTCTCGTGGTCGCCGTGAATCAGCGTTGCGGTGGAACAGCGGTTGCCGTGTGTCAGAGGTATCGAAGCACTGAACGGGACATCAACGGCGCGACATGTAGATGTCGAGCGCCTTGTGCAGCAGCTTGTTGAGCGGGAAGTCCCACTCGCCGAGGTACTCGGCCGCCTGGCCGCCGGTGCCCACCTTGAACTGGATCAGGCCGAAGAGGTGGTCGGTCTCGTCCAGCGAGTCCGAGATGCCGCGCAGGTCGTAGACGGTCGCGCCGAGCGCGTAGGCGTCGCGCAGCATCCGCCACTGCATGGCGTTCGACGGCCGGACCTCGCGGCCGATGTTGTCGGAGGCGCCGTAGGAGTACCAGACGTGGCCGCCGACGATCAGCATCGTCGCCGCCGACAGGTTCACGCCGTTGTGCCGCGCGAAGTACAGCCGCATGCGGTTGGGGTCCTCGGAGTTGAGGGCCGTCCACATACGCTGGAAGTACGACAGCGGGCGCGGCCGGAAGTGGTCGCGCACGGCCGTGATCTCGTACAGCCGCTGCCATTCCTCGAGGTCCTGGTAGCCGCCCTGGACGACCTCGACGCCGGCCTTCTCGGCCTTCTTGATGTTGCGGCGCCACAGCTGGTTGAAGTTCTTGTGGACCTCTTCCAGGGAACGGTTCGCCAGCGGCACCTGGTAGACGTAGCGCGGCTGGACGTCGCCGAAGCCGGCACCGCCGTCCTCGCCCTGCTGCCAGCCCATGCGGCGCAGCTTGTCGGCCACCTCGAACGCGCGCGGCTCGATGTGGTCGGCCTCGATGTCGCGCAGCCGCTTCACGTCCGGGTTCTGGATGCCCGCCTTGATGGACGTGGCCTCCCAGCGCCGGATGATCACCGGCGGGCCCATCTTCACGGAGAAGGCGCCCTGCTGCTTCAGGTGCGCCAGCATCGGCTCGATCCACTCCTGCAGATTCGGCGCGAACCAGTTGATGACGGGGCCCTCGGGCAGGTACGCGAGGTAGCGCTTGATCTTGGGGAGCTGCCGGTAGAGGACGAGACCCACGCCGACCAGCTCGCCGGTGCGCTCGTCGAACCAGCCGAGGTTCTCGGAGCGCCACTCCGCCTTGACGTCAGCCCAGGCCGGGACCTGCATGTGGCTCGCCGACGGCAGGCTCTGGATGTAGGCCAGATGCTGCTCTCGACTGATGGTCCTCAGGGTCAGGCTCATTCGGGGCGCTCCTCGGGCTGGTGTGTCCCCATGGGTTCAGGGGCTCCGGCTCTCGCGCGAAGCCTACTGCGCCGTGGGAGCGCGCCGGTTGGGCGTACGGCACCTGCGCCCCGGCCCGAGGACGGCCGGGGTGCCGTCCGTTGTGCGAGAAGGGGTGCTCCGGCGTCAGCCGATGAGGCCGCCGTGCATCATGCCCAGGAAGAATCCGACGCCCGAGGTGCCCAGGCCCAGGATCAGGCCGAAGCGCTCACGCGTCGTCTCCGAGATCCACTGGCCGTAGGCGCCCGTGAGAATGCCCACCAGGCCGGCCCAGGAACTGAGCACGTGCAGGTCGTCGCTGATGATCGCCGTGAGGAACGAGGTGAGGCCCAGCACCAGGGTCACCGCGAGCAGCGTGTCCTGGAGGGGGTGGGGCTTGCCGTCCGTGGCGAAGAGGCCGCCGGCGGTGTTGGGTCGCAATGCCTGTGCCATAGGGCACCTCCTGCGAAAGTCGGCGCATCGTAGCGCCATACACACCCGATGTGTACAGATTGGCTGCCCTCGCGACCGGATTTCAACCGGAAGCCACCGTGCGGGTACTCTGTACCGTCCGCACCGGTGTCTGCCCATGTCATGGCACGGGCTTCTCCACAGAACCCCTGACTGTCAGTGGTGGCCGATACCGTTGCCTACGCATCACAACCCTCCTGCCACGGAACGACCGTGGCCGCTGAGTCCAAAGGAGGTGGGTTCCACATGCGTCACTACGAGGTGATGGTCATCCTCGACCCCGACGTCGAGGAGCGCGCTGTCTCCCCGCTGATCGAGAACTTCCTTTCTGTCGTCCGTGACGGCGGCGGAAAGGTCGAGAAGGTCGACACCTGGGGTCGTCGTCGTCTCGCGTACGAGATCAAGAAGAAGCCCGAGGGCATCTACTCGGTCATCGACCTGCAGGCCGAGCCTGCGGTCGTCAAGGAGCTCGACCGCCAGATGAACCTGAACGAGTCGGTCCTCCGGACCAAGGTCCTCCGTCCCGAGATGCACTGAGCTTCCACGCTCAGCTGATCCCGGGATTCGAGTAGCAAGCAGCCAGAGCAAACCCGCCGAGAGGTTCCCCCATGGCAGGCGAGACCGTCATCACGGTGGTCGGCAATCTTGTCGACGACCCCGAGCTGCGCTTCACCCCCTCCGGTGCGGCCGTCGCGAAGTTCCGTGTCGCGTCCACTCCCCGCACCTTCGACCGCCAGACGAACGAGTGGAAGGACGGCGAGAGCCTGTTCCTGACCTGCTCGGTCTGGCGTCAGGCGGCGGAGAACGTCGCGGAGTCGCTCCAGCGAGGCATGCGCGTCATCGTGCAGGGCCGGCTGAAGCAGCGGTCCTACGAGGACCGTGAGGGTGTCAAGCGCACGGTCTACGAGCTGGACGTCGAGGAAGTCGGCGCCAGCCTGCGCAACGCCACGGCCAAGGTCACCAAGACCAGCGGCCGAGGTGGCCAGGGCGGTTACGGCGGCGGCGGTGGCGGCGGCCAGGGTGGCGGCGGCTGGGGCGGCGGCCCCGGCGGCGGCCAGCAAGGCGGCGGAGCTCCTGCCGACGACCCGTGGGCGACCGGTGCTCCCGCCGGTGGCAACCAGGGCGGTGGCGGCGGCTGGGGTGGAAACTCCGGCGGCGGCGGTGGCGGCGGCTACTCGGACGAGCCCCCCTTCTAAGGGCGGGCTCGCACCCACACTTCTTGATCACACAGGAGAAACACCATGGCGAAGCCGCCTGTGCGCAAGCCTAAGAAGAAGGTCTGCGCTTTCTGCAAGGACAAGGTCACGTACGTGGACTACAAGGACACGAACATGCTGCGGAAGTTCATTTCCGACCGCGGCAAGATCCGTGCCCGCCGCGTGACCGGCAACTGCACGCAGCACCAGCGTGACGTCGCCACGGCCGTCAAGAACAGCCGTGAGATGGCGCTGCTGCCCTACACGTCCACCGCGCGATAAGGGAAGGGTGACCGACTCATGAAGATCATCCTCACCCACGAGGTCTCCGGCCTCGGCGCCGCGGGCGACGTCGTCGACGTCAAGGACGGCTACGCTCGCAACTACCTGATCCCGCGGAAGTTCGCGATCCGCTGGACCAAGGGTGGCGAGAAGGACGTCGAGCAGATCCGTCGTGCTCGCAAGATCCACGAGATCCAGACCATCGAGCAGGCCAACCAGGTGAAGGCCCAGCTCGAAGGCGTCAAGGTCCGTCTGGCCGTCCGCTCCGGCGACGCCGGTCGTCTCTTCGGTTCCGTCACCCCGGCCGACATCGCGTCCGCGATCAAGGCTTCCGGTGGCCCCGAGGTCGACAAGCGCCGCATCGAGCTGGGCTCGCCGATCAAGACGCTGGGCGCTCACGAGACGTCCGTGCGTCTGCACCCCGAGGTTGCCGCCAAGGTCAACGTCGAGGTCGTCGCGGCCTGAGTGCTGCGCTCGCTGAAGCAGTGAGCGATGGGGTCGTGCCCTGCGGGGTACGGCCCCATCGTCGTGTCCGGCGCCGGTTGGCCTGCCCGGCTCCCGGCTGTCCGGACGGGTTTCACGTGAAACAGCGCGTTCTGTGGAGCAACCCCTGTTTCACGTGAAACCGTCGATGTTTCACGTGAAACGGTCAGCGCGTCGCGCCCGTCACGATCCAGCGTCCCGAGCGGCTACGGAGCCACAGGGTCAGCATCCGCACGGTCATCATCAGCGTCATCGTGGCCCACAGCGCGGTGAGCCCACCGCCCAGCACCGGTACCAGCAGCGCTGCCGGGGTGAACACCGCGAGAGTGAGCAGCATCGCCCAGGCGAGATAGGGGCCGTCGCCGGCGCCCATCAGCACGCCGTCCAGGACGAAGACGATGCCGGAGATCGGCTGGGAGAGGGCGACGATGACCAGCGCGGGCAGAGCCACGTCCATGACCGCGGGGTCGCTGCTGAAGAGGGGCAGGAACACCGGGCGGGTGATGACCACCAGGATGCCGAGAACGACTCCGACGGCGATGCCCCACTCCACCATCCGGCGGCAGGCGTCGCGGGCGCCCTGGGCGTCACCGGCTCCGAGGTACCGGCCGATGATGGCCTGCCCCGCGATGGCGATGGCGTCGAGGGCGAAGGCGAGCAGGCTCCACAGGGACAGGATGATCTGGTGGGCGGCGATGTCGGCGTCCCCGAGCCGGGCGGCGACCGCCGTGGCGATCATCAGAATCGCCCTCAGGGAGAGGGTCCGCACCAGCAAGGGCACTCCCGCCTGAGCCGAGGCCCTGATCCCGACGGCGTCCGGGCGCAAGGAGGCGCCGTGCTTGCGGGCGCCCCGGAGGACCACGACGAGATAGACCGCGGCCATGCCGCACTGCGCGATGACCGTGCCCCAGGCGGAGCCGGCGATCCCCAGGTCGGCGCCGTAGACGAGCCCGGCGTTGAGGGCGCCGTTCGCGACGAATCCGGCGATGGCGACGTAGAGCGGGGTCTTGGTGTCCTGCAGGCCGCGCAGGACTCCGGTCGCGGCGAGGACGACGAGCATGGCGGGGATGCCGAGCACGGAGATGCGCAGATAGGTGGTGGCGTAGGGGGCCGCCGCCTCCGACGCCCCGAAGACGTCCACGAGGTGGGGTGCCGTGGGCAGAGCGACGGCCACGACGGCGGCGCCGAGGAGCAGCGCCAGCCAGATGCCGTCCATGCCCTGCCGGATGGCGGCCTGGAGATCACCCGCACCCACTCGGCGGGCGACCGCCGCCGTGGTGGCGTAGGCGAGGAAGACGAAGACGCTGACGGCGGTCATCAGCAAGGCCGAGGCGACGCCGAGACCGGCGAGCTGGGCCGTGCCCAGATGGCCGACGATGGCGGTGTCGGCCAGCAGGAAGAGGGGCTCGGCGACGAGTGCGCCGAAGGCCGGCACGGCCAGCGCGACGATCTCTCGGTCGTGCTGTCTCCGGCCGTCTCGACGGCGCGCGGGGGCCTGTGTCATGTGCACCAATCTAATCGTCCACAGGTAAGAGATGCAAAGCCTTTGGGACCCTTACTTTGCGTTCCGGGACGCGCACTGCTGTGCACCTTTCGAAGCGATCTTGCGCCGGTTGGGGAAGTTTTTCTTCTGCACAGCCGGTGGATGGCAAAGGTGCAGGTCAGAAAGGTCTCGCTGGGTGAGGGCGCTGCTTGTTCACAGGGCTGTCCACCGGGTCGTGCACAGGTTTCGCCGAGTTCTCCACAGCATCTGGGCCGTCGTCCACATGGCCTGTGGATAACCAGATTGGCTGACGGTGCCGAGAGGCCTACCGTGGTCCGGCGCCCGCTCCGTCCGCCGGTTTTCAAAACGCCGCAAAACCGGCGCCGACCAACCGGAGTTGGGCCTCTCATTTGTCAGTGCCGTGCCGTAGAACAGAGAGGCACGGCGAGGTCTGCTGCGGCGGACGGGAGGAGGTGGCTCGGTGAGCATTTCCGAGCCCTTGGACGACCCGTGGGCCGACAGCGGGCCCAGTGATCGTCTGCCCTCCTCCCGCCGCCGGGGCGACGGCGGCCGGTCCCGTGACGAACAGCACGAGCGCGGTCCGGACAACGGGGCGTGGGACGGCGGTTCGAGCCCGGCGTTCGAGCGGGTGCCCCCGCAGGACATCGAGGCGGAGCAGTCCGTCCTCGGCGGCATGCTGCTGTCCAAGGACGCGATCGCCGACGTCGTCGAGATCCTCAAGGGCCACGACTTCTACAAACCGGCCCACGAGACGATCTACCAGGCCGTCCTGGACGTCTACGCCAAGGGCGAGCCGGCCGACCCCATCACGATCGCCGCCGAGCTCACCAAGCGCGGCGAGATCAACAAGGTCGGCGGGGCCTCCTATCTGCACACCCTCGTCCAGACGGTGCCCACGGCGGCCAACGCGGCCTACTACGCGGAGATCGTCCACGAGCGCGCGGTCCTGCGCCGCCTGGTCGAGGCGGGCACGCGCATCACGCAGATGGGATACGCGGCCGACGACGACGTGGACGAGATCGTCAACCGCGCCCAGGCCGAGATCTACGCGGTCACCGAGCAGCGCACCAGCGAGGACTACCTGCCGCTCGGCGACATCATGGAGGGCGCCCTCGACGAGATCGAGGCGATCGGCTCGCGCAGCGGCGAGATGACCGGCGTGCCCACGGGGTTCACGGACTTCGACTCGCTCACCAACGGCCTGCACCCCGGCCAGATGATCGTCATCGCCGCCCGTCCCGCCATGGGCAAGTCCACGCTCGCGCTCGACTTCGCCCGAGCGGCCTCGATCAAGAACAACCTGCCGAGCGTGATCTTCTCCCTCGAGATGGGGCGCAACGAGATCGCGATGCGCCTGCTGTCCGCCGAGGCACGGGTCGCCCTGCACCACATGCGCTCCGGCACGATGACGGACGACGACTGGACGCGTCTGGCCCGGCGCATGCCGGACGTCTCCGCCGCCCCGCTCTACATCGACGACTCCCCGAACCTGTCGATGATGGAGATCCGCGCGAAGTGCCGCCGCCTCAAGCAGCGCAACGACCTGCGGCTGGTCGTCATCGACTACCTCCAGCTGATGCAGTCCGGCGGGTCCAAGCGGGCCGAGAGCCGTCAGCAGGAGGTCTCGGACATGTCCCGTAACCTCAAGCTGCTCGCCAAGGAGCTGGAGATCCCGGTCATCGCGCTCTCCCAGCTGAACCGTGGACCCGAGCAGCGCACGGACAAGAAGCCGATGGTCTCCGACCTGCGTGAGTCCGGTTCCATCGAGCAGGACGCCGACATGGTCATCCTGCTGCACCGCGAGGACGCCTACGAGAAGGAGTCGCCCCGCGCGGGTGAGGCGGACCTGATCGTGGCCAAGCACCGAAACGGCCCGACGGCGACGATCACCGTCGCCTTCCAGGGTCACTACTCGCGGTTCGTGGACATGGCGCAGACCTGATCCGTCCGCCCACCGGCAGGACGCGCCGGTGAAAAGGAGTCGACTCCCGCGAGCGGGCCGGATGGACTGGGCCCATGACGACACCTCAGGAAGAGCTGCTTCCCGCCACGCGTCGCGCGCTGGTGCACCGGATCGCCGTGGCACAGGCGGAAGGACGAGCGCCGTCGCTGGTCGCGGCCGTCGTCCGGGACGGCAGGGCGGTGTGGCACGGCGCCCGGCCATCGGTGGAGGGGCACGAGCCCGATCACACCGTGCAGTACCGGATCGGCTCGATCACCAAGACCTTCACCGCCGTCCTCGTGATGCGGCTGCGTGACGAAGGGCTGCTCGGGCTCGGTGATCCGCTGGAGAAGCATCTGCCGGGTACGGGCGCGGGGGAGGCCACGATCGCCGAACTGCTCGCGCACACGGCGGGGTTGGCGGCCGAGACGCCCGGGCCCTGGTGGGAGCGCACCTCGGGAACCCTGCGGCCGGAGCTGTCCGACGTGCTCGGCGAGCAGCCCTTCCTGCACCCCGTCGGCCGGCGCCACCACTACTCGAACCCCGGCTACACGCTGCTGGGCGCGCTCGTGGAACAACTGCGCGGCACCTCCTGGGAGGAGGCACTGCGGCGCGAAGTGCTCGAACCCCTGGGGCTGGACCGGACGAGCGTACGGCCGAGTGCCCCGCACGCGGGCGGGTGGGCGGTGCATCCCTGGGCCGACGTCCTGCTGCCCGAGCCCGCCGAGGACCTCGGCCGTATGGCACCCGCCGGGCAACTCTGGTCGACCACCGCGGACCTGGCCCGGTTCGCGGCCTTCCTCGTGCGGGGCGACGAGCGGGTGCTGAGCTCCGCATCGCTGCGCGAGATGCGGACCCCGGCGGCGCCCGCGGAGGCCGTGGACGTCCTGTCCGGTGACGCCTACGGCCTCGGTCTGCAGCTCCAGCGCCGGCACGGCCGCCTGCTGGTGGGGCACAGCGGATCCCTGCCGGGCTTCCTGGCGAACGTCAGCATCAGTGTGGCGGACGACGTGGCGGCGGTCGTGCTGGCCAACTGCACCTCGGGCCCTTCGGTGTCGGCGGTCGCCGCCGACCTCGTCCGGATCGTCGCCGAGGCCGAGCCGCGCATCCCCGCTGCGTGGAGGCCCATGCGCGAGGTGGAGCCGGCCGCGCTGGAGCTGGCGGGCCCGTGGTACTGGGGGACCTACCCCTTCGCCCTGCGGCTCACGGCCGACGGGCTCGCCTCCCTGGAGCCGCTGTCCGGCAACGGGCGCCGCTCGCGCTTCCGCCCGAACGGGGACGGCACCTGGACCGGCCTGGAGGGCTACTACGCCGGAGAGCTGCTCAAGGCCGTACGGAGGCCGGACGGGTCCGTGAGCCATCTGGACCTCGGCTCGTTCGTGTTCACGCGTCAGCCGTACGACGAGACGGCTCCCGTGCCGGGAGGAGTCGACCCCGAGGGCTGGCGCGGGATCGGCTGAGCGAGAAAGGACGGGGTGCCCGTGTTTCACGTGAAACACGGGCACCTGCGACTGCCGGTCAGAGCTGGAGCTTGAAGCCGGTGTGGGAGGCCGTGAAGCCGAGCCGCTCGTAGAAGCGGTGGGCGTCGGTGCGGGACTTGTCGGAGGTCAGCTGGACCAACTGACAGCCCGCCGCACGGGATTCGTCGACGGCCCACTCGATGAGCCGGGACCCCAGACCGCTGCCGCGCTCCTCGGCGTGGATGCGGACGCCTTCGATGATCGACCTGGTCGCGCCGCGCCGGGACAGCCCGGGGATGATCGTGAGCTGAAGCGTGCCGACCACGCGACCCTCGCGGACCGCCACGACCAGGCGCTGGTTCGGATCGGCACGAAGCCGCTCCAGCGCGGTCAGGTACGGCGTGAGGTCGTCCGGTGACTCGCGCTGTGCGCCCAGCGGGTCGTCCGCCAGCAGGGCGACGATCGCCGGGACGTCGTCGGCGCCGGCGGTGCGTATTTCAAGATCTCCCATGGGAGCACCGTACGCAGGCCGGCGCCGGGGCGGGCTATACGGGCACCGGGGCCGTCAGGGTCTCGACGACCTGGACCAGCGGGGCCAGCTCGGGCTTCTTCGCCGCCTCGTCGAGGGCTTCGCGCAGGGCGGCGTCATTGGTCGGCCGTGCCTCCGTCAGCAGCTTCAGGCCCGCCTCGGTGACGTTCGTGTAGATGCCCCGGCGGTCGGTGGGGCACAGGTAGCGCTCCAGGAGCCCGCGGTCCTCCAGGCGCGTCACCAGGCGTGTGGTGGCGCTCTGGCTGAGAACGACCGCGTCGGCGACCTGCTTCATCTGCAGATGGCCTCCTTCGCCGTCGTGCTGCCGGCTGAGCACGTCCAGCAGGGAGTACTCGCGCGCGCTGAGGCCGTGCTTGGCCTGCAGAGCCCGCTCGATGTGGGACTCGATCCTCCCGTGCAGCAGGGAGAGGGCGCACCAGCCCTGGGTGAGGGCGGTGAGCGCGGGGTCCGTCGCAGTCATGGGCGTTTCCTCCGTCCCGGGGCGGCTGACTCCCAGGATAGAGCAATGACGCAATAGACGGCGTTTGCATATAGCCCGCGTCTGCAATTATTGTGGACGCACGCAAAGCGCTCCTGCAATCGTTTGGGAAGGTTACCCCTCCATGCCTCTCGCGCTTCTGGCCCTCGCGATCGGGGCCTTCGGGATCGGAACGACAGAGTTCGTGATCATGGGCTTGCTGCCCGAGGTCGCGGGCGACTACGGGGTCTCCATCCCCACCGCCGGCTACCTGGTCACCGGCTACGCGCTCGGCGTCATGTTCGGCGCCCCGCTGATGACCGTCCTCGGCACCAAGATCTCGCGCAAGCGGATGCTGATGCTGCTGATGGGCCTGTTCATCGCCGGCAACCTGCTGTCGGCGCTCGCCCCCGCTTTCGGCGTCATGCTGATCGGCCGGATCGTCGCCTCGCTGGCCCACGGTGCCTTCTTCGGCATCGGCTCGGTCGTCGCCGCCGATCTGGTCGCCCCGGACAAGAAGGCCGGAGCCATCGCGATGATGTTCACCGGACTGACCGTCGCCAACGTCGTCGGCGTCCCGCTGGGCACGCTCGTCGGGCAGTCCGTCGGCTGGCGGGTCACCTTCGGCATCGTCGCCGCGCTCGGTGTCATCGGCCTGGCCGGCATCGCCCGGCTCGTCCCCGACATGCCCAAGCCGGAGGGCGTGCGGCTGCGGCACGAACTGGCCGCCTTCAAGAACGTGCAGGTCCTGCTCGCGATGGCGATGACCGTCCTCGGCTTCGGCGGTGTCTTCGCCGCCATCACCTACATCGCGCCGATGATGACGCACGTCGCCGGCTTCGCCGACGGCTCGGTCACCTGGCTGCTGGTCCTCTTCGGTCTCGGCATGGTGGGCGGCAACCTCGTCGGCGGCAGGTTCGCCGACCGTGCCCTGATGCCCATGCTGTACGTCTCCCTGGGCGCCCTGGCCGTCGTCCTGGCGCTGTTCACCCTCACCGCGCACGACAAGGTCCTGTCGGCCGTCACGATCGCGCTGATCGGTGCCCTGGGCTTCGCCACCGTCCCCCCGCTCCAGAAGCGGGTCCTCGACCAGGCGCACGGCGCGCCCACCCTGGCCTCCGCCGTGAACATCGGGGCCTTCAACCTCGGCAACGCCCTGTCCGCCTGGCTCGGTGGCCTCGTGATCGCGGCGGGCCTCGGTTACACCGCGCCCAACTGGGTCGGTGCCGCCCTCGCCGCCGGTGCCCTGCTCCTGGCCGTTGCCTCGGCCGCCCTGGAGCGCCGCGCCGGTGCGCCGAGCACGCTCGTCACCGGGTCCGCACCCGCCGAACAGCGGGCCGCCGTCCACCACTGAGCGGTCGGACCACTCCGACCCGTCCCCTCCGCACCATCTCCAGGAGAACCACCCCCATGAGCACCACCACCGCTGTCGCCCCGCTGACCACCCAGGACGCCGACGCCCTCGTCGCCGCCGCGAGCCGTGCCGCCGAAGCCGCCGGGGTCACCGTCAGCGTCACCGTCCTGGACGCGGGCGGGCACCTGCTCGCCTTCCGGCGGGACGACCGCGCCGTGCTGATCTCCGGTGAGACCAGCACCCGCAAGGCCTACACGGCGCTCCAGCTGAACGCGCCCACCGCCGACCTCGTCGACGCCGTGCAGCCCGGAGGCCTCTTCCACACGCTCCCCACCGCGCTCGACCGGCCGCTGCTGTTCATCGCCGGCGGCGTGCCGGTGCACCGCGACGGCCGCCTCATCGGCGCGATCGGCGTCGGTGGCGGAGCCCCCGAGCAGGACCACGCCTTCGCCACGGCCGCCGTGGAAACCCTCGCCTGACCCGGCCGGCCCCCTCGGGGCGCCACGACGCCGGTTCCCCGCCGCTCGGGGAGCCGGCGTTCGGCGTGCCGAGGGCCGTCAGCCCGCCGCGACCGTGACCGGCGCGAAGCGCCGGCTCCAGTCTCCGGGCAACTCGGTGATGCCGTAGGTCATCACCGAATTGAACGCGACGGAGGCCAGACCGCGCTCCTTCACCCAGGCGAGCAGCTCCTCGTGCCGCACGTCGATGTCGGTGCGCAGCGGGCGGTCGGTGTGGGCGGCGAGAGACGCGATGAGAGCCTGGGCCACGGCCGTGTCCCGGGCGATGAGCGGGCCGACGACGTGTGTCGCCATGTTGGGCCAGGCGGCCGCGTAGCCGACGATCCGCCCGCCCTCCTCGGCCACGCGCAACTGGTCCGCGAACGCGGGCAGTCGGGTGACGATGTGGGTGCGGTCGGTCCCGAAGACCTGCTCGTCCAGCCGGAGGATCGCCGCGAGATCCTCGGCGGTCGCGGCACGGGTGGCGACCGCCGGCTCCGGTCCTCCGGCGATGAAGCGCCCCATCACCATCTCCGCCCGTCCAGTGACCTTGAAGCCGAGTTCCTCGTAGAGCGGGCGGCCGTTCGGGGTCGCGTGCAGGGTGAGGGGCGTGGTGCCCATCGCGGAGACCACGTGGCGCATCAGCCGCCGTCCGACGCCCTGCCGGGCGTGCCGTCCGGCGACCAGGACCATGCCGATCGCGGCGAGGGCCGGGCGTTCATGCGGTCCGTACTCGGTGACGACGCAGGCGCTGACCAAGCCACCCTCGGGATCGTCGATGCCCCACCCCTTCCCGGCCGTGAGGAGGAAGCCCCACTTGTGCTCCTCCCGTGGCCACCCCCGGTCCTCGGACAAGTCGGCGCAGGCGGCGAGATCGCGCAGCGTCAGGCGGCGGATGGGAAGAGCGGCAAGGGAAGGAGTCGACACGCAGGTCAGGCTGTCCGACAGGAGCCCCCGGCGTCCACCTGTTTCGGCAGAGTCATACGAGCTTTTGGCCAGTTGCAGTCGCATGCGGAGCGCGCCCTCACGACGTCGCTGTTTCACGTGAAACACGCAAGAACAGCAGGTGGCCGACCGGGAGGGCCAATGCGTCTATTCCGCGCACCAGTTGGCCGGTCGGCGATTCGCGTCGTGCCCTCATTCGTGACGGGGGGAGGGGGGACTTGTGTGCGCCGAGACGGCCGGTAGGGTCGACTCCGGTTCGCGTCAGGGACGGGTGACCCGTTTCCCGCGGACCGCGTGCAAGGCAATGCAGCCTAAAGGGACGGAGAGATCGAAGACCCGCGTTTCCGGTAATGCGACGAGAACCGCCCAGGCGAGTGGGACGCTCGAAGAGAGTGCTGCGGGCAATGTCACACTCTCGCCTTACTTGTCCGTACGGAACCGGATCAACGATTGAATGTGGCCGCATTGGCCGAGACAGGGATGGGCACACAGCCCGTCCACGGGGGAAAGCAGGCACCTTCCGACCAGGAAGTGCGCAGACCGACCGAAAGATGCTCGAGGCGAGGCACACCATGGACGCTCCGACCACCACGCCGGCCGACAACGGCACTTCTGGCGGCGGGGGCGAATGGTTCACGCCCCGCAAGAAGCCGGAGCCTGCCGGCGAGTCCGGCCCGGCGCAACGCACCGGTCCCGCGGCAGGGCGCCGCCCGGCGGCGATACGCCCGGTGGGCCGGCCCACCGCCCCGTCGACGGGTCCCGCGCCCACGGCGCTCACCCCGGCGCCCTTCACCGCGACCCCTGCCGCCGCACCCCAAGCGCCCGCACAGCGGCCCGCACCGGCACCGTCCCCCTCTGCCCCCGAGGCCTCCCCGGACGCCCTCCTCGTCCGCCGTGCCATGGCCGAGATCGCCCCCGTGGCCGACAAGGTCACCTCGTACTTCTACGCCCTGCTCTTCGTCCGCCACCCCGATCTGCGGTCACTGTTCCCCGCATCGATGGACACCCAGCGGGACCGGCTGCTCCGGGCGCTGCTCACGGCCGCCGAGCACATCGACAACACCGACGTCCTCGTCGACTACCTCCAGAACCTCGGCCGGGGCCACCGCAAGTACGGCACCCGGCCCGAGCACTACCCGGCCGTCGGCGAGTGCCTCATCGGCGCGCTGAGCAAGTACGCCGCGGAAGTCTGGGACGAGGAGATGGAGGCCGCCTGGGTCCGGGCCTACACCACCATCTCGCAGATCATGATCGACGCCGCGGCCGCCGACGAACTGCGGGCACCGGCCTGGTGGTACGCGGAGGTCGTCAGCCACGAACTCAGAACCCCGGACATCGCGGTCGTCACCGTCCGGCCCGACCAGCCGTATCCCTTCCTCGCGGGGCAGTACACCAGTGTGGAGACCCCCTGGTGGCCGCGGATCTGGCGGCACTACTCCTTCGCCTCGGCGCCGCGCTCGGACGGTCTGCTGTCGTTCCACGTGAAGGCCGTGCCGGCCGGCTGGGTCTCCAACGCCCTGGTGCACCGGGCACGCCCCGGCGACATCATCCGGCTGGGCCCGCCCGCCGGTTCGATGACCGTCGACCACACCACGGACAGCGGGCTGCTGTGCCTGGGCGGCGGCACCGGCATCGCCCCCATCAAGGCCCTGGTCGAGGACGTCGCCGAGCACGGGGAGCGCCGTCCGGTCGAGGTCTTCTACGGCGCCCGCACCGACCACGACCTGTACGACATCGACACCATGCTCCGCCTCCAGCAGATCCACCCCTGGCTCTCGGTCCGCGCGATCATCGACCAGCAGGCGCACCAGCAGCTCCCGGACGCCGTACGGGCCTACGGACCGTGGAACGAGTACGACGCCTACCTCTCGGGCCCGCCGGGAATGATCCGCAGCGGGGTGCACGCCCTGAGGGACAGCGGCATCCCGTCGGACCGCATACGGCACGACTCGGTCGAGGAACTGGTCTCCGCGGGGGACTGACCCATCGCGGCCTCACCCCAGGTCGGGAGCGTGCATGGCCCGTACGCCCTCGATGTTGCCGTCGAGGTAGTGCCGCAGCGACAGCGGCACGAGATGCACGGAGGCGATGCCGACCCGGGTGAAGGGCACGCGCACGATCTCGTACGTGCCGATGGGCTCGTCGACCTCGGGGCCGTGGCGGAGGGAGGTGTCCATGGACTCCAGCCGGCAGACGAAGAAGTGCTGCACCTTCACCCCGGTCGCGCCGCCGTCCTCCCCGATGTGCTCCACGGTGTCCACGAAACAGGGCACCACATCGGCGATCTTCGCGCCGAGCTCCTCGTACACCTCCCGGTGGAGGGCGTGGACGACGGTCGGATCGTCGGGCTCGACCCCGCCGCCGGGCGTCACCCAGTAGGGATCGATGCCCGGCTTGGTGCGCTTGATCAGGATCAGGTCGTCACCGTCCAGGAGAACGGCGCGGGCGGTGCGCTTGACCACGGGTCGGACGGTCATGGGGGAAATGTGGCCCGGCTGGTTCCACGTGAAACATCGCGACATGTCACCGGCCGGGTGCCCCGCGTGAAGGGTCGCCCCCAGGCGGCCCGGCGCCCCGGAAACCCCCGCACACGAGTCCCGGCCCGCCTGCCTTCGCGACCCTGCCGTGCCCGCTCGCCACGCCCTCAGCACCACTCGCTCGCCGCCCGCTGCAACCACTCGTGGGCCCGCGCGATGTGCGGCATCGCCATGGTCCCGGTCCGGACGACCAGGAAGTACGTCCGCAGGGGCGGAACCGCCGGCTCGTGCAGCGCGACGACGTCACCCCGCTCCAGCGCCTCCGCGCACAGGTAGCGCGGCAGCACCGCCAGGCCCGCGCCCGCGGTCGCACAGGCGAGGACCGCGCGCAGGTCGGGGACGACGACCGTGCCCGGGGCGGCCGGGCGGGAGTCGAAGACCGAGGCCCAATAGCGGGAGACGAAGGGCAGCGACTCGTGCACCTCCACCACGGGCACCTGCTCCAGGGACGGCTCCGGCTTGCGGTCCGGCTCCCCGGCGCCGATCCGCTCGGCCCAGCGCGGGGCGGCGACCAGGACGTGCTCCTCGTCGCAGAGCGCAGTCGCCGTGAGCAGGGAACCCCGCGGACGGGCCGTGCTGATGGCCAGATCATGATGCCCGGCAGAAAGCCCTTCCAGGGTCTCCTCGGCGTTCCCGAAGGAGACGCGCAGCGCGAAGCCCTGCCCGTCCTCGCCGGTGAGTTCCGTGAGCGCGGGCAGGGCTCGTTCGGCGGTGAACTCCGGGGGCCCCGCGAGGTGCAGCGTCCGTAAGGAGGAGTCGTCGTGGAGACCGGTCTGGGCGATCTCCACCAGGGCGTCGAGGTGCGGCGCGGCCTTGTGGGCGAGCTCGTCACCGATGCTGGTCGGGGTCACACCGCGCGCCTGCCGCAGGAACAGGGGGCGGCCGAGCTGCCGTTCCAGGGTCCTGATCTGCGAGGTGACGGCCGGCTGGGAGAGGCCGAGCAGGGCGGCGGCGCGAGTGAAGGAGCCGGCCCGGTGCACGGTCACGAAGGTCCGCAGCAAGGCCAGGTCCACCGGCACTCTCCCCTCGTCGGCCCCCGCTCCCGGCCCCCCGGCCGCGCCCAACTATAAATAAGTCGATAGGCCCCTGTCGCTACGGTGATTGGACACTGACAGAGAGTCAACTAGCCTTGGTCAGGCGGTTCTTGCGCGCGGAACCGGAGGGCGGTCCGAGCCACGAGGGGGGAGGCCCGGACCGCCCGCGGGGGTGGTCAGCCGGCCGACGCGTCCAGGGCGCGCAGCAGGTCCGCCACCAGGTCGTCCGGGTCCTCGGCCCCCACCGACAGGCGGACGAAACCCTCCGGAACGGCGTCCCCGCCCCAGCGTCCGCGCCGTTCGGCCGTGGAGCGCACACCGCCGAAGCTCGTCGCGTCGTCCACCAGCCGCAGGGCGTCGAGGAAACGGTCGGCACGCGCGCGCGTGGGCAGCGTGAACGACACCACGCAGCCGAAGCGCCGCATCTGCTGCGCGGCGACCTTGTGCGAGGGGTCCTCGGGGAGCCCGGGGTAGCGCAGCCCGGTCACCTCGGGACGGGCGCGCAGCGCTTCGGCGACCGTCAGGGCCGTGGCGCACTGCCGGTCGACGCGCATCTGGAGCGTCGCGATCGAGCGGTGGGCCAGCCAGGCCTCCATGGGCCCCGGGATCGCGCCGACGATCTTGCGCCAGCGGCGGACGGCGGCCATGGCCCCGGCGTCACGCCCCACCACGTAGCCGAGGAGGATGTCGCCGTGGCCGGTGAGCTGCTTGGTGCCGCTGGCCACCGTGAAGTCGGCGCCGAGGTCCAGGGGGCGCTGACCGAGCGGGGTCGCGAGCGTGTTGTCGACGGCGACCAGCGCTCCACGCGCGTGTGCCGCCTCGGCGAGCCGCCTGATGTCGCACACGTCGAGCCCCGGGTTCGAGGGCGTCTCGATCCACAGCAGCTTGGCGCCGTCCAGCACGTCGAGCTGGGCGTCGCCCCCGGTCGGCGCGGTGCGCACCTCGATGCCGAAGGCCTCCAGCTGGGCGCGGACCAGCGGCAGCGCCTGGTAGCCGTCGTCGGGCAGGACGCACGTGTCACCGGCGCGCAGCTGGGAGAAGAGCACCGCCGAGATCGCGGCCATGCCCGAGGCGAAGACGAGCGTCTCGGCATCGTCCGCGCCCGGCGCCTCCAGTTCGCCGATGGCCCGCTCCAGCAGCGTCCAGGTCGGGTTCTCGTCCCGGCCGTAGGTGTAGGGGCCGGTCGGGTCGCCCGGCAGGTGGAAGTGGGCGGCGAAGACGGGCCCGGGCAGGGTGGGCTCGTGCTTGACCGCCTCGGGCAGTCCCGCCCGCACCGCGCGCGTGCCGTCGCCGGCGCCCGCGGCCGTGCGGCCCGCGTCGTCCGTCGTTCCGCCCTGGTCACCCGTCACGGAATCGTTCATGCCGCACGTCCCTCCATGTTCTCGCGCACCGCGGCGAGCAGACCGGTGCTCGCCGCCTCCACCATCTCAAGACACTCCTCGAAGCCCTCCGGGCCCCCGTAGTACGGGTCCGGCACGTCGAGGTCGTCACCGGCGGCGGGGTCGTAGGAGCGCAGCAGCTTGACCTTGCGCGCGTCCTGTTCCGTGGGCGCCAGGCGGCGCAGGGCTCCGAGGTGGCCGGAATCGAGCGCGATCACCAGGTCCAGGCGGGAGAACCACGACGGCTGGAACTGCCGGGCCGTGTGGCTCGTGGTGTAGCCGTTCTCCTCCAGGACGGCCACCGTGCGCGGATCGGCGCCGTCGCCCTCGTGCCAGCCGCCCGTGCCGGCGCTGTCCACCTCGACCAGGCCGTCGAGTCCGGCCTCCGCGACCCGCGCGCGGAAGACGACCTCGGCCATCGGGGAGCGGCAGATGTTGCCCGTGCAGACGAAACAGACGCGGTACGTCATGGCGGCTCAGTCCTCGTCGGGCAGGACGACGTGCAGCGCCCAGGAGACGACCGAGATGATCAGGCCGCCCAGGACGGCCGTCCAGAAGCCCTCCACGTGGAAACTCAGGTCGAGCTTGTCGGCCAGCCACGAGGTGAGCAGCAGCATCAGGGCGTTGACGACCAGGGTGAACAGGCCCAGCGTCAGGATCAGCAGCGGCAGACTGAGAAGCTTGACGACCGGCTTGACCAGGAAGTTCACCAGGCCGAAGAGCAGCGCGACGACGATCAGGGTGCCGATCTTCCTGCCCGTGCTGTCACCGGTCAGGGTGATCTTGTCGAGCAGCCAGACGGCGACCGCCAGGGCACCCGCGTTGGCGATCGTCTTGACTAGGAAATTCTTCATGTGTCTGATCGTGGCAGACCTGATCGGACACGGGCACAAGAGGCAGGGGCGGACAAGGCGATGAAGGCATTCCGGCTGGATGAACTGGAGGCGGAGCGCGCCGCCAACGATGGCGCCTACCTGCAGTTTCTGCGGGAGCGGAACATGTCGGTCGGTCTGTACGCGCTGGACGCGGGCGAGCAGGATCCACAGAAACCGCACGATCAGGACGAGGTCTACTTCGTGGTGAGCGGCCGCGCGGCGATCACCGTGGGCATGGAGACCACGCAGGTGGCACGCGGCAGCGTGGTCTATGTACCGGCCGGCGTCGCACACAAGTTCCACCACATCACCGAGGACCTGCGGGTCATGGTGGTCTTCTCCCCGCCGGAGAGCTGAGGGGCCGCCCCCGGGTTCCCTAGGGGATCGGTCAGGGGAGGACAAGGGGTGCGAGGGCCCCGTCGCACCCCGTCCCGGACCTAGCATCGAGTGCAGCACAGCAAGGACCGACAGGACCCGGCACTCGAACGGGCGGAGAGGTAAGGACGAGGGCGATGCGAGAGATCTTCACGGGACTGCCGTGGTGGGTGAAGTGGATCGCGGTGCCGGTCATCGCTCTCGTCGTGTTCGGAGGGCTGATCGCCAGCGTGGTGGGCTTCGTCATCGGACTGCTCTTCAAGCTGCTGGTCTTCGTGGCACTGGTGGGCGGACTGATCTACGTCGTACGGAAGTTCACCGCGGGGTCCTCGTCGCGCAGCGACTGGTGAGACCGGTGGGAAACCGGTGGGGGTAGCGGGAAACGCCTGGAATCACCGGTTCCCTCGGCCGGGGGAAGTTTCCCCTCCGGGCCGTCTGCGTGCGGTGACAGGCGAATAGAGTCCGGAACTCGACGCGGGGACATCCCCGCGAGCGGCGTACACCCCCACCCGTGTTCCCCGCACGGGCTGCCCCCTCGCGCCTCGGGAGTGACCCTTGGTCCCGGCTGACACCGCCCCTGTCCACCTCCACACCGTTCCCGCGCAACCCCGTTCGGCGGCCTCCCCACCCGCGTCCCCGCCACCGGCGACCCTCATCGGATCCGTCCAGCGCGCGATGCGCCTGCTGGAGACGGTCGCCCGGCACGAACACGGCGCCCCGGCCAAGCAACTGGCCCGCGAGACCGGGCTGGCGCTGCCCACGACGTACCACCTGCTGCGCACCCTCGTGCACGAGGGCTATCTGCGCCGGGACAAGGGCCTGTTCTTCCTCGGTGAGGCCGTCGAGCTGCTGAGCAGCAGCGGAGCGCGGCAGAAACGTCGCAG
Source organism: Streptomyces sp. NPDC085931 (assembly GCF_044540565.1). Lineage (NCBI taxonomy): Bacteria > Bacillati > Actinomycetota > Actinomycetes > Kitasatosporales > Streptomycetaceae > Streptomyces > Streptomyces sp. NPDC085931. The sequence continues at coordinate 472,879 of NZ_JBITSK010000004.1, forward strand.
CACGGTGGCCGACGCCCTGGCGCGCTGGCGGGACGCGCTCGGCGTGCCCGTGTACTACGCGGTGTACCGCGAGGGCGAGATCGAGGTCATGTGCGTCTCCGACACCCCCGGCAATCCGGCGGTCGAGGAGTGGGCCGGCTTCCGCGAGACGGGCCACGCGCACGCCATCGGCCAGTGCCTGCTGTCCCAGCTGGACGAGGAGGCCCGCCGCGATCACCTCGACCGCTACCCCGTGCAGCCCCTCACGCCGTACACGGTGCGGGACAACCACAGCCTGCTGAGACGCCTGGAGCGGATCCGCCGGATGGAACCGGTGATCGAGCGTCAGGAGTACGCGCTGGGCACGGTGTGCGCCGCGATCCCGCTGACCCTGGGCACCACGGCCGCGACGGTGGCCATCTCCCTGCCCGCCCACCAGTCGGACCGACTGCTGCCCGCGGCCCGGCAGTTGCAGCACGAGATCGGGCGGCTGCTCGGCTCGCTCGCGCTCTCTATCAGTATGTGAAAACTCACTCCTTGTGATCTGCTGTGTACGTTCAGCAAGATTCCACCAGATGTCAGAGGTTCGTACCCGGCCAGTCGACGGCGAATGACGGGGTTATCGATGCGCGAGTCCGTGCAAGCAGAGGTCATGATGAGCTTTCTCGTGTCGGAGGAGCTCTCCTTCCGCATTCCGGTGGAGCTGCGCTATGAGACCAGTGATCCCTATGCCGTGCGGCTGACCTTTCACTTGCCCGGTGATGCCCCGGTGACCTGGGCTTTCGGGCGGGAGTTGCTGATCGACGGGGTCGGCCGGCCGTGCGGCGAGGGCGATGTGCGGGTCACGCCGGTCGAACCGGACTCCCTGGGCGAGGTGCTGATCAGGCTTCAGGTGGGCAGCGACCAGGCGCTGTTCCGGTCGTCCACGGCGCCGCTGGTCGCCTTCCTCGACCGCACGGACAAGCTGGTCCCGCTGGGCCAGGAGGGTTCGCTCGCCGACTTCGACGCCCATCTCGACGAGGCACTCGACCGCATCCTCGCGGAGCAGGGCGCCGGGTGAGACCTCGCCCGGCGGCACGGTGGAGGAACGCTTCACCGGGTGCCGCCGGGCTGTGCAGGAACGCTTCTCCGTTGCCGCTCCACGCCCCGGGGGATCAGCGCTTGCGGCGCCGGCCCTTGCCCCCGCGCACCGCGACGGGTTCCGCGGCGGACTCCGTGCCCGGGCGGTCGGCCGAGACCACCAGTGCGGCCAGGGCCGTGGTGACCGGCACCGACGCCACCAGGCCGATCGAACCGATCAGCGTGCGCACGATCTCCTCCGCGACCAGTTCGCTGTTGGCGACGGTGCCCACACTGCTCTGCGCGATCGAGAACAGCAGGAGCAGCGGCAGCGCGGCACCCGCGTAGGCGAGGACGAGCGTGTTGACGACCGAGGCGATGTGGTCGCGGCCGATCCGGATGCCCGCGCGGTAGAGCCCGCGCCAGCCCATCGACGGGTTGGCCTCGTGCAGCTCCCAGACCGCGGAGGTCTGGGTGACCGTCACATCGTCGAGCACACCGAGCGAGCCGATGATGACGCCCGCGAGGAGCAGACCGCTCATGTCGATCGTCGGGTAGAGCCCGTGGATCAGACCGGTGTTGTCGTCGGTGTTGCCGGTGAGCGCGGCCCAGCCGATGAACACCGATCCCAGGACGCCGATCAGCAGCAGGGAGACGAGGGTGCCCAGTACCGCCACGGACGTCCGCGCGGACAGGCCGTGACACAGGTACAGGGCGATCAGCATGATGGCGCTCGCGCCCACCACCGCCACGACCAGCGGGTTCGAGCCCTGGAGGATCGCGGGCAGGATGAACAGGTTCAGGACCAGGAAGCTGATGGCCAGCGCGACCAGGGCCATCACCCCGCGCAGCCGGCCGACGGCGACCACCGCGAGCGCGAAGATGCCGGCGAGCAGCGCGAGGGGCATCCGCCGGTTCACGTCCGTGACGGAGTACTGCAGGTCCCGGGGCGCCGAGGGCTCGTAGGCGACCACGACCTCCTGGCCCTCGCGCAGTTGGCGGGACTGGTCAGGCTGGACGATCTCCGTGAACGTGCGGCCCTTGTCCTTGCCGCTGTCGACCCGGATGGTGGCCCGCTTGCAGGTGCCGTTCTCCTGCTGTACCGCGGAGGATCCCTCGGCGGTGGAGGTGTCGCCCGTCGGCGGGACGCCCGAGGCACCGGCCTCCTTGCAGCTGATGTCCACGACCTCGGTGACCGTGGCCTGCTGGGTCTGCCGGTCGAAACCGACGCCGGTGCGCTCGTGCGGCGGGGCGCCGCCGGGCCACAGCACGGCGAGACCGACCAGCACCGCTGCCGCGAACGGGATCAGGATCGCCGCGATGACCTTGCGCAGATGCATCGAGACGGGCGAGGCCGGACCGTGGCTGTGCGCGTGCCCATGTCCGCCGCCGGACGCGGAGCCGTGGCCGTGCCCGTCGCCTCCGCCGGCGCCGTGACCACCGCCGCCCGGACCGGGGCCCTGCCCACCGCCCCCGGGGCCGGAACCCGGTCCCGGGGAGCCCGGGCCGTAGCCGCCACCGGCACCGTCGCCCTGGCGGTCACCGGGGCCCGGACGGAATCGGCCACCGCCACCGTGGCCGTGACCGTAACCGCCACCGGCCGATCCGTAGTCACCGCCGTCGGCCGACCCGTACTCGCCACCGCCACCGCCGCCGGGCGTGGAACGCCTGCCGTCGCCCGGCCCGTAGCGACCATCGTCGCCCGCCCGGAACGGGCCACCGTCGCGCGGCGCGTACCCGCCGTTCTCTCGCCCGGAGGCCGTACCGGAAGGGGTACCGGTAGCCGTGCCGGTAGTCGTACGGGAAGCCGCACCGGAGGCCGCGGCGCCGAAACGGTCATCACCGAAAGCCGAGTCCGGCCCGTACCCGCGCTCCTGACCCCGGGCAGGCCCGCGGGCCGCCCCCTGGGCAGGCCCGTGCCCGGCGGCGGCCTCTCGGCCGTCACCAGGGCCGTTGCCGTGTCCGGCGCCGGATCCGCGGGGCGGTTCGGGCGAAGGGTACGGGGGACGCTGTGTCGTGGTCACCGACCGATCATCGCAAGAACGACGGGGGCCCTCTGTTCACCGCGCCAAGATTGCCGCTAGCGTGGAGGCACCTTTTTGTACACGCGGGAGCTCGGAGCACCGGGCTGAGAGGGCGCTGACCTCCGTCCCAGCGATGTTTCACATGAAACATCACCGAAGTCGAGTGATGTTTCACACGGAACGTCGGCAGACGGAAGCCGCTGCGTCGACCGCCGAACCTGTTACCGGGTAATGCCGGCGTAGGGAGTAGGTCTCATGACCAACAAGGACGTACGCACGCCTGCCTCCATCCAGGACGGACAGTCCGCGGAGGCCGGGAAGTCCATCGGCTGGCACAAGGCATACGTCGAGGGCACCCGCCCCGACCTGCGCGTGCCGGTCCGTCAGGTGCATCTCACCAACGGGCAGTCGGTCACGCTGTACGACACATCCGGCCCGTACACCGATCCACTCGTCGAGACCGACGTCCGCAGGGGCCTGCCGCCGCTGCGCGAGAACTGGATCATCGCCCGCGGCGACACCGAGGAGTACGCGGGCCGCCCCGTCCGCCCCGAGGACGACGGCATCAAGCACACCTCACCCCGTGGCGGCCTGCGCAACCTCGACGCCGTCTTCCCGGGACGGCCGCGCCAGCCGCGCCGCAGCCGGGACGGCAAGGCCGTCACCCAGCTCGCGTACGCCCGCCGCGGCGAGATCACCCCCGAGATGGAGTACGTGGCCATCCGGGAGAACGTCTCCCCGGAAGTCGTGCGCGACGAGATCGCGGCGGGCCGGGCGGTGCTCCCGGCCAACGTCAACCACCCCGAGATCGAGCCGATGATCATCGGCAAGCGGTTCCTGGTGAAGGTCAACGCCAACATCGGCAACTCGGCCGTGACGTCCTCCATCGAGGAGGAGGTCGAGAAGATGACCTGGGCGACCCGCTGGGGCGCCGACACGGTCATGGACCTGTCCACCGGCCGCAACATCCACACCACGCGCGAGTGGGTGCTGCGCAACTCCCCCGTCCCCATCGGCACCGTGCCGCTCTACCAGGCCCTGGAGAAGGTGGACGGCCGGGCCGAGGAGCTGACCTGGGAGATCTACAAGGACACCGTCATCGAACAGGCCGAGCAGGGCGTGGACTACATGACCGTCCACGCGGGCGTGCGCCTGGCGTACGTGCCGCTGACGGCGAACCGCAAGACCGGCATCGTCTCGCGCGGCGGCTCGATCATGGCCGCCTGGTGCCTCGCGCACCACAAGGAGTCGTTCCTCTACGAGAACTTCGAGGAACTCTGCGAGATCCTCGCCGCCTACGACGTCACCTACTCCCTCGGTGACGGCCTCAGGCCCGGCTCGATCGCGGACGCCAACGACGAGGCGCAGTTCGCGGAGTTGAGGACGCTCGGGGAACTCAACCGGATCGCGAAGCGTTTCCACGTGCAGACGATGATCGAGGGCCCGGGCCACGTCCCGATGCACAAGATCAAGGAGAACATCGACCTTCAGCAGGAGATCTGCGATGAAGCCCCGTTCTATACGCTCGGCCCGCTGACCACGGACGTCGCGCCGGCGTACGACCACATCACCTCCGGCATCGGCGCCGCGATGATCGCCTGGTGGGGCACGGCGATGCTCTGCTACGTCACGCCCAAGGAGCACCTGGGCCTGCCGAACCGCGACGACGTCAAGACCGGCGTCATCACCTACAAGATCGCCGCCCACGCCGCCGACCTGGCCAAGGGACACCCGGGGGCGCAGGAGTGGGACGACGCCCTGTCCGACGCCCGCTTCGAGTTCCGGTGGGAGGACCAGTTCAACCTGGCCCTCGACCCGGACACGGCCCGGGAGTTCCACGACGAGACCCTGCCGGCGGAACCCGCCAAGACGGCCCACTTCTGCTCGATGTGCGGCCCGAAGTTCTGCAGCATGAAGATCTCGCAGGACATCCGCCGTGAACACGGCGGCAGCCGGAGCGAGATCGAGGAGGGCATGGCCCAGAAGTCGAAGGAGTTCGCGGCGAGCGGCAACCGCGTGTACTTGCCGATCGCCGACTGACCGGGGCCTGACGACCGCGGCACGGACAACAGCACGGCGGAGCCCGGCCCGGCCCGAGATCCCTGGGGTCACAGCCGGATGGGATCGATGTGGTCGACGGCGTCATGGGCGCCACGCCCGGCATGGTCTCCGCCGTGCTGTTCCAGCAGCCCTTGCCTCCGGCCGCCGTACGGTCGAGCGGGTCGAGGCTCAGGTCCTCCGACGCCGATGAGGACCGGGCTGCCGGGATGACCGGCTCGCGCCTCCGGACAGCTCGCCCCCGCTGGGCAAGCGCAAGCCGCGGGCGCCGGCCCCGGCGGCTACTCCGGCTGGTGCTCCGGTCCTCCGAAGTCCGGGCTGGTGTAGTCCGGGCTGCTGAAGCTCGGCCGCGAGCCGTGGCTGCCCTCGTCCGGGCTGGTGAAGCCCGGACGGTCGTAGCCGAGGTGCGGCATGCGGCTGACCGGCGCGGGGGCGGGCGTGGGGTGCAGCGCGGCGGCCGCGCCCGGATCGGCGAGGGCCTCCCGCAGGAAGGGCAGGATGCCGCGCTCCAGCAGCGCGTCCCGCCAGGCCTGCCTGGCCTGTTCCACCTCCCGCCGCAGTGCGTCGTGCGGACCGTTCTCGGCCGTCGGCTTGTTGCGCAGGGCCGTGAGCAGCAGTCCCACGGCGGCGACGAGGATCGCCACCGCGGTCACGGCGCCGAACACCCAGCCCGTGGTGAGCATGGTCCGGGCGAACCCCTGCTCCGGGTCGAGCATCTGCAGGATGTAGCCGACGAGCAGGAAGATCGCCGCGGCGGTCCCGGCCAGGACCGGCGCGAGAACGGCCACGACGGCGACGGCGCCCGCGCCGGCGGTCTCGGCGGCGACCTCCCCCATGGTGGCGGCGAGCCCGGAGCCGCTCGCGCCCGGCTCGCCGGAACCGGACTCGCGCACGGACGGTGAGCTCGACGACGCCGGCTGGCGGAGTTCGTCGCGGACCTTGACGTAGTGCTGGTACTCGGCCGACGCGGCGGCCGTGATGAGCGCGGTGGCGTTCAGCGCCATGGTGCGCAGCTGTTCGGAGTTGAGCCGCTGTCCGACGGCGGCCAGGTCCGGGCGGTGTGGTGCGGAGCGCAGCGCCTCATCGAGGACCCGCTCGTATTCCTGGCGGTCCTCGCTCAGCAGGTGCTGCGGAACGCTGTTCATCTGCATCCCCCGATGCTCCGTAGGGCTTGTGGCTCGGCATGCTGACGAGCCGTCGGGCAGAAACGGAGGGGAGCCTGCTACGGATAAGCCGATGGTAGAGCGGTGACGGTGGGCGGTGACAGGGGGTTTACCGAAATTGGCCCGTCACCGGTTCGGTCCGGTGACGGGACGCACCTGCCCGGTGAACGTTCACGTGGGGAGCGGCAGTTGCTGGACCAGGAGTTTTCCGGCCATGGTCACGCCGCCGTCCATCGCGATGGCGAGTCCGTCGGCGTAGACGTGCGGTCCCTCGACGACGGGGTCGGTGCGCTCCTCGTCCTCCTCCGAGCCGACCTCGCCCAGCAGATACGGGATGGGGCTGTGGCCGTGAACGATCCGGGTGCCCCCGTACGTATCGAGCAGGGTGCGCACGGCGTCCGCGCCGCCCTCGTCACGGAAGGAGAACCGCTTGGTGAACTTGCGGAACAGGTCCCACACCTCGTCCGCGTCGTTGCGCGTGAGCGTCTCGCGGACGGTGTCGTTGACCTCCTCGATGGAGCGGCCGTAGTCGAGGTAGGCGGTGGTGTCGGAGTGCACGAGCAGGTGGCCGTCGACCTCTTCGACGGCGTCGAGGCGGGCCATCCACTGCAGGTGGTGGTCCTGGAGGCGGTCCATGTCGGTCTTCTGGCCGCCGTTGAGCAGCCAGGCCGCCTGGAAGGTGGCGGTACCGGCGCCGGAGTTGACGGGTGTGTCGCCGAACCGCTTCGCGCCGAGGAGCAGCAGCTCGTGGTTGCCCATGAGCGCCTTGCAGTAGCCGCCGGCCGCGGCGGCCTCGGCGGACAGCCGCATCACGAGGTCGATGACGCCGATGCCGTCCGGGCCGCGGTCGGTGAAGTCGCCGAGGAACCACAGCCGGGCGGTGCCCGCGCACCAGTTCCCGGCGGCGTCCAGCAGGCCCTTCTCCTGGAGGGCGGCCACCAGCTGGTCGAGGTAGCCGTGCACGTCACCCACCACGTACAGCGGGCCCTGCCCGGTGGAGGGCTGTGGGGTGGCGGTGGTCTCGGGGTCGACGGTCACCTGGACAGTGTCGCCCCGGTTGATGACGGGGAGGTCACGCTCGGTCGGCGTGTATCCCTCGGGATAGGTCTCCTCGGGCGGCGGGGTGACGTCACCGGGGTGGACGCTGTGGACGTACGGACCGGTCTCGTGGACGTACGCGGGCACCCGGAAGTCGCGCAACGTCGCCGTCCGCTCCACCTCGGGTCCCTGACCGGCCCCCTGAGTCATCGACCCCTCCACCATCGCGCCGCATCTGCACCGCATCGGACTGCCTGGTCGTAGCGGTCCGCCGGTGTCGTGGGCCCATCATAGGAATGCGGATCGCGCCATGTGATGACCCAGGGGTGGTGAATCGGAGCAAGACTCCGGTTCACCGCGGCTTTCGCCCCGATTGGGCCGGGCTTCGACCACCGTGTGACCGTCCTCGCTCGCCTTCTCTTCGCGAGAACGGTGCCGTCTCTCCGGGGGACCGGCCCCGTTTCTCCCCAGGAGGACGGCCTTTACCCGGCCCGGGCGCGGGTGCTAGGTGCCCTCGGGGGAGCGCGGCGGGCTGACCGTCGTGCGCGGCGGGCGCCGCTGGGACGACGTGCGCACGATCAGCTCCGTCGGTATCACCTGCTCCACCGGATGGTCGGATTCCACACCCTCGATGGCGTCGATCAGCAGCTGGACCACCGCTGTGCCGATGCGGCGCGGCTTCAGGGAGAGCGTGGTGATCGGCGGCTCGGTGTTGGCGTAGACGGTGGACTCGCTGCAGCAGACCAGCAGCAGGTCGTCGGGGACGCGCAGGCCGTAGCGGCGGGCGGCGGCGAGCAGATCGGTGCCGTTCGGGTCGAACAGACCGTAGACCGCGTCGGGGCGGTCCGGCCGGGCGAGCAGCCGGTCGGCGGCGACGGCGCCCGCGCACGGATCGTGCGCCGGGTAGGCCTCGTACACCGGGTCCTGGCCGACGCGCTCGCACCAGCGCAGGTACGCCGTGGTCGACAGGTGGGTGTACGTGTCCGTGGTCGTGCCGGTCAGCAGGCCGATGCGGCGGGCGCCGGCGTCGGCCAGGTGGTCGAGGATGCCGAGGACCGCGGCCTCGTGGTCGTTGTCCACCCAGGCCGTGACGGGCAGCGCGCCGGCCGGACGGCCGTCGGAGACGACCGGGAGGCCCTGCCGGACGAGTTCGCTGACGACCGGGTCCTGGTCGGAGGGGTCGATGACGACCGTGCCGTCCAGGGCGACGTTCGACCACACGTCGTGGCGGGAGGTGGCGGGCAGGATGACCAGGGCGTAGCCGCGGGCGAGCGCGGCGGAGGTGGCGGCGCGCGCCATCTCGGCGAAGTACGCGAACTCCGTGAAGGTGAAAGGTTCATCCCCGTACGTGGTCACGGTCAGGCCGATGAGGCCCGACTTGCCCGTGCGGAGCGTCCGGGCGGCGGCCGAGGGCCGGTAGCCCAGTCGGTCGGCGACCTCGCGGACGTGGCGCCGGGTGGCGTCCGGGAGCCGGCCCTTGCCGTTGAGGGCGTCGGAGACGGTCGTGATGGAGACTCCGGCGGCGGCGGCCACGTCTCTGATACCCGCCCGACCCGGCCGGCTGCCTCGCCGTGAGGTTTCCGCGCGGCTCACCTGGTGCTTCCCTGCTGCTGTCATGGCGAGCCGATAGTAGGGCTCATGCGGTGGGGTAGTGCGGACGCATATGCACGCGTTGACAGGCACGTTTCTGCATGATCATTAAGGCTCAATTGCCTTGGAAAACAAGGGTGTTGAGCGCTTTCATGCCAGGACGTGACGTGTCGGCCCGCACGGGCCTGCCGAGGCGCCGAGGTTGCGAAGAGGTCTCAACTCACCTGCACGGGGGATGCGCGCCACGGCGTGAACCACCGGCGCGTAGATATATGTGAGGCGCTCCCCTGGATTCGTACGCCTTCGTACGGTGATGCCCTTGATGCCGGTGGGGCGCGGGGGGCCGGCGTCCGCCGGTTCGTCGTGGCTATACGCAGCGGCGCCGAATCCTCATAAGGTGAGGAGTATTGGATGTCGGCGGCGGTCAGGGGCCGCCGGTCTTCGCGAGGAGGACTGCGGTGAGCGAGACGAGCCCGAAGCTGCGCGCCGAGCTGGAGGGGATCCCCACCTACAAGCCGGGCAAGCCGGCTGCGGCCGGCGGGCCGGTGGCCTACAAGCTGTCCTCCAACGAGAACCCCTATCCGCCGCTGCCCGGTGTGCTGGAGACCGTGACGGCGGCGGCCTGCTCCTTCAACCGCTACCCGGACATGGCCTGCACGGGGCTGATGAACGAGCTGTCGGAGCGGTTCGGTGTGCCGCTGTCCCACCTGGCCACCGGCACCGGGTCGGTCGGCGTCGCCCAGCAGCTCGTCCAGGCGACCTCCGGCCCCGGCGACGAGGTGATCTACGCCTGGCGGTCCTTCGAGGCCTACCCGATCATCACCCAGATCAGCGGCGCGACCTCGGTGCAGGTGCCGCTGACCGACGGTGACGTGCACGATCTGGACGCGATGGCCGACGCGATCACCGACCGGACCCGGCTGATCTTCGTCTGCAACCCCAACAACCCGACCGGCACGGTGGTCCGGCGGGCGGAGCTGGAGCGCTTCCTCGACCGCGTTCCCCGTGACGTGCTGGTGGTGCTCGACGAGGCCTACCGGGAGTTCATCCGCGACCCCGAGGTGCCGGACGGTGTCGAGCTGTACCGGAACCGGCCCAACGTCTGCGTCCTGCGGACCTTCTCCAAGGCGTACGGCCTGGCCGGGCTGCGGGTCGGCTTCGCCATCGCCCACGATCCGGTCGCGGCGGCGCTGCGCAAGACGGCCGTGCCGTTCGGTGTGACGCAGCTCGCGCAGGAGGCGGCGATCGCCTCGCTGCGGGCCGAGGACGAGCTGCTGGGGCGGGTCGGCTCGCTGGTGTGCGAGCGCACGCGCGTGGTGGACGGGCTCCGCGCCCAGGGCTGGACGGTGCCGGAGACCCAGGCCAACTTCGTATGGCTGCGGCTGGGGGAGCGCACGGTGGCCTTCGCGGAGGTGTGCGAGCAGGCCGGTGTGGTGATCCGCCCGTTCCCGGGCGAGGGCGTGCGGGTGACGGTCGGGGAGGCCGAGGCGAACGACATCTTCCTGAAGGTGGCGGAAGGGTTCCGCAAGGAGCTCTAGCGGCTGAGCGCGGGACGTGAGGGGAGCCGGTCGGCGCTGGGCGCCGGCCGGCTCGCTGCGTAGCGGGCCTCTGTTTCACGTGAAACCGGCGCCCTCGGGCCCGCACGCCGGGGTTGACGAGCGTCACACAGGCCCCCCTCCGCCCGTCGAAAGTACGTGCTGCATAATGGCTTGTGAATGTGAACGCTTTCACAAGCGTAGGTAAGGAGCGGCGACGTGGACCTGGCTTTGGCGCCGGAGACCCTGGCGCGATGGCAGTTCGGCATCACCACCGTCTATCACTTCCTGTTCGTCCCCCTGACGATCTCGCTGGCCGCGCTCACGGCCGGGCTGCAGACCGCCTGGGTGCGGACGGAGAAGGAGAAGTACCTCCGGGCGACCAAGTTCTGGGGCAAGCTGTTCCTGATCAACATCGCCATGGGTGTGGTCACCGGCATCGTGCAGGAGTTCCAGTTCGGCATGAACTGGTCGGACTACTCGCGCTTCGTCGGTGACGTCTTCGGTGCGCCGCTCGCCTTCGAGGCCCTGATCGCCTTCTTCTTCGAGTCCACCTTCATCGGCCTGTGGATCTTCGGCTGGGACAAGCTGCCGAAGAAGATCCACCTGGCCTGCATCTGGATGGTCTCCATCGGCACGCTGCTGTCGGCGTACTTCATCCTCGCCGCGAACTCGTGGATGCAGCACCCGGTCGGCTACCGGATCAACGGCGAGAAGGGCCGGGCCGAGCTCACCGACTTCTGGCTGGTGCTGACCCAGAACACCACGCTCAACCAGGTCTTCCACAGCTTCTCCGCGGCGTTCCTGACCGGCGGCGCCTTCATGGTGGGGATCGCCGCCTTCCACCTGCTGCGCAAGAAGCACATCCCGGTCATGCGGACCTCGCTGCGGCTCGGCCTGGTCACCGTCGCCGTCGGCGGCCTGCTCACCGCGGTCAGCGGCGACACCCTGGGCAAGGTCATGTACGAGCAGCAGCCGATGAAGATGGCCGCTGCCGAGGCCCTGTGGGACGGCGAGAAGCCGGCGCCCTTCTCGGTGTTCGCGTACGGCGACGTCGACGAGGGCCACAACAAGGTCGCCCTGGAGATACCCGGCCTGCTGTCCTTCCTGGCCCACAGCGACTTCGAGTCGTACGTGCCGGGCATCAACGACACCAACAAGGCGCTCCAGGAGAAGTTCGGCCCCGGCGACTACAAGCCCATCGTCCCCGTCGCCTACTGGGGCTTCCGCTGGATGATCGGCTTCGGCATGGCGTCGTTCTCGATCGGCCTGCTGGGACTGTGGCTCACCCGGAAGAAGTTCCTGCTACCGGCGGCGTACCGGACCGGGGACGACGAGGTGCCGCACCTGGTCCTGCTCCGCGAGCCGCTGCGGCCCCGCCTGACCCGCCTGTACTGGCTGGTGGCGGTCTGGACGATGGCCTTCCCGCTGATCGCCAACTCCTGGGGCTGGATCTTCACCGAGATGGGCCGCCAGCCGTGGGTCGTCTACGGACTGTTCCAGACGCGGGACGCGGTCTCCCCCGGCGTCTCCCAGGCCGAGGTCCTCACCTCGATGATCGTCTTCACCGTGCTGTACGCGATCCTCGCCGTCATCGAGGTCAAGCTGCTGGTCAAGTACGTCAAGGCGGGCCCGCCCGAGCTCACCGAGACCGACCTGAACCCGCCCACGAAGATCGGCGGCGACCTCCGTGACGCCGACAAGCCGATGGCCTTCTCCTACTAGGCCGAGGGAGCCGCACCGTCATGGAACTGCACGACGTCTGGTTCGTTCTGATCGCCGTCCTGTGGACCGGCTACTTCTTCCTGGAGGGCTTCGACTTCGGTGTCGGAGTGCTCACCAAGCTGCTCGCCCGCGACCGGCCCGAGAAGCGGGTGCTGATCAACACGATCGGGCCCGTCTGGGACGGCAACGAGGTGTGGCTGCTCACGGCCGGCGGCGCGACCTTCGCCGCCTTCCCGGAGTGGTACGCGACGCTGTTCTCCGGCTTCTACCTGCCCCTGCTGCTCATCCTGGTCTGCCTGATCATCCGGGGTGTCGCCTTCGAGTACCGCGTCAAGCGGCCCGAGGAGAACTGGCAGCGCAACTGGGAGACGGCGATCTTCTGGACCTCGCTGCTGCCCGCCTTCCTGTGGGGCGTGGCCTTCGGCAACATCGTGCGCGGCGTGAAGATCGACCAGGACTTCAACTACGCCGGTGGCGTCCTGGACCTGCTCAATCCGTACGCGCTGCTGGGCGGCCTGGTGACGCTGGCGCTGTTCACCTTCCACGGGACGGTGTTCGTCGGGCTCAAGACCGTCGGTGACATCCGGGAGCGGGCGCGGAAGCTGGCGCTGCGCGTCGGAGCGGCGACCGCCGTGCTGGCTCTCGCCTTCCTGCTGTGGACGCAGTCCGACCGGGGTGACGGGGCATCACTCGTCGCCGTGGTCGTGGCCGTGGCGTCGCTGCTCCTGGCGCTGGTCGCGGCCCGGGCCGGGCGCGAGGGCTGGGCGTTCACCCTGTCCGGCCTCACCATCGTGGCCACGGTGGCGGTGCTGTTCCTGACGCTGTTCCCGAACGTCATGCCGTCCACGCTGAACCCGGACTGGAGCCTGACGGTCACCAACGCCTCGTCCAGCCCGTACACGCTGAAGATCATGACGTGGTGCGCGGCGGTCGCCACGCCGCTCGTGATGGTCTACCAGGGCTGGACCTACTGGGTCTTCCGCAAGCGGATCGGTACGCAGCACATCGCCGATCCCGTGCACTGAGGTGTGTTTCACGTGAAACCAATCGATCCGCGTCTGCTCCGCTACGCCCGTGCCACCCGGGGATTCCTGGTGGCGGTCGTCGCCCTGGGAGCGCTCGGGGCCGGGCTGGTCATCGCGCAGGCGATGCTCATCGCCGAGGTGGTGGTCGGTGCTTTCCAGCACGGCAGGGCGGTCTCCGCGCTCGGTACTCCCCTGCTGCTCCTGGTCGCCGTCGCGGCCGGGCGGGCGCTGGTCGGCTGGCTCACCGAACTCGCCGCACACCGGGCGAGCGCGGCGGTCAAGTCGGAACTGCGGGGGCGGCTGCTGGAGCGTGCCACCCGGCTGGGCCCGGGCTGGCTGAGCGGGCAGCGGACCGGATCGCTGGTCGCCCTGGCCACCCGGGGCGTCGACGCGCTCGACGACTACTTCTCGCGGTACCTGCCCCAGCTGGGGCTCGCGGTGGTCGTGCCGGTGGCGGTGCTGGCGCGGATCGTCACCGAGGACTGGGTCTCGGCGGCCATCATCGTGGGCACCCTGCCGCTCATCCCGGTCTTCATGATGCTGATCGGCTGGGCCACCCAGGCGCGGATGGATCGTCAGTGGCGGCTGCTGTCACGGCTGTCCGGGCATTTCCTGGACGTCGTCGCCGGGCTGCCGACGCTGAAGGTCTTCGGCCGGGCCAAGGCGCAGGCCGAGTCGATCCGGCGGATCACCGGCGAGTACCGGCGGGCGACCATGCGCACGCTGCGGATCGCCTTCATCTCCTCCTTCGCGCTGGAGCTGCTCGCGACGATCTCGGTGGCGCTGGTCGCCGTGACGATCGGCATGCGGCTGGTGCACGGCGAGATGGACCTGTACATCGGCCTGGTCATCCTGATCCTGGCACCGGAGGCCTATCTGCCGTTGCGGCAGGTCGGGGCGCAGTACCACGCGGCGGCGGAAGGGCTCGCCGCGGCCGAGGAGATCTTCGAGGTCCTGGAGACGCCTGTGCCGGTGTCCGGCTCCCGGGCCGTGCCCGAGGGTCCGCTGGCCTTCGAGGGCGTGACCGTCCGGTACCCGGGCCGCTCCGGTGACGCCGTTCGTGCGGTGACGTTCCGGGTCGAGCCCGGGGAGACGGTCGCGCTGGTCGGTCCGAGCGGTGCCGGCAAGTCGACGCTGCTCGCCGCCCTGCTCGGCTTCGTCGGCCCGGCCGAGGGGCGGGTGCTGGCCGGGGGAGTCGATCTGGCCGACGCGGACCTGGACCAGTGGCGGTCCCGGATCGCCTGGGTCCCGCAGCGGCCGCACCTGTTCGCCGGGACCATCGCCGAGAACGTAAGGCTGGCGCGGCCCGGCGCGGACGACGAGGCTGTGCGGCGGGCACTGCGGGACGCCGGGGCGCTGGAGTTCGTGGACGCGCTGCCCGAGGGCGCCGACACCGTGCTCGGCGAGGACGGGGCGGGCCTGTCCGCCGGACAGCGGCAGCGGCTCGCGCTGGCCCGGGCGTTCCTCGCGGACCGGCCCGTGCTGCTGCTCGACGAGCCGACGGCGGCGCTGGACGGCGCCACCGAGGCCGAGGTCGTGGCGGCGGTGCGGCGGCTGGCGGCCGGGCGGACCGTGCTGCTGGTGGTGCACCGGCCGGCGCTGCTGGCGGTGGCGGACCGGGTGGTGCGACTGGCGGAGCCTGAGACGTCCGGGACGCCCGTCGCGCCTGCCGCGATCCGTGGAGCGCGGTCGGCCGAAGCCGGCCCGTCGGTGCCCGCTGCCGCGGCCGAGCCGGTCGGCGTGCCGGCTTCCGGGGGTGTCCTCGCACGGGTCCGTGCCCTGTCCGGTGCCCGGCGCGGACGGCTCGGACTGGCGCTGCTGCTGGGCAGCCTCGCGCTCGGCAGCGCCGTGGGGCTGATGGCCACCTCGGGGTGGCTGATCTCCCGCGCCTCCCAGCAACCGCCCGTGCTGTACCTGATGGTGGCCGTGACGGCGACGCGGGCCTTCGGTATCGGGCGGGCCGTGTTCCGCTACGCCGAGCGGCTGGTGTCGCACGACGCCGTGCTGCGGATGCTGGCGGACACCAGGGTCGCGGTGTTCCGGAGGCTGGAGCGGCTCGCGCCCGCCGGGCTGCGCCGGACCCGCCGGGGTGATCTGCTCTCGCGGCTCGTGGCGGACGTGGACGCGCTGCAGGACTACTGGCTGCGGTGGCTGCTCCCGGCCGGGGCGGCCGTCGTGGTCTCGGCCGCGTCCGTCGGCTTCACGGCCTGGCTGCTGCCCGAGGCCGGGGCCCTGCTCGCGGCCGGGCTGCTGGCCGCGGGCGTGGGCGTGCCGCTGCTCACCGGAGCCGTCGCCCGGCGGGTCGAGCACCGGCTGGCCCCGGCCCGCGGGGAGCTGGCGACACGGGTGGCCGATCTGCTCACCGGCACCGCGGAGCTGACGGTCGCCGGTGCCCTGCCCGCGCGGACCGCTCAGGCCCGTGAGGCCGACGGGGCATTGACCCGGATCGCCTCGCGCGCCGCCACGGCCACGGCCCTGGGCGACGGGCTCACCGCGCTGATCTCCGGCCTGACCGTCACGGCCGCGGCCCTGGCCGGGGCGCAGGCCGTCGCCGCCGGGCGGCTGGACGGTGTCGCGATGGCCGTCGTGGTGCTGACCCCGCTCGCCGCGTTCGAAGCCGTGCTGGGACTGCCGCTCGCCGTGCAGTACCGGCAGCGGGTGCGGCGCAGTGCCGAGCGGGTCTTCGAGGTGCTCGACGCGCCGGAGCCCGTGGCCGAACCGGAGCGGCCCCGGCAGGCGCCCGCGTCGCCGTTCCCGGTGGTCGTCACGGGGCTGGCCGCGCGGCACGCGGGGCAGGACCGGGACGCGCTCGCCGGGCTGGATCTGACCCTCGGCGAGGGCCGCCGGATCGCCGTGGTCGGCCCCTCCGGTTCCGGCAAGACGACGCTGGCCCAGGTGCTGCTGCGGTTCCTCGACGCGCGCACGGGCGGGTACACGCTCGCGGGCGTGGCCGCGTACGCGCTGGACGGTGACGACGTCCGCGCGCTCGTCGGGTTGTGCGCGCAGGACGCGCACCTCTTCGACAGCTCGCTGCGCGAGAACCTGCTGCTGGCCCGGAAGGACGCCGGCGAGGACGACCTGCGTGCCGCGCTCGGCCGCGCGCGGCTGCTGGACTGGGCGGACAGCCTGCCCGAGGGGCTGGACACCCTGGTCGGCGAGCACGGGGCACGCCTGTCCGGCGGGCAGCGCCAGCGTCTTGCCCTGGCCCGGGCGCTGCTCGCCGACTTCCCCGTCCTGGTGCTCGACGAGCCCGCCGAGCACCTCGACCTGCCGACGGCCGACGCGCTCACCGCAGATCTGCTGGCCGCCACCGAGGGCCGCACGACGCTGCTCATCACCCATCGGCTGGCGGGCCTCGAGGCGGTGGACGAGGTGATCGTGCTGGACCGGGGACGGGTGGTGCAGCGCGGGCGGTACGCGGAGCTGGTGGCGGTGGACGGACCCCTGCGGGAGATGGCCGAGCGCGAGGCGGCGTCGGAGTCGCTCGTCGCCGTGCCTTAGAGGAAGCCGCCCTGCCTTGGACGGAGCCGCCGTGCCCCGGACGGAGCCGCCGTGTCCAGGGGGAGCGGGGGGGGGGGGGGGGGGCCCCCCCCCCCCCCCCCGCCCCCCCGCGCCCCCCCCGGGCCCCCCCCGGGGGGGCCCCCCCCGGCCAGCCCCCCCCGAGGCCCCCCCCCCGGGGGGGGGCGGGGCGGGGGGCGGGGGGGGGGGGGGGGGGGGGGGGGGGGGGGGGGGGGGGGGGGGGGCGCGCCCCCCCCCCCCCCCCCCCCGGCCGTACGACATGAGCGCGACCGGGCCCCACCCGTGGGTGACGATCACTGACATGCGCTCACTTCGCCGCCACCGCGTGGTCGTTCCGGTCCTGCTGTGCGTGCTGGCGGTCCTCGGAGCCCGGCCCATGGCCGGGGACGAGGAAGCCGCCGACCCCGCCGCCGGCCCCGGCATGCACAGCGGTGGCGGGGCCACGGGCCTCAGCGCCGAGGTGATGCGGCTGTACGAGGAGGCCGCGGTGGCGACGCAGGTGTACGAGACCGGCCGCGAGGAGGCCGAGGAGCAACGGGCCAAGGCCCGGCGGGCGGAGGAACTCCTCGGCATCCAGCGGCGGCACATCGCGGCCCTGCGCGAGGACCTGGGCCGCATCGCACGCGCCCAGTACCGCACGAGCGGAGGCCTGCCGGTGGCCGCGCAGATGATCCTGGCCGGCAGTCCCGACGGCCTGATGCGCGGTCACCACGCGTTCGCCCAGGCCGATCTCGCCGTGAACAACGCGATCTCCAAGAACCGCCGGGCCGAGGCCCGGCTCGCCGAGGACGAGGCGAGGGCCGCGGCCGAATGGCAGGCGCTGGAGAAGCGGAACACACAACTGGCCGCGCTGAAGGCGGACATCGAGCAGAAGCTGGAGTCGGCCCGCTCACAGCTCCAGGGACAGGCGGACGCCGTCGTCGCCGCCGGGGCCTGCCGGGGAGCCGTCCGGCTCGACCAGCCGGAGACGGCGTTCACGAGCGCGTGGGTCGCTCCCGTGGAGACGTACACGCTGTCCTCGTCCTACGGCAGCGGCGGTGCCCGGTGGGCGAACCGGCACACCGGGCAGGACTTCGCGGTGCCGATCGGCACGCCGGTGCGGGCCGTCGGGGCGGGGCGGGTGGTGAGGGTGTCCTGCGGCGGGCCCTTCGGCATCGAGATCGTGCTGCGGCACGCGGGCGGCTACTACACGCAGTACGCCCACCTCGCGTCCGTCGCGGTCGATCAGGGCGAGCACGTCGAACCGGGCCAGTGGATCGGCCAGTCGGGCACCACGGGCAACTCCACGGGGCCGCACCTGCACTTCGAGACGCGGGTCACGCCGGAGTCGGGTTCGGCGGTGAACCCGGTCTCCTGGCTCGCGGCGCGTGGCGTGTCGCTCTGAGCGGTCAGCCCCGCGGCCGGAGCCGCTCGGCCACCAGCCGCTCGATCACGACCGCCACCCCGTCCTCGTTGTTCGCGACGGTCCGCCCCGAAGCGGCGGCGATGACGTCCGGGTGGGCGTTGCCCATGGCGAACGACCGGCCCGCCCAGGTGAGCATCTCCACGTCGTTGGGCATGTCGCCGAAGGCGACGACCTCCTCGTGCGAGATGCCGCGCTCGGCGCAGCACAGGGCGAGGGTGCTGGCCTTGGAGACCTCGGGGCCGCTGATCTCCAGCAGGGCGCTGGGGCTGGAGCGGGTCACGTTGGCGCGCTCCCCGATGGCGAGCCGGGCCAGGGTCAGGAAGGCGTCGGGGTCGAGTTCGGGGTGGTAGGCGAGGATCTTCAGCACGGGCTCGCCGGCCGCCGGGTGATCCGCGGAGAGCAGTTCCTCGGCGGGGGCGAGGCTGTCGGGTATCTCCATGTGCAGCTTCGGGTACGCCGGTTCCTGGTAGAAGCCGTACGTCTGCTCCACCGCGTACACCGTGCCCGGCGCCGCCTCGCGCAGCAGCCGCACGGCGTCGAGGGCGTTCTCCCGGGCCAGCTCGCGCACCTTGACGAAGCGGTGGGCCCCGGGGCCGCCGTGCAGGTCGACGACGGCGGCGCCGTTGCCGCAGATGGCCAGGCCGTGGCCGTGCACATGGTCGCTGACGACGTCCATCCAGCGGGCCGGCCGGCCGGTGACGAAGAAGACCTCGATGCCCGCCTCCTCGGCGGCGGCCAGGGCGGCGACCGTGCGCGGGGACACCGACTTGTCGTCGCGCAGCAGGGTGCCGTCGAGGTCGGTGGCGATCAGCCGCGGGGGCAGGGTCTCGGCCGCGGTCTCGTGCTGTCGGGTCGCTGAGGTCACCCGGCCATTGTCCCGCATATGCCTGCACGGGCGTGCGGGGCCGTGCACAGGTGAGTGGATGCCGTTCGTCACCAGGCCTTCCTGCCCCCCGGGGCTGCGCCGGTGAGATCAGCGCAACTGCGCCGGTGCCTCCATGGCGATCTGCTCGAAGACCTTCTCGTCGGCCGCGAAGTCGGAGTCGGGGATCGGCCAGTGGATCACGAGCTCCGTGAAGCCCAGCGCGGCGTACCGTCCGGCGAAGTCGACGAAGGCGTCCAGCGACCGCAGCGGTCCGGTGCGTTCCGGGGTGAACCCGGTGAGCAGGATCCGCTCGAGGCCGGTCATGTCGCGGCCGGTCTCGGCGCAGATGTCGGCGAGCCGGTCGGCCTGGGCGCGGATGGCCCGAACCGACTGTTCGGGAGTGCCGTTCTCGTAGAGCTTGGGGTCGCCGGTGGTCACCCAGGCCTGTGCGTACCGGGCGGCGAGGCGCATCCCGCGCGGCCCGGTCGCCGCCACCGCGAAGGGCAGCCTGGGGCGCTGCACACAGCCGGGGATGTTGCGGGCCTCGTGGGCCGCGTAGAAGTCACCCTCGAAGGACACCGCGTCCTCGCTGAGCAGCCGGTCGAGGAGCGGGACGAACTCGGCGAAGCGGTCGGCGCGCTCACGCGGCGTCCACGGTTCCTGGCCGAGCGCGGTGGCGTCGAAGCCGGAGCCGCCCGCGCCGATGCCCAAGGTGACCCGGCCGCCGGAGATGTCGTCCAGCGAGATCAGTTCCTTGGCGAGGGTCACGGGGTGCCGGAAGTTCGGCGAGGTCACCAGCGTGCCCAGGCGCAGCCGGTCGGTGACGGTCGCGGCGGCGGTGAGGGTGGGCACGGCACCGAACCACGGGCCGTCGCGGAAGGTGCGCCAGGAGAGGTGGTCGTAGGTGTACGCGGTGTGGAAGCCGAGCTGCTCGGCACGGGTCCAGGCCGCACGGCCGCCTTCGTGCCAGCGGCGGTACGGGAGGATCACGGTGC
Organism: Streptomyces sp. NPDC085931; assembly: GCF_044540565.1. Classification (NCBI taxonomy): domain Bacteria; kingdom Bacillati; phylum Actinomycetota; class Actinomycetes; order Kitasatosporales; family Streptomycetaceae; genus Streptomyces; species Streptomyces sp. NPDC085931. The sequence continues at coordinate 492,859 of NZ_JBITSK010000004.1, forward strand.
TCAGACGCAGACTCATGCCCACGAGCCTAAGCGAGCCCGGCGCCTCCCCGGTGTTTCACGTGAAACGGTCACCGTGGGCAGCCGCAAGGAAACGGCAGGTCAGTGGCGCTCGGAGAAGCGGAGATAGCGCGGCGGCACGGTCTCGGTCAGCCATACGCCGTTCGGGCTGACGTGGAAGACGTGACCGTCGCGGTGCATGGCGCCCGCGTCGACGGTCAGCACGACCGGCCGGCCGCGGCGGGCGCCGACACGGGTCGCCGTCTCACGGTCGGGTGAGAGATGCACGGCATGCCGGTCCATCGGCCGCAGCCCCTCGGCGCGGATCGCGTCCAGATGACGGGCGACCGTGCCGTGGTAGAGCCACGCGGGCGGCTCGGCCGGCGGCAGCCCGAGGTCGACGTCGATGCTGTGGCCCTGGCTGGCACGGATCCGGGTCCCGTCGACGGCGAAGCGCCGTTTGTCGTTGGTGGCGACCACATGGTTGAGTTCCTCGCGGGTGAACCCGAAGCCGTGGGCGGCGGCCGCGGCGATCAGGGTGTCGATCTCCACCCAGCCGGCCTCGTCGAGAGCGATCCCGATCCGTTCCGGCTGGTGGCGCAGATGCTTCGACAGGTACTTCGACACCTTCACGGTGCGTCTCTCGTCCATCCCACCAGGGTGAGGGAGAGACGTGAATCACGCGATCGAGTTTCACTCCTCGGGTTTGATCCACAACCAAGGGGTGTTATCCACAGGAAGAAGGACCCGCTCTGTGGACAACTGGCCGTCCGCGCAGGGACTTTGGTGCCGCGTCACAGCGGAGGCCTGACCCGGGCGATTCTGCGCAGCACCCCCGGCGCGAGCCGCGCCAGCGCCCGGGCGGCTCGGGCCTCGGGCGTCACCGCAACCACCGGCTCGTCACGCGCGACCGCCCGGAGGAGGGCCCGCGCGACCTTCTCCGGCGGATAGCCGCGCAGCCCGTACAGCCGGGCGGCACGCTGCTGGAGCCGCTTCTCCTCCGGCCCCTCCACCCCGGCGAAGTGCGCCGTCGACGTGATGGCGGTGTTGACGAAGCCGGGGCAGACCGCCGTCACGCCGATCCCCTGTCCGGCGAGTTCCGCGCGCAGGCACTCGCTGAGCATCAGCACGGCCGCCTTGGAGGTGCTGTAGGCGGGCAGCGCCCGGGACGGCTGAAAGGCCGCGGCGGAGGCGACGTTGACGATGTGGCCGCCCTGCCCCCGCTCGGTCATCCGCCGGCCGAAGAGCCGGCAGCCGTGGATCACGCCCCACAGGTTGACGTCGAGGACCTTTCTCCAGTCCTCCGTCGTGGTGTCGAAGAAGGAGCCGGACAGCCCGATCCCGGCGTTGTTGACCAGGACGTCCAGCACGCCGTGCGTGCCGGTGACCCGCTCGGCGAGCGCCTCCATGGCCTGCTCGTCGGAGACGTCGGCCGTCTCCGCCCAGGCCCCGGGCGCACCGGCCCGGCGGCACGCTTCGGCGGTGCGGGCCGCGGCCTCGGCGTTCCGGTCGACGGCGACCACCCGTGCGCCCGCCCCGGCGAAGGCCAGTGCCGTGGCCCGCCCGATGCCGCTGCCCGCGCCGGTGACCAGCACCAGCTGGCCGGAGAACCGCTCGGTGTGCCTCCCGCCGGCCGTCTCCGGCGCGTCTCCGCGCTCCACGGACGTCACGAACTCCCCGATCCACGCGGCCAGCCGGTCCGGCCGGGTCCGCGGGATCCAGTGCCCGGCCTGGATCGTCCTGCGGGTCAGCCGCGGAACCCAGTGCTCCAGCTCCTCGTCGAGCCGCTCCGACAGGAACCGGTCCTCCAGCGGCGTGATGACCTGCACGGGCGCGTGCGCGTACGCGTCGGTGCGCGGGCTGCGCATCCGGGGCCGGACGTTGTCGCGGTACAGCCACGCCCCGTGGGCGGCGTCCGAGGGCAGGGACGAGGTGGGGTAGTCGCCCCGGGGCACCTTCTCCACCCGCTCCAGGACCTTCGGCCAGCGCCTGCCCAGCGGACCGCGCCAGGCCAGCTCGGGCAGCACGGGCGTGTGCAGCAGATACACGTACCAGGAGCGGGCGCCCTGCCCGAGGAGCTGGCCGACCCGGCGCGGGGTGGGGCGCTTCACGCGCCGGTCGATCCAGTGGGCGAAGTGATCGAGGGACGGCCCGGACATCGACGTGAAGGAGGCGATGCGGCCCTCGGTGCGCCGGACGGTGGTGAACTCCCAGGCCTGCACCGACCCCCAGTCGTGCCCGACCAGGTGCACCGGCCGGTCCGGGCTCACGGCGTCCGCCACGGCCAGGAAGTCGTCCGTCAGCTTCTCCAGGGTGAACCCTCCGCGCAGGGGCCGCGGGGCGGTGGACCGGCCGTGGCCGCGGACGTCGTAGGCGACCACGTGGAAGTCCGCGGCGAGCCGGGCGGCGACCTGTGACCACACTTCCTTGCTGTCGGGGTAGCCGTGCACGAGGACGACGGTCGGCCGCTCCGGATCACCCAGCTCGGCCACGCACAGCTCGACTCCGCCGGTCCGCACCCGGCGCTCTCGCGCACCCGTGAGCAACGTCATCCGGCGAATCTGGCAGTTGTTAGAGAGTTCGTCAATAGCGGCTCCCCGGCCGTGGTAACTCTCGAGAACCAGGTCCCCTAAGGGCACGTAATACTCGAGGCTGATCCCAAGACAGCTCTGCGGAGTGACGACCGCCACGCCTGCGGCCCCTACCTTCGAAGCGTGACTGTGATCGCGACCGAAAGCCTGAGCAAGCGGTTCCCCCGGGTGACCGCGCTTGACCGGCTCTCCGTGGACGTCGGGCCCGGTGTGACCGGACTCGTCGGATCCAACGGGGCCGGCAAGTCCACACTGATCAAGATCCTGCTGGGTCTGTCCCCCGCCACCGAGGGCCGTGCCGAAGTGCTCGGCCTGGACGTCGCCACCGAGGGCGCCGCCATCCGCGAGCGGGTCGGGTACATGCCCGAGCACGACTGCCTGCCGCCGGACGTCTCGGCCACCGAGTTCGTCGTCCACATGGCGCGCATGTCCGGCCTGCCGCCCACGGCCGCGCGCGAGCGCACCGCCGACACCCTGCGCCACGTCGGCCTGTACGAGGAGCGCTACCGCCCGATCGGCGGCTACTCGACCGGCATGAAGCAGCGCGTGAAGCTCGCGCAGGCCCTCGTCCACGACCCGCAGCTGGTCTTCCTCGACGAGCCGACCAACGGCCTCGACCCGGTCGGCCGCGACGAGATGCTCGGCCTGATCCGCCGCATCCACACCGACTTCGGCATCTCGGTCCTGGTCACCTCGCACCTCCTGGGCGAACTGGAGCGCACCTGCGACCACGTCGTCGTCATCGACGGCGGCAAGCTCCTGCGCTCCAGCTCCACCACGGACTTCACGCAGATCACCACGACCCTCGCGATCGAGGTCACCGACACCGACGAGCACCCGGACGGCACCCGCGCGGTCCGCGAGGCGCTGCACGCGCGCGGGGTGAGCGTCGAGGACGGCAGCGGCCTGCCCGGCGCGGGCCACGTCCTGCACCTGACCGCGCAGGGCGAGGAGACCTACGACCTGGTCAGAGACGTGATCGCCGACCTCGGCCTGGGCCTGGTGCGCATGGAGCAGCGCCGGCACCACATCTCCGAGGTCTTCACGGCCGACGACCGCAACGAGCAGCGGAAGGAGGCGGTCGGCCATGGCGGTTGAGCACTCCCCGGGCATTCCCGCCCCGGCACCGGGCGACCAGACCCGAATCCACAACATCGGCTACCGCAGCTACGACGGCCCCCGCCTCGGCCGCGCCTACGCCCGCCGCTCCCTGTACTCGCAGTCCCTGCGCGGCGCCTACGGCCTCGGCCGCTCGGTGAAGTCCAAGGTCCTGCCGATGCTGCTGTTCGTGGTGATGTGCGTGCCCGCGGCCATCATGGTCGCCGTCGCGGTCGCCACCAAGGCCAAGGAACTGCCGCTGGACTACACGCGCTACGCGATCGTCATGCAGGCGGTCATCAGCCTGTACGTCGCCTCGCAGGCACCCCAGTCGGTCTCGCGCGACCTGCGCTTCAAGACGGTGCCCCTGTACTTCTCGCGTCCGATCGAGACCGCCGACTACGTCCGCGCCAAGTTCGCGGCGCTGGCCTCGGCGCTGTTCGTCCTCACGGCCGCTCCCCTGCTCGTGCTCTACGTCGGCGCCCTGCTGGCCAAGCTCGACTTCGCCGACCAGACCAAGGGATTCGCACAGGGACTCGTCTCCGTGGCACTGCTCTCACTGCTCTTCGCCGGCATCGGCCTGGTCATCGCCTCCTTCACCCCGCGCCGCGGGTTCGGCATCGCGGCCGTGATCGCCGTGCTGACCATCAGCTACGGCGCGGTGTCCACCCTCCAGGCCATCGCCGACGCCCAGGGCAGCTCCGACGCCGTGCCGTGGATCGGGCTGTTCTCGCCGATCACCCTGGTCGACGGGGTGCAGTCGGCGTTCCTGGGCGCGACCTCGGCCTTCCCCGGCGGGGTGGGCCCGGGCACCGCCGAGGGCGTCGTCTTCGTCCTCGTCGCCCTCGGCCTGATCGCGGCGAGCTACGGCCTCCTGATGCGCCGCTACAAGAAGGTGGGACTGTGACCACGCTCTCCATCGACCACGTCTCCCGCTGGTTCGGCAACGTGGTCGCCGTCAACGACATCACCATGACCATCGGCCCCGGCGTCACGGGCCTGCTCGGCCCCAACGGCGCCGGGAAGTCCACCCTCATCAACATGATGGGCGGCTTCCTGGCCCCCTCCACCGGCACGGTCACCCTCGACGGGCAGCCGGTCTGGCGCAACGAGGAGATCTACAAGCACATCGGCGTCGTCCCCGAACGGGAGGCGATGTACGACTTCCTCACCGGCAAGGAGTTCGTCCTCGCCAACGCCGAGCTGCACGGCCTGGGCGCCAAGGCCGCCCAGAAGGCCCTGGCCACGGTCGAGATGGAGTACGCGCAGGACCGCAAGATCCAGACGTACTCCAAGGGCATGCGCCAGCGCGTGAAGATGGCCTCCGCCCTCGTGCACGACCCGTCGCTGCTGCTGCTCGACGAGCCCTTCAACGGCATGGACCCGCGCCAGCGCATGCAGCTGATGGACCTGCTGCGCCGCATGGGCGACGAGGGTCGCACGGTGCTGTTCTCGTCGCACATCCTCGAAGAGGTCGAGCAACTCGCCTGGCACATCGAGGTCGTCGTCGCCGGGCGGCACGCCGCCAGCGGCGACTTCCGCAAGATCCGCCGCCTGATGACCGACCGGCCGCACCGCTACCTGGTGCGCTCCAGCGACGACCGGGCCCTCGCGGCCGCGCTGATCGCCGACCCGTCGACGTCCGGCATCGAGGTCGACCACGCCGAGGGCGCGCTGCGCATCCAGGCCGTCGACTTCGGCCGCTTCACCGCGCTGCTGCCCAGGGTCGCCAGGGACCACGGCATCCGGCTGCTCACGGTCTCGCCGTCCGACGAGTCCCTCGAGTCCGTCTTCTCGTACCTGGTCGCGGCGTAGGAGGCCCTGATGTACGACCCCACAGTCGCCCGGCTCACCTACCGGGCCCTGCTCGGCCGGCGCCGGGCCCTCATCCTCGGCGCGCTGCCGCTGCTGCTCATCGTGATCGCCGTGGCCGTGCGCGCCCTGGCCGGAGCGGACGACCAGACGGCGTCCGACCTGCTCGGCGGCCTCGCCCTGGCCACCATGGTGCCGATCATCGGCGTCATCGCCGGCACCGGCGCCATCGGCCCGGAGATCGACGACGGCTCGGTGGTGTACCTGCTGTCCAAGCCGATCAAGCGGCCGACCATCATCTTCACCAAGCTGATCGTGGCCATCGCGGTGACCATGGTGTTCTCCGCGGTGCCGACACTGATCGCCGGCTTCATCCTCAACGGCAACGGCCAGCAGATCGCCGTGGCCTACACGGTGGCGGCCCTGGTCGCCTCCATCGCCTACGCGGCCCTGTTCCTGCTGCTCGGCACGGTCTCGCGGCACGCCGTGGTGTTCGGCCTCGTCTACGCCCTGGTCTGGGAGGCGCTGTTCGGCTCCCTGGTGCCGGGCGCGCGCACGCTGAGCGTCCAGCAGTGGTCGCTGGCGGTGGCTCAGAAGGTGGCCGGCGGGGAGCTGGTGACCTCGGACGTGGGCCTGACCACGGCGACGGTGCTGCTGGTCGCCGTCACGGTGCTGGCCACCTGGTACGCCGGTCAGAAGCTGCGCTCGCTCACGCTGGCCGGCGAGGAGTGACGTGCCCCGGCCTTGACGGGGGCTTCACCCCCGTCGAGGCACACTGGGCGAACAGGACATAGCACCACCGCACGGGAGTCGGACGGCCGGGAGGGACGCACATGGCGGGCGAGAGGGCTCGGTACGACGACCGCGGGCAGCCGGGATCCGGGTCCGGGGACGACACCTGGGACGGCCTCGTCCTGGACGACGACTTCATACGCTCCGCCGAGACCTCCGAGCCGTCGGCCCGGGCCCGGATGCTGGCCGCGCGCTGGCGCCGGGAGGATCCACAGCCGCAGCCCTGGCGCTCCGACGAGCCGCCCGCGGGCTGGTTCTTCGGCACGGCGCGGCGGCGCAGGTGGCGCAGGCGCCAGGACCACCGACCGGTGGGCCGGCCGGCCCACCAGTAGCCCTCACGCGTCGATTTAATCGGTGGCGTCCCCTTCGCCCGGCAGGCAGAGTGGTCGTGTCCCCGCCGGGCGAGAGACCCGGCGGCACGGTCTGGGAGAGGAGCGGGACGATGCCCATGCACGGCAGTACGTCCAGCTCCCTTCAGGGCAGCCCGCGGCGGGTTCCGGAGTAGTCGCCACCACTCCGTGGAGCCTCGCCCCACACGGGGAGCTGCCCGGGGCGGCCGCTTCGAGCACGCGACGCGCACATCGCGTGGGCCGCCCACCCGGAGGATTGGCCGAGGGGTAAGGCACTGGCTTGCTGAGCCATGGTCGGGCTGGAAGGCCCGCGCACGTTCGATCCGTGCATCCTCCGCCGCACACGCGACACGAAGGTTCAGCCCAGCAACCGCTCCAGCACCACCGCGATCCCGTCCTCCTCGTTGGAGGACGTCACCTCGTCGGCCACCGCCTTCAGCTCCTCGTGGGCGTCGGCCATGGCGACACCGTAGGAGGCCCAGGCGAACATCGGGATGTCGTTGGGCATGTCGCCGAAGGCGATCGTGTCGGCCGCCTTCAGCTTGAGCCGGCGGGCCGCCAGCGACAGGCCGGTGGCCTTGGACAAGCCCAGGGGGAGGAGCTCGACGATGCCCGGGCCCGCCATCGTGACGGTGACGAAACCGCCGGCGGTCCGGGTGGCCGCCTCGCACAACTCGTCGTCCGACAGAGTCGGGTGCTGGATGTAGAGCTTGTTCAGGGGCGCGGTCCACAGGTCCGACGCGTCCGTGAAGGGGGTCGCGGGCAGCTTGCCGTGCGCCGCGTAGCCCGGGCCCACCAGCACCTCGCCGTCCAGGCCGTCGCGGCTCGCGGCCAGGTACAGCGGGCCGACCTCCGCCTCGATCTTGGCCAGGGCCACCCCGGCGAGCTGCCGGTCCAGCGTGACGGAGGTCAAAAGGCGGCGGGCGCCGGCGTCGTACACCTGCGCGCCCTGGCCGCAGACGGCCAGACCCTCGTACCCCAGGTCGTCGAGGATGTGCCGGGTCCAGGGGACGGCGCGGCCGGTGACGACGATGTGCGCCGCGCCCGCCGCGGTGGCGGCGGCGAGCGCGTCACGGGTGCGCTGCGACACCGTGTCGTCGGAACGCAGCAGCGTGCCGTCGAGGTCGGTGGCGACGAGCTTGTAGGGGAAGCCGCCCGCGGGGGCCGTGTCGCTCACGTGGCCACCGGCTCCAGGACCTCCCGGCCGCCCAGGTACGGGCGCAGCACCTCGGGCACGCGCACCGAGCCGTCGGGCTGCTGGTGGTTCTCCAGGATCGCCACGATCGTGCGCGGGACGGCGCAGAGCGTGCCGTTCAGCGTGGCCAGCGGGCGGACCTGCTTGCCGTCACGGACGCGGATCGACAGGCGGCGGGACTGGAACTCGGTGCAGTCCGAGGTCGAGGTCAGCTCGCGGTACTTGCCCTGGGTCGGGATCCACGCCTCGCAGTCGAACTTGCGGGCGGCCGAGGAGCCGAGATCGGCGGAGGCGACGTCGATGACCCGGAACGGCAGCTCGAGCGAGGTCAGCCACTGCTTCTCCCACTCCAGCAGCCGCTGGTGCTCGGCCTGCGAGTCCTCCGGGGCGACGTAGGAGAACATCTCGACCTTGTCGAACTGGTGCACGCGGAAGATGCCGCGGGTGTCCTTGCCGTGCGAGCCGGCCTCGCGGCGGAAGCAGGGCGAGAAGCCCGCGTAGCGCAGCGGGAGGCGGTCGGCGTCGAGGATCTCGTCCATGTGGTACGCCGCGAGCGCGACCTCGGAGGTGCCGACCAGGTAGAGGTCGTCGTCCTGGAGGTGGTAGACGTCCTGGGCGGCCTGGCCGAGGAAGCCCGTGCCCGCCATGGACTGGGGGCGGACCAGGGCCGGGGTCAGCATCGGCGTGAAGCCGGCCGCCGTGGCCTGGGCCATCGCCGCGTTCACCAGGGCGAGCTCCAGCAGGGCGCCCACCCCGGTGAGGAAGTAGAAGCGCGAGCCGGAGACCTTGGCGCCGCGCTCGACGTCGATCGCGCCGAGGAGGTGGCCGAGTTCCAGGTGGTCGCGGGGCTCGAAGCCCTCGGCGGCGAAGTCACGGATCGTGCCGTGCGTCTCCAGCGTGACGAAGTCCTCCTCGCCGCCCACGGGCACGTCGGGGTGGACGAGGTTGCCGAGCTTCTGCAGCAGCTCCTGGGTCTCGGTGGCCGCGGCGTCGCGTTCCGCGTCGGCCGCCTTGACGTCGGCGGCGAGCTGGCTCGCCTTCTTCAGCAGCTCGGCCTTCTCGTCCCCGGACGCCTTGGGGATCAGCTTGCCGAGCGCCTTCTGCTCGGCGCGCAGCTCGTCGAAGCGGACGCCGGACGACCTGCGCCGCTCGTCGGCAGACAGGAGGGAGTCGACGAGCGCGACGTCCTCTCCACGGGCACGCTGGGAGGCGCGCACACGGTCGGGGTCCTCACGGAGCAGGCGAAGGTCAATCACGCGCTCCAGGCTACCGGTGTGGGATGACCGCCCACGACTCACTATTCCCGTCGCGCCTTACGTACCGTTATGAGTGAATTGCGCGCAGTGTCAATAAAGGGGACGCCTCTCCCCGGAACGAGGCATCCGGCGGGCGCCGCATTGACTCGAATCCCTTGTGGGGAGCGGGACTTGGGCTTCGGTTGTCCACAGGAATCCACACCCGCCCAAGAGTTATCCACAGGCTGTGTGGAAGATCTGTGGACTCCGGAATTGATCTCTCCGCAAGACGGGGCCGCCCGGGAGAATTCCCACCGCAAACCCGCTCTACCCTCACTTTCGAGTGGAAACGGGTCACCCCGAAGGGTGACGCAAGGGGAAACGGTGGACGAAGGGTGACCTGCCCCTTGATGGACGTATCAGGGGCCTGTAGGGCGATTTGTCGACTGGCTCACGGTTCGTTGTCGACTTGTCCCCAGGTCGAGAAGCGGACCTGTGGATAACTTCTGTGGATAACGACGGTCGGCAGGTACGACCGGCCTAGAAGCGGCCGTCCTGGCACCGCGCGACCCAGTCCGCCGCTGCCACGAACTCCTCGTCCGACGTCCCCGGCCGCGGCTGCCGCACCTGCGCCGGCTGCACATCGGCGCGCGGATACGAGCCCAGGTAGCGCACCTGGAGGCAGATCCGCTTCAGCCCCATCAGGGCCTCGGCCACCCGGCGGTCGGAGATGTGGCCCTCGGCGTCGATGCAGAAGCAGTAGTTGCCGATACCGGCACCCGTCGGCCGGGACTGGAGCAGCATCAGGTTGATGCCCCGGGTGGCGAACTCGCCGAGCAGGTCGCGCAGGCCGCCGGGGTGGTCGTCGCGCTGCCACAGCACGACGGAGGTCTTGTCCGCGCCGGTCGGGGCGGCGGGCCGGGCGGGCCGGCCGACCAGCACGAACCGGGTCTGGGCGTTCTCGGCGTCGTGGATGCCGGTCTCCAGGGCTTCCAGGCCGTAGCGGGCGGCCGCGAACTCCCCGGCGAAGGCGGCGTCGTACTGCCCCTCCTGGACCAGCCGGGCGGCGTCCGCGTTCGAGGCGGCCGACTCCCAGTGCGCGTCCGGCAGGTGTTTCCTCAGCCAGTTGCGCACCTGCGGCTGGGCGGCCGGGTGCGCGGAGACGGTCTTGATGTCCGACAGCTTCGTGCCCGGGCGGACGAGGAGCGCGAAGGTGATGGAGAGCAGCACCTCGCGGTAGATCATCAGCGGGGCCCCGGCGACGAGTTCGTCGAGCGTGGTCGTGATGCCGCCCTCGACGGAGTTCTCGATGGGCACGAACGCGGCCTCGGCCTCGCCGGCGCGTACCGCGTCGAGTGCGGACTGGACGGACACGTACGGGATGAGCTCCCGGGTGGCGGCCTCGGGAAGCGTGCGCAGGGCGACTTCGGTGAAGGTGCCCTCGGGGCCGAGATACGCATAGCTCGCTGGCATGACCTCACCCTAATGGGCCCGCGGAAGCGCTCTCCGCACCTTCCCGTACCTGAAACGACTCTCACCCCTCCAGCAACTTCTGTCCCACGTACTCCCCTTCCGCCGCCCCGCCGGGCACCGCGAACAGCCCGCTCGACTCGTGCCGGATGAACGGCGACAGGGCGTCGCCGCGGTCGAGCTTGCGCTGCACCGGGACGAAGCCGCGCAGCGGGTCGGCCTGCCAGCAGATGAAGAGCAGGCCCGCGTCGGGCACCCCGTCGGCGTCGATGCCGTCGTGGAAGGAGAACGGGCGGCGCAGCATCGCGGCACCGCCGTTCTGGTCGGGCCGGGTGATGCGGGCGTGGGCGTTGACCGGGACGACGAGGTTGCCCTCGGCGTCGGTCTTCTCCAGGTCCATCGCGGTCGTCTCGGTACCGCCGGACAGCGCGGCCCCGTCGGACTTGCGGCGCCCGATGACCTCCTCCTGGGCCTTGACGGAGAGCTTCTCCCAGTCGTCGAGGAGCATGCGGATCCTGCGGACGACGGCGTAGGAGCCGTGCGCCATCCACGCCGGTTCGCCGTTCTCCGGGACGAAGATCCGCCGGTCGAAGTCGGGCTCGTCCGGCTTCGGGTTGCGGGTGCCGTCGATCTGGCCCATGAGGTTGCGAGCCGTCATCGGGTGGGCGGTGGCGCCGGGCGAGCGGTTGAAGCCGTTCATCTGCCACCGCACCCGGGCGGCACGGCCCGCGTCCTTCTGGATCGCGCGCAGGGCGTGGAAGGCGACGAGGGCGTCGTTGGCACCGATCTGCACCCACAGGTCGCCGTTGCTGCGCTTCGGGTCGAGGCGGTCGGAGGAGAACGCGGGCAACGGGTCCAGCGCCACCGGGCGCTGCTTCTCCAGGCCCGTCCGGGCGAAGAAGCTGTGCCCGAAGCCGAAGGTGACCGTCAGCGACGAAGGGCCGGCGTCGCGGGCCACGTCGGTGTCGCCGTGGGCGCTCGGCTCGCCCGCCATCAGCCGCCGGGCCGTCTCCGACCAGCGGCGGAGCAGGGCCGCGGCCTCCTTGCGGCCGGCGCCCGGCGCCAGGTCGAAGGCGACGAGATGGCCGCGGGCCTGGAGGCCGTCGGTGATGCCGGGCTGATGTTTCCCGTGAAACATCGCCCGGTCGGTGCCGAGCGAGGTGAGCGGAGCGGCCGCCTCGGAAGGGGCGGCGGCGTAGCCCGCGGCGGTGCCGGCCGTGCCGAGCACCAGTCCGGTGGCGCCGGCGGTGCCGAGCAGCCGCCGCCGGGAGATGCCCTCGTGGGCGGTGGCCGCCTCGGTGTGCTCCGGGGCGGCTTCGGGGATGCGGGCCTGGGGGAGGGACGGGTCGGGCATGGTCGTTCAGCCGATCTGCGCGTTCTTGGTGACGGTCACCTCGTCGATGTCGGAGGTCCGCACGGTCACGTCGACCTGCCAGTCGCCGGCCATGGGGATCTGCACTCCGTTCGCCGACCAGTGTCCGGTAGCGAGGTGGTCGGGGACGACGGGCAGGGGCCCGATGTCCTTGGCCTTGAGGGTGAACTCGACCTTGACCTCCGGGATGTCGAAGGCCTGGCCGTCGGGCCGCTCCACGTAGACGTGCATCTCGTTGGCGCCGACGCGGGCGGGGTCGAGGTCGACGGTGACGACGCCCTTGCCGTTCCGGCCGCCGGTGTCGAAGGGCATGTTCAGGGTGAGCGCCCCGGAGGTCGCCGTGTCGGCGGCGGAGGACGACGAGGACGACGAAGAGGACGAGGAGGCCGCCTCGGCCTCCTGCTCCGTACGCCCCGGCTCGGTCTGCGTCAGCACGGTGGTGACGGCGAGCAGGACGACCGCGACACCGGCCTCGGCCAGCACCGAGCGGCGCAGCCCGAAGCGGTTCGGGTCGGCGTCCCGCAGCCGTTTCCGCCGGGCGGCGTCCCGGGCGGCCCGCTGCCGGGCGAGCTGAGCGGCACGCTCGGCGTCGGCGGGTTCGTCGGCGGGCTTGCCGGTGGGTTCGCCGGCGGGCACGCCCGTGGGCTCGGCTGCGGACTCGTCTGCGGGTTCGGCGGCGGACTTCTCGGTCTCGCCGGACCTCTCGGACCTGTCGGTCCTCTCGGATCCCCCCTCGTCCACGGCGGACGCCACGGCAGGTTCGGCGCCTGCCTCGCTGCCCGCCTCGCCGGAGGCCTCCGCACCGGCCGGTACCTTCTCCCGATCCGCCGTGGCCGGCGCTGCCTCGGTCAGCCGGCCGGTCCACCGGCGCGAGATCCAGGCGACGCCGACGAGGACGGCGATGAGGACGATCTTGGCCAGGAGGAGCAGACCGTACCGGGTGTCGGTGAAGGCCGACCAGGAGCCGAGCTGCCGCCACGACTGGTACGTGCCGGTCGCGATCAGCGCGAGCACGCTGCCGAAGGCGACCCGCGAGAAGCGGCGTACGGCGGACGCGTCGACGAGGGCGTCGGCGGGCGCCCGGTACAGGGCGACCAGGAGCGCGCCGAGTCCGCCGAGCCAGGCGGCGACGGCCAGCAGGTGGAGGACGTCGACCGGCATGGCGATACCCGCCTGGATGCCGACCGAGGCGTGCTCGGACATCGCCCAGCTCGCGGCGAGCCCCGCGGCCACGACGACACCGCCGATGGCGAGCCCGAAGGTCAGGTCCCGCTTCTCCTGGGGGTCCTCACGCTTGTCGTACGCGCCGAACAGCACGGCGATGAACAGCGCGGCGGCCGCCAGCAGCAGCAGCCGGGAGACCAGGGCCGCGCCGGTCTTGGTCTGCAGCACCTGCCCCAGCAGGGACAGGTCGAAGATGTCGGTGACCTTCCCGGAGCCGGTGAAGGAGCCGCGCAGCAGGAGCAGGGCGAGGGTGGCGGCGGTGAGCGCGAGCCACCCGGAGACGACGAACCGCTGCACCGGCCGCACCCCGGACCCGCTCGGCCAGCAGGCCAGCACGAAGGCGGCGCCGCCGGCCATCACGATGAAACCGGCGTACGACACGTACCGCCCGAAGCCGTACAGCCAGCCGACGACCCCGTCGTCGGCTCCCTGCCCGGACACGGCCACGCTCGTCTTGGAGGGGGCGCCGATGGAGAAGGTGTAGGCGCCGGCGACGGGGTGGCTGTCCGCCGAGACGACCTGGTAGGCCACCGTGTAGGTGCCGTCGGACAGGTCCGGCTGCAGGCGCACGGCGTACGTCGTGCCGCCGACGGCGGAGGGCTTGCCGGTGTCGACGCGCTTGCCGTCGGGGTCGAGCACGCGCAGCGAGTCGTCGGAGAGCGCGACCTGCTCGGAGAAGGTGAGCGAGATCCGGGACGGGGCCTGGTCGACCACCGCCCCCTGCGCGGGGTCGCTGCCGGTCACCGCGGCGTGCGCCGAGACCGGGCCGGCCCCGGCGAGCAGGGCGCAGACCGCGGCCAGGAGCAGCAGCACCAGGGTCCGGACGCGGGGGGCGATGGTCGGGGTCACAGGGGTCCCTCCGTCAGTGTCCGGTCGTCGGGGTGTAGGTGGCGGCCTTCACCGGCATCTCCACCTCGACGGGGTCGGAGTGGGCGAAGCGCAGTTCGACGGAGACGGTCTGGCCTTCCTTCGGCTTGCGCTTGAGCTGCTCGAACATCAGGTGGTCGCCGCCGGTCCTCAGCACCAGTTCCCCGTGGGCGGGGACGGTGAGGCTCTCGACCTCCCGCATGGCACCGCCGGTGGTCTCGTGCACGGTGACCCGTCCGGCGATGTCGCTGCTGACCGACGTCAGTGCGTCGGCGGTGCCGCCCTTGTTGGTGACGGTGAGGAAACCGGCCGCCATCTCGTCGGAGACCGGCTGCGGCATGTACGCGGAGCCGACGGACAGCTCGGCCGCACCGCCCGAGCCGCCGTCGCCCTCTCCGCAGCCCGCCAGGGCCAGCGATCCGGCTATGACGAGGGCCGCCGGGGCGAGCCGCCGCCTCACGGGGTCTCCCCCTTGACGATCCTGGGCAGGTCCTTGGTGTAGTCCTGGACCGTGGCGTCCTCGCCGTAGAGCACGTAGCCGCCGTCGGTCTTCGGCGAGAACGCGATGACCTGGGTGCCGTGCTCGGAGACGACCTTGCCGTTCTTGTCCTTGCGCGGCGGGTCGATGGAGATGCCGAGGGTGCGGGCGCCGGCCTGCACGGTGGCGAAGTCACCGGTGAGGCCGACGAACCGGGAGTCGATGCCCTTGAGCCACTTGCCCAGCTCGGCCGGGGTGTCGCGCTCGGGGTCGGTGGTGACGAAGACGACGCGCAGGTCGTCCTGCTCGGCCTTCGGGAGCTGCTTGGTGGCGACGGCGATGTTGTTCATCGTCAGCGGGCAGACGTCGGGGCAGTGCGTGTAGCCGAAGTAGATCAGCGTCGGCTTGCCCGCGGTCTCCTTGCGGAGGTCGTACTTCTCGCCCCGGGTGTCGGTGAGGACCAGGTCCGGCTTCTCGAAGGGCTTGTCGAGGACCGTGGCGGCCTTGTCGGTGCCGGCCTCCTCCGACACCACGGCGACGGGCTTGTTGCTGTCGTCGCCGCTGCCGCAGGCGGTCAGGGTCAGGGATGCGGCGGCGAGCAGTGCGGCCGCCGCGAAGGTCTTGGTGCGCATAGAGAAATGTCCCAGATGTCGGTGGCCCGGCGCGCACCGGGGTGCCCCAGGGAACCGGGGGCGTGCCCCCGTGGACCGGGGTGTGCCCCGTGGATCCGGGCGTGTGCCCCCGGTGCGCGCCGTGCGAGGAAGCGGCGTCAGGCGTTGCTGCGCCGGCGCCCGGCGAGCACGCCGTAGGCGACACCGGCCGCGCCGACGACGATGCCGACGACGCCCAGGACGCGGGCGGTGGTGTCGGTGCCGCCGGAGGAGTCGGAGTCGTCCGCGGCGGTCTCGGCGGAGGCCTTCTCGGCCGACTCGGAGTCGGCGTCGTCATCGGCGGCCGCGTCGTGGTGCCCGTCCTCGGAGGCGGCGGACAGCTTCAGCACGGGGGCCGGGTTGTCGGGCTCCTCCTGGCCCTCCTGCGGCACCTCGATCCAGCGGACGACCTCCTTGTTGGAGTACGTCTGCAGGGCCTTGAAGACCAGCTGGTCGGTGTCCTCGGGCAGCTGCCCGACGGAGAGCGGGAACTTCTCGAAGTAGCCGGGCTGGATGCCCTTGCCGTCGGCGGTCCAGGTGACCTTGGAGACCGCCTCGGTGATCTTCTCGCCGTGCATCTCCAGCGGCTTGTCCAGCGTGGACTTGGTGACCTCGATCTTCCAGCCGGGCATCGGCTCGGGCATGACGGAGGCCAGCGGGTGGTCGGTCGGGAAGGTGACCTCGAGCTTGGTGGTGGAGGCGTCGTCGCGCTCGTTCGGCACCTTGAAGTCGACGACCGCGTAGCCGCCCTTGGCGGCCGTGCCCTCGGGCTGCACGGTGACGTGCGCGAAGGCGGGGGCGGACAGGGCGAGGACGGTGATACCGGCGGCGGCACCGGCCGCGGCGATACGGGAAGCCTTCATGGAAGGAAGCACTCCGCTGTGAGTCGGGATGAGGAAGAGGGAACGCGCACGCGCGCGTGCCGCGCGACGGCGGCACCTCCTCCGGGGTGTCCGGGCATCCATGGGCTTCGGGCACCAGGATTCCGGACGGCGGAGCGGCGGTGGTCGCGTCGCGTCAGGCGGCGAGGGCGAGTGCGGCTGCGGAAGCCGTCGCGGCGGGCGGGCCCCGCCGGATCACCGTGTGCTGGAGCGCGAGGGTGCGGGGCATCGGGGGCACGGGCCGCAGGGCGTGCGTGGGGCGCGGACGGGCCTCGGGCGCGCCGGGAAGCCCGGCGCGCAGGGCGCGCACCAGCGCGAGCGCGGCCCGCAGCGAGCGGACCAGTGCCCCTTCGGCGACGCCCTGCGCCGACAGTTCGGTGAGGCGCAGCACCGCCAGGTCGCCGCGGCGCAGCAGCCAGCCCGCGGCGAGCGCCGCGAGGAGGTGACCGAGCAGCATCGGCAGGGACGGCCACAGCGAGGCCGGCGCCCCGGACACGGCGTCCGTGGCCAGGTGCGTGTGCGTTCCCGCAGGCGGCTGGACCCGGGCGTCGGTGAGGATCCGGTGGGCCTGCGCCGGACTGATCGCCGCCGCCGTCGTGCCGCACACGAAGCGCGCGGCCTGCTGGACCAGAGCGGCGTCGCTCAGACCCGCCGGCCGCGGTGCGGCGAGGGCGGCCGTGCCGTGCTGGCCCAGGCCGAACACCGTGTGCAGCACCGTCTGGCCGACCGCGAGCAGGGCGGCGATGCCCGGCAGTGTGCGGGCGCGCCCGGCGAGCGGGACGGCCACCGCGGCCACGCCGAGGAACCCGGCGCCCAGCGTCCACAGCGGGATGCCGTCACAGGAGGCGACGGCGTGACCTGCCCCGGCCAGCACGACGCAGACCGCGGCGAACACCGCGGCCCGCAGGATCCGGAGCGTGGCTCCGGAGCGCTTCGTGGGCGTGTGGGGGGCAAGCATGGCGGGCTCATCATCGCACTGGCCCCGGCCGTCCCGTACGGCAGGTCCACAAGATGCCGTACGACCGGAACGTCATGCTCTGGCCGGGCGCGCCCCCGGCTGCGCCGATCCTCGCTCCCCGCTGCGCCGCCGCCCGCCCTCACATACACCGATCAGGACCAGTGCGCATCCGCCGTATGGGCGGCATCACGTCAACTTCACGCTTACACGCGGGCACGGAGGGCAATACGTAACGGTATGTCGAGCCGCGGCCAGGAGGCTGGAGCATGAGCATCTGGTGGTCACTCCATCTGCGGCGCGAAGCCGCGAGCGTGCCCCTCGCCCGCCGCCTGCTGATCGGCACGATGGAGACCGCGGGCGTGGACCCCGACATCTCCTACGACCTCTCCGTCGCCCTCAGCGAGGCCTGCGCGAACGCCGTCGAGCACGGCGGGGACACGGGGCGCGGCCCCGGTTCGGAGGCCTACCGGGTGACCGCCTACCTCGACGGCGAAAAGTGCCGGATCGAGGTGGCCGACGCGGGTCCGGGATTCCCCGCGGCCTCCGCTGGCCGGTCCCTCCCTCTGATCCGGCCGGCCCACACCGACGCCGAGAACGGCAGAGGGCTGTGCCTCATCGAGGAACTCGCCGACCACGTCCACATCGGCAACAAGCCGGGCCGGGGCGGAGCCGTGGTGAGCTTCGACAAGGTCCTCAAGTGGCGCGAGGACGCACCGCTGATGGCGGTCTGACCGACCCGGCCGGGCGGTGTTTCACGTGAAACACCGCCCCCTGCGCGCGGCGCCCCCTACAGCGCTCCCCAGTCCAGGGTCGTCCGCGCCAGCCCCGCCACCTCCGTCAGCAGCGCCAGCCGCGCCGCCCGCAGGGCCGGGTCCGGATCCATCACCAGCACCTCGTCGAAGAACGTGCCGATCGCCTCGACGAGGGGGGCGGAGACCTCGATCAGCGCGCCGAGATCGTCCTCACGGCCCTCCAGGGCCTGACGCACGCTCTGCACGCTCTCGGCCAGGCGCAGCTCGGCGGGCGCGGTCAGCAGGGACGGATCGGCCCCGTCGACACCTCCCTCGGGGAGGATCCGCACCACCCGCTGGAAGGCGGCCGCCAGCGCCTCGAACGCCTCGGTGCCGACATGCCGCTCCAGCGTGGCGAGCGTCCGATCCCCGTGCGCGGGCCGGTCGGCCCACACCAGCACGGCCTGCACCAGCCGGTGCTCGTGCCCGGCGTCCGTGAGCTGCTGCTCGTACCGCCGGGTGATCAGCTCGGCGGCCTCGGCGACCCGGTCGGCGGGCACGGCCACGCCTTGCGCGGCGTACCGCACGGCCGCGGCGCGCAGACCGTCGCCCACCCGGATCCCCGCCACGGCCGGCACGCTGCGCAACACGTTGAGCAGCCCGATCGCGGCCCGCCGCACCCCGTACGGGTCGGAACTCCCGGTCGGCGCCGCCCCGATCACGAACATGCCCGTCACCAGGTCGAACCGGTCGGCGAGCGACAGCACGGCACCCGCGTCCCCGGCGGGCAGGGCGCCTCCGGCGGAGCGCGGCAGCTCCATCTCGGCCAGGGCCCGGGCGACCTCGGGGGACTCGCCGGCCCGGCGGGCGTACTCCTCGGCCATCACCCCGGCGAGTCCGGAGAACTCGATCACCATCTGGGAGGCCAGGTCGAACTTGGCCAGCGCACCGGCCCGCCGCACCACCTGCACGGTCTCCTCCGGCAGCCCGGCGCGCCCGGCCAGGTCCAGGGCGAGCGAGCCGAGCCGCCCGGCGCGGTCGGCGACCGTGCCGAGCCGGTCCTCGAAGGTCAGCTTGTCCAGCCGGCGCCGGAACTCCTCCGGCGCCACCTTCAGATCCGCCCGCCAGAAGAACGCCGCGTCCTCGTACCGCGCCCGCAGCACGGCCTCGTTGCCCGCGCGCACCACGTCGTCGTCGCACAGGGCGTTGGCGAAGGTGACGAAGTAGGGCAGGAGACGGTCGCCGTCCAGCACGGGCAGATAGCGCTGGTGCTTGCGCATCACGGTGGTCAGGACGCTCGCGGGCAGTTCGAGGTAGCGCTCGTCGAACGAACCGCGCACGGCGTAGGGGAACTCCAGGATGTCGGTGATCTCGTCGATCAGCCCGGCCTGGCCCTCCACGTCGATCCGCCCGCCCACCTCGGCCGCCGCCTCCAGGGCCCCGCGCACCACCGCCCCGCGGCGGGCCTCCCGGTCGAGCAGGATGCCGTGCATGTGCAGGAAGTGCGGATAGCCCTCGGCGGAGGTCACCCGGACCTCCGGGTAGGGCGCCTGCCGCTGCACCCGCGTGGTGTCGCCCGAGGAGAGCGAGGAGACCACCACGGGCAGCGGAGTCCGGCCCAGCAGCGCCAGCAGCCAGCGCACCGGCCGCGAGAAGGACAGGCCCGGGTCGCTCCACCGCATGTTCCGCCCGGCGCGCAGCCCGGACACCACCTCGGCCAGCAGGTCGCTGAGCACCTCGACGGCCGGCCGCCCCGACTCGTGCCGGGTGAGCGAAACGTACTCGACACCCTTGACCTCGATGATCCGCACGTCGGACGGTTCGGCGCCCTGGCTGCGGGCGAAGCCCAGCAGCGCGGGCGTGGGGGCGCCGTCCTTGAAGGCGGCGGCGACCTTGGGGCCGCGCACGGTCCGCACGGTGTCCCGCTCGCGCGGCTGCACACCGTCGACGGTGATCACGATCCGGCGCGGCGTGGCCAGCACGTTGATCGCCCCGTGCCCGAGCCGGGTCTCGGCGAGCTTCGCGGTGACCGACTCGCGCACCGCCTCGGTGGTGGCGACGACGTCGGCGTAGGGCAGCTCCTCCACGCCGATCTCGAACAGCAGTGTCTCGACGCCGGGCACCTTGGGCAGCGGGGCCCGCACGGCCGGGGCGGGCGCGGGCGCGACCCCGAGCGGATGCTCCAGCGCCGCCCGCCGCCGCTCCCAGAGCTTGGCCGTCTCGTGCGTCAGACCGCGCATCAGCGCGAACGCCTTGGCCCGCTCGGTGGTGCTGATCGCCCCCCGCGCGTCGAGCACGTTGAAGGTGTGGCTGCACTTGAGCACGTACGTGTACGCCGGTACCGGCAGCTCCAGGTCCAGCAGCCGGCGGGCCTCGGCCGCGTAGGCGTCGAAGAGCCGGTGGTTGGTGTCGAGGTCGGCGTCGTCGAGGTAGTACCGGCTCATCTCGTACTCGTTCTGCCCGAACACCTCGCCGTAGGTGATGCCCGGCGCGTAGGCGATGTCCTTGAAGTGGGACACGCCCTGGAGGTTCATCAGGATGCGCTCGAGGCCGTAGGTGATCTCCACCGACACCGGGTCCAGCGCGACGCCGCCGACCTGCTGGAAGTAGGTGAACTGGGTGATCTCCATGCCGTCCAGCCAGACCTCCCAGCCCAGCCCCCAGGCGCCGAGCGCGGGGGAGGCCCAGTTGTCCTCGACGAACCGCACGTCGTGCGCGTTCAGGTCGACGCCGAGGGCCCGGAGGCTGCCGAGGTAGAGCTCCTGCGGGTTGCCCGGGTCGGGCTTGAGGATCACCTGGAACTGGGTGTGGGTCTGCAGCCGGTTGGGGTTCTCGCCGTAGCGCGAGTCGTCCGGCCGCACGCTCGGCTCCACATAGGCGACGCTCCACGGCTCCGGGCCGAGCACCCGCAGGGCCGTGGCCGGGTTGGCCGTACCGGCGCCGACCTCGGTGTTCAGCGGCTGCGTGATCATGCAGCCGTTGTCGCTCCAGTACTTCTGCAGGGTGAGGATGGCGTCCTGCATGGTCAGCGCCGTCTGAACGTTCTTCATGATGATCGCGCCCGTTCCCCGAGTCGGCCCGGCAAGGTCGGCCATGATCTCACACGTCAACCGGCGCTGACCTGCGCATTTTTGATGCTTTGCGGCGGGAGGTCAGCCGTTGAGGGCGGCCATCCACGCCTCGACCTCGTCGGACCGCCGGGGCAGCCCGGCGCTGAGGTTCCGGTTGCCGTCCTCCGTCACGAGGATGTCGTCCTCGATCCGCACCCCGATCCCCCGGTACTCCTCGGGCACCGTCAGGTCGTCGGCCTGGAAGTACAGCCCCGGCTCGACCGTCAGGCACATGCCCGGCTCCAGCACCCCGTCCACGTACGTCTCGGTCCGCGCGGCGGCGCAGTCGTGCACGTCCATGCCCAGCATGTGGCCCGTGCCGTGCAGCGTCCAGCGCCGCTGCAGCCCGAGCTCCAGCACTCGCTCGACCGGGCCCTCGACGAGCCCCCACTCCACGAGCCGCTCGGCCAGCACCCGCTGGGCCGCGTCGTGGAAGTCCCGGTACTTGGCGCCCGGCTTCACCGCGGCGATGCCGGCCTCCTGGGCGTCGTACACGGCGCCGTAGATCTTGCGCTGGATCTCGCTGAACCGGCCGTTGATCGGCAGCGTGCGCGTCACGTCGGCCGTGTAGTACGTGTGCGTCTCCACGCCGGCGTCGAGCAGCAGCAGGTCGCCCGAGCGGACGGGGCCGTCGTTGCGCACCCAGTGCAGCGTGCAGGCGTGCGGGCCGGCCGCGGCGATCGTGCCGTAGCCGACGTCGTTGCCCTCGACGCGGGCGCGCAGGAAGAACGTGCCCTCGATGTAGCGCTCGGAGGTCGCCCGGGCCTTGTCGAGGACCTTCACGACGTCCTCGAAGCCGCGCACGGTCGAGTCGACCGCCTTCTGCAGCTCGCCGATCTCGAAGGAGTCCTTGACCAGGCGCGCCTCGGAGAGGAAGACCCGCAGTTCCTCGTCGCGCTCGGCGGTGACCTTGTCGGTCAGCGCGGCCTCGATGCCGGCGTCGTGGCCGCGCACCACGCGCACGGGGCCGGTGGCCTCGCGCAGCTTCCCGGGCAGCTCGCGCACGTCGGAGGCGGGGATGCCGTAGAGCTGCTCGGCCTCGGTGAGGGAGTGCCGGCGGCCCACCCACAGCTCGCCCTGGCCGTCCAGCCAGAACTCGCCGTTCTCGCGGTCGGAGCGCGGCAGGAGGTAGATCGTCGCCTCGTGGCCGTCGCCCTTGGGCTCCAGCACCAGGACGCCGTCCTCGGTCTGGTTGCCGGTGAGGTAGGCGTACTCCACGGAGGCGCGGAAGGCGTACTCGGTGTCGTTCGAGCGGGTCTTGAGGTTGCCCGCGGGGATCACCAGACGCTCGCCCGGGAAGCGCGCGGACAGCGCGGCCCGGCGGGCGGCGGTCTCGGCGGCCTGGGGGATGGGCTCCAGATCACGCAGCTCGGTGTCGGCCCAGCCGCTCTTCATGTTCTCGGCCAGCTCGTCGGACACGCCGGGGTACAGTCCGTTCTTCCGCTGCTTGATCGGCTCTTCCTCGGCAGTCTCCGGGGTCTCCGCGAGATCCTCCGCCACGGTCATCCTCCTCGATACGGCACTGGACCACCGTCCACTCTACGGCGGAGCGGAAGGGGGCCCGGGGCCGGTGACGAGGAGCGTTACTCGAAGCGCGCCGCCAGCAGCACGACGTCCTCCGCTCCCCCCGCCGCGTCCAGCCCCTCCGGCAGCACGCTGCGCAGGACGTGGTCGGCGATCGCGCCCGGGTCGCCGCGCAGCGCCCGGGGCACTCCGGCCGCGGCCGCGTGCAGCCGGGCGAAGGCCCGGTCCGTGGCCTCGCCGGTGCGGTGCAGCAGCCCGTCGGTGTAGAGCAGAACCGTCTCTCCGGGCTCGGCGAGGATCTCCACGCTGGGCGCCTCCCAGCAGGCGAGCATGCCCAGGGGGGCGGAGACGGAGGTCTCCACGAACTCCGTGCGGCGCTGCCCGATCAGCAGCGGCGGGCTGTGTCCGGCACCGGCCAGCGTGATCTTGCGGGCGGCGGGTTCGCAGTAGCCGAACAGGGCGGTCGCCGAGCGGGCGGGCTCGGTCAGCCGCAGCAGCAGCTCCAGGTCGGACAGGACCGCGACCGGGTCCTCGCCCTCCATGACCGCGTACGCGCGCAGGGAGGCCCGCAGCCGCCCCATCGCGGCGACGGCGCTGGGGCCCGCCCCGGTGACGGAGCCGACCGCGAGACCGAGGGCGGCCTCGGGCAGCGGCAGCGCGTCGTACCAGTCGCCGCCGCCGCGCGGCCCGGTGCGGTGCCGGGCGGCGAGCTGGACACCGGCCACCCGGGGCAGCCGGGAGGGCAGCAGCTCGTCGGACATGGTCGCCATGGACGCGCGCGTGCGCTCCAGTTCCAGCAGCCGGGCGAGGTGCTCGGCGGCGTAGCGGGCGTACAGGCCGGCCAGGTGGCGCTGGCGCTCGCCGGGCTCGGCGGGTTCGTCGTAGAGCCAGACGGCGGCGCCGAGGCGGCCGGTGGCCTCGGGGGTCAGGGGGAGAGCGTAGCTGGCGGCGTAACCGAGGCGGGCCGCGACCTCGCGGTGGCGGGGGTCGAGCTTCTCCTCGGCGAACAGGTCCGGCTCGGCGATCGCGGCCTCGCCGCCCGGCAGTCCGTCCAGGATGCGGCCGTGGGACAGGGCGCTGCGCGGCACGGTCTCGATGTGGCCCAGATCGGCGCGGGCCAGGCCCAGGCCGACGGTGGTGTCCGGGCCGAGGCCGTCGCCCGGTTCCAGGACGACGAGGCCGCGGCGCGCGCCGACGAGGGCGGCGCCGGCCCGCAGCGTCTCGTGCAGTGCCTCGTCGAGCGTGCTCGTGCGGGCCAGCCGTTCGGTCAGCTCGTGCAGGGTGGTGAGGTCGGACACCCAGCCGGCGAGACGGTCCTGGAGCATCGCGCCGGGTGGGGCGGGTGGGTTTGCCGGGGCGGCCGGGGAGGTACCCGCGACGGGCGCGACAGTGTGTGCGGGGGCCGGAACCGTTGAATCGATTCCAGCCACTTTCGCAGGGTGCGGGGCGTTCATGGCGTCCGGCCTTCCGACCGGCGCGTACTGCTCAAAAGCATCGCAAACCCCCATGTCATTCTGCGCCGCCAGCAGTGTCTCCACATGTACACGCACTCGTGAGGAGATGTCCAGCATTGTCCTGCCGGGATTCCTGGTGTCCGTGAGGTTCGAGAGAACAACTCCCCTTCCCCTTGCGGAAATGCAAAGTTGGCTTAAAACTGCCGCAGGGGACGGCTTATTGCGGTCGACTGGGCTTGCTCGACGGAGCGTCACAACGGTCGTGATGGGTACGTACTCGGAGAAGGCCAGGGGTGGTTGGGAACCACCCGGAACCTGGTGACGGAACCGGGCGTCCTATCCACCGACGACCGTGCCCCATCCTCCCGTGGCGGAGGCGGAGAGAAATACGCGCGACGGCAAACGCCATACTTCGCCACCCCTACGCCACGCCCGTGCTTTTGATAGACGCAGTATGGGCGGGACGGCCGCGGAGGCAGCCCTTGCTCGACCCATAGGGGTTCCCCTTGCCTCAGGCAGGGGTGTGATGCGCCAACAGGTACGCACAGTGAAGTGATCGACACATGTTGTGATGTGGACCACGGTGTTGCCGGCGTGCAACGGAAAGGACGAGCGCTCATGCGCGAGATCCCCGGAAGGCGACGCAGGCTCCTGTTCCAGCGCAGTGACGGGAGGCCTGAGCTGATCGGCGCGGCCCTGACCTATGCGACGGAATGGCAGTGGCCCGTGCTGCCGGGCGTCGCGGCGGACCCGCAGGGGCACTCCCGCTGCAGCTGCCCCGACCCCGACTGCACGGTGCCCGGCGCGCACCCCTTCGACCCCGGCCTCCTCGCGGCCACCACCGACGGGCGCATGGTCCGCTGGTGGTGGAGCAACCGGCCGACGGCGCCGATCGTCCTGGCCACCGGCGGCAAGGCCCCCTGCGCGGTCTCCCTGCCGGCCCTCCCGGCCGCCCGCGCCCTTGAGGTGCTCGACCAGGCGGGCATGCGGCTCGGCCCGGTCGTCGCCTCGCCCACCCGCTGGGCGATCCTGGTGAAGCCGTACTCCATGGAGCAGCTCGGCGAACTGCTCTACGCCAAGGACTTCGTGCCCGGCTCCCTCCGCTTCCACGGCGAGGGCGGCTACCTGGCCCTGCCGCCCTCCGGGACGGGCCAGGGCGAGATCCGCTGGGAGCGGGCGCCGCTGCCCGGTTCGGCCTCCCCCTGGGTGCCGGATGTCGAGGCCGTGGTGGACGCCGTGGTCGAGGCCCTCACTCGTACGGGTGTGAGCGCGCCCGAGTTCTAGGGCCGTCGGGCGCGCCGGGCGCCGCACACGCCCCGGCGCGTTAAGTTCCGGGGCCATGCCGCGTCATTCCCGGGGCCGCCGCCGGGACCCCCGTAAGACCCGACTGCTCGCCCTCGCGGGGGTCGCGGTGGCGTGCGCGGTCGCCCTGCCGCTGGCGGTGGCGGCATCGGGAGCCGTGCGGTCCGAGCGGGCCGCGGGCGGTACGGCCGCCTCCGGCACGGACCACGCCGGGCGGCGTTCCTCCCCGGCCGACGGCGAGGCGCCCGGGGCGTCGTCCGCCGAACCGCGCCCGCCCGCGCTCGGCCAGGGCCTGGCGACCGCCGTGCGCTGCGGTCCCGGACTCTCCTCCCCCGACGGCGTCGAGGCGCAGACCTGTGTGATGACGCAGGGCGCGCGGACCTGGGCGCGGACCTACTACCGCAACGCCACCGGCGAGGCGCTCGACGCCGCGCTGACCCTGATGGGGCCCGGGGCGCGGACCGTGCGGATCACCTGCGCGGTGGGGGCCGAGGACGAGCCGGGCACCTGTGAGACCCCCCGGGAGCCCACGCGGGGCCGGCCGGTGGCGTACACGGCGATCGCGGAGTTCGCCCGGCGGGCCGGACAGGGGCCGCTGCTGCTGCGGTCGGGGAGCAACTGACCCAGGAGAACGGGGAGTTGACGGCCGAACGCATTGCGTGAGCAACCGGGGCCATGAAAAAGACCCGGTTGCTGGCGACGGGGGATGCACCAGCAACCGGGCTACAGGAACGGTAACAAGAGATCGGCGGTTCGCAAATTCGATCTCGCCCTTTCCAGTCACCGACTGGCGTGTCTCCGAGGGGAGTTGTGACGCGCCGGGGACGTGGGGGACCGGCCGGGCGGGTCCCGCCCGGCCCGCCGCACGCCGGGTCTCAGCTCAGCGTGACCTGCCGGTTGGTCAGCCCGCCCCGCGCGCGGCGCTCCTCCGCCGTCAGCGGCGCGTTTGTGGCCAGAGCCGCCGCGAGGCGCTCGGCGAACTCGGCCGCCGGCTTCTCCACGTCCTCGGCCGAGACGCCGCTGGGCAGGTCCCACACCGGCACCGTGAGCCCGTGAGCGCGGAAGGAACCGACCAGGCGGGTGCCCTCACCGAGGCTGGAACGGCCCGCGGCGTGCAGGCGCGCGAGAGCGTCCAGAAGCTGCTCCTCGGGGTGCGGCATGACCCACCGCAGATGGTTCTTCTCCGGCGTCTCGCACCAGTACGCGGCGTCCACGCCCCGGAGCTTGACGGTCGGGATGGCCGCGGCGTTGGCCCGCTCCAGGGAGGCGGCCACCTCCGGCGTGGCGTTCTCCGCGTCCGGGACCCAGAACTCGAAGCCGCTGTGCACTTCTGGCTCGAAGCCGCCGTCGGGGTCGAGCAGGTCCTGCAGCCGCGGACCGTCGGCGGGGGCGCGGCGGGCCTGCACCGGTGTGCCCGGCTCCGCCTCCAGGGCGCGCTGGAGGGTGTCGGCGAGGTCGCGGCTGATGTCGCCCGACGAGGTGTCGTTCTGCAGGCCGAGCAGGACCGAGCCGTCGTCGCGGCGCAGGGCGGGCCAGGCCATCGGCAGGACCGTGGCCAGCGTGACCGACGGGACGCCCTCGGGCAGGCCGTCCTTCAGGGGCAGTTCGGCCGTGGCCGCCGGGACCAGCTCGCGCAGGGCGACCCAGTCGCACTCGCCGGGCAGGCCCTCGAAGGGGCGGCGCACCAGCTCGGTCACCGCGTGGGCCGCGGCCCGGCCGTGACAGGCCTTGTAGCGGCGGCCGCTGCCGCAGGGGCAGGGTTCGCGGGCGCCGACGACCGGAACGTCTCCCTCGGTGCCGACGGCGCCGGCCCCGCCCGTGGTCTGCGGGCGCTTGGCCTTCGTCTGGGGTCGCTTCTTGGCCATCGATGGGTCTCCCGGTTACGGCTGGTCTCGTACGGGCGCGAGCCTAGCCGTTCGTGCCCCGGGGGACGGGGTCCTGTGGACAACGCCGGGCGCTGCGCTGCGCGGCGCACGCGCGCCCGGTCCGGCCGCGGGGTCCGCGCACCCGGTCCGGCCGCAGGGTCCGCGCGCTCGGCCGACGTCGCGGCGCACTGCGCTCCGTCCGTGTTCGCGGCGGGCCGCACGCTGTCCGCGTCGCGGCGTACCGTACGCGGTCCGTGTCGCGGCGGGCCGTGCTCGGTCCGGTCACGCTCGGTCCGGTCACGCTCCGTCCGGGTCGCGGTGTGGCCGTGTCGCGGTGGGTCCCGCTCAGTCCAGATCGTCGAAGGCGTCCGCGAAGTCCAGCCCCGGTATCCGCGACACGGCCGGGGCGGTGACGCGGGTCGCGAAGTCGTCGCGGCGGTGGCCGGCGTCCGGGTCGTGGACGTCGTCGTGGACGACCACCCAGACCGTGACCTCGCCGCGGACGTCGTCCCGGACGCCCCAGTCGTCGGCGAGCGCGGTGATGATGTTCAGCCCGCGGCCGCCGTGGGCCGTGACCGACGGGGTCGCGGGGGCGGGGCGGGTCGGGCCGCCGCCGTCCGTGACCTCGACGATGAGCCGGCCGGACGGGTCCACGCGCCACGCGGCGCGGACGTCGCCGTCACCGGCGAGGGCGTCGCCCAGGGGTCTGCCGTGCTTGCACGCGTTGCTGAGAAGTTCGGAAAGGATCAGTACGGCGTCGTCGATGACCGATTCCGCTACACCGCCGCTGCGCAACTGCGCCCGCATGCGGTGCCTCGCCTTCCCCACGCCCGCAGGGCCATGGGGTACGGCCATGCTCGACGACGTGGGCACCTCCTGTGCCACCACCAACGCCACCCCCGAGACCTCCTTCGCCCCACGCCACGGTGTGGATGCCCCATTGGCCTGTACCGGAAACCGGCCAATCCACGTCCGGTGACGCACTCACCACGACCGAATACGGATCGAACGCGCCGGAGCACTCCCCGTGATCGCGTGGCTGGAAATCGTCGGTGTGGCCGAGAAGGGAGCATCCCGTCCGCCCGGGGGCGAGGTCAAGGGGCATGCGTGGGTCCGATGGGATTCACGGGGCCTCCGGGGTCACCGGGCCGCCCGCCCGGGCCGCCCGGGCCGCCCGGGCCGTCCGGGCCGTCCGGGTCGCCGGCGTGGGCCCGGGTGGCATCAGCGGCCGAGTTGGTCGAGCACCGCGCGCGGGCGGTTGGTGATGATGGCGTCGACGCCCAGGCCGACGCACAGGTCGACGTCCTCGGGCTCGTTGACCGTCCACACGTGCACCTGGTGGCCGGCCCGCTTCAGGCGTTCGATGTGGGCGGGGTGGTTGCGCACGATGCGCACCGAGGGGCCCGCGATCCGCACCCCGGGGGGCAGTCGTCCGTCACGCAGCCGGGGCGTGACGAACTGCGTCAGATACACCGTCGGCAGGGTCGGCGAGGCGGCGCGCACGCGGTGCAGTGAGCGCGCCGAGAAGCTCATGACCCGGACCTGCGACTCCTCGGCGGAGGCCGGGGCGTCGAGGCCGAACCGCTTCAGCAGCACCAGCAGCCGCTCCTCGACCTGGCCCGCCCAGCGCGTGGGGTGCTTGGTCTCGACGGCCAGTTCCACCCGGCGCCCGGCGTCGGCGACGAGTTCCAGCAGCCGCTCCAGGGTGAGGACCGAGGTCGCCTCGCGGTCCTCCGGGCGGTGCTCCCAGTCGGGTTCCTCGTCCCGCCCCCGCCAGGCGTCGCGCGTCTTCCAGGAGCCGAAGTCCAGGGCGGCGAGGTCGGCCAGCTCCAGGGCCGAGACCGCGCCGCGGCCGTTGGACGTACGGTTGACGCGGCGGTCGTGCACGCACACCAGGTGGCCGTCGGCGGTCAGGCGCACATCGCACTCGAGCGCGTCCGCGCCGTCCTCGATCGCCTTGGTGTAAGCGGCCAGGGTGTGTTCCGGGGCGTCCTCGGAGGCTCCGCGGTGGGCGACGACTTGGATCGGATGCCGGCGAGCGTGGGTCACCGCGTCATGGTGCCACCGCATGCGGGTACGCGTCCGGTCGGACGGACCGGAGCGCGCGGCAGGTCCGGACGGAGGCACTGGGATTGCACCCCTTTGGTCAGTGATGCCCTATATAAAGAATGGCCCCGGACCCACAGCCACCGCTTATGGTGCTCTGACGGCCTGTGGGAAAAGCTGACGGCATACAAAGGGACAAGCACAGCTGTAGCGCGCCCGGCCCGCCGGCCGGCGTGGACGAGCGCGACCGCGTGCGACCCGATACAGACAGCCGTGGATCGAGGAGAGAAGCTGTGAGCACCGAGAACGAGGGCACCGCGGTACCCCCCGCCCCCTCCGCACCCCCCGTGCCGGTGGACGCTCCCGCTGCTCCGGCGCCCCAGGGGCCGTACGGACAGGGCGCCCCCGGCGACGCCGGGCACCCCGGCGCCTCCTCCTCCGCCCCCGACCCCTCCTGGCCCCCGCCCCCGCCGCCGGCCGGTCCGCACGACGGCGGCTCCGGCCCGGGTCCGGGCGGCTGGGGCGCGTCGTACCAGCAGCCGGCGCCGAAGTCCGGCCGCGGGCGCGGCGGGCTGATCGCCGCCATCCTGATCGCCGCGCTGGTCGCGGGCGGTCTGGGCGGCGGCCTCGGCTACACGCTGGCGAGGAACAACGACGACGGCACCGGCTCGACGACCGTCTCCTCCTCCACCAGCGGCGGCGACGTCAAGCGCGACCCGGGCACGGTCGCGGGCGTGGCCGCCAAGGCACTGCCGAGCACGGTCACGATCGAGGCCGAGAGCACCAGCGGCGAGGGCGGCACGGGCACGGGCTTCGTCTTCGACAAGCAGGGCCACATCGTCACCAACAATCACGTCGTGGCGGACGCGGTGGACGGCGGCAAGGTCACGGCGACGTTCCCGGACGGCAAGAAGTACGACGCCCAGGTGGTCGGCAACGCGCAGGGCTACGACGTCGCCGTCATCAAGCTCAAGGACGCCCCGAGCGACCTCAAGCCGCTCACCCTCGGCGACTCCGACAAGGTCGCCGTCGGCGACGCGACCATCGCGATCGGCGCCCCGTTCGGCCTGTCCGACACGGTGACGACGGGCGTGATCAGCGCCAAGAACCGCCCGGTGGCCTCCAGCGACGGCAGCGGCAGCCAGGCGTCGTACATGAGCGCCCTGCAGACCGACGCGTCGATCAACCCGGGCAACTCCGGCGGGCCGCTGCTGGACGCGCAGGGCAACGTCATCGGCATCAACTCCGCGATCCAGTCCACCGGCAACGGCGGCTTCGGCACCGGTCAGTCCGGCTCGATCGGCCTGGGCTTCGCCATCCCGATCAACCAGGCGAAGTACGTCGCCCAGGAGCTGATCCGGACCGGCAAGCCGGTGTACGCGAAGATCGGCGCGTCCGTCTCCCTGGACGACAGCTCCGACGGCGCGCAGATCACCGACCAGGGCGCGGGCGGCTCGGCCCCGGTCGAGCCGGGCGGCCCGGCCGCCAAGGCGGGCCTGAAGCCGGGCGACGTCATCACCAAGCTCGACGGCCACCCGATCGACTCCGGCCCCACGCTGATCGGCGAGATCTGGACCCACAAGCCGGGCGACAAGGTCACGATCACCTACGAGCGCGACGGCAAGCAGCGCACCACCGAGGTCACGCTGGGCTCTCGCGTCGGCGACAACTGACCCGCACCCGCCCGCACCGACCCGTTACCCTTGTCCCCGCGCCGCCGATCACGGCAGGCGCGGGGAGGTGTGCCCGAGCGGCCTAAGGGAACGGTCTTGAAAACCGTCGTGGCAGCGATGTCACCGTGGGTTCAAATCCCACCGCCTCCGCTTGACGAGCAGTGAGCACGGCCCCCGATCCAGCTGTTCGGTCGGGGGCCGGCTGCTTGCCCGGTCCGGCAGGAGCGTCCCGTACCCGGAAAGGCTGTGAGCCCGCCTGTGAGTCGGTGCATCGTCGTCGTCACCGCTGTGCACGGACCCCACGCCCGCTTCCTGCCGGAGGCCCACGCGTCGCTGTGCGCGCAGCGGTTACCCGCGGGGTGGGAGTGGCACTGGGTGATCCAGGAGGACGGGGAGGGCGACGGCGTACGGCCGTTCGTGCCCGTCGACCGGCGGGTGACGTTCCGGCAGGGGCGCGGCGGCGGGCCCGGGGTGACCCGGACCATGGCGCTGGCGCACGCCGAGGGCGCGTACGTGAAGGTGCTGGACGCCGACGACCAGCTCGCGCCCGGGGTGCTCGCGCGGGATCTGGCGGTGCTGGAGGGGGACCGCGGCCTCGCCTGGGTGACGTCCCGGGTGCTGGATCTGCTGCCCGACGGGTCGACGGCCGGGTTCCCGGGCGATCCCGCCGAGGGGGTGATCGAGCGCGGGGAGGTGCTGGAGTACTGGAAGGCCAACGGGTTCCTCGCGCAGGTCCATCCGGCCTCGCTGTTCGTCCGGCGGGAGCTGCTGCTCGCCCTCGGCGGCTGGATGGCGCTGCCCGCCTCGGAGGACACGGGCCTGCTGCTCGCGCTGAACGCCGTGAGCCGGGGATGGTTCTCGCGGGAGGTGGGGCTGCTGTACCGCAAGTGGGACGGGCAGGTCACCGGGCAGCCGGCCCATCGGCAACGGGGCGAACGGGAGGCCCGGATGGCCGTCGTGGAGACCCGGGCCCGGGCACTGTCCCGCCTGCGGTGGAGCTTCGGCACGTCGTCATGACGACAGGTCCGCCTCCGGCCGGGTGCCTGCCGCGGGCGTGGGGGCCACGGCGAGGCGGGTGTACCACTCCGTGCCCAGCAGCAGCGCCCGCTCCCGGTCCGGCAGCGCGGCGATCAGGCCCGGGGCGGCTTTGCGCTCGACCTCCGTGCGGTGCGCCAGGATCGCGGCGACCTTCCGGTCCAGCCAGGGGGACACGTCGACCGCGGCGGTGACGTGGTCGTCCGGGACGGTGTGCATCCGCTTGCCGGCGGGAGCCAGGAGCCCGGCCCAGGAGCGGACGGCCGAGTGGGGGTGCGTGGCCAGGTACAGCGCGTCCGGCCGCCAGGGGTCGCCGGCGTCCGGGCAGAGGCGTTCGAGGCCGGCGGCATGGACCGCGAGCAGGGTCACCCGGTGGGTGTGCACATGGTCCTCGTGGCCGGTCAGCCCGCCGTACGCGTCGTGGGTGAGCACGATGCGCGGGCGGAACGCGCGCAGGTGCGCGACCAGTTCCCGCACCGTCTCGTCCAGCGGGGCGTCGAGGAGGCGGGGCCGGCCCGGGGCCGAGTGCGGCACGCGGGAGTCGGCGTAGCCGAGCATCCGGGGCGGGCCGGTGCCCAGGGCGCGCAGGGCATCGGCCAGTTCCGCGGCGCGCGGGGTGTCCGGGGCCCAGGTCGCCGTGACGACCGCCGTGCGCGCGCCCGCCGCGGCGTGCCGGGCGAGCACACCGCCCGCGGCCAGGGACTCGTCGTCGGGGTGGGCGAAGACCGCGAGCACGTCGGGGAGCGGCATGCGGGCGCCCCCGCTACGGGTGGTCGGGCGCCTCTGCCCTGGTGACGGCGATCGCCTGGCTCGGGCACCTCTCCGCCGCCTCCAGCACGTCCGGGTCGTCCGCTGGCGTCCGCTCCCGGCCCGGGCGGACGACGCCGTACCCGTCGACGAAGTCGAAGACCGCCGGGGCCCGGTGGGCGCACTCGGCCGATCCGTAGCAGAGATCGCGGTCGACAAAGACCCGCATGACGACCTTCATGACCCTGTGTCCCCCTCCGGACGGCGTCACGGACCGTGGGCCTCGGGCAGAGACGGCCCACCGGGAGGTGACTGCCCAGCGGGCCCGCGGTCGAACCGGCGAATCCGGCCTCCGCCGACGGCGTGCGCTCCCGTGCTGCGGAGGCGGTACGGCAGCCCGAAGGCGACTGACGAGCCGTCAGTCGCCTTGGGTGGAGAGTCCGGCCGGCGGAGTCGGGGAAGGCGGTCGGCAGGGTTGCAGGGCGCCGCCCGCAGGGGAGGATCACCACGTCGTCCGACACCGGTCCCTCCCCTCGTGGGGACCGGTGCCGAACGGTGGAGTCACCGTCGTCCGACTCGGATGGAAGCTGACCGGATGGGTGCGTTTGCTGGGTCCGGATCCTGCCATTTCCGGCCGTGGACGGGGAGGTTCCAGGGCTGAGACGAGGTTATTACCGCAGGTCAGCTGTATAGAGTGAGTTTTCCGGACCGGACGTCGGACGTCCCGGCGCGACGAGTGAGGAGTGGAGACCTTGAGTTCCGACTCGGGGGCACGCACCGCCTTCGCGGAACGCCTCGCGCTGCTGTACAAGGAAGCGGGCAACCCTCCACTCAAGCGTGTGTCCGAGTCGGTCGGGCGGCTGCAGCGGATCGACGAACGCGGGCGGCCGGTACGGGTGTCCGCCCAGCGGATCAGCGACTGGCGCCGGGCGCGGAACGTACCCGCCCAGTTCACCGCCCTCGCGGCGGTGCTGCACGTGCTGATCCCCGAGGCGCGCCGGGCGCGGCCGACGCCGGTCTCCCCGGGCCTGTACGACCTGGCGCAGTGGCAGCGGCTGTGGGAGCGCGCCGTGGCCGACCCGGTGGGCGAGCGTCCCGCGGCGTCGGCGGCGGAGGAGGGGCCGCCCGCCGAGGCCCGGCCCGCGCCGGGCGGCGTCTGCCCGTACCGGGGGCTGGCCTCCTACCGCAGGGAGGACGCGCGGTGGTTCTTCGGCCGGGAGCGGAGCACGGACGCGCTCGTCACGCAGCTCCGGGCGGTGTCCGGCACGGGCGGCCTGGTCATGCTGGTGGGCGCGTCGGGGGCGGGGAAGTCCTCACTGCTCAACGCCGGTCTGGTGCCCGCCCTGCGGGACGGCGCGCTGAGCGTCGCCGACGGTGACGACGACGGCAAGGGCGGCAGGGGCGGCCGGGTCGGAGCCGGCCGCGCGACCGACGGCACCACGGCAGGCCCGGACACCAGGACATACCAGGGCACCGGCATCGGAGGACAGGGCGCCGGCCCCGGAGGACAGGGCGGCGGCCAAGGCCAAGGCACCGGCCCCGGAGGACAGGGCACCGGCCCCGGAGGACACGGCACCGGCCCCGGAAGGCAGGGCGCCGGTCACGACCAGGGTGGCGACCCCGCCCGGCCCGGCAGCCCCGACTCCGGCGGCCCCGGCGGCCCCGGCAGCCCCGGCGTCAGCCGAGGTCAGGGCATTGGGGGTCCCCACCCCGGCTCCGCCCACGCCCCCGGCGGCGATCCCACCCGGACCGATCACGCCCCGCCCGATCACGGCGGGGTCCGGCCCGGTGGAGCCGGGCGGGGTGAGCAGGTCGTGCAGCTCGTGCCGGGGGCGGATCCGCTCGCGGAGCTGACCGGGCGGATACCCGACCTGGCGCCGGTCGTCGCGGCGGCCGCCGGGAGGGCCGCCGAGGCGGAGGAATCCCGCACCGCCCCGCCCCCGGACGCCGTCCGCGCCGCCGTCACGGCCTGGGCCCGGCGCGAGGCCCCCGCCGGTGCCCGTCCGGTCGTCATCGTCGACCAGTTCGAAGAGACGTTCACCCTCTGCCCCGACGAGGCGGAGCGCCGCGCCTTTATCCAGGTCCTGCACGCCGCCTGCACCCCGGCCCGCCCCGGCGAACCCGCCCCCGCGGTCGTCGTCCTGGGCATCCGGGCCGACTTCTACGAACGCTGCCTGCGCTACCCGGAACTGGCCGACGCGCTCCAGCACCGCCACATGGTGCTCGGCCCGCTCACCGCCGCCGAACTGCGCGAGGCGGTGACCGGACCGGCCAAGGCCGTCGGGCTGGAGCTGGAGCCGGGCCTGGCGGAACTCATCGTCCGGGAGGTCAGCGCAGACGGCCCGCGCGGGGCGCACGACGCCGGCGTGCTGCCGTTGCTGTCGCACGCCCTGCTCGCCACCTGGCAGCGCCGGAAGGCGGGCCGGCTGACGCTGGCCGGCTACCGCGCGGCCGGCGGCATCCAGGGCGCGGTCGCGGCGACCGCCGAACGGGCCTGGTCCCGGCTCGACCCGGCGGCCCGCACGGCGGCCCGGCTCCTCCTGCTCCGCCTGGTCAGACTGGGCGAGGACACCCAGGCCACGCGGCGGCGCGGCACCCGGCGGCAGCTCGCGGACGAGTCGAACGACCCCGGCAAGACCGAGGAGTCCCTCGAAGCGCTGGTCCGCGCCCGGCTGGTGACGCTGGACGCGGAGACGGTGGAGATCACCCACGAGGCGCTGCTGCACGCCTGGCCGCGCCTGCGCGACTGGATCGACGAGGACCGCCAGGGCAATCTGCTGCGCCAGCGCCTCGAGGAGGACGGCCGGGCCTGGGAGGAGTCGGACCGCGACACCTCCCTGCTCTACCGGGGCTCACGGCTGGAGCAGGCCCACACCTGGGCCGAGTCGGCCGGGGACACGTTCCTGACCCGCAGCGCGGTGGAGTTCCTGGCCGCCTCGGTCCGGTTGCGCCGGCGCTTTTTGTGGATCACCCGGGGCGCGGTGGCGGCGCTGGTCGTGCTCGCGGTGCTGGCCGTCGGGTCGGCGGTCATCGCCTTCCAGCAGCGCGACGACGCCGTGTTCGAGCAGGTGCTGGCCCAGGCCGACCGGGTGCAGGACACCGATCCGTCGCTGTCGGCGCAGCTCGACCTGGTCGCCCACCGGCTCCGGCCGGACGACGAGGGCGCGAACAGCCGCCTGATGTCCGTCGTGAACGCCCCGCTGGCCACCCCGCTCATCGGTCACACCGGCGCCGTCTACCTCACGACGTTCAGCCCGGACGGCAGGACCCTGGCCACCGCCAGCTACGACCGGACCGTCCGGCTGTGGAACGTGGCCGACCCCCGGCGCCCCGAGCCCCTGGGCGGGCCGCTGACCGGCCACACGAGCTGGGTGAGCAGCGCGGTGTTCAGCCCGGACGGCCGGACGCTGGCCAGCGCCGCCGACGACGGCACGATCCGGCTGTGGGACGTGACGGACCCGAGGCGCCCGCAGCGGCTCGGCGCGCCGGTGACCGGCCACGAGGGCACGATCTACCTGGTCGCCTTCAGCCCCGACGGCCGCACGCTCGCCTCCGCGGGCGACGACCACACCGTCCGGCTGTGGGACGTGGCCGATCCGCGCCGGCCGCGAGCGCGCGGCGAACCCCTGACCGGGCACACGGCCGCGGCGCGCTCGGTGGCGTTCAGCCCGGACGGCCGGACGCTGGCGGCGGGCGGTGACGACGGCACGATCCGGCTGTGGGACGTGGCCGGCCCGGGCCGGCCGCAGCGGCTCGGCGCGCCGCTGACCGGCCACGGCGCCCTCGTGCACTCGGTGGCGTTCAGCCCCGACGGCAGGACGCTCGCCAGCGGCGGCGAGGACAACGCCGTCCGCCTGTGGAACATGGCCGATTTGCATCGCCCGAAGCAGATCGGAGCGCCGCTCACCGGCCATACCGGCCCGATCTGGTCGGTGGCGTTCAGCCCGGACGGCAGCATGCTCGCCGCCGCCAGCGCGGACAGCACCGCGAGTCTGTGGAAGGTCGACGATCCGGCGTACGCGTCCCAGGTCGGCGGCCCCCTGGCGGGCAGCAGCGGGGAGATGTACGCGCTCGGCTTCAGCCCCGACGGCCGCACCCTCGCCACCGGCACGGGCGACAACAAGGTCCGCCTGTGGGCGCTGCCGAGGTCGGACATGATCGGCCGGACGGGATCGTTCCGCTCCGACGGGCGGGTGCTCGCGACGGCGGGGCGGGACGGCCGGGTCCGGCTGTGGGACGTGCGGACGCCCGGCAGGCCGGTCCGGATCGGCGAGCCCTTCCGGCCGGGCGAGGACGGGGTGCGCACCCTGGAGTTCTCCCCGGACGGCCGGACCGTCGCGGCCGTGACGGGCGACCGGACCGTGCGGCTGTGGAACCTCAGCGACCCGGAGCGCCCTGTTCCGTACCGCTCCTCGATCCCCCTGCGCATCCGGTACGCCGACCCGCTCGCCTTCAGTCCGGACGGGCGCGTGCTGGCCACCGCCCACGACGACCGGACCATCCGGCTGTGGGACATCGCCGACCCGTCCCGTCCCCGGCCGCTCGGCGCGCCCCTCACCGGTCACAAGGGGTATGTCAACTTCCTGGTGTTCAGCCCCGACGGCCGCACGCTCGCCAGCGGCAGCGCGGACGGCACCATCCGGTTGTGGGACGCGGACGACCCCGCCCGGATCACGCTGAGGGGCACCCCGCTCAGGGGCCACCGCGGAGCCGTCAACGCCCTCGCCTACAGCCGCGACGGCCGGACGCTGGCCAGTGCCGGCGACGACACCTCCGTGCGCCTGTGGGACGTGACGGACCCCGCCCGTGCCTCCCAGGAGAAGCGTCTCACCGGCCACACGGAAGCGGTCGTGTCCCTGACGTTCAGCCGGGACGGCCGCACCCTGGCCAGCGGCGGCAACGACAGCACCGTCCGGCTGTGGGACGTCGCCGACCCGTCCGGGGCCACCGCGATCGGCCAGTCGATGAGCCCCGGCGCCAGGACCGGCAACTTCCTGGCGTTCAGCCCGAACAGCCACATGCTCGGGGTGTCCAGCGGCGCGGACACCATCCGGATCTGGGACCTGGACGTCGACCGGGCGGTGGACCGCATCTGCTCGATGACCCGGAACGTGCTGACGCCGGACACCTGGCGCGCGTACCTGTCCCGGCTCTCGTACGATCCGCCGTGCGGGGAGTGAGCCGGCCGATTGTCCCAACGGGCCCAAGCAGCAAGGAAGTTGAGTGATACCAGTCACAACTCCGACTTCCTGACGGTCAGTCGGCTCGTCCCGCACAAGCGCTTGTTACCCTTGGCCATAGCTCGACCGCTGGTGCATCCCCCGTCGCCAGCGGTCGAGCCTTTTCCATGGCGCGGGTCGGGCCCTCATCAGCGCAGGTCGAGCCGCATCAGCACCCGGGGGTGACCGGCCAGGACCGAGGTCGTGGCCGCCGCCCAGCTGAAGCCGGCGCGCTCGAAGTTCTTGCGCAGACCGGCGTAGGCCATCGTCAGGTCGACCCTGGCGTCGCCGTTGTCCAGGGGGTACGCCTCGATCGCCGGTGCCC
The DNA here is from genome assembly GCF_044540565.1 of Streptomyces sp. NPDC085931. Classification (NCBI taxonomy): domain Bacteria; kingdom Bacillati; phylum Actinomycetota; class Actinomycetes; order Kitasatosporales; family Streptomycetaceae; genus Streptomyces; species Streptomyces sp. NPDC085931. The sequence continues at coordinate 530,860 of NZ_JBITSK010000004.1, forward strand.
CGTGGGCCCGGGCGAAGTCGACGGCGCCGGCGATCAGCGCGTGGGAGATGCCCTGCTTGCGGTGGCCGGGGCGGACCCGGACGCACCACAGCGACCAGACGGGCAGGTCGTCGACGTGCGGGATCTTGCGGTTGCGGGCGAAGGAGGTGTCCGCGCGCGGGGCGACGGCGGCCCAGCCGACCGGTTCGTCACCGTCGTAGGCGAGCACGCCCGGGGGCACGTCCGCGCGGCACAGCTCGGCGACGTAGGCGCCGCGGGCCGGGCCGCGCAGTTCGTTGTTGAGCCTGGAGGGGATCCGGTAGCTCAGGCACCAGCAGACGTTCGCGGTCGGCGACTTCGGGCCGAGCACGACGCGGACGTCCTCGAAGTCCGTCGCGGGGCGCACGTCGATGCTCATGCCCTCACGATGCCACGGGCCATGCGCCCGCGCCCCGGGATCATGCCTGCGGCGGCGAGACGGCCCGGCTGAACGCGGTGTAGAACGGCTGGGCCATGCCGGCGAGGGCCGAGGCGCCCTGCGCGAACGGGGTGAGCGGATCGATCGATCCCGACCGGCTGTCACCGCCGCCGCCCTCACCGGCCAGGGCGGGAGAGCCGCCCTGGAGGGCGACGAGGGCGAGCAGCAGCACGGCGGCACGGGAGAGCAGACGGGTTCGCATGCTCGTTTCAACGAACCGCCTTCTCGCAGGTCACAGACGTGCGGTTAATGATGTTGACGTACCGCCGAGGCCGCCCGCAGCAGCCGCAGCTGGCCGATCTCGCTCACGTTCTTGGTCAGTTCGGTGTTCACCCAGGCCACCGTGTGCGCCACGGTGTACCGGGGATCGCCGGGCCACGGGAACCCGGCCGTGGCGTCCAGGTCCCTCTCGCCCAGGCCGTCCAGGACGGACAGCCACCGGGCGCGCAGGTCCCGCAGCCAGGTGACGGCCGGGGCGCCCCCGCCGGGCCAGACGACGTCCGCGCGGTCGTGGGGCGGGCGGCCCTGCGCGTGGTCCAGGGCGACGGTCCACCACCAGCCGATGTGCCAGCTCACCCAGGCGATCGTGGGCACCGGGACCGGGTCGGGTTCGGTGTCCGCCCAGTCCGGGGTCCAGGTGCCGTCGGCGGCCCGGCGCATCGTCCAGCAGTGCGGCGCGGGCTCCCAGAGGAAGTCCTCCGGCTCCAGCCGCTCCAGGTGGTACTCGAACAACGACCAGGCCAACTCGAACTGGTCGCGCAGCAGTTCCGTGCGGGAGACGCTCATCGCACGACCCTACGCAACCGTCCGGGCGTCCCGGGCCAGAGCCGCCCAGTCGAGGTCGCGCAGCGCGGGCTCCGCGTCGCAGCCGGACGGCAGGCGGGGCGTGGCCTGGAACCAGACGACGACCAGGCGCGAGCGGTAGCTGACCGGGTCGTGGGCCGGGTTAAGGGCCGTGGACTGGAAGGTGCCCAGGCAGGCCACGGCCGGGAGCACCTCCACGGGCCCGAGGCCGCCCGCGTACTGGTCGGGGTACTCGCGCGCGGGCGGCACCAGATGGACCGGCGTCCCGGGACGGGCGCGCTCGGCGGCGCGCACCAGGCGGGCGATGCGCAGGTCGTTCACCGGCTTGCAGGGGTAGCCCGCCGGGAGGTCGCCGTAGGTCGAGGTGAAGCGCAGCTCGGCGAGGTCCACCGAGCGGCCCGAGGCCAGGACGAGGCGGGCGAGCGCCATGGCCGGGGTGTTGCCGTACGGGTGCATGGGGGTCTTCCGGTGCTCAGGGACAGGGCTCGGGTCAGGGCCGGTGTCCCGTCATCCGGGCCGCCGAGGCGATCGTCGCGCGGGCCTCGCGCTCGGACAGGCCGGTGTTCAGGGCCGCCTCGACCAGGGGGGTCACGAGCGCCGGTCCGATGCCGTCCTCGTAGGCCCGGCAGGCCGCCCAGAACAGGCGGGTGTTGCGCTGGCCCTCGTGCGCGGCCAGGACGAACTGGACCAGGCCCTCGCCGTGTCCGCCGCCCGCCGCGGACGTGGGGTGGTGGGCGCGGGGCGGCGGGAGCAGCAGCCGCAGCAGGGAGCGCGGGCAGCGGGCGGGGGGCAGGTGGGCGGTGCCGGGCGCGGCGGCGTACACGCCCCGGTCCGTGCGGGAGCCGGGGCCGACGAGGTAGCCGCCGGCGCCCCGGATGTCGATGCCGGGGGCGAGGCGGCCCGCGGAGTTGGGGACGACCAGGTCGGGCGGGCCGCTCAGCCACAGGTGACGCCCGCCGGAGGGGGTCACCACCACCACCGTCGGGGGGATCGTGAACAGGTGCCGCAGGGCCAGCTCGCGCAGGGCGGCCGAGGAGTCCGTGCCGGTCTTCACGTCCAGGTCGACGCCGATCAGGTGGTGCGGGGGCAGGCCGCAGGCGATGCCGTAGCCGGTGGCCCAGGGGGCCGCGGCGAACAGTTCGCGGATGCGGGCCGGGTCGCTGGAGGCGTCGTACACCCCGTGGCCGAGGCGGCCGCACGCGCCGTGGCAGGGGGAGGGCGTGGGGTCGTCGCGGTGGGGGGAGCGCAGCGCGGGCAGCTTGGTGCGCGACAGGGGGATGACGGCCAGCCCGCGCTCGGCGGCTGACAGGGCGTGTGCGAGGGCCAGCGTCGTGGCCTGCCGGTCGGTGGTGGCCATGACTCTAGTTTCGTACGTACGTTCGAAAAAAGAAAGAGGGAACGGCCGCGACGCGCCGGAGCGGGGTGCTGTGCCCGAAAAGTGCGGGAACGCTTCATCCCTTGCGGCCCCCGGGTTCGAGCGCCCCTTTCCGCCCCTGTGGGGGACGGAAGTGATGCGAAGGGGTTTATCGACTTGTCATCACGCTTGCGTGCGAATGGTGGCTTCCGGGGTGGTTCGCCGGGGATTCGGTGGGCAACTCTGGACTCGCGACGTCGCACGGAAAGCCAGGGCGGCCGGCCGACTTCCCTGGTGGCAGCAGTACTTCAGCAGCAGTTCGCGCACGCACGGCCAGCGGCCGGTGCGCACGGTTCCGACGTCCTGGAGGGACAACACCATGGCAAGCATCCGTACCGCCCGCGTCATCGCCGCCGTCTCCGCCCTTCCGCTCGCAGCCGCTCTCCTCACCGGCGTGGCGGCGGCGGACAACGGCGCCTTCGCGGACAACGGATCCATCGCGGCCGTCACCGAGGCCGAGCAGGGCATCCTCGGCAGCGGCGTCGGCGGTGACAACTTCGGCAACGCGGCGACCACCCAGCAGCAGGCGGTGGGTGAGGGTGCCTCGAACCAGAGCAACACCGCCCAGGTCAACGGCTCGGCGTTCACGGCCGTCAACCAGGGCAACGCCAACACCGCCGTCAGCTTCGCCCCGCTGTGGTGGTGAGCTGAGCGGGCCGGTGCGCCGGCCCGCCGTCCGGGTGGGGTGTGCTTCGTGGGGTGACAAGCGTCTGAGCGGCGGTGCTCCGGTACCGCCGCGCAGGCGTTTTCTCATGCTCCGCCCGCGGTGACCGCCGCGGCCGCCCGGGGCGCCCCGACGCCCGCCCTCGTCCTCACCGACGACCCCCAGGGGTGAACCCGCAGTACGCGGCCCCCGCCGCTCCACCTACAGGAGGTGGAGTCGGCCCCACCCCTACAACCTGAGGGGGACCCCGCTTCGGGACCTGCGGCCGATCCGCCCGCACCGCCCCGCTCATAGCGTTGAGCCATGACCACACTCGTCTGCACGAGCGCTTCGAAGGCGGCCGCACCCACGGCGCAGACCCTTCCGTACCCGTCGTTCTCGTCGTACGTCAGGGCCCGCCAGCCGGTGCTGCTGCGTACCGCCCGCTCGCTCACCGGTAACCCGAGTGACGCGGAGGACCTGCTGCAGACCGCGCTCGCCAAGACGTACGTCGCCTGGGAGCGCATCGAGGACCACCGCGCCCTCGACGGCTATGTGCGCCGGGCGCTGCTGAACACGCGGACCTCGCAGTGGCGCAAGCGCAGGGTCGACGAGTTCGCCTGCGACGAGCTGCCCGAGCCGGATCCGGTGCCCGGCGGTGACGACCCGGCCGAGCAGCAGGCGCTGCGCGACGCGATGTGGCGGGCGATCATGCGGCTGCCCGCCCGGCAGCGGGCGATGGTGGTCCTCAGGTACTACGAGGACCTCAGCGAGGCCCAGACGGCCGAGGTGCTCGGTGTGTCCGTCGGCACGGTGAAGTCGGCCGTCTCCCGGGCCCTGGGCAAGCTGCGCGAGGACGCCGAGCTGGGACTCGTCCGCTCGTGACACCCGCCGTTCTGCCTGGTGAGAGGCTCCACGGGGCGCTGTCCGGCACCGCTGTGAGCTGCCGCGCCCGCATGGCGTGATGTGATCGATCACCCGGTCCTAGTGACATACCGCTTGGTATGTGCGCAGAATCAGCGCAACCCTTACCACCGCGTAGGCAATGTCGCCCCGGGAGGACGCCGTGCTGAGCACCATGCAGGACGTACCGCTGCTGATCTCGAGGATCCTGACCCACGGGTCGACGATCCACGGGACCTCGCAGGTGACCACGTGGACCGGTGAGGACGAACCGCACCGCCGCTCCTTCGCGGAGATCGGCGCCCGAGCGGCCCAGCTGGCCCACGCGCTGCGGGAGGACCTCGGCGTCACGGCCGACGAACGCGTGGCGACCCTCGCCTGGAACAACGCGGAGCACGTCGAGGCCTACTTCGCGATCCCGTCCATGGGCGCGGTCCTGCACACCCTGAACCTCCGCCTCCCGCCCGAGCAGCTGGCCTGGATCGTCCACCACGCCGCCGACCGCGTGATCATCGCCAACGGCTCGCTGCTGCCCCTGCTCGCCCCGCTGCTGCCGCACCTGAAGACCGTCGAGCACGTGGTCGTCACCGGCCCCGGGGACCGCTCCCTGCTCGCGGAGGCGACCGCGCGGGTGCACGAGTACGAGGACCTGATCGCCGGGAAGCCGACCTCCTACGACTGGCCCGAGCTGGACGAACGCCAGGCCGCCGCCATGTGCTACACCTCCGGCACCACCGGCGACCCCAAGGGCGTGGTCTACAGCCACCGCTCCATCTACCTGCACTCCATGCAGGTCAACATGGCCCAGTCGATGGGCCTGACCGACCAGGACACCTCCCTGGTCGTGGTCCCCCAGTTCCATGTGAACGCCTGGGGCCTGCCGCACGCCACGTTCATGACCGGCGTGAACATGCTGATGCCGGACCGCTTCCTGCAGCCGGCCCCGCTCGCCGCGATGATCGAGCGCGAGCGGCCGACCCACGCCGCCGCCGTGCCGACCATCTGGCAGGGCCTGCTCGCGGAGCTGACCGCGCACCCCCGGGACGTCTCCTCCCTCACCCAGGTCACCATCGGCGGCTCGGCCTGTCCGCCGTCGCTGATGGAGGCCTTCGACAAGCTGGGCATGCGCGTCTGCCACGCCTGGGGCATGACCGAGACGTCCCCGCTGGGCACGGTGGCCCGTCCCCCGGCCGCCGCGGTCGGCACGGACGAGGAGTTCGCCTACCGCCTCACCCAGGGCCGTTTCCCGGCCGGTGTCGAGGCCCGGCTGACCGGCCCCGGCGGCGAACGTCTCCCCTGGGACGGCGAGTCGGCGGGTGAGCTGGAGGTGCGCGGCCCGTGGATCGCCGGCGCCTACTACAACGGCCCGGACGCCGAACCGCTGCGCCCCGCCGACAAGTTCAGCGAGGACGGCTGGCTCAAGACCGGCGACGTCGGCACCATCTCCCCCGACGGCTTCCTCACCCTCACCGACCGCGCCAAGGACGTCATCAAGTCCGGCGGCGAGTGGATCTCCTCGGTGGAGCTGGAGAACGCGCTGATGTCCCACCCGGACGTCGCCGAGGCGGCGGTCGTCGCCGTCCCCGACGACAAGTGGGGCGAGCGCCCCCTGGCCACGGTCGTCCTCAAGGAGGGCGCCACCGTCGGCTTCGAGGCCCTGCGCGCCTTCCTCGCCGAGGAGGGGAAGATCGCCAAGTGGCAGCTCCCGGAGCGCTGGACGGTCATCGAGTCGGTCCCGAAGACCAGCGTCGGCAAGTTCGACAAGAAGGTGCTGCGCAGGCAGTACGCGGAGGGCGAGCTGGACGTCACGTCCCTGACCTGACCGCCGCATGGAGCCCCCGGCGACCGCCGGGGGCTCTCCCTCTTTGAGCGTCACCGTCGCGACCAGCTGAGCCCCCACCCCAGGACCAGCCACACGCCCGCGACCCCGCACACCCCGCCCCAGCCGAAGTGGCTGTACGCCGCCCCCGCCAGGGCCGACGCCGCCGCGCCGCCCGCGAAACCGGCGACGACGTAGGCCGTGTTGGCGGTGGCCGGGGTGGCGGTCGCCGTCAGGGCGAGGGTCTGGTTGGCGACGTGCGAGGCGACCAGCGCCGCGTGGATCAGGACGGCTGCGGCGAACAGCGCGACCAGCGCGTGACCGCCGAGCCAGAACAGCGGCACCGCCACGGCGGCCAGCAGATACGCCGACCGCACGACCCGGGCCGCGCCGAACCGGTCCACGAGCCCGCCGGCCAGCGGCGCCACCGCCGTGGCGGTGAGCCCGAACAGGCCGAACAGCCCGGCCGTCGCGGTGGACAGCCCGTACGCCGGTCCGGTCAGCAGCAGCGCGAGCGAGGTCCACAGCGCGCTCCACGCGCCGAACATGCCGGCCTGCCGCACACAGGCCCGCCACAGGTCGGGCGAGCTGCGCAGCACCTTCGGCAGGGCGGCCAGGCCCGAGAACAGCGAGCCGGTCCCGCGCCGCCGCGTGGGCAGGACGGCGGCGGTGGCCAGGCCCAGGGCGAGCGTGAGCACGGCCGCGCCCGCGAACACCCAGCGCCAGCCGAAGGCCTGCCCGGCCAGACCGCCCAGCACCCGGGCCCCGACGATCCCGGTGAACAGGCCCGCTATGACGGCCGCGACATGCCGCGCCCGGCGGTCGGCGGGCGCGCGTTCGGCGACCAGCGGCACCAGCAGCTGCGGGATCACCGTGGCCGCCGAGGCGACGAACACGGCCACCGCGAGCGCCCCGACACCCGGCGCGACCGCACTGGCCAGCAGCGCGACCGTGGTGACCAGCGTCAGCCCGGCCACCAGCCGGCGCCGGTTCGCGCTGTCGCCGAGCGGGGCGAAGAACAGCAGGCCGACGGCGTAGCCGAGCTGCGCGACCGAGGCGATCCAGGCGACGGCCGAGGGCGCCGAGCCGAAGTCGCGGGCCATGAGGGAGAGCAGCGGCGCGGCGAGATAGATGTTGGCGGCGGTCACCGCGCTGCACACCGCGATCAACGTGAGGAAGAGGCCGGGCGCGGGCGTACGGTCCCGCCCTGCGGGGGCCGTGCGGCGGGGAACGGTCGTGGTCGCTGAGGACATGAGGGGAGGACTCCTTGGAGTCGGCTCTAACAACTAACTGGTTGGTTGGCTACCTGCCCAACAGCATGGGCGGCCCGTCCATTCCCTGTCAACCAAACAGTTGGTTACCTGGCGCGCTACCCTCTCCCCATGGCAGCAAGGGACCCCGAGGCCACCAAGGCCCGGATCTTCGAGGCGGCGGTCGCCGAGTTCGCCCGGCACGGCATCGCCGGTGCCCGCATCGACCGCATCGCCGCCGAGGCGAAGGCCAACAAGCAGCTCATCTACGCCTACTTCGGCAACAAGGCGGAGCTGTTCGCGATCGTCCTGGAGCGCAAGATGCTCCACCTCGCCGAGGCCGTGCCCGTCGACCCGGACGACCTGGAGGGCTGGATCGACCGCCTGATGGACTACCACGCCGCCCATCCGGAGCTGCTGCGCCTGCTCTTCTGGGAGGGCCTGGAGTACGGCAGCGCCGAACTGCCCCACGAGTCCGACCGCCAGGAGCACTACCGCCGCAAGGTCGCCGCCCTGCGGGACGGCCAGGACCGGGGCGTGGTCACCGACGCGATCCCGGCGGCCGACCTGCTCTTCCTGCTGACGGCCCTCGCCAACTGGACCGCCGTCGTCCCGCAGATGCGGCGCATCCTGGTCGGCGACGACGCGACCGACCGCGACCGCCTGCGCGCCTCGGTGAAGGAGGCGGCGCGCAGACTCGCGGCGCGCTGAACCTGCAGGCCCTGGTGCGCATGCAGCCGGGCGAGGGGAAGGTGGCCAGCCTGGTCGTACCGCCCGTACGCCCGCCCTCGCGCCAGGCAGCCTCGGTCTGCGCCAGCAGGTCCAGCGAGGGCACGAGCACCCTAGTGCCGCATCAGGCAACGTTCGCCCTGGGTGGTCTGCGACGATGACTCCATGGACGAAGAGGTCATTCCCATTCTTCGCGTCGAGGACGCTG